>NZ_JAHDTG010000002.1 GCF_018531475.1 Pseudonocardia mahuensis
AGCGCGGGCTGCTGATGGAGACCTCCGGCCCGTCGAGTGAGGTCATGAAGGTTCTCCCGGCGCTGACCACCACCGACGACGAGCTGGAGGAGGGCCTGGCCATCATCGCCGAGTCCGTCCGCAGCGTCACGGCGTGAGCGTGATCCCGGCCGCGTGACGCAACGCCCCGTCCCCGGCGGAGCCTCCTCCCGGGAGGACATGGTCGCGGCTGATGAGCGGTCGGCCACCGGTGGTCTCATCCGGAGGTCATCGAGCCGACGGTGACGGTGACGGCATCCCGCTCGGTGCCGCGCGCGACGGTCAGCGGCACCTGCTGGCCGGGTTCGGTGTCGCGCAGCGCACCGAGGAGGTCCTCGACGCTGCGCACCGGCCGATCCCCGAACAGGGTCACGACGTCGCCCGGTCGCAGCCCGGCGGTCGCGGCAGGACCGTTCTGCTCGACGCCGAGTACGAGCGCGCCCTCGTCGACAGCGATCCCGAGTCCGCTCCTGAGCTGCGGTGTGAGCCGCCCGAGAGAGACCCCGAGGTAGGGGTGGGTGGCGACACCGGCGGTGAGCAGCTGCTCGGCGACATCCACCGCGGTCGCGGCCGGGATCGCGAAACCGAGTGAGACCGCTCCGGTGGCCGGCGGCAGGTAGGCCTCGTTGATACCGATGACCCGGCCCGTGGCATCGAGCAGCGCACCGCCGGAGTTCCCCGGCGAGATCGGGGCGTCGGTCTGGATCAGGTCCACCAGGGCGCGGCTCTGGGCCGCCGAGCCGGGGATCTCGCGGTCCAGGGCGGAGACGATGCCCGCGGTGACCGTGTTCTCGAAGCCCAGCGGGCTGCCGATGGCCAGTACCGGATCGCCCTGGCGCGGCAGCTCGGTTCGGTACTCGGGCACCGGCAGACCGGACCGGGCGGTGCGGACGACAGCCAGGTCCGTGATGCGGTCCGTCGCCAGCACCGTGCCGGGGGACGACGTGCCGTCGGCGTACCCGATCGTGACGTCGCGGGCCGCGCCCACGACGTGCTGGTTGGTGAGCACGATGTCTGGCCGGAACACGACGCCGCTGCCGAGCCCGCCGTTCCCCACGCGGACCGTCACGACGCTGGGCGCCACCCGCTCGACCACGTCGGCCAGGCTCGGCTCGCTCCCGACGGGACCCGCGGTCGGGGCGGGGGCCGCGGCGGGCGGAGGCGGCGGCGATTCCACAGAGGCCTGGCCGGGGCCGGTACAACCGGCCAGCCCCACGGCCAGGGCGGCGCACAGCGTCACCGGAACCCAGGGAGTCGGTCGGCGGGAGTTCATGGCCGGGTATGCCCCGGAGCCGGCAGAAGAATTCCTGACGATTTCCTGACGACCGGTGGCGTCGGGACGGCCGGGCGTCGCCACCGGGTAGTCGGACCACGAGAGGCGATGACGCGGAGGTGGAGCGCATGACTCCCGATGGAGGCGACGGCGGGCGGCTGGCGAGGATCGAGCACCGGTTGGCAGCGGAGGACGCCGAGCTCGCCGCGGCGTTCCGCCGATGGCGGTTGCCACCGGACCACGACATGGACGAGGCCGCAGCGCCCGGGACAACCCGGGTGGCTCCGTGGGTCGTCGTGACGCTGGTGGTCGGATGCCTGGGGGCGGTCGCAGGGTGGCTCGCCGCGCTGCCTGCGGCCATCCTCGGTGGATGGTGGGTCTACCGGGTCGCGCACGGCCGGCCTCTGTGGCCCGACGCCGGCCGGACGGACACCGCTGCCGTGGCCGGGGAACCGTGGCAGCGGTTCCGGCCGTGACCCGGGTGTGGGAAAGGAGCCGCGAACGGGCCGCGGGGTCGAGGCGACCCGTGTCCCGGCTCCCGGCCCTCGTCCTCGCGCTCCTGGTCGTGCTCACCGGGTGTGGCGCGGGCCAGAAGGCCCGGTCGAGCGTGCAGTACGCCGGCTCCGGCGGCGCCGAGGGAGAGGTTGGTCGGATCCTGCTGCGCGACGCCCAGATCCAGTTCCCGGGCTCGGTCGAGGGTGACGCCGTGTACCTACCCGGCCAGGACGCGGCACTTCGGCTGACGATCATCAACGAAGGGGAGCGGGCCGACCGGCTGGTCCGGGTGTCGAGCCCGGTCGCGACCGGCGCGACCGTTGTCGGCGAAACGGCGCTGCCGCCCGGACGGGCCGTCACCGCCGGCATGGACGGGCCGATCGCGGATCTCGAACTGGCGAACGAGGCGCAGATCGAGGTCGTGCTGACCGGGCTGCGCGAGGAGATCAGGGCCGGCATCAACTACCCCGTGGTCTTCACCTTCGAACGCGCCGGCGAGCTGCGGGAAGCGCTGCCGGTGGAGAACCCGAGCCAGTGGTGTGCCCGTACGGCCACGGGCACGGTCTGCGCGCCGTCGTGACCCACTCTGCAGTGGCTGAGACGTATCGCAAGGAGTTCGCCAGGTAATGCGCTGCCCGTACCGGGCACTCGGAGGTATCGGTGCGGTTGCCAGGGGGGAGGACAGGGATGAGCAGCGCTCAGCGTCACGAGAACGGGGCGGCCGGGACCCCGGCGGAAAGTACCTCGGCCCAGCCGGCCGAGGGAGTGGAGCCGGTCGCCGTGTCCCCGTCTCGAGGTTCGCACGCTGACGTGCGGGTGGTTGCCGTCAGGGTGCTCGCCACGTTGGCCGGTGTCTGGTTGGCGCTCGCTCCGGTCGTACTCGGCCACCCGGACACCGGGCCCGGTTCCGACGCCCGGTGGAACGACCTCCTGGTCGGTGCGGCCGTCGTCGCCGTATCGGTGGCCCAGCTCGCGATCCCGACCCGCGCCCCTGCGCTCAGCCTGATCACCTTCGCACTGGGGAGCTGGTTGATCGCCGCTCCGTTCGTGCTCGGTTACAACACGGGCGGCGCTGCCGTGGGCGCGACGGTGAACGACATCGTGGTCGGGATCGTCGTCGTGGAGCTGGCGGTGGCGGCTGCGGTACTCGACCGGCGGCGGCGCTCGCCGGCGCGCTGACCGGTCCAGCCGGTCGGTATCGACGGGTTCTGGTGTTCGACAGGAGAGGTCCGCCATGACGAACAGTGACGGAGCAGGCAGGATGATGACGGAGCGCGAGCGCCCGCGGATCGTGATCGTCGGAGGCGGGTTCGCGGGTTTTCACGCCGCGCGATCTCTGTCGCGCCGTCTCCAGGACGGGGCGGCGGAGATCGTCCTGGTCAGTCCGACCGACTACTTCCTGTACCTGCCGTTGCTGCCCGAAGTGGCGGCCGGGGCCCTCGACCCGCGCCGGGTGTCGGTGTCGTTGACGGCGGCTCTGCCCGGAGTGCGCCTGGTGCTGGGCGAGGTCGACGGCGTCGACCTCGACCGGAGTCAGGTGAGCTGGGTCGATCCGGAGGGGCGTCGGGGGACCGTGGGCTACGACCGGCTCGTACTGGCTGTGGGCAGCGTGCACAAGCTCCTGCCGATTCCCGGGGTGGCCGATCACGCGACCGGCTTCCGGGGAATCCCGGAGGCGCTGTATCTGCGCGACCACATCGTCCGGCAGCTGGAACTCGCGGCCACGACGGACGATGCCGAGGAGCGTGCCGCACGCTGCACCTTCGTGGTGGTGGGGGCCGGGTACACCGGTACCGAGGTCGCCGCGCAGGGAGTGCTGTTCACCGAGGAGCTCGCCCGCCGTCAGCCCCTCCTGCGGGGCCGACCGATCCGCTGGATGTTGGTCGACCTCGCCGAGCGGGTGCTGCCCGAACTCGACGAGCGCTTGTCCGCCACGGCCGACCGAGTGCTGCGCCGGCGGGGAGTGGACGTGCGGACCGGGCAGTCCATCGACCAGGCGGGGCCGGAAGGTGTACGTCTCAGCACCGGCGAGGAGGTGCCGACGCGCACGCTGGTGTGGTGTGTCGGGGTGCGCCCCGATCCGCTGGTCTCCGACCTCGGGTTGAGCACGGACCAGGGTCGGCTCGAGGTGGACGAGTACCTGACGGTCCCGGGCCACCCGGAGGTCTTCGCCTGCGGCGACGCCGCCGCGGTCCCCGACGTCGCCCGGCCCGGGCGGACCACCGCGATGACCGCCCAGCACGCGGTGCGGCAGGGCAAGCTCGCCGGTCGCAACGTCGCGGCGTCCCTCGGGTACGGGACCCGGCGGGGCTACCGCCACAACGATCTGGGCTTCGTCGTCGAGCTCGGCGGCCCCGACGCTGCCGCCAACCCGCTGCACGTGCCGTTGTCGGGGCTCCCGGCCAAGGCGGTGAGCCGCGGCTACCACCTCGCGTCGATGCCGGGCAACCGGATCCGGGTCGCGGTCGACTGGATGTTGAACGCCGTTCTGCCACGGCAGGCGGTGCAGCTCGGGCTGGTCCGCTCGCCCGCCGTACCACTGGACACGTCGTCACCCGAGGTGCCGCGCCGTCCGGGCTGATGCGCGGGGTGCTGCGTTGTCGCCCGGGCGGATGGGCGAAGACCCCGGTTCGTCAGACGATCGTCAGGTGGGGAGCGGTCACGCCGGTCGGCGGCGGGCAACCATGGTCGTGAGGAGGCCCGGCCGCGGGCCGGGATGGGGTCTCCCTCCGGCGGACAGACCAGCGGTAGTCCAGGCACGGGACCGTCCCTGTTCGTTTCGACGGCGCCAGCAGATCCGAGGGACGAAGGGCCGTGATCAGTCTGTATCGAACAGGAAATCCGGGCGTGGCCGATGCCGTGCGGGACGCGGCGCTGACCGTCGGACGCGCCCTGGTGTCACTCGAGCAGGACGCAGGATCGGCGGCAGTCGTGGCTCGGATCGATCAGGCCTGCTCAGCGGTCCGTGCGCTCCCCGCCGGACTGACGGCTGACGTGCTCGACCGGCTCGTGCGGGAGATCGAGGTGTGCCACCGGGCCGGCGCCCGAACGACCCACGAGCTGCCGACGGCTGCACGCGCCGCTGTGGTGATGCTGGCGGTCGAGGCGGGGTCGGTCCTGAGCACGACCGGGCCTCCTGCACCTCCGGGGAGACCTCGGCGGCCTCCAGCCGCAGCGGCACCGGGCCGGTCGCGGGTTGCTCCGTGGGGCTCAGAAGACGGCGGCTCAGCGGACGGCGGCAAGGAGGCCGCCGACCAGCCAGCACGCACCGAGGCCGCCGAAGAGCGCGACGGGCAGCCGCTCGGTGCGCCGCCAGAGGACCCAGGCCGCGGCCGCGGCGACGAGGGCGGGCACGGTCTCGGTGACCGAGGCCGTGCCCCGTGGCGCGAGCAGGGCCGGCAGTGTGAAGGCGCCCAGCACCGCGGGCCCGACATGGGGCAGCAGCCGCGCCACCCGGGCCGGGGGCTCTGACCGGGCGGTGACGAGGAAGGCCGCGCGCATCGCGTACGTCCCGATCCCGATCGCGGCGAGGATCAGCAGCTCGTCGAGCGATGCACCCGGAAGCGGCCCGGCCCGGCGAGAGCGCGAGCCGGGCGAGCACCACCCGCTGCGGCACGCTCGGCAGCGGGACGGCCGTGCCGTTGACGCGCACCGTGACCGGGCCGAGCACTCCGACCTCGACGCCATCGGTCATCGGGCCATTCTGGCGCTGTGCCGGGAGCCCGGCTCGCTGCCATCCGAGCCCTGGCGCCGGCCTCATCGAGGTCGTCACGCGATGGCTTTCGCAAGCTGCCCGCCAGATAACGGCTCGGTCCGGCGGGGAAGCCTGCGCGAGAGAGTCCTCACCGGGAGGCACCCACGTACGAGGTGCCCGATCCGACGCTCCGCACGACGGTGGTGACGTCGGCCGGTCGGCAGGAGTGACAGGAAGGCGGGAGCGAATGACGACCAGGACCCGGGGCCCCTGCGACGTGCTGGGGGTCGCGCGCGGGGCCGGTCAGGAGGAGATCCGGCGGGTATACCGGACCCTCGCCCGGCGCTACCACCCTGACCTGAACAAGGAGCCCGGAGCCGAGGAGCGGTTCCAGGAGATCACCGAGGCCTACAAGGTGCTGTCCGGCCCCGACCGCCACGCCCGCTACGACCGGTTCGGTCCGCCGCGGCGGCGGGCACGCGAGGGCTACGACGCACACGGCCCAGCGGGCCCCTCCACCGCTCGCCGCGGTGGCCGTCGGGCGTATGCCGCCACCGGCCCCGGGGATGGTGGCGGCTTCTCCAAGGGCAGGGGGGCCCGGCAGCACGGGTCCGGGCGTGGCGGTGTCCGCGGGGCGGACCGAATGGCGGAGATCGAGCTCAGCGTGGAGGAGGCGTGGTCCGGGGGCCGCTACCGGATCACGCTGAAATTGCCGACCGAGCAGCGCAGCTACGAGGTGGACATCCCGGTCGGGACGACGGACGGGCACCGGATCCGACTGGTCGGGCGGGGAGCCGTCGGGTCCGATGGCCGGGTCGGCGACCTGTATCTGGTGGTGCGGCTTGCCCCGCATCCCCGTTACCGGGTGGAGGGGCGGAATCTGAAGGTCACGTTGCCGGTCTCCCCGTGGGAGGCTGCGCTGGGAGCGACGATGTGGGTTGACACCCCCGCAGGCCGCGCCCGGGTCGGCCTTCCGGCCGGCTCCCCGAGTGGCCGTCGACTGCGGCTGCACGGTCGCGGGCTGCCCAACCCCCGCGGTCGGGCCGGCGACCTCTGTGCCATGGTCAAGGTCGTCGTCCCGGCGACGCTGTCCCCCGCCGAGCGGAGACTGTTCGAGCAGCTGGCCCAGGAGTCGAGTTTCGCCCCTCGGTCGCGCGCAGCCCGTGGCCGGCGGCGGCGATGACCGGGTCGGTCACATCGTTGGTGCGTACCACGGCGCGGGCCAGCGCACGCGCCTCCGGGCCGCGCCCGTACAGGTTGCCGTGGAACGGCGGGCGCAACCCGAGCCTGTCCTCATCGCATGATCCTCGGTGCCGTGCCACCCGTTCTCCCGGGAGGACGAAATTCATTCCGAACCGCTTCTCAGTAGATCTCCGGTTCGGCTTCGACGAGATTCAGGGATCAGGCCGCCTGGCCATCGTCCCCGGGGCTCGGGTCTCCCGGGTCGGGCTGCTTCCCGGCCGACCGGCGGCCCAGCCGACGAGTCGTCGGCGCACTCGAAGACGGCGACGGTGGCAGCCCCTCCGGTGCCGCGGTGAACGTGGTCGCCGAGTTGCTGGGCCCCTGTCGGTGGCAGGCGGGGCCTCTGCTCGACCGAGAAGGCGACGGGAGCCTCCCGGCGCTGTTACGGGCTGATTACGGTCTCGGCGCCGGCGATTCGGTCCGGCCACCGTGCGGGCAACCCGATTGAGCACAGGAATTTCCTGGGTGCACGAGATCAATCAGGAGAAGGACATGGTCGAACGCGACAACACCGGTTCCACGAGAATCGACACTGGAGCCGTCACCGTGCCGGAGCAGCGCTCCGGCGGTACGAGCGTCCCTGACACGGGGGCGTCGAGCCCGGCGACGGCCTGGCGCGACCGCATCCGCTGGGGGCCGGTCTGGGCCGGTGCTCTGGTCGTCCTACCCGTCTTCGTCGTCCTGCAGTTGCTGTTCTTCGCCGTGGGGTGGCTCGACCTGGGTTTCGAGGGCGGGACCAGCGCGACCGTGCAGAGCATCGTCACCGGCGTGCTGGCGCTTATCGCCTTCTTCGTCGGTGGCCTTCTCGCCGGCGCGTCCACGCAGTGGCGCGGCGCCGAGGACGGCGTGCTGCACGGCGTCCTGGTCTGGGCCCTGAGTGTGGTGGGGATCCTCGCTCTCGCGGTGATCGGCGGCACCTCGCTCCTCGGTCCGCTGGCGGACCTGGCGGGCCAGACCACCGTCCGGCCGCAGGACGTCCAGGTCGACCCGGCACAGGTGATGAGCACTGCGCGTGACACCGCCGGTTGGACCGCGCTGGGCCTCGGGCTGGCCGCCGGGGCAGCCGCGCTCGGTGGCATGGCCGGGTCGAAGATCTGGCCGCGGCGCAAGGACACCGCCGCCGCTCGCTGAGCGTCGGCGGTCCGAGCGCGAGCCGGGTCGGTGCCGCAGCCGACCCGGCTCGTCGCCCGGTCGCTCCCGTCGTTCACCGTGGGTCGTGCTTGGACGCGGAGCACGACCCACGATCATCAGGGCGCCGTCCGGAGCAGGAAGGCGACGTCGCTGGACGCCGCGGCGCAGAAGATCTCCGACGCCGGCCTGCCGGATCTTCGAAGCTCGGCCCTGACCCGGAACACGGGAGGAACCGAGACGGAGCCCCCGCACTCCAGCGTGGACGGAGGGCGGAGGTGACATGGCCGGTTCAGCGCCTTCGACCACGGCGCCACCGGCAGGAAGGTCGTCCGGGGCGCCTCACTCGTACAGCTCCGGTAACTCGACGACGAAGCGAGCCCCTCCGCCGGGGCGTTCCTCCACCCACACGGCCCCTCCATGACGGTCGATGTGCTGGGCGACGAGTGCGAGTCCGAGTCCGCTGCCGCTGCCGTCCCCCCGGTCTCCGGCCCGCTGCCCGCGGTCGAAGCGCTCGAACACCTGTTCCCGCAGCTCCACCGGCACGCCGGGACCGCCGTCGTCGACCTCCAGGCGGACATGACCTGATCGGCGCAGCACCGCCAGTCGCACGACCCCACCGCCGTGCCACTCCCCGTTGTCCAGCAAGTTCGTCACGACGCGGTCCAGGCGCCGGCGGTCGGCCAGCACCAGCGCCGGCTGGTCGTGAATCTCGGTCGGAGGGTGCTCGGGACGGGATGCGGCCACGTTGCGCACGAGGTCGGCGACGTCGACGGCCTCCAGTGCCTGATCGTCGGCGTCCTGGTCCGCCCGCGAGATCTCCAGCAGGTCGATGACCATGCGCTGGAAGCGGCCCACGTCGGCGCTGAGCAGTTCCACCGCCTGTCGTGCGGCGGAGGGTAGGTCGTTGCGCCTGCGCTGCAGGATCTCCACGGCATTCACCATTGTCGTGAGCGGTGAGCGGAGTTCGTGGCTGACGTCGCTGGCGAACCGGGCATCGCGCCGGACACGCTGTTCGAGTGCACCTGCGGTCCGGTTGAAAGTGGCGGCGAGCGGTGCGAGATCGGGATCGGATTGCTCGGGCAGCCGGGCCTGCAGATCGCCCCGGGCCACCCGCGCGGCTGCGCCGGTCAGCTCGACCAGGGGGCGCAGTGCCCGAACCGCCGCCCAATAGCCCAGCCCGAGCCCCAGCAGTGTGCTCGTCGCAGCTCCGGCGATCAGCACTCCGCTGAGGAAGTGGAACGTGTGATCGAGCTCGAGCAACGGGAAGAGCTCGACATAGGTGGCGGCGGTGGCGCCGACGGGGAGCGCGACCGCGAGCACCGGGACGCCATCGGCGACAAAGCGCTGCCGAGCAGCGACTCCCTCCTCGGCGAGTGCGATCAGGTCGCGGGGGAGTGAGGCGGGGTCGACCTGGCGGCCGACGGTGATCCAGCCGTCGCTCCGGCTGAGCGCGATCGTGGTGTCCGGGTCACCGGCGAGCCCGGTCAGCAGCTCGGCGAGCCCATCAGACCCGGAGCGTAGGGACTCACCGACCAGCCGCGCGTTCACCGCCGCTTGGCGGGTCGCGCTCTGCTCCCGCTGCGCGAGCATGTAGCTCGACGCGAGATTCCAGATCGCGAACCCGAGCAGTCCCGTCACCAGGAGCGAGGCCAGCCCGAAGGCGACCGCGACCCGCCAGCGCAGGGACAGCGCAACAAGGACGACCCTGATCACCCGCTCTCCGGTGGAGCGTCACGGCTACGCCCGGTCTTGTAGCCCACGCCGCGGACGGTGAGCACCAGGGCAGGCTCGTCCGGATCTGCCTCGATCTTCCGGCGCAGCCGGCGGATGTGAACGTCCAGCAGCCGAGTGTCACCGAAGTAGTCATAGCCCCACACACGGTGGAGCAGGTCCTCTCGGCTGACCACCCGCCCGCCCGCCGACGCGAGCTCGACCAGCAGCCGGAATTCGGTCCGGGTCAGGTGGACCTCGGTGCCGTCGCGGCGAACCACACCCTCCGCGGGGCGTATCTCGATGTCACCGACGTGCAGCCGCCCGTCGCCCATCTCGTTCACCGCTGGGCGTCGCCGCCGCAGTAGGGCCCGGATGCGAGCAGCCAACTCGCGGGCGACCAGAGGCTTCGTCATGTAGTCGTCGGCGCCCGCTTCGAGCCCGTCGATGACGTCCGCGCTGTCCGAGCGCGCGGTGATGATGATGATCGGTAGGTCGCCGCGCGAGCGCAGGGTTCGGCAGACCACGAGCCCGTCGACACCGGGCAGCATCAGATCGAGCAGGACGACGTCGACTGCCGACTCCTCCAGCCGGTGCAGTGCCTCTTCCCCGGAGCCGGTCTCGATGACCCGGAAGTCCTCATCGCTCAGCGCGAGGCCCAGAGCCTGACGGATGCGCACGTCGTCTTCGACCAGCAGGACTGTGGTCTGCATCGTCGCTCCATGTCGCGTCCGCTCGCCCGATCCCCATCGCGGCCGCCATCGGTGGCCACGACCGAAATTACGCGCTCTCCGCACGCTGGTCTCGCTGATCATGCAGCGCGCACGCTTCGTCCACCGATTCTCAGGCGTCCGACGACGATTGCCGATGACCGAGCATTCTTCAGCAGTTCGGCGCGATCATGCACCGGCCACCGTGTTCATCACCTGGCCACCCACTCATCCGCGGGCCGGGTGGTCGTCTTCCCGCTGTACACATGCAGGAACCGCAGCCGCTCGATTCGCAAGGTTTCCGACAGATAGCGCCTCACCGGATTCGGGAAGCCGCTCAGTGCGGCTTGCCGAGCCGCCACCACCCCAGCGGATCGGAGAGGGACGACGAGATGAAGTGGGAGTACACCGCGCACGGCGAGAACATGCGGACCGATCCGACGAGAGATGTTCAGCACGTGGGAAGCACAGGGACCGCCGGTCCGGCGGCCACACCGGGGGAGGATCCGGCCGATGCCGACAGTGCCAGCTATATCAGTGCACTGACTTTTCTGGCCGGTGTCTGGTTGCTCCTGGCACCCTTCGCGCTGAACTACGCCGACGACGCGGGGTTCGACGCCGCCCGGAACGACCTCGTCATCGGGGTGGCCATCGCGCTGGTCGCCATCGTGCGGATCGTGGCCCCGATACGGAGTGCGGCCCTCGGTATGGTCAACGTCGCCCTCGGAGCCTGGCTGATCATTGCTCCATTCGTGCTGGCCTACAACGAGGGCGCGAACGCTCTCGCCGCGACCTGGAACGACATCGTCGTTGGCGTCATCGTGCTGGCCCTCGCGGCGACCAGTGCACTGTTCGGAGCCTGCGGGTACCCGTGGGTCAGCGGCAGCCGCAGCGGAGCCGGCCGCCCGTAACTGTCCGACCGATACGGGGCGCACCGGCAGAACGCGTTGAGATCGGCGAACGTGGAGTCAGCGGTTGCGGGGATCCTCGCCGGGGATGTTCTCGCGGCCGGTCTTGTGGGCGGCTGCCTCGGAAGGGGCGCTCCGCCCCCCGATATGCGATTCCTGGCGGAAGCGTTCCACGTACCGGGGGTAGTGCAGCTCGAACGCGGGGCGCTCGGAACGGATCCGGGGCAGCTCGGTGAAGTTGTGCCGTGGCGGCGGGCAGGACGTGGCCCACTCCAGGGAGTTGCCGTGGCCCCAGGGGTCGTCGACGGTCACGACCCGGCCGTAGCGGTAGCTCTTGAAGACGTTCCACAGGAACGGCAGCGTGGACACGCCGAGCAGGAAGGCGCCGATCGAGGAGATCACGTTCAGGGTGGTGAACCCGTCGGTGGGCAGGTAGTCGACATAGCGCCGGGGCATTCCCTGGTTGCCGAGCCAGTGGTGGATCAGGAACGTCATGTGGAACCCGATGAACATCGTCCAGAAGTGGATCTTTCCCAGGGTCTCGTCCATCATCCGGCCGGTCATCTTCGGGAACCAGTAGTAGATCCCGGCGAACACCGAGAACACGATGGTGCCGAACAGCACGTAGTGGAAGTGGGCGACGACGAAGTACGAGTCGTTGAGGTGGAAGTCCAGCGGCGGGGAGGCGAGGAGCACTCCGGTGAGGCCGCCGAGCAGGAACGTCGCGAGGAAGCCGACCGAGAACAGCATCGGCGTCTCGAACGTGGTCTTTCCTCGCCACATGGTGCCGGTCCAGTTGACGAACTTGATGCCTGTCGGGATCGCGATGAGGAACGTGGTGAGGGAGAAGAAGGCCAGCATCACCGCGCCGGTGGCGAACATGTGGTGCGCCCAGACCGCAGCCGAGAGCACGGTGATCGCGATCGTCGCGAAGATCATGCCCTTGTAGCCGAACAGCGGTTTGCGGCTGAACACCGGGATGATCTCGGTGATGATCCCGAAGAAGGGCAACGCGACGATGTAGACCTCGGGGTGGCCGAAGAACCAGAACAGGTGCTGCCACAGGATGGCGCCGCCATGGGCCGGGTCGAACACGTGCGCGCCGAGGTGGCGGTCGGCTAGCTGGCCGAACAGCGCGGCCGTGAGCACCGGGAACGCGATGAGGATGAGGATCGACGTCGCCAGGATGTTCCAGGTGAAGATGGGCATCCGGAACATGGTCATGCCGGGCGCGCGGAGGCAGACGACTGTTGTGATCATGTTGACCGCGCCGAGGATGGTGCCCAAACCGGACACGATCAGTCCGACGTGCCAGAGGCTCGCGCCCACGCCGGGGCTGTGGACGGGGCCGTTCAACGGAGCGTAGGCGTACCAGCCGAAATCGGCCGCTCCGCCCGGGGTGAGAAAGCCACCGATGACGATGAGCCCGCCGAACAGGAACAGCCAGTAGGACAGGGAGTTGAGTCGTGGGAAGGCGACGTCGGGGGCGCCGATCTGCAGCGGCAGGATGTAGTTGGCGAAGCCGAACAGGATCGGCGTCGCGTAGAGCAGCAGCATGATCGTGCCGTGCATGGTGACGAGCTGGTTGTACTGCTCGTTGGCGAGGAACTGCTGGCCCGGCACCGCGAGCTCACCGCGCATGAGCAGCGCCATCGCGCCACCGGCCAGGAAGAACACGAACGCGGTCACCAGGTAGAGCACCCCGATGTCCTTGGGATCGGTGGTGCGCAGCATGTGCGGCATCCGCGTTCCCTTCGGCCTGCGCGACGGCGGCCGAACGGGGGAGATCGGGCGCGGGGCGACGTCTGTCAACTCGGGCTCCTGACTCCGGCGTGGATACGGATGTTCCGGATTGCCGGCCGCTGCAACGGCGAGGTCGACTTCTGGTCTGTCGGATGCGGCCTGGCACTTGTAGCGGCGAGATCACGGAGCCGTGTCCCCGGCTCGCCTGTCACAAGATGGGTGGCTGCACGCTCAGCTCGGCGCCCGTATGGCATTGCCGGTCCGGCGCCGGTCGGAGACGCCCCTGGACGCAGTCGGCAGGCTCGTACGGTCGACCGCGCCCAGCTCACCCGGGTGGGTCTCGAGCATGGTTGTCCTGGTCATGATCGTTCCCTGCGATGAGTTGCCGCCATCGGATGAACGTCGGGATGTGGCCCCTCAGGAGAGGGTCGAGGCGCCTCCGGTGTGAATCGTCAGGTGGTTGTCTTGTCCGCCGCTCTCTCCGGGTTGCTACCCGGATTGAGGCACGGCTACGCAGGATCTGTCGGAACCGGCCGAAGAGGTCGATCGACGATCACCATCGGGCGCACCCTCAGCCGCCAGGCCGAGTCGGGCAGGAACCAGCGGGCGCCGTTGCGCGCGACGAGTTGCTTCTCGTCGATAACCGGGCGCCACAGCTGTTCGTAGCGCTGCATCGCGGTCTCGACGGAGGACGATGTCCAGGTCGGCAGCAACCCCATCGCCTCGGCGGCGTCGTAGCCGGGCCGAAGAAATCGATCATGTAGCCCTGTGTGCGAGGGCCGGGCGCCTTCTCCGCGACGACGACGTTCGCACCGCCGCGTCCACGATCTCCTTGAGCACCGCCTGATCGACTACCGCTTCCCGTGGGTCGTCCGGCCAGCCTCGACGATGCCCGCGGCCCATTCGGCCAGTTCGCGACCATCGCGTGGAAGTCGGTGAGGAAACGGCCCCCCACCATGTTCAGTGCCGCCCGATGCGGGAATGCGCCCTCACCGGCGAGGTAGGCCTGTCCGATGGCCAGGTTCTCCACGTTGCGCTCGCGCGCCCACGCCAGCGTCGCAGCCAGGTTCGAGAGGATGTCGGCCTTCGTCCCGCTGTCGGCGAAATGGATCTTCAGCAGTTGCTCGAACTCCAGCGCGGGCCCGAAGCCGTGCATCACCAGCTTCGTGGGTTCCTCGTAGAGCTTGCTCTGCGCGCGCGGCCAGATCCGTCCCGGGCTCTTGTTCATCTGCTGGGTCAGCTCGTGCGTCGTCTACGACTTCGGGATTCACCGACATCGCGATCGAGGTCGCGAGCGAGTTCACGTGCTTCGGCCGGGACGCGGACGACGCCTACCGATTCGTGCGGGGTCTCGGCTTCACCGACTACATGCTCCACGATCTCGACGATCGGGCCCGCCGGCGCGCACTCGACGCGCTGCGAGCCACGATCGTCGCCCACGACGACACCGGCCAGGGCGTGCTGTACCCATCCGCGACCCGGGTAATCACGGCCCACCGCAGCTGAACTGCCCAGGGCCCGCGCCACCTCGAGTGATGCACCGGGCAGGTCCATCGCCCCAGCGCAGATTCTCGGTGGACTCGGTTTCGGCGGGCAAGCAGAGGGAGCCACGCCGGAACAGATGTCGGCCGGTAGGTCGCGCCGCTGGAGTGCGCTCCACCCGGCCGCAGGCGGCGCCGAGGAGTCGCAGTGGGGCCGCGAAGGTGCTCACCTACCCGGCAGCAGCACCGAGGTCAGGCGGCGACGTGGGGTCTCGGCCAGCGCCGCGGCGCCCTCCCGGGCCCAGCCGACGCGGATGACCAGCTGCGGTTCGTCCGGGACTCCGAGCACGTCGCGCCGGAGCTGCTCCCGGGTCGCGACAACCTCGAGCGACTGACTGAGCGGCACGGAGGCCAGCCCGCTGCGGGTTGCGGCCAGCAGGACCGCGCTGGTGGCTTCACCGGCCCGCAGCCGATCGAGTTCGTCGTCGCGCGGTGTGGTCAGGACCATCAGGACACCGGCGTCGTCGTTCGGGTCGACGTCCTGGGGCGCGGTGAGCCGGCCGGTCGGGAACCGCCGCAGTCCAGGTCCTTCGGCGCGGGCGCCGGGACCGGGGAGGGCCGAGGGGGGTACGCCGTCGCGTGCGCCGGCGTAGCGGCGGGTCCAGATCGCCAGCTCGGCCGGGTAGCCGAAGATGTACGGCTGCCGGGCCGCCGCCTCGGCAAGCACCGTCTCCAGCCGCTGCCGCGCCTGGGCGTCGATGATCGGGTGCAGCGACGCTCCGAGCTTCGCGGCTCGTTCGCCGAGGGCGGACAGTGTGGCCGGAGGTACCGGCCGGGAACTGAACGGGCGCCGGTCGGTGTGTCGGCGTCCGAGCTGCCCGAACAGGGCGGCCTCGGTCCGGTCCGGTGGGCCGGTGCGGGTCCGGACGGTCGCCAGGTGATCGCGGTCCTCGGGGTCCGGCAGGCGTTCGACGTCGGTCGCCGCCCCCAGGCCGGCGAGGGCTACCCGCAGGTGGTGCAGCGCGGCCCCACAGCTGATCATCAGGTCGCGGCCGTCGGGGTCGGTGCCGACGAGCTGACGATTGCGGTCGGCGTGCAACTCGACGTGGTCGCGGCCGATCCGCCACCGCCACGGCTGGGTGTTGTGCACCGATGGTGCCCGCAGGGCGAGCTCGACCGCCCGTTCGAGGTCGGGGCCGCCCGGTGGGAGGCGGTCCTGGGGGGTCTGAGGGCTCGTGGGGGTTCCCGTGTCGGCGGTGCTCACGTGAGCAGGGTCGTCCCCACGAATTCCTCCGGGCAGGAGTCGAAGGGCCCACGTACCAGGCCCTGCAGGAGGGGAGTTCGGCGGACCGAAGACCCAGGCCGTCCGGCGGGGCCGCACCTACCGTCGAGGGCATCGGCATCGAGATCTGGAACAGCTGCACCGGGCGACCCCGGAGCTGCCAGTACCCGCACGGGCCGTCCGACCGGCCGTTGCGATCCACGCGACAGGCGCAGCCCATAGGGCGCGGTCGACGTCGACGAGGTCGGTGTCGTCGACGGTGACCCGACCGGCGTCGGCGCGCGGAGTTCGGGTAACAGGGCGAGCACGGTGGACCTGCCGCAGCGCAGGGCCCTCGGGTCCTGACCGACGGTTGGCAGTCATGTCGGGACCTTGGCCTCTGCGGGTCGTGGTGAGCACCCGGTGGATTGTGGACGCCAACGGAACAACGGCACGAGGGGGTAGTCATGGCAAAGGCCGCCGAGCTCGTCGAGCTCGATCGCGGCGAATGTCTACGCCTGCTGGCCCGAGGCGTGATCGGGCGGGTCGTGTTCACCGACGCGGCGCTGCCGGCCGCCCAACCCGTCAACTACATCCTCGACGGCCAAGAGATCATCTTCCGCACCAGTGGCGGGAGCAAACTCGGCGCCGCCGCTCGCCACGCGGTCCTCGCATTCCAGGTCGACGCGATCAACGGACCCACCCTCACCGGGTGGAGCGTCCTCGGTGTCGGGGAGGCATACGAGGTGACCGACCCCGACCGGCTGGCCGAACTCGCCCAGCGCCCGCCGGTCCCCTGGGTGCCGGCCGACACGGCGCACACCATCGCCATCCCCCTGCAACGCCTCACCGGTCGCCGGCTGCGCTGCACCGACTCAGCAACCGGCTGATCGCCGTCCGGGCTGCTCGGTACACCGCGCGGCCGGTCAGCCGATGATGGCTACGCCGGTCTCATCCGTCGGGGTTTCGCCGATCAGGGGTGGCGAGGTCTTGCGGATGAACCGGGGAATCACAGGTAGGCATCGGGCCCGAAGGCCGGGGGGAGCTCCCCCGGAACGATCCGACGACCTGTGATCCCGTGCGGGATGAGTCGCATCCAGTGCCCATGGTCTCCCGGCGCCCACGGCTCCGCCCCACCGGCCTCGGTGCGTTCGATCAACTCGGCCCGATCTCTGCCCGTCACTTCCTCGGCGAGGCCCCGGACGAGAACGCTCCAGCCGGTTCGGTGCCACTGATCGATTTCGTCCACTTCGAACGTGACGTTCGCGTGGTTCGCCGCGGTGAGCTTGGTGCCAGGAGCCATGCGGATCACGATCGCCTCGCGATCGAGTGCGTAGTTCACCGGGAAGATGAGGGGATAGTGCTCGGCGTTGACGCCGAGACGTCCTATCCGCTGGGTCGCCAACCGGCGGTAGCAGTCCTCGGTGGTGAGAACCTGCAGCTTCGTGCGGCGTTCATCGGTGGCCATCACGGGGCCTTTCGTCGGGAGAGGAACGGACGCATCGCTTCTTTCCCTCGACCCGAGGGACGGTCGCGGGATCGTCACTGTTTCGACGAACGGACCGGCGGGCGGGCCCACGTCGAGGTCGACCATCCGGTGCCCGGGGCGCAGGACATGTTCTCAGGATCGTCGTGCCGGCCGAGCGGTGATACGGCCCGGCGGCCCACGCTGTCGAGACGCTCGCACCGAGAAGCGGGGCCGGTCGCCCCTGGATTTCGCCTCGGCGTCGAGGCCCAGGTGCTGTCCGGCTTGCGCCGGAGCAACCACCGGTTGATCTCGAAGCCGTCGACCTCGAACGCGGTCGGGTCCGACGGTGGTGCGGTGTGGCGCCGGGGGCGGCCCAGGTACTCCCGCAGCCGCTCCGGTCCGCAGGCAGGTGCCGCAGGTCTGCGGTCCGGGGGCCTTGCGACCCGCGCATCGAGGGCCGAGGGCAGCTGCGGTCCGGCCGTCCCGCTGGCAACGTCTGCCCGGACGAGGAGGGGCGATGAGTGCTCAGGATGCAGGCCTGCCGGTGGCCGCCGGGGTCGACGGGGCGGAGCCGGCGCTGCAGGCGGTCCGGTGGGCGGCGCGGGAGGCCGGCCGGCGCAAGGTGCCGCTGCGGCTCGTGACGGTGTGCGGATGGATGACGGAGCAGCATCCCGAGGGTCCCGGGCTGAGCCCGGAGTACCGCGAGGTGCTGCTGACGGCCGCCCGGGACCGGCTCGGCACCGCTGCCGCCGCAGCACGTGATGCGGCCCCCGGTATCGAGGTCGTGCAGGAGGTCCGCCCGGGCTTCCCGGCACCCGTGCTCACCGACGAGTCGGCCCGGACCCAGCTGCTCGTGCTGAGCGACCGCGGCCTGGGCGGGTTCACCGGGCTGCTGTTCGGCTCGGTGGCCGCGGCTGTGACTGCGCACGCGTCGTCCCCGGTCGTCGTGGTCCGCGGATCGATGCCCGACCGGCCCACCCCCGACACGGGCCCGGTGGTGGTCGGGGTGGACGGCTCGCCGACGAGCGAGGCGGCGTTGGCCTTCGCCGTCGACGCGGCAGCGCGGCGCCGGGCGCCACTGATCGCGGTGCACCGAGCTGCTGCTGGGCTCGGTCAGCCAGGCGCTGCTGCACCACTCGCACTGCCCGGTCGCCGTCGTCCGGCCCGCCGAACCAGGGGGACGCTGATGCCCGGCCTGGGCCGCGGCTGGGTCTACCGGCTGACCGCGCCTGGCCGATGCTCACGTGCGCCGGTTCGACAGCGGCGACATCGGCCGTACGTCCTGTCGCCGCAGGTCCGGCCGGTGCGGTCGTCCGGGTCGGTCGGCGGGCTCGCGCGGTGCTGGGCGTACGACCACGAGTGGGCGTACGCCCAGCACTCCGCACCGTGTCGACCCATGACCGGTCGGGTTCCTCGGGGGTGCCGGACGTGGCCGGTCAAGCGGAGGAGAGAGGAACGGACGTGGTGGTGACCGGAGGGGAAACGATGGGGACGACCGTGAGGGCGCCCGAGCTCCCGGAGAACGTCCGGGCAGCGGTGGCCCGCCTGGCGGTGCTGGGCGACACCGAACTGGCGAGAGTGGACGCGTGGTGGCGAGCTGCCAACTTCCTCACCGTCGGGCAGATCTGCCTGCGTTCCAACGCCCTGCTGCGCCGGCCGTTGACCGTTACCGACATCAAGCCCCGGCTGCTCGGGCACTGGGGCACCAGCCCGGGTCTGTCGTTCGTCTACGCGCACGCGTCGCGGCTGATCCGCCACACCGGCCAGCGCATGATCTACCTGACCGGCCCCGGTCACGGCGGTCCGGCATTGGTCGCCGCATCCTGGTTGGAGGGCACCTACGGGGAGATCTATCCGCAGGTCGGCCGGGACGCGGCCGGTGCCGAGCGGCTGGTCCGCCGGTTCTCCACCCCCGGTGGCATCCCCAGCCACGTCTCGGTGACGACGCCCGGGGTCGATCCACGAGGGTGGGGAGCTGGGCTATGTGCTGGTGCACGCCTTCGGCGCGGTGATGGACAGCCCGGACCTCGTCGCGCTGGCCGTGGTCGGTGACGGGGAGGCCGAGACCGCGCCGTTGGAGGGGTCGTGGAAGGGCATCTCGTTCCTCAACCCGGCCCGCGACGGGGCGGTGCTTCCGGTGCTGCACCTCAACGGCGCCAAGATCTCCGGCCCTACCGTGCTGGCCCGCAAACCGCCGGCGGAGGTGCGGCGGCTGTTGGAGGGCCACGGCTACGACGTGTTGGAGGTGACCGGCGACGACCTGCCCGGGATGCACCGGCGGTTCGCCCAGATTCTGGCCACCGCGTGGGAGCGGATCCGCGGCATCCAGCAGGACGCACGGAGCGGGAGCTGGGACGGCACCCGGCCGCGGTGGCCGCTCATCGTGCTGCGCACCCCGAAGGGGTGGACGGGCCCGGCAGAGGTCGACGGGGTTCGGGTTGTCGGCACGTGGCGCGCCCATCAGCTCCCGCTGGCCGGTGTCCGGGACAATCCCGAGCGCCTGGCGGAGCTCGAGCAGTGGCTGCGGTCCTACCGCCCGGAGGATCTGTTCACCCCCGACGGCGCTCCCGTGGCGCTGGTCCAGGAGGCCGCACCGCCGGGCGAGCTGCGGATGAGCGCCTCCCCGCACGCGAACGGCGGCCTGTTGACCCGGGACCTCGTACTCCCTGATCTCCGCGACCACGCGGTCGACGTCGCGGCCCCGGCGACGGTGCGGCTGGAGTCGACGCGCCGGCTGGGGGAGCTGCTGCGGGAGGTGTACCGCGCCAACCCGGACCGGTTCCGGCTGTTCTGCCCCGATGAGACCAACAGCAACCGGCTCGGCGCGGTGTTCGACGCCTCCGACCGGGCGTTCATGGAGCGGGTCGAGCCCGGCGACGTCGCGCTGTCCCGGGAGGGGCGGGTGATGGAGGTGTTGTCGGAGCACAACTGTCACGGGTGGCTGGAGGGCTACACCCTGACGGGCCGGCACGGTCTGTTCGCCACCTACGAGGCCTTCGCGATGGTCAGCGCGTCGCAGACGATCCAGCACGCCAAGTGGCTGGAGGAGGCCGAGAGCCTGGCCTGGCGGGCTCCGGTGCCGAGCCTGAACGTGCTGCTCACCTCCACGGCGTGGCGCAACGACCACAACGGTTTCTCCCATCAGGGGCCCGGCCTGATCCAGAACGTGATCACTCAGCGCGGGACGATCTCCCGGGTGTACCTGCCCCCCGACGCGAACTGCCTGCTCGCGGTGGCCGACCGTTGCCTGCGGTCGCGCTCGGAGGTGAACCTGATCGTCATCGACAAGCAGCCGCAACTGCAGTGGCTCACCCTCGACCAGGCGGCGGAACACTGCGCCCGCGGCGCCTGCGTGTGGGACTGGGCCGGTACCGACGACGGCAGCGACGATCCCGACGTCGTACTGGCCTGCGCCGGTGACATCGTCACCATGGAGGCGGTGGCCGCGGCGGACATCCTGCGTCGGTGGCTCCCGCGGTTTCGGGTCCGGGTGGTCAACGTGGTCGACCTGATGGCGCTGACCCGGCCGCGCGATCATCCGCACGGCATGGCGCCGATGGTCTTCGAGGAGCTGTTCACGGCGAACGTCGACGTCGTGGTCGCCTTCCACGGCTATCCGGGGGCGATCCACCAGCTCGTGCACGGCCGACCCGACGCGGACCGCTTCCACGTGCGCGGGTTCATCGAGCAGGGCACGACCACGACGCCGTTCGACATGGTCGTGCTCAACCGGGCCTCGCGCTACCACCTGGTGATGGACGCGCTGAACAATGCGCGCCGCACTCCGCGGGGCGCGAGCGAGCTGAAGGCCTGGTGCGAGCGGCGTCTCGCTGAGCACGCGGAGTACGTGGTCGAGCACCTGGAGGACATGCCCGAGGTGCGCGACTGGACCCTGCAGCGACCCTGACATGCGTCTGTTGATCGTCAACACCGGGTCGAGCAGTCTCAAGCTGTCCCTGCTCGACGAGCGGGACCGGCGGGTGGCCGAGCACACCGTGCAGCGATGGGGCGGTGAGGACGATCTCCCGCCGTTGGAGCGGTTCCTGCAGAGTGCGCGGCCGGTCGACGCGGTGGGGCACCGGGTCGTGCACGGCGGCCCGCGCCACCGCGGGCCCGCACGGATCGACGACGCCCTGGTCGACGAGCTCGAGAAGCTCACCGATCTGGCTCCGCTGCACCAGCCACGGGCCCTGGCCGGGATCCGTGCGGTGTCCCGGCTGCTCCCGGACATCCCGGCGGTCGCGAGCTTCGACACCGCGTTCCGTGCCGGGATGCCGACGGCCGCGGCGACCTACGCGCTGCCGGCCTCGTGGAACGCGCGCTGGGGGCTGCGCCGGTACGGGTTCCACGGGCTGTCCCACCGGTACGCGAGCCGGCGGGCCGCCGAGATCGTGGGTGCACCGGTGGAGGCGCTGCGAATGGTGTCCTGCCATCTGGGTGCTGGCGCGTCGCTGTGCGCGGTCCATGGCGGTCACAGCGTGGACACCACCATGGGGTTCACCCCGCTGACCGGTCTGGTCATGGTGACCCGGTGCGGTTCGGTCGATCCCGGCCTGGTGCTGTGGCTGCTCGAGCACACCGGGATCTCCGTCGCGGAGTTGCGTGACGTCCTGGAACACCGCTCCGGGCTGGCCGGCCTGTCCGGCACCTCGGGGGATCTGCGCGACGTGCTCGCCGCCCGCGACGCCGGTGACGGGGACGCCGCGCTGGCGTTCGAGGTGTTCGTCCACCGGCTGGCCCGGGAGGCAGCGGCGATGACCGTGGCGGCCGGTGGCCTCGACGTCCTGGCGATCACCGGCGGCATCGGGGAGCACTCGGCGTTGGTGCGCCGCGAACTGGCCGACCGGCTCGCCCACCTCGGTGTCGCTGTCGACGACGGACACAACGATCGGGTCTCGGGCGATTCGGACGTGTCGGCCGCCGGGGCCGCGGCCCGCACCGTCGTCGTCACCGCCCGCGAGGACCTCGAGGTGGCCTCGGAGCTGCGCGCGATGCTGAGTCCGGCGGTGCGCAGCGATCAGCCCGTCAGCGGCTCCACCGCGGCCGCGACGTCGACCTCCTTCCGCAGCACGCCGTAGTCGAGATGGGCGTTCGCCACCTGCTGCAGCTCGGCGACGAGCGCCGGGGTGAGCGGCTCCCGGGACCGCGGCGCCCGCTCGGACACCGGCCCACTCCAGCGCGGAGTTGTAGCGGCCGACGAAGTCGGTCATCGCCGCCCGCACCCCGGCGTCCTCCGGCGAGTCGACTCCTGCGTCGGCCCCGGGTGAGCCTGCTGGCCGGTCGGGTGGGAGGTAGGGGCCAGGGGGTAGGGGACAGACCTCGACGCTCGGACGGTGCCCTCAGGCCGTACGGGGCAACGAGCGCTCCAGCGGCCATGAGCCGGTTAGTCTCCGGCACGAGCTTGGTGTCAGAGCCTGAGGAGGGGTGGGATGGCCAGCAGTAGAAAGTGGTTCGAGACGGTCGCCGAGGCACAGCGTCGGGCGAAGAAGCGTCTGCCGAAGTCGGTGTACATGGCGCTGGTCGCCGGGTCCGAGCAGGGCATCACCCTGAACGACAACGTGAACGCGTTCAGCGAGATCGGGTTCCGGCCGCACATCGCCGACCTCCCGCAGTCCCGGGAGCAGGCGACCAGGGTGCTCGGCCAGGACATCTCCTTCCCGGTGATCATCTCGCCCACCGGGGTGCAGGCGGTGAGTCCGGACGGGGAGGTCGCCGTCGCACGGGCCGCGGCGTCGGCGGGCACGGCCATCGGGCTGAGCTCGTTCGCCAGCAAGCCGATCGAGGACGTCGCTGCGGCCAACCCGCAGACCTTTTTCCAGATGTACTGGGTCGGGACCCGTGACCGCATCCTGCAGCGCGCGGAACGCGCCAGGAAGGCCGGGGCGCAGGCCCTGATCGTCACGCTGGACTGGACGTTCGCCACCCGGCGCGACTGGGGTAGCCCGCCGATCCCGGAGCGGCTCGACCTGAAGGCCATGGTCAAGTTCGCCCCCGAGGGGATCGTCCGGCCCCGGTGGCTGCTCGACTTCGCCCGCCACGGCGGACTCCCCGACCTCACGACGCCGAACCTCGCGGCGCCCGGGGAGGAGGCTCCGACGTTCTTCGGCGCCTACGGCGAGTGGATGCAGACACCGTTGCCGACATGGGACGACGTCAAGTGGTTGCGGGAGCAGTGGGACGGACCGTTCGCCGTCAAGGGGATCATGCATCCCGATGACGCCCGGCGAGCGGTCGACATCGGGGCCACCGCCATCTCGGTCTCCAATCACGGGGGCAACAACCTCGATGGCACCCCGGCCTCCATCCGGGCGCTGCCCGCTGTCGTCGACGCGGTGGGGGACCAGATCGAGATCCTGCTGGACGGTGGGATCCGGCGGGGGAGCGACGTCGTGAAGGCCCTCGCCCTGGGCGCCCGTGCGGTCATGATCGGACGTGCCTACCTGTGGGGGATGGCGGCCAACGGGGAAGCCGGTGTCAGCAACGTCCTGCAGATCCTGCGCAGCGGGATCGACGAGGCGCTGCTCGGGCTCGGGCGGGCCTCGATCCACGATCTCGTCCGTGACGACCTGATCATTCAGCCGGACTTCACCCGGGTACCGCAGAACTGATCGCACGCCGATCCCCGGGCCGCACGGAAGTGCCGCCCGGGGATCGGGCAGCGAGCGGGCGAGCCGGTCGAGCTTGGTCACCACGAGGCCCCCATCCCGGCGCGCGGCAAGGGCCTGGCGCAGTCCGGGCCGCTCGCGGTGTGTTCCTGTCGTAGGCGAAGTGTCGGCCGCCGGGTGGTGCCATTCGATGGCTATTGATCCACAGGGTGAGCGCCCCAGCGGGGCCGAGGCCGTCGAGGTCGCGCTGAGTGTCCTGGCCCGCAAGCTGCGCGGAGCTGACGGTGGGTCTGCTGGAGGACTTCGCGAACGGCCGGCGCACCCCGGAGCTACGCCGACGCCGACCTGGAGCGACTGCAGCAGGTGCTCGGCTACCGCGATCTGGGCTTCGGCCTCGAGGACGCCTGGGGTCGAGCGGCTGCGGGCGGCGATGCGCGCGGGGAGCCGGCCGACGGGGTGGTGGCGATGGACCTGGCCCGGGAACATCGCCACGCCATCGACCGCTGGGTGTTCGAGTGCAGCCACGCGTTGCACGTGCAGATCACGGCGCTGCTGGTGGCCGGGCCGGCGCAGCTCGGATTCCTGGTCCCGCCGCGGCGACAGCTCCCGGTGATGGGGCGGTACATACGCGACGCATCGGCGGCCAACGCCGCCCGCCGGGGCTGAACCCGCACCACCTGATTCGGTCGCCGGCCGCGTGGGTCAGTCCGTGAGCAGTCGGAGCGGTGCGGTCCTGCGTCCGCGCCGCTGCCGGGCTCGCAGCATCGCGGCGCATGCATCGCAGGACTGCCCATCCGGCACGACCATCGGCGCTGCGGCGACGATGTGGCCGCAGACCGCCCGGTAGCGCCCGGTGCTCACGGCCGCGCCCGCCGCGAGTTCGGAGTCGGGGATCTCGTGCGCCAGGTCATCGAGCACACAGGTCACGGAGATGGTGGTGACCTCGCCCACGCCACGCACCGGTTCCTGATCTGTTCGGCTTCGGTTCACCAGGCTCACGTGCCTTCTCCGGGTTCGTGCGCGGCGGTTGCTCGGGCTGTGTGATCTTCGGCCTAGGTTATCGTCCTGTCCATAGCTTGCATCTGCAAGGCCGTCTGCAAGATCATCTGCAAGAACATTCGTGGGCACGGGCGCGGCCGCGGCTGTTGTGCCCCCGGCGCAGGCGCGACGTTCCCGTCGAGGACTGGTCGGAGGCGTTCGGATGGAGCACCGCAACGGTGCGTCGGCTGGTGGGCTCGGGCCGGTGGCCTGGCGCAAGAGCCGGGTCAGCAACCCCAGCGGTGACTGCGTCGAGCTCGCTGAGCTCGGCGGCGGCGACATCGCGGTGCGGAACTCGCGCGACCCCGATGGTCCGGCACTGGTCTACACCCGCACGGAGATGTCCGCGTTCCTGTGCGGAGCCAGACTGGGAGAGTTCGACGATCTGATCAGCTGAGCTCCCGGCCCCACAGGGGGCTGCGTATCGCGTCGGGCCGACTATGCTGCGTGACGGTCGTCGACGCGGGGGTCCTCATGAAGGTAGACAGGCTGAGCCCGGGGTCGCAGCTGGGGCCGTTCGATGCCGGCCAGCAGAGCGGTCCGACGGTTCTGCGTATCGTGCTCGGTACCCAGCTGCGTCGGCTGCGGGAGGCCCAGGGGATCACCCGGGAGGCCGCGGGCGACCACATCCGGGCATCGCACGCCAAGATCAGCCGCCTCGAGCTGGGCCGGGTCGGGTTCAAGGATCGCGACATCGCCGACCTGCTCACCCTCTACGGCGTCACCGACGAGCGGGAACGCGAGGAGTTCCTCGGGCTCGTGCGCCGGGCCAACGCACCCGGATGGTGGCACCAGTACAGCGACCTGCTGCCCAACTGGTTCGAGATGTACCTGCGCCTGGAGCAGGCGGCCGCGATCATCCGGACCTTCCAGGTCCAGTTCGTCCCGGGCCTGCTGCAGGCCGAGGACTACGCCCGCTCGGTGATCCTCGTGGGCCACCAGGGGGAGTCCGTCGACGAGATCGACCGTCGGGTCAACCTGCGGATGACCCGGCAGAAGCTGCTCGGCGAGCCCGGAGCGCCCAGGTTCTGGGCCGTGATCGACGAGGCCGCGCTGCGCCGCCCGTTCGGCCCGCCGCGGGTGATGCGCTCCCAGCTCGATCACCTGCTCGAGATGACCGAACTGCCCAACGTGACCGTGCAGGTGCTGCCGTTCCGGTTCGGCGGCCACGCCGCCGCCGGCGGGCCGTTCACCATCCTGCGGTTCGCCGAGCCGGACCTGCCCGACATCGTCTATCTCGAGCAGCTCACCAGTGCCGTGTACCTGGACAAGCGGGCGGAGGTCGAGAACTACCTCGCGGTGATGGAGCGGGTGTGCGTGCAGGCCGAGACCCCCGCGCGCAGCGTCGAGATGCTGCACCGCATGCGGAATGAGGCCTGACCGGGGCAGGCGGCCCCGGGCAGGCCCGGACGGAGCGGATCAAACCGCCCGGTGGCCGATTCCGCCCGCGTAGAGTGTGTGCACCGGGCTGCCGGTCGGCGTGAGCTCGTCCGGGCGCCAGTCGTTGGCGTAGACCAGGCCGGGCTCGACCATCTCGAGGCCGCCGAAGAACCGCCGCTGTTCCGCCCAGGTCCGGAATCGTCCCGTGCCCAGCCCGCCGTCGATGAAGCCCCGCTCCAGGCGCTGCGCCCGCGGCTCGTCGTCGTCGAGGAAGTTCGTGACGAGCAGGTGGCCGCCAACGGGAAGCCGCTGCTTGAGCGCGTCGGCCACCCCGTACGGGTCCTCGTCGTCGGACAGGTGGTGCAGGATCCCCGCGGTCAGGATCGCGAACGGCTGGGTCGGGTCGATCAGCCTCCGGGCCGCCGGGTCGCCGAAGATCGACTCGGGGTCGCGCAGGTCCGCGGTGATCACGGCCGTGGTGTCGTTGTCGCCGAGCAGCGCTCGACCGTGGGCGAGGACCACCGGGTCGATGTCGACGTAGACCACGCGCACCGAGGGATCGATGGCGTGGGCGATCTCGTGGACGTTGCCCTCGGTCGGCAGCCCCGAGCCGATGTCGACGATCTGCCGGATGCCGGCCTCGGCCACCAGGTAGCGCACCCCGCGGCGCAGGAAGTTGCGGTTGTCCTTGGCGATCTGCGGGGCCTCGGGCAGAGCGTTGATGAACCCGTTGGCGGCGCGCCGGTCGGCCTCGAAGTGCTGCTTGCCGCCGAGCACGAAGTCGTAGACCCGGGCGATCGAGGGCTTGGTCAGATCGACCTCGGGTGCTGCCCCGGGATCGTCCTGGCCGGTGTCCTGGCTCCAGGCCGACGCGTCGTGCACCGTTCCACCTCTCGTCCGGCCGTCGGGACGGCGACGATCTTCCCATCGCGTGCGCGACGAAGGGTAACGCGGACCATGATCGGCCTGCGGCCGCGGGCATGCCGAGATCCACTCTCGACCGTGCCGGTCGGGTGTTCCGGCGGATCCCTCCCGGTGGTGAGCCGTCACAGCTCGGCCAGCGGCACCCGGGGATCGGCGAGCCATTCGACGTCGACCGGCTGCCCGGAACGGATCAACCGCCCGATGTCATCGGTGACGTCCCAGATGTTGACGTTCATCCCGGCCCGCACGCGCCCGTCGTCCAGCCAGAACGCCAGGAACTCACGGCCCGGCACATCGCCGCGGAAGATGATCTCGTCGTAGGAGCCGGGCGGGGCGTGACCGGTGTACTCCATGCCGAGGTCGTACTGGTCGGAGAAGAAGTACGGCAGCCGGTCGTAGGAGACCTCCTCGCCGAGCATCGAGCGCGCGGCGGCGGGGCCCTGGTTCAGCGCATTGGCCCAGTGCTCGACGCGGATCCGGTCGCGGAGCAGCGGGTGCGCGGCGTTGGCGACGTCGCCAGCGGCGTGGATGTCGGGGTCGGAGGTGCGCAGCGCGGCGTCGACCAGCACGCCGTCGTCCACTTCCAGCCCTGCCGCCTCGGCCAGCTCGGTGGCCGGGGTGACGCCGATACCGACGACCACGACCTCGGCGTCGATGACGTCGCCGTTGTCGAGGACCATGCCGGCCGCCCGGCCGTCCACCGGCGAGATCGCCTCCACCCCGTGCCCGACGCGCAGCCGCACGCCGTGCTCGGTGTGCAGGTCGGCGAACACCTCTGCGACCTCCGGGCCGAGCACCCGTTCCAGTGGCGGGCGCGGGGTCACCAGGGTGACGGTCGCCCCCCGCTGGCGGGCCGCGGCGGCCACCTCGAGGCCGATCCAGCCGCCACCCACGATGCCGACGCGGGCCCCGTCGACCAGCACCTCGCGCAGCGCGTCGGCCTCCTCGATGCGCCGCAGGTAGTGCACGCCGGGCAGCCGGGCGCCGGGAACGTCGAGCAGCCGCGCGCGGGCGCCGGTGACGAGCAGCAGCTTGTCGTAGTCCAGCCGCTGCCCGCCCGGGAGCTCCACCTGGTGCTCGGCGGGGTGCAGCGCGGTCACCGGCGTGCCGGTCTGCAGGTCGACGCGCTGCTCGGAGTACCACACCGGCGGGTGGACGAAGGCCTTGTCCCGCTCGTCGGTGCCCAGCAGGTAGCCCTTGGACAACGGGGGCCGCTCATAGGGCCGCTCGAGCTCGTCGCCGACCAGCACGATCTCGCCGGCGAAGCCTTCGGCGCGCAGGGTCTCAGCGGCCTTCGCGCCGGCCAGACCGCCGCCGACGATCACGAACCTCGAGTCCACGTCGGGCATCGGGCCGACTCCCCTCGTCCGGTACATCCGGTCGACGTCGGGCTCCGCTCGCCCCGCCCGACGGCATGCTGCCATCGTCCCCGCTCTCGCCGCCCTCGTCCGGTGTTTCCCGAGATTCCGGGTCGGCGTCCTCTGGCGGCTGCTCGCTGCGATGCAGATCGTGAACCGGGCTTCCCCACCGGGGATGACAGAGGGGTGGGGATATCTCGGGGCACGGCGGGGTACGCCACAGTCGCCCGGCTCGACACCGTGGAGAGAGGACGACCGATGGCGCAGTGCGAGGTGTGCGGCAACGACTACGACCTGGCCTTCGAGGTGCACGCGCAGGGTGCGGTGCACGTGTTCGACAGCTTCGAGTGCGCGATCCACCGGATGGCGCCCGTCTGCGAACACTGCGGCTGCAAGGTGATCGGCCACGGCGCCCAGGTGGGCGGGCGGTTCTTCTGTTGCGCCCACTGCGCCCGGGCGAGCGGTGAGGACGGGGTGCGCGACTCGGCGTGAGCAGCACTGCGTTGAGGTGACGGGTCTAGAGTGAGCGCGCGGGGCACACCCGGGCAGGTGATCGAATGGCCAGGCACCGCCGGGCACGCAGGTGGCTGCCCGCCGCCGTGCTCGGAACCATAGGCCTCACCGTGATCATGGCGACCGCCGCTGTGGCGGCGGCAGGGTTGTTCGGCCCCGCGTCGGACCCGTCCTCGACCATCACACCGCTGCCGGCTCCACCGGTTGTGACCACCACCGTCGCCGAGGTGGCGATCCTGTCGTACCGGGTGACGGGGTCGACGGCGTTGGACATCGCGCACATCGAGGCCGACGGCTCGTTCCGCGACCTGGGCATCGTGAAGACGCCCTACACGTGGTCGGCGTCGGCGCCGACCGCTGTCGCCGAACGAGCCAAGGTGATCGCGGTCTGCCCCGACGCCACCGCGTGGGTCACCTGCTCCATCGCGGTGAACGGCACCGAGATCGTCCGATCGGCCGGGGACGGGCGGGCGGTCTGCGGCCCACGCTGACGGCCTGTGGGGCCGGGTGGTGCTCTCCACCGTGGTGGTGTAGCTCGTCGACTTCTCCTCGGCGGAGTCGGCCCGCCGGACATGATCGCGATGCGATCACCGAGCCCCATCGCCTCGGTCTGGTCGTGGGTCACGTAGATCGTGGTGGTGCCGATCTCCTGCTGGAAACGCTTCAGCTCGTCGCGGGCGGTGGCGCGCAACTTGGCGTCGAGGTTGGACAGCGGCTCGTCCAGCAGGAACACCGCCGGCTCGCGGACCAGCGCCCGGGCCAGGGCCACCCGCTGCCGTTCCCCACCGGAGAGAGCAGGGTCGTCTTCCCGCAGCCGGACGGCCCGAGCAGCACGAGGTACTCGCCTTCCCCGGTGGCCAGGTCGACCCCGTCGATCGCGCGCACCCGGCCCCCGTCGAAGTACGTGCGCAGGTCGCGGACCTCGACGACGGCCATCGGATCAGGACCCGCCGTTCCCGATCAGCCCCCGCTCCCGCCAACGCTCGAAGATCGGCCGGATCTGAGCCTCGGCGTCCGCGACCGCCTGCGCCGCGGTGGCCTCACCCCGGGCCGCCCGGGCGAACACGTTCGGGATGACGAAGGTCGCGAACACCTCGCCCTCGGCGGTGTGGGCGGGGCCCGGGTGGCCGACGTTGGTGCTCCAGTCGGTTGCGGTCCGCAGTAGCCCGAGCTTGTCCGCGGGCTGCGCGCCGAAGGGGTCCGCACCGAGCCAGTCGTGTCGTCCGCCACCTCGGGGTCGGTGGCCTGCGAGGTCCGCCACGCCGAGATCGAGTTCAGGATGTAGGACAGCTGGCCGGCGGCGAGGCCCTGGTTGTTGGACGCGGCGTTCCAGGAGAACACCTCCGGGGTCATCGCGTCGCGATACAGCCGGCTCATGAAGTCGACGGCTTCGATGGTCTGCGGCGAGTTGATGACCACCTGCTGCTCGGCGTCCTGGATGGAGGCGCCGTAGGACCACAGCAGCGCGCGGCCCGCCATGTTGGAGTCGATCTCCTGCGACATCCCGATGCCGAGCTGGACGTTGCGGCTGTTCTTGATCTCCGCGCCACCACGCAGCAGTTCGTCCCAGCTCCTCGGACCGTCGGCGAGCCCGACCGGTTGCCACATGCTGCGGCGGTAGTCCCCGGGGTCGGGCACCCAGGCGGGGGCGTAGGCGAAGTACTTCCGGGTGCGTTCGCGAGGGTTTCATCGCTCTGCTGGACGACCTGCCGGACGCGAAGTGGGAGGTCCCCACCCAGATATTCACCGACGACGTGCTGTTCATGGAGTGGAACGCGGTGTCCGCCGGCACCCAGGCCATGGACGGCGTCGACACGTTCGTGTTCGACGGCGACCGCATCCGGGTGCAGACGGTGCGCTACACACTGGAGCCCACCGAATAGGGCGCGTTCCGGCTGCTGGACGACCCGCCGGCGTCCGGCCTCGTCCGTCACCACCGGCCCGGTCGGGGCCAGCATCGACATGCTCCGGCCACCGCGGGGAGCTTCGTGCCCGCTGTCGCCGGTGCGCCGGGCGACCCGGTACTCCTACGTCCACCACACCTCGATCAGCACCTCCGTATCGGTGAGATCGGCACCGGTGATGGACGAGTACTTCTCCAGCCGGTATCGCAGCGTGTTCATGTGGATCGACAGTGCCTCCGCGGCTGTCTGCACCCGGCGCTTCTCGGCCAGGAACAATGGGGCCGACCAGCGGGGCGAACCGCTCCCTGCCGTACCCCGGCCGTTCGTCGCCGTCATCCGCGATGGGTGAGGTCGCCGCGTGCCCTGGCTGCGACGATCGACGGGGTGAGCCTCGAGGCGCTCGTCCTGGCGTTGTCCAGCGTCGTCCGCCCGACGAGCACCGCGGCGTTGTACGCGATGCTCTGCACCCGCAGCCCGCAGCGCCTGCTCGCCGCCTACCTCCTCGCCGGCCTCGCCTTCAGCGTCGGGATCGGTGTCGCGGTGGTCACCGTCCTGCAGCAGCGGGCCGTGACCCCCGCCGTGGCCGACTCCCGCACCGTCGTCGACATGGTGCTCGGCGCTGCCGCATTGGGCTACGCGGCCGGCACCTGGGCCGGATGGCCGCGCCGCTCGGACCCGGACCGCGCACCGCGCGACTCGCGGTTTCGACGTCAGCTGCAGAACCTGTCGCCGTCGGGCGCGGCGGTCGCGGGTGTCCTCACCCACCTGCCCGGCGTGTTCTACCTTGCGGCGCTCAACGCGATCGTCGGCAGCACCACCAGCGTGACGGGGTCGATCCTGCAGGTCCTCGTCTACAACGCGATCTGGTACAGCTCCGCGATCGCCGCGTTGACCCTCTCGGTGTTCCGGCCCGCACGGTCGCGCGAACTGGTCGCCCAGGTCAGCGACTGGGGGCGCCGCCGGAAGCGGGAGATCATCGTCGTGCTGTTCGGCGCGGTCGGTGTGTACCTGCTCGTCAAGGGGCTGCTGGCGTTGTCGAGCTGATCAGCTTTCCGACCCGCTGTCCGGCCCAGCGCGGTGGACCGCTCGCGGATCGGTGCCCCTGCCGGACGGCCGAACCCTGACGCCGTGGTGCCGCGGGGCGCGTAGCGATGTCAGCCCGGTGGTACACGCCGGGTAGTGCACAGCGTGGTCGGTCGAGGGAGAAGGGACGTGACCCGATGACCAGAACCGTGACCCGTCCCGTGACGCGCGCCGCCCGTGGCGCGCGTCAGGCGGGTGAGGGCGTGACCGCGGGCGCGACGTCGGCGGCGGCAAGCGAAGCCGCCCGCCAGGCGATGACCCAGGCGGGGAGGCGGGTGCTCGGGGCGGTGGTGGATCGGGCCGTCACGCGGGTGGACGACGTCGCCGACCGGCTCGACGACGTCGTCGAGAACCGGGGTAGAGGCGTGCGCGCGGCGTTGACCGGTAGGTCCGGTACCCGGGAGCCGGCGGACCGGGAGCAGGCCGAGGACTCGGCGCCGGGACTGGGTGTCCGGGTGGGCGCCGCCTTCAGTGTCGTCGTGTTCCGAGCCCTGCAGCTGTTGCAGTGGATCCAGCGGGTGGCCCTGCAGGTTCTGGAGGCGCTGCAACGCCTCGTCCGGCGCCGGGGCAGGGGCGGGCAGGACGCCGAGGTGGACTCCGATCTGGAGCTGGAGGAGTCCGAGGACTATTCCGAGCAGGACGCTGACGAGGCCCCTGGCGCCGGGGACGAGGCCGTCGGGGACGAGGCCGTCGGGGACGAGGCCGTCGGGGACGAGGCCGTCGGGGACGAGGCCGTCGGGGACGAGGCCGTCGGGGACGAGGCCGTCGGGGACGAGGCCGTCGGGGACGAGGCCGCCGAGGCTTCACGCCCGCGGCCGGCGGCCCGCGCGGTCGGGTCGCGACCACGTGGGAGCGAGCGGGCCCGGCGTGACGGGACCGGGAAGGCCGGCGCCCGGCAGACAAGGACCGGCCGCAGTGGCTGAAGCCGGCCCACGCGGCACGATCCAGGAGCATGCTCCGAGGCGGCGGGCCCCGACGGGGCCGCCGGCGTCGGCGAGGCGGGCCGCCGCCGGCTCGGGCGCCCGATCCCGGACCGGGGCGGCTCCGAGGACCCACCTGTCGGGCCCGGGCGCGGTTCCCGGCCGGGCACTCCACCCCGAGCCGACGGACCAACTGAAGGCCAGCGTGCAGGCCCTGGTCGGCACCCTCGTCGACAGGGCCGCGGGGGCGGCGCTGCGGCAGGTCGACCGGCTGGCCGGCAAGCTCGACGAGATCGCGACCGAGGGCGGGGTGGCCCCGAATGCCCTGCTCGGCGGCGTGCGAGCGGTCCTGCAGGGCAAGAACCCGCTGTGGGGGGCGGTGACGAGCGCGGTGGCGGCGATGAGCCCGAAGGCCAAGATCGTCCTGGTGCTCGTCCTGATCGTCGCGGTGCTGCTCCTGCCCGTACTGCTGCTCGTTCTCGTGGTGGCACTGCTCGTGACAGCAGTGGTGGCCGCGGTGCGTGGCACATCGGGTCACGGCGGCTGAGCGACGGCCCGGACGGGCCCGCCGCTTTGCCGAGCACCCCGAGCAGCACCTTCGGGACATGGCCTCGCGGACAGTGTCCGTCAGCCGCCCAGTCTCCCGGCCGGTACGCCCGCGGCAGAGCGACCGGACAGATCGCCCGGCGAGGCACACACCTCGCTTCTGGCGCCGGATGATCTCCCCGGCGAATGCCGCCGGGAACGGACCTCGATGATGTGCCCGGCGGGTGTCGCCTGTCTGCCCCGCCGGGTGGCTCGAGATCGAGGAGAACGTGTGTCGCAGCGGTGGGGGGGTCGTCGTCGCGGTGCTCGCGATCCTCGGGTGGGCCCTGATCCAGGCCGTCGTGTACCTGCGGAGCCGGGAGTCGGCGGTCCGCCGGCCGGCGCAAGCCGCGATCGCCGCAGCGATGGCCGTGATGACGGTGGTGTCGGTCTGGGTGGCGGGGGTCGGCACCGACGGCGGAGCGCCCGGCTCCGCTCCGGTCATGGGCCTCGCCGCACCTGCCGGCACCGCCGCGCTGCCATCGATCACCCGAAGCACACGCCTCGCCCCGCCGGCCCCTGCGCCGCCTGCTGCCCCGGATCCGGCCGAGCCTGCGCCGCCTGCTGCCCCTGCCGCCCGCCGTCGCCTCGCGGGCTGTTTCGGTGCCCGCGGCGGGCGCCGCGCCTGCGGTTCGCGCTGTCCCGGGGCCGCGTCCCGCGGGGCCGCCCCGATCCGCCGGTCACGTCCCGGCCGCTGCGCCGCCACCCCGGCAGTCCGAGCGACCGCCGTCGGCCCCTCAGCCGGCATCCGAGGTGTCCGCCCCGCCCGATCGACCGAGGCCCCACGTCCAGGATCACGACCGCCGGTCGGTGCCGCGCCCGGAGCCGAGCCCCACGCTGACACCGACGCTCACCTCGCCGTCCACATCGGACCCGGCGCCGCGCAAGCCGGCGAGCCCGGCTCCGGCGAGCCCTGCCCGGCTTCGCCACCATCGCCCTGACACCCGGTCTGTTCCCGCGAGGCGAGCGGCTTCGCAGCGCTGGATGCAGCGACAGCCGCCTTCGCGTCACGGGGCACCACCCGGGCGGCCGGGCCCCGTCCTCCCTGCAGCCGACGGGGGCCGCGCGGAGGTCGCCTGCCGTTACCGCTCCAGCGCGGGCGGCATCGCTTCGGGATGGTCGGGCAGGGCCAGGGTCATCCGGGCCGTCGCGCGGTGCCCGAGGAACACCGGCCGGTTGGCGTGCCCGAACAGCAGCGGCAGCAGTTCCGCGGCGCGGACGGCGCCGTACCAGCCTGCCCGCGCGGGAGCCTCACCGAACGCGGTGACCTCGTCGGGGCGCACGGTCGGTCCGGCGACGAGCAGGGGAGTGGGGTCGCCGGTGTGCAGCACCCCGTCCACCGATGGCGTCGCGTGGTCCCCGGTGACAGCGACGATCGCCCGCTCCGCCAGGTCGGCGAGCGCGGCGAGCCCGGTGTCGGCGGCCTCCAGGACCTCGAGCTTGGCGCGCGGTTGCTTGGTGTGCCCGGCCTCGTCGGTGGCCTTGGTGTGCACGTGCACGAACCGCGCGCCGTCGTCTATGAGCTCGCGAGCAACGTCGAGCCGGGCCGCGAGATCGGCACCGATGTCGGCAACCGGTGTCAGGTGACGTTGCGCCATGCCCAGGATGCCGGCGAGCCCCCGATAGAGCCGGGTGCTGGTCACCGCGGCACCGGCCACCCCGGTCTGCTCGACGAAGCTCGGGATCGGCCGCCGCGCCCCGGACCACTTGGTCGTCAGCACGTCCAGCGGCGGAACCCCGCGCGCGGCCCGGCCCGCGTTGACCGGGCTGGTGACCAGGGCGGCGCGCGCATCGAGCAGCAGCGCGGTGAGCGCCTCGGCGGTGGTGGTCGCGGCGGGCTCGGTCGGCAGCACCCGCAGCCACGGGTGGAAGTCCTCGAAGAACGGGTCGGAGTCGGTGATCCCGGCGTTCCCGTGCCCCGGCAGGGTGAGCAGGGCCTCGCCGCGACCGCCCAACGGGCGCAGCGTGGCGCCGTGCCGAGCGAGGACGGGTTCGAGTTCGGCGAGCAGCGTGATCGCGTCCTCCCCGTCCGCGGGGCCGACCCGGCCGGTGATCCACACTCGATCGCCATCGGTGCGGGAGGTGCGCAGCGCGGCGTGCGTGACCGTGACAGCGGGCTCGACGTCGACGCCGGCCCCGATCGCCTCGAGCACCGCGCGACCGGGGAACGGCACGTCGGCGAAGCCGAACATGGCCCAGTGCGCGAGCTCGGAGGCCGGGGCGCGGCCCCAGCCGAACGGCAGGTGCCAGCCGGAGGCGCCGCGGGTGGCCAGCGCGTCGAGGACGGGCGTGCGGGCGGCCTCGGCCGGGGTGCGCCCGTCCAGTCCGGGCACCGGCCGGTCGCCGAGTCCGTCGAGGACGACCAGGATCACCGGCAGCCGGTCGTCGTCGAGGCGGGGTTGGGTCTCGCCGTACCCGGGTGGTCTCACGCGCGTCTCTCCATGGGGGTCTCGGCAAGCAGTTCGTCGAGCAGCGGGACGGTCGCCGCGGGTACCGCGTCGTGCCAGGCATCGCCCGCGGCCAGCAACCGGCGGATGCCGGTCGCGGACACCTTGGCCGCCGGGTCCCCGTCGAGCACGGTCACGGGGTAGCCGGCGTCGGCGAACCAGCCGGCCTTCTGCCGTTCCCAATCGCTGTAAGCACGCACGAAGTGCCGCGCCCGCAGGGGCACGTACTCCGGCCACAGCCGGGGCCGGGTCAGGTCGAACGGCACGATCGTCACGCGCGGCACCCAACCGGCCCCCGCGACGGCGGCGCCGAGCAGCCGGGCCCGCTCGTAGTAGGTGAACGGGTTGGCCGACGCGGTGTGCCGGTGCGTCGAGGTCGTCTCCTCGTGCCGGGCACCCGAGTCGGGGTTCGTGACGGCGACGACGAGGTGGTCGCATCGCTGCAGCACGATCCCGAACAGCTCCAGGTGCTGTTCGTGGACCGGCTGGAACCGCCCGGTGACACAGCCGAGCCCGGTCACGGTCGTACACGGATCGTGCCGGGCTCGCCGTCGACGAGCTCCCCGACCACGGCCGCCGCCTCGTCGCCGCGCGCCCGCAGCGCCGCGACGACCGCCGCGGACCGGCCCGGGGGCACGGCGAGCAGCAACCCGCCCGAGGTCTGCGCGTCGGCGAGCAGCACCTGCCCGGCACGGTCCAGACCGGCGGGGTCGAACCACCCGGCGGCCAGCGCGGCGTCGAGGGTGCGGACCGAGCCGTCGGGCGCGCAGCCGGCCGCAGCCAGCCCGGTGACCCCGGGGAACCGGGGTACCGAGGGGGCTTCGAGCCGGGCGGCCAGCCCGGCGGCCAGTGTCATCTCGTGCAGGTGCCCGAGCAGGCCGTAACCGGTGACGTCGGTGCCACCGCGCAGACCGGCGTCGCGGGCGACCGCGACGGCATCGGCGTTGAGCCGGGTCATCGACGCGACGGCGGTGTCGACGAGGTCCGCCGGGGCCCGGCCGCGCTTCACCGCGGTGCTCACGACGCCGACGCCCAGCGGCTTGGTCAGCACCAGCGCGTCGCCCGCGACACCGCCGCCCTTGCGCAGCACCGCACCCGGATCGACCTCGCCGACCGCCACCAGCCCGTACTTCGGCACCGGGTCGGTGATGCTGTGCCCGCCGACGAGCAGCGCCCCCGCGGCGGCCACCGCCTCCGCCCCGCCGCTCAGCACCTCACCGAGCAGCTCGGCCGGCAGGTCCGCCGGCCAGCCCAGCAGGTTCAGCGCGAGCAGCGGCCGCCCGCCCATGGCGTACACGTCCGACAACGCGTTGGTCGCCGCGATCCGGCCCCAGGTCCGGGCGTCGTCCACGACCGGGGTGAGGAAGTCGCACGTGATCACCCATGCCCGGGTGTCGTCGATCGCGTAGACCGCGGCGTCGTCGGCCGGGTCGAGCCCGACCCGCAGCGCCGGGTCCGCGTCCCGGTCGCCGAGCGCCCCGGTGCCGCGCACGGTCGCGAGCACGTCGGACAGCAGCGACTGGGGCAGCTTGCACGCGCAGCCGCCGCCCGGCGAGTACTGCGTCAGCCGCGGCGTGCCGGTCACCCCGGTCATTCCGGTCATCGTGCGGCCGCAGTCTCCCGGAGCAGCCCGCGGGCCACGGCGTTGCGCTGGATCTCCACGGTCCCCGCGGGGATCTTCAGGTTGCGCGCGACCCGGAACAGCTTCTCCTCGGGGGAGCCCTGCAGCAGCCCGGTGGCGCCGTGCACCTGGACCGCGTTGTCGGCGACCCGGTAGAACGCCTCGTCGTTGATCACCTTGACCAGGCTGATCAGCCGGGGCGCGTCGCGGTGCAGCGGGATGCCGAACGGGCCGAGCTCGTCGAGCTCCGCCTGGGCCACCAGCGACGCGGACCGGGCCGCGTACACGTCGGCGTCCATGTCGGCGAGCAGGTGCTGCACGGCCTGCAGGTCGGCGATCGGCCGGCCGCCCGAGGTGCGGGTGCGTGCCCGGGAGATCGCGCGGTCGAGCAGCCAGGAACCCCACCCGGCGCACATTCCGCCGCGGCACAGCCGCCGCCAGTTGATCCACGACATTGCGAGCGCGAAGCCGTCACCGATCTCGCCGACGACGTTCTCCGCGGGCACCCGGACATCGGTGAGCTCGAGCTCGCCGGTCAGACCGTCGGCCATCATCGTGGGGATGTCGCGGCCGCGGACGAAGCCGGGCGCCTCGGCGTCGACGAGGAACATCGACAGCGACCGGGTGCCCGCGCCGGGCTCGGTGACCGCCACGATCTGGACGAAGTCGGCGAAGTGGGAGTTGGTGATCCACGCCTTGTGGCCGTTGATGATCCAGTCGCTGCCGTCGCGGCGGGCGTGCGTGCTCATCGCGAGCACGTCGGTGCCCACGGCGGGCTCGGTATTGGCGAACGCGGTGGTGGCCTCGCCGGCCAGCAGCGGGTCGAGGTAGCGCCCGCGGGCGGCGTCGCTCACGTGCTCGATCGCGGGGTTCGCGCCCTCGGTCCAGGCCAGCGCCGCGAGCCCGAGGCCGAGCCCGGCGTTGCGGTAGACGAACTCCTCGACGTGCTGCATCTCGACCCGGTTGAACCCGCCGCCACCGAGATCGGCGCGGATGTGCGGGTTGTAGAGCCCCGCGGCGGCCGACCGGCGCTGCACTTCCCGGCGGGCCTCCCAGACGCCCCGGTGCATCCGGCCGGCCTCGTCGAGGTGGGGTTGCCAGGCGGTGCCCACGCCCTGGCGGGCCAGCTCCTCCTCCAATGGTGCGACGTCGGAGTCGAGGAAGGTCCGGAAGCGCTCGGTGTAGTCGGTGACGCGCTCGCTCGGCGCGATGGAGCCGGTGCCGCTGGTCATGGACGGTCCTTCCGGGTCATGGTGGGGTTCAGGGTGGCGAGGTAGGTCGTCAGGAGGGCCTCGGCGTCCTCGTGCAGGGAGCGGAGCCGGCCCGTCTTGGTCATCAGCAGCAGCCCGAACACCCAGGTCGCCGACGTCACGGCGAGGTGGTGTGCCTCCTCGGGCGACGCGAGCCCGTCGGCGACGAGGCCGGCGCCGATGTGGTCCATCACGGCGTCGAGGGCTGCGTTGAGCTCGCGGTCCAGGTCGCGGGTGAGCCCGACCGGCCGGGCGCCGCCGTAGAGGTAGAAGCCGAGCTCGAAGTCGGAGCGGCGGGTGTCGTAGAAGGTCCAGAGCGCCCGCAGCGCGGCCTCCGCGCGCCCGCCCGGTACCGCGCCGTCCGGCGAGGCAGTGGTGACCTCGGCGTGCAGCGCGGCCAGGGAGTCGCGCAGCACGGCGGCGTACAGCTCCTCCTTCGTCGCGAAGTAGGTGTAGATCGCGCCGGTGGTGTAGCCCGCGGCCTTGGCGATCTCGCGGACCGACGCGCCGGCGATGCCCTTCTCGGAGAACACTCGCTTCGCGGCATCCCGGATCAGGTCGCGCTTGAACCGGCGGACGCTCTCCTGGCGGTCGTCGCCGGCGGTCGCTTCGGCGTCCATATCCCTCCAGATAACAGCGTTCAATCCGATGATCGCTGTTACCTTCACCGGGGGCTGGGGGTGTCGTCAAGCCGGACGGTGGTGGCGCTGGTCACCGACCCGGGGGCGGCCCCCGGGGGTGGGCACGTCTTCGTACCAGGGGCATTCCCCCATATCGATGGGGTATTCCCCATCGATATGGGGTCGCCATTGACTCAGCATTCATCCCGTGAACAGTCGGCGGCAGGCCTGACGGTTGGGCGCTCTCGGAGTGATCCGGGAGCGCCTTCTTCTCCGATTTCGAGCGGCGAAAAACCGTACGACAAAGGGGTTCCGTGCGCGGCCTGTCCGAATCCTGATCGGAGGACGGGACATGGACATATCGGAGCGACCCGGCGCCTGGAGTGCCGTCGGGGTGAGTGCAGTGACCGCACCCGCGGCGGACGTTCCTTATCACCGACTGGCCCGCACCGAAAGGCAAGGGGGACTCCCGGTCCTCGGGACATTGCTGGTGCTCGTCGGGGCCGGGCTCATCGTTGTCGTCATGGGCGTGCTGTACGCCCTGGGCCTGTCGCCGGTCTGGACGCAGGCGAGCACCAACCTGGCCCTCGGCGGGCTCATCCTGGTGGTGTTCTTCGCGGCGCGGTGGGTCCAGCGCAGGCCCGCGGGGTCGGTGTCGTCGGTGGTGGGGCGGATCCGCTGGCGATGGCTGGTGATCTGCAGCGGATGGGCGCTACTGGCCGTCGTCACCGGTTTCGTCGTCGCCGTGACCGTGCTGGCCCTGTCATCGGGCTCCGGTGATGCCGGGCAAGCGGCTGACAGTTCCCTGCGGTGGGTTGGTTGGCTGCCGTTCCTCGTCGCCGCCGGGTCGATGCTCATCACCGTTCCGTTCCAGGCCGCGGGGGAGGAATACCTGGCCCGCGGCTGGATGGTGCAGCTCTTCGGTTGCTACCTGCGTACTCCCTGGGTCGGCATCGTGGTGGGTGGCCTGCTGTGGACGCTGCTGCACTTCCCGAGCACGCCATGGGCCTTCGCGGTCCTGATGCTGTGGAGCGTGGTCCTGGGCTGGCTGGTCATCCGCACCGGCGGCCTGGAAGCCGCCATCGCCTTCCACGTGGTCAACAATCTGTGGGTGTTCCTCTTCGCGGCCGCGTTCGCCGGGGTCGACGGGGCCACCAACGCCGGCGCCGCCTCCTGGCAGGTGCTGCTCGTCGATGGGGTCACGCTGCCGCTGTTCGCGTGGCTGGTCCTGCGCTCGGCTCGCCGGTCCGGCGTCACCCGTGTCGGTTCGCCGGCCGTGGTCGACCGGCCGGAACCCGCAACCAGCGCGGCGTGACGGCGTTCTGGGCCGGGGAGTGCAGGACCGTGGGCCCGCTCTCCCCGGCCCGCGCCGTACTACGTCCGCGGCGGCCAGGGGCCGACCCTGGTTCCTCAGCCTGCAGAACGGGCTGCCCGAACAGTTCATCGAGGGCCGCGAGCGATTGTGGGTCGGACGCAAGGCCAGATCCCAGTGGCCGGCGGCGATCCTGCGGTGTAGTGGCGCTATCGCGCGACGGGCGGATCCCGGGCGAACCTCGTCAAGGTCACGACGGTGGCGCAATCGTCCGACGCGGCCAGCCGACCGTCCGGCGCGACCGCACTGGCGGCCCTCGGCGCGCCCCATCCCGGCTACCACCCTGGGGCGCATGTCCGCTCCCCAGACCAGGACAACATCTGATGAATCCGATCCAGCTTGCACGTGACATGACCGATCTCGCCCACGAGATCGCGGGCGCGCTGTGGTGGCTCGCCTTCGGCGCCGGCACGGGCGCGCAGTCCATTCGATATCGATCGGAGCCGGCCCGGCTATCGACCGATCATCCGGGCTCTGATGAGACCAGGCACCCGCCGCGGCGAGGGTCCGGAGACACCCGGACAGCTGGTTGATCTTCGCAGGCGGGTGTACAGGGTTCGCTCGGAGCCCCAGTGCGAAGCCCGGGCCTTGCCCCACCGAGCACCGCGGCAGACCCCCGGGGTGTCGGAACCCGGCTCGGTTACCGCGCCTGCCCAGGGGTACCTGCAGCCGTCAGCTTCTGCGGTGACGTTGGAGGAGTGCGACGGTGGAATGAGCCGCGGCGGCCCCTCACCGCCACTGTGGCGAAGACCGTTCAGGCCCGGCTCCCGCACCTGGTTGTCCGACCGCGCATTCCCGTGCGGGTTCAGGCCGACGCCCCGGTGCCGGCCGCCGGCAGCGTGGTGGCGGCGAGGGAAGGGGACTGCGGGACGGTGTCACGAACGAACGCCGCGCTCGATGTGATCGCCCTCGGTCAGATCGCGCGGGATCTCGTGGTCCTGGTCGATGACGTGCCCGGGCCGCACGGGACGACGCCGGTGCGTGAACGGCGGGAGCTGCTGGGTGGAAAGGGGGCCAACCAGGCGGTCGCGATGGCGCAGTTGGGGCTTCGGCCCGGGCTGGTCGGTGTGACGGGGGACGATGCGGTCGCCGGGCGGCTGTTCGAGCAGCTGGCCTGCGACGGTGTGGATGGGACGTGGGTGGTCCGTCGGCCCGGTGTGGCCACCGGCCTGGTCGTCGACGTGGTGGACTCCCGCGGGAGCTGGCACTACCTGGAGGACCTGCCGCCCGAGGTGCTGCTCGGCGTAACCGATCTCGCGGGTACGGCGGGTGTGCTGGCTGAGGTGGAGACCGTCGTGATCCAGCTGCAGCAGCCCACGGAGGTCGCGCTCGCGGCGGCTCGGATGGCGCGTCGGGGTGCGGCCAGGGTCGTGCTGGACGGCGCGCCGCAGCAGGGCCCGCACCGCGCGCTGCTGCTGGCCGAGGCCGACGTGCTGCGTGCGGATCACCACGAGGCGGAGCTGCTGGTCGGCCGTCCCCTCAGCGACGCGCAGGACACCGTGCGCGCGGCGCAGGAGCTGCTGGGATGCGGACTCGGCTTGGTGGTGCTCGACGCCGGCCATGAGGGCAACGTGCTGGTCTGGGAGGGCGGCGAGGTGGTCGTGCCGTTGGTCGATGTCGTCGTGGTGGACACCACCGGGGCGGGCGATGCATTCGTCGCGGGCCTGGTCGCGGGGCTGGCGCGCGGCGCCGGGCCGGAGCAGGCGGGCCGGTTGGCCACCGCGGCCGCCGCGTTGACGGTCGGTCGGCTCGGCGGGCGCCCGCACCTGACCGCCGTCGGGCTGGTCGAGCAACTGGCCCGACTGGACGGACGCGGCTGGGAACCGTGACGGACAGGCTCGGGACCCGCTGCCGCCGGGGCGGCGAGCTGACGAGATCAGCCGGTGCGCGGGCAGTCCTCAGGGTGTGCTGTTCAAGCCGGGGCGGCGGCGGACCGGCGGACGAGCGAGCTGTCGGCGACGCGTTGTCGACCTATCGGTGGAGGCGCTCCGCGTCGCACACGCCAGAGCCGATGCCTGCCGAGGGGCCCGTGCCTCGTGACCGCGAGGACCTGTTCGTCATCCAGGAACATCATGCGCGGCGGCTGCACTGGGATCTGCGGCTCGAACGCGGCGGGGTGCTGGTGTCCTGGGCACTGCCCAAGGGGTTGCCGATGGACCCGCGGACGAATCACCTCGCGATACAGACCGAAGATCACCCGCTCGAATACGCCACGTTCGAAGGTGAGATTCCCCCGGGTGAGTACGGCGCGGGACGAGTGGAGATCTGGGACCAAGGCACCTACGAATGTGAGAAGTGGACCGATCGCGAGATCAAGGTGGTACTACACGGACGCCGTGTGTGGGGCCGTTACGTACTGTTCCGCACCGACGGTGATCGCTGGCTCATCCACCGGATGGATCCGCCGCCACCCCCGGACACCGTCGAGGGTGGGGACCCGATGCCGACCCTGGTGCGCCCGATGTTGGCGACGCTCGGTGAGCTGCCTCCGGCGAGCGAGGACGCCCGGTTCGGCTACGAGATGAAGTGGGACGGGGTGCGAGCCGTGGTCTATGTCGACGCCGGCCGGGTACGTGTCGTCTCACGCAACGACCGGGAGATCACCGCGGGCTTTCCGGAGTTGCACGGCCTGGGGGATGCGCTGCGTGCGCACCGCGTCATCCTGGACGGTGAGATCGTGGCGTTCGCCCCGTCTGGGGGTCAGATCTCGTTCGCCGCACTGCAGCCGCGGCTGCACGTGCAGAACGCCGCTCAGATCCGGCGTCTGGCTGAAGAGATACCTGTCGCGTACTACGCCTTCGACCTGCTGTACCGCGACGGCCGTTCGACACTCGGGCTGCCCTACCGGGAGCGGCGGCGGCTCCTGGATTCGCTGGAGCTCCGTGGGCCGCACTGGGACACCCCGCCGTATGTGGTCGGCGGTGGGCCCGAGGCGCTGGCCGAGTCGAGGCGGCGGGGCCTCGAGGGCATCCTCGCCAAGCGGCTCGCCTCCATCTACCAGCCCGGGCGGCGCTCCAAGAACTGGATCAAGGTCAAGCATCAGCTGGTACAGGAGGTCGTGATCGGCGGTTGGCAGCCGGGCAGGGGACGACGCGCCGGGACGATCGGGTCTCTGCTGCTGGGCATTCCCGGACCACGCGGGCTGGAGTACGTCGGCAAGGTCGGCACCGGTTTCACCCGGGAGGTACTCGACGACCTGCTTGCCAGATTGCGCGCACTGGAACGCGAGACCTCACCCTTCGCCGACGACCTGCCGGCGCGTGATGCCAAGGACGCCCACTGGGTCGCCCCGGAACTTGTCGGCGAGGTGGCCTTCACCGAATGGACCCGCGACGGCCGTCTACGGCATCCCACCTGGCGCGGCCTGCGCCCCGACAAATCACCCGCCGAGGTCGTCCGCGAATCCTGACGCGATCGTCTGCCGCGGGGGTTGTCGATGCTGACCGTGCCGACCGGCCACCATCGTCGGGCCGGTGTGGCAGTCCGGCGACGACCACGTCCTCGTCGCGATCCGGTGATCCGGTGCGGCCTCACCCGACCCGATCGGCCAGCAGGCGGGCGAGCGTCCGCGCGTTGCGCACGGCGTAACCCCGGTAGATGTTGTTGAACAGCAGGTGCACCGGCCGTCCGCCCTCGTGCAGCTCCTCGATCCGCGGTACCCACTCGGCCAGTTCGTCGGGGCGGTAGTCGTAGGCGTACCGCTCCGCCGCGCTCAACCCGGGTGCAGCCCACCTCTCGGCGTTGCGGCCGTGGAAACGCACGGCCGCCACGTCGGCCGTGGCAGCCGCGACGGGTGGGAGCGAACCGGCGAACCCTTGCGGCTCGTCGACGCACACGTACACCAGACCGAGGCGGGTGAGGTAGTCGAGGGTCTGCTCACGGTGCTCGTCGTCCATCCACCGGCCCTGCCGGAACTCCACCCCGAGCCGCCGGTCGGGTAGCTCCGACGTCAGCCACACCAGGTACTCCCAGGATCTCCGGGACGGGTAGAAGTACGGCGGGAACTGGAACAGCAGCAACCCGAGTCGTCCCGACTCGTGCAGCGGGTCGAGCGCTCCGGCGAAGCGATGCAACGCCTCCGTCCGCACCTCGGGCGTCAGGTCGCGCGCGTAGATCCGGGGTCTCGCGGACAGCGTGTCGGGCAGGGTCTCACGCAGGTCGCGCCACAGCTCCGACGGCGGCGTCGGGTGGTGGGTGAACAGGCGGAAGGCCTTGACGTCGAACAGGAAGTCGGGTGGGGTCCGCTCCGCCCAGAGGGTTGCGTTGCGGGCCGCGAGCGGCTGGTAGAAGGTCGCGTCGACCTCGGTGAGCGGGAACTGCGACGCGTAGTAGCGCAGCCGCTCCTCGGCGTCCGCGAGGCCCGGGGGATAGAGCTCGCCGGACTCGACCAGCGTCCGGTCGGTCCACGCCGTCACCCCGATGTAGAGGCCGTCGTCGGCCAGCGACCGCATGACGGGATCGTCCGCCGCTGCGCGGGGGCCCGCCCGCACCCTTGGAGCCACGCCTCCACCATGCGACTAGCGGCCGGCAGGGTCATCCGTCATACGAGGTCGATGTGGTGCCGGACGCTGGCACTGCGGGGCCGATTCGCGAGGCACCGCCGGTGCGGCAGGGTCACCGGGACGGGCAGACAGGGGGCCAGGAGGCAGGGATGTCGGAGCGATTGTTCCGGGACCGCCGGGACGCGGGGCAGGTGCTGGCCGGCCTGCTGGACCACTACAGAGGCCGGCCGGACGTGGTGGTGCTGGGGCTACCGCGCGGTGGCGTGCCGGTGGCCTACGAGATCGCGCGGGCGATCGGTGCTCCGCTGGACGTCTTCGTGGTCCGCAAGCTCGGTGTGCCGGGCCACGAGGAGCTGGCGATGGGCGCGATCGCCGGTGGTGGGGTGGTCGTGCTCGACGAGGACGTCATCCGGGGCCTCGGGATCACGCCGGACATCCTCCAGCAGGTGGCGGAGCGGGAGGGCCGCGAGCTGCTGCGACGCGAGCAGGCCTACCGCGGTGGCCTGCCCCCGCCGGAAGTCGCCGGCAAGACCGTCATCCTGGTCGACGACGGCCTGGCGACCGGGTCGAGCATGCGCGCCGCCATCGCGGCGCTGCGCCGACGGCACCCGGCCCGGATCGTCGTCGCCGTCCCGGCGGCACCGCAGTCGACCTGCGAGGAGCTCGGTGCGATGGTCGACGAGGTGGTGTGCGCCACCACGCCGTCGCCGTTCATCGCGGTCGGCCAGTCGTACTGGGACTTCACCCAGGTCACCGACGAGGAGGTGCGGAACCTGCTGCGCGCCGCGGCGGAGACGGTGCCGCCGGGAACGGGCGCACAGGGACCCACCGAGGTCGCGGTCGTCCGGGCGGCGGCGCTGCCCACGGAGAACGGGGTGCCGTCCGACGACGCGCTGTTCGGCCTGGTCGGTGACGCGCACACGGTGCTGCTCGGCGAGGCGTCCCACGGCACCCGCGACTTCTATGCGGCACGGGCGGACATGACCCGCCGGCTCATCGAGGAACGGGGCTTCTGCGCGGTCGCGGTGGAGGCGGACTGGCCGGACGCGTACCGGGTGAACCGGTACGTGCGCGGGCGGAGCTCGGACTCGACCGCCGAGGAGTCGTTGCGCGGCTTCGAACGCTTCCCGACCTGGATGTGGCGCAACGCCGTCGTGCTCGACTTCGTCGGGTGGTTGCGCGAGCGCAACGACCGGGCCGGGGACGAGCGGGACAAGGCCGGCTTCTACGGCCTGGACCTCTACAGCCTCTACCGGTCCATCCACGAGGTGATCTCCTACCTCGACCGGGTCGACCCGGATGCGGCCCTGCGCGCCCGCGAGCGGTACGCCTGCTTCGACCACTACCGCGGCGACGACGGCCAGACCTACGGCTACGCCGCTGCCTTCGGGGTGGGGGAGACGTGCGAGCAGGAGGTGGTCGAGCAGCTCGTCGACCTGCAGCGCCATGCCGTGGAGTACGCCCGGCGGGACGGGTTGCTGGCCGAGGACGAGGTCTTCTACGCGGAGCAGAACGCCCGGACCGTCCGCAACGCCGCGGAGTACTACCGGTCGATGTTCAGCGGACGGTCCTCGTCGTGGAACCTGCGGGACCGCCACATGGTCGACACCCTCGAAGCCCTGCGGGAGCACCTGACGCGCCAGCGGGGGGAGCCGGCCAAGATCGTCGTGTGGGAGCACAACTCCCACGTCGGCGACGCCCGGGCGACGGAGTCGGCCGCTCGCGGGGAGATCACCGTCGGGCAACTCGTCCGTGAACGCCACGACGGTGACTGCCGCATCCTCGGCTTCACCACCTACACCGGGACGGTGACCGCGGCCGACGACTGGGGCGGCCCCGCGGAACGCAAGTGGGTGCGCCCGGCGCTGTCCGACAGCATCGAGGAGTTGTTCCACGAGGTCGGGCAGAAGGAGTTCCTCATCTCCTTCGGCCTGGCACCGGACGCAGCCCAGGCCCTGCGCGCGGCCCGCCTGGAACGGGCCATCGGGGTGATCTACCGCCCGCAGACCGAGCGGCAGAGCCACTACTTCCGGGCCAGGGTGTCCGACCAGTTCGACGCCGTGGTCCACATCGACGACACGCGCGCCGTCGAGCCGATCGAGCGGACGGCCCGCTGGGAGCAGGGTGAGGCTCCCGAGACCTATCCGTACGGGGTCTGACGTCGTGACGGCCGCACCCGGCAGCGCCGACCGTGGCGGCGGCAGCGCCGGCGACGGGGCCTAGAATCATCGGCCGTGACCCGACCCGCGCTCCGCCGCGCCACCGCCACGTCGCTCGCCGTCCTCGCCCTCGCCCTGGGTGGCGCGACCGCGTGCGGAGGTCAGGGAACGGACACCAACTGCTCGATCGACGGCTGCACGGTGACCTTCCAGCGCAGCGGCAACGCCGAGGTCTCGGTCCTCGGGATCGAGGCCCGGCTGGTCGGTGTCGAAAACGGGGCCGCCCGGATCGAGGTGGCCGGGCAGACGGTGACCGTGCCGGTGGGCGGCGAGGCGGCCGCGGACGGCTTCACCGTGCGGGTCGAGCGGGTCACCGACACCGAGGTGGTCGTGCGGATCTCCCGGTAGCACCGGGCCCGGCCGCTGCCGGCCGGGCCCACGCCCCGGGGCGTCATGGTGGGCCGGCGGCCTGGCGTTCCGTGAGGGGTGGTGGCGCCACGCGTGCGGTCGACCAGCTGAGCTCGAGTTCCAGTTCGACCTCGTCTCCCTCGACCTCCAGCTCGAACTCAGTGTGGATATGGTCCGGGACGTGGAGGGTGACCTGGCTGCCACCCATGACCAGATCGACCTTGCCGCCCCGCTCGAGGGCGGCAGCCAGTTCGGACAGCCAGCGGGCCGCCTGCTGCCGGGTCAGCGGTTCCTTGCGCTCGATCTTCACATCAGCCACGCCGGAAGTGTCGACGCCGGGGCGGCATCCGGAACCACCCCTGTCAGGTGAACCGCGCAGCGGTGTCCGGGTTCGGGACGGTCAAGGAGATTGCGGTGTGAGCGCAATTCCGTTCGATGAGATCTCGAATTCCAGGATCCGCGGATCATGCCTTGCGGCCCGGGACTTCAGTACCGTGAGGGTGCGCGACACTGCCTGCTCATGGGTTCGGTACTGCAGGAGCACGACGTTGTCGGCCATGTGGGAGACGCCCCCCTCGCTGAGTCGGGTCAGCCCGAGTAGTTCGGGGACCTCATAGGTCATTAGAAGGGTGACACCACCGCGGGAACACCGTTGGACGAGTGAGTAGAGGTACTCCCGGAAGCGGGGGATGTCGGGCGAGGCGGCCTGCAGGTCTCCGAGGCTGTCGATGAGCACGCGAGTTGCTCCGGTGGCCTCTATCGCGCCGAACAGTTCGTACACCCACTCGTCGAGGTGCAGGTCGACGGGACTGCGATACATCACCGTGACCTCGTCGTCGTCCAAGGACCAGGTGAACTGCTGGGCAGTGCGTTCGAGTTGGACGGGGTTCTCCTGCATGGTCGCGATGACCCCGCGCTCGCCGCGGTGGGCACCGTGGAGCACGAAGTGCAGGCCCATGACCGTCTTTCCGACGCCCGTCGGCCCCGCGAGCAGGGTGGACGAGCCGGGCCAGAACCCGTTTTCCAGCATCTCGTCGAGCGCTCGGATTCCCGATTGAACGCGCGTGGGGCGAAGATCGTAGCCGGCGGGGTTGCGGGGATCGGCGAGACGTGGAAAGACCGTGACCCCGCCGGCCGAGAGCCGGTACGCGTGCTTGCCGGGCAGGAAGTCACCACCTCGGAGCTTGAGGACCTGCAGAAGTCGGGATGTCCGTTCGGCAGTCCCGACGCTCCCCAGCGCGACGATCGCGTCGGCGACTGCGAACTCGGGCGCCACGGCGGCCTCGTCCGGTCCGTACTCCCCGACCCATAACGCCGTTACAGGATACGCGCTGTACATGCCCGCAAGGTTGTGCAGGAATCGTCGGAAGTCGGCACTGTCTGCGGCGTAGGCATGTAGCGCCTTGAAGCTGTCGATGACGACGACCGAGGGCCGGCGTTCTCGAATGAGCACCCGCACGCGGTCGAGAACCCCGCTGAGTCCTCCCTCGTGCAGGGTGCTTCCGAGGTCGTCGTAGTAGACGCTGCTGCCGACAGCAGCAGGGTCGAAGATCGTCAGTGTCTGGCCGTAGCGCAGGATCTTCTCGAGTGGCTCGGAGACGGTGGACAGGTACAGTGCCGGCCGGTCGGGCCGGCCGTTGATGAACGCATATTGCTGAGCGAGAATCGTCTTGCCCGAACCGGGTAGACCGATGATCAGACTGATGCCGGCGCGTGGTAGCCCGCCGCCCAGGACGGCATCGAGGTGATCCGTCCCCGAAGATATCCGCTCTGTCATGACTCTGCCGTCCTTCGGCGCACGAGCCCGCTCTGGCCCAGTAGATCCTCGATCGTCGCGACGAGCTGAAGCGATTCGAGCGGTTTCTGCAGGAAGGCGGATGCTCCGGCCTCGAGTGCCTCGTCGCGAAGCTCCAGGGTGGAGATGGCCAGGATCGGCACATCGAAACGACGGTGCAGGTGCGCGCACAGTTGCAGTCCGCGTCCGCTGGAGAGCAGGAGGTCGATGACCGCGGCGTCGGGGACCGTCTGCTCGGTCTGTGCGAGGGCCTCGTCCTCGTCGACGACGAGCCCGACGTTGTAGCCCTCCGTTCGCAGGAAGTACTCGGCGAACTCTGCGGCGAATCGGTCCTGCTCGGCCAGAAGGATCAACAGGGCGGTGCCGTCGCTAGGGATGTCCGCATCATTCAAGCGGCCTCCCGCGTGGAGGCGTTCGAGCAGGAGCCGGTGGGCGTCCGCAGGCGAGAGACCGGCGCTGACACGGTCGCGGAGAAACCGCAGCTGTTCCAGTTGTTGTCGTGAGTACAGCCGGTGTCCGCCGGGGCTGCGCTGGGGGATCACGACGTCGTAGCGGTCCTGCCAGGTGCGCAGCGTCGGCACCGGAATCCCGAGCATGCGAGCCACGGCGCCGATGCTGAACACGGGATGGTCAGGCACGGGAACATGCCTCTCGGCTGTTCATGGGCGTCCTGACTACCGTGTGCGGGAGATCGACACAACCTCCTCGCACGATGCCCGCCGTTCGTCGTCGCGCGGCGCACACCGGTCGGGTCAGCGTCGGTGGCCGCGCGGTCCCGGGAGGTCGGCCAAGGCCCGGGTGGCGGCCTGCAGGTGCAGACACGTGTCGGGGTCGAGGAGATCGTGATGGCCGATCTCGCGGATGCGCTGCATGCGGTATCGCGCGGTGCTGCGGTGGATGCCGAGCGCCCGTGCGGTTTCCTCGTGGTCGCCGCCGCACTCGAGATACACCGACAGGGTCCTGACCAGGTCGGATCCCTGCCGAGAGTCGTAGTCGAGGATGTCGCCGAGCCACTGCCGGACGTACGTCTCGATCCCGCCGTTGCTCTCCGCGGAGGCACGGACGCCGGCCATGGCCTGTTCGTCGGGTGTGGTCATCGCGCCAGCCGCGGCCACCCGCGGGGTATCGCCGGTGGGGGTGGACGACCCGGCGGACCACCGCTCGGTCGCACCACCGCACACCCCGGCTCCGAAGGGGGCGACACCGCTACGGATTTGTTCGTCATCCGGCCTCCCCGGTCCCGCTCGGCAACGCGGTCAACCGTCCTCCGGCTGCTTCCGGGTAGGCCAGGTCTGCGGAGAAAGTGGCGAGGTAGGGGCCGGGTGCGAAGGAAGCGCCGAGGTCGAACCCACTCGGTGAGCCTCGCCCGCCGCCCGCCTGCCGCGTCGAGACACGCGAAGGGCGGCCGCGCCCCGATCGGGGCACGGCCGCCCTGGGCGGTTCGGTTACATCTTCTCTGCGGCGCTCTTGATCGCCTCGCGGATGCGGAAGTAGGACCCGCAGCGGCAGACGTTCTCGATCGCGTCGATCTCCTCGTCGGACGGGTCGCTGGTCCGGTTCAGCAGGGCGACCGCGGACATGATCTGGCCGGGCTGGCAGTAGCCGCACTGCGCGACGTCCTGCTCGAGCCAGGCCTCCTGGACCGGGTGCAGCTCGTCGCCGTCGGCGAGGCCCTCGATGGTCGTGACCTCGCGGCCCTCGACCTCCGAGACCGGGGTGACGCACGGGTTGAAGGTCTCACCGTCGAGGTGGCTGGTGCAGGCCTTGCAGACGTCGATACCGCAGCCGTACTTCGGGCCCGTCACCCCGAGCTTGTCCCGCAGCGCCCACAGGGTGGGCAGGTCGGCGGGAGCGTCGACGGTGACCTCGCGGCCGTTCACCGTGAAGGTGTAGTTGGGCATGGGGAAACTCCTCAGCGGGGGAACGGGTCGAAGTCGACCGGGAAGTTGATCGGGAAGCTGCGCGGGGCGATGCCCGTCGCGCGGGCATAGGCGTTCCCGATCGCACCGACGGCCGCGGGGACGCCGAGCTCACCGGCACCGCCCGGGTCACCCTTGTCGTTCGCCGGCATGATGAAGATCTTGACGTCGGTCGGGGAGTCGGCCTGGCGGGCGTAGTGGAACTGCGAGTAGCTGCCCTCCAGCGGCAGGCCGTCCTCGATGTGCAGGCCGGCGCGCAGCGTGGTGGAGATGGCGTCGGTCAGACCGCCCAGCAGCTGCGACTCCAGCCCCCGCGGGTTGATCGGCAGGCCGAAGTCGCCGGCGATGACGGCCTTGGTCACCCGCGGAGCCTGCGGGTCGCGGGCATCCATCTCGACCAGGCAAGCGGTGCAGGACTTGTACTCCGCGTGGAACGCGATGCCCTGGGCGAAGCCCTTGCCCATCTTCGCGCCCCAGTCGCCCTCGTCGGCGACCTTCTCCAGCACCGCGCGGTAGCGGTCCTCCTTCAGCGCCTCCAGCCGGAACTCGACCGGGTCGCGACCCAGCTTCGCGGCGATCTCGTCGACGATGATCTCCTCGGCACCCCGGGTGTTGGCCGAGTACACCGACCGCCAGCTACCGGTGTGCATCTGCAGCGGGATCTCGTTGAGCAGCTGGGTGACCGCACCGAAGTTGTACGGGCACTTCACGGTGGTCAGGAACATCGTCTGGGCGAAGCTCATGTTGCCGGCGACCGGCAGGCTCGCCGCGGTGTGGGTGAAGATCTCACCGAGGCCGTGCTTGGTATCGGTCTCCACGCTGGCGACGCGGTGCTCGAAGGCCAGCACCTGGTCGGGGGTGTGCGTGACCCGGACGCGGTGGAAGCTGCCGGCGCGCGCCCGGCCGTGGCGCATGTCGTCGACGCGGGTCCACATCAGCTTGATGACGCGGCCGGTGGCCTTGGAGATCTGCGCCGCCTCGAGGGCGCCGTCGAAGAACAGCCGGCGCCCGAACGAGCCGCCCGACTGCACGACGTTGACCTTGACCAGGTTCTCCGGCAGGCCGAGCTCCTCGGCGATGGTCTGCTTCGCCACGATCGGTGACTTCAGACCCGACCAGATCTCGGCACCGTCCGGACGGACGTCGGCCACCGCGGAGTTGGTCTCCATCGGCGCGTGGCTGGCGAACGCGAAGTCGAACTCGGCGTCGATGGTCAGCTCGCCCGCCGGCGGGACCGCGAACGGCAGTGCCGCGCCGCGCAGCTGTTCCTTGATCTCGGGGTCGGACAGGCCGTCGACGGTGCCCTTCTTCCAGGTCACGTCGAGCGCGTCCTTGGCGTCGAGTGCCTGGCCGAAGGTCTCGGCGACGACGGCGACACCGGTCGGGATCACCACAACGTCGATGACGCCGGACATGCTCCGGACGTCCTTCTCGTTGTTCACCGAGTCGACCGTGCCGTTGATGGTCGGCGGGCGGCGCACCATCGCCGGGGTGGCGTCGGGGATGTCGAGGTCGAGGGTGTACTTGAACTCGCCGGTGACCATGGCGCGGGCGTCCACCCGCGAGGTCGGTGACCCGACGAGCTTGTAGTCCGAGGGCTTCTTCGGGGCGGCGGTGAGCTCGCCCAGCGGAAGGGCGGCCGCGGGGCCGGTCAGCATGCTGAACGCCGCGCGGACGTCGCTGGGACCGACCACGACGCCGTCGACGATCTGCAGGTCCCCGACCGGGACGCGCAGCTGCTCGGAGGCGGCGGCCAGCAGCCGGCCGCGGGCGACCGCGGCCGCGGCACGGACCGGCCCGAACAGCGAGCGGATCGAGTTCGAACCGCCGGTGAGCTGGTTGAACAGCAGCTCCGAGCGGGCCGGGGCGAGCGGCATGTAGACCGCGGAGAGCGGGACGTCGAGCTCCTCGGCGACCAGCATGGCCACGGAGGTGGTCAGGCCCTGGCCGACCTCCATCCGGGGCAGGTCCACGCGGATGTTGCCGTCCTCCTGGACCTCGATCTGGATCAGCAGGCCCTCGGTGGGCTTGCCCGCCAGGATCAGGATGTCGCCGAGGTCGGTGATGTCGGCCGGCTGCGGGGGGCTGGAAACCAGCGCGGATGCGGTGCCGGGGGTGAGCGTGTCGAAACCGACCTTGGCGGCGACGGTCAGCGTCGAACCGGCGACGAGGTAGGTCAGGAACTTGCGACGGCCCAGGACGCGGTCGCGCAGCCCGGGGGCGGGGGCTGGCGCGGAGCCGGTCGGTTGCTCGGCGGTGTGTCTTGCCATGTCGAGGTACTCCTCCAGCGTGCGCGGCGCCGCCGGGGGATGCGACGTCGCGACAGATCCTTCGAGAAGGGGCACTCCTGTCGTCCGGATTGCCGAGGGCTCCAACGAACAGGTGAGCCGATGGTTACGCGGGAGCAGGTTCGGCCTGTCCCAAAGGAGGGGTAGTCCGGTTCGACTACACCGTTTGCCACCCGTGCTCGTTACGCGGTGTTCGCTCAGGCCGGATCTGCCGGTCGTCGGGTGCTACCGGTGTGCCGGGGTCGACGAGGGCGTGACAGTGCGGCCGACGGCCGGCTCACAACCCCATCTCGTCGAGCAGCCCCGGCCACCGGTCGGCCCACGGGGCGGCCGCCTCGAAGGCCGCGGACGCGCGCAGCACCAGGGCGTCGTCGAGGCGGCGCCCGATGATCTGCATCCCGACCGGCAACCCGTCGGTGGTGAACCCCGCGGGCACGGTCGCGGCCGGCTGCCCGGTCAGGTTGTAGGGGAGGGTGAACGACAGCCAGTAGAAGGGCTCCACCTCGCGGCCGTCGATGACGGTCGGACCCTGGATCCCGTGCTCGAACGCGGGTACGGCCAGAGTCGGGGTCAGCAGCAGGTCGTAGCCGCGGAAGAACCGCCAGGCCGCGTTGTAGACGGCCTTGCGTCCCATCACGGCGGTGGTGAGCTGTTCGGCGGTCCACTCGCTGCGCAGCACCTCGACAAGGTGCGGGGTCATCCGGTCGTCGAGGGAGTCCGCGAGCCGGCGCAGGCCCACCAGATCGCTCTCGTTGATCACCGCGCCCCAGAACGACTCGTACGGATCGGCCCAGCCGGGGTCGGCGCGCTCGACGACGCAGCCGAGGTCGCGCTCGAACACCTCGGCGGCGCGGTCGACGACCGCCCGCACCTGCGGGTCGACGGCCGCGTAACCGAGGTCGGGACTGTAGGCGATGCGCACGCCCCGCAGGTCACCCTCGACGGCGCGCCGCCAGTCGACGTCGCCGGACGGGATGCTCAGCCGGTCGCGGTCATCGTGGCCGGCGATGACCGACAGGACCAGCGCGGCGTCGGCGACCGTGCGGGTCAGCGGCCCGATGTGCTCCAGGGACTCCCAGCTCGACACGCCGGGGTAGCGCTCGTCCTTCGTCCCGGGGTACAGCGGCACCCGGCCCATGGTCGCCTTGATCCCGTAGAGGCCACAGAAGCTGGCCGGGATCCGGACCGAACCGCCGCCGTCGCTGCCGAGGGAGAACGGGCCGATGCCCGTCGCGACCGCGGCGCCGGTGCCGGCCGACGAGCCACCCGAGGTGCGGTCCAGGTTCCACGGGTTGCAGGTCGGCTCGGCCAGCGGCGTCTGCCCTGTACCGGAGTAGCCGAACTCCGGCACCTGGGTCTTGCCGATGACGATCGCGCCGGCGGCCTCGATCCGCTCGACCACAACGTCGTTCTCGTCGGGCACGAAGTCGGCATAGGCGTGCGAGCCCGATGCGGTGCGGATCCCCTTGGTGCAGATCAGGTCCTTGACTCCGGTGGGGACCCCGGCCAGTGGCCCGACGTCGTGCCCGGCCGCGATCTCGGTCTCGAGCCGCTTGGCCCGCCGCCGGGCCTCTTCGGGCACGACGGTGGTGAAGGCGTGCAGCACGGGGTCGAGCCGGTCGAGGCGGTCGAGGGCCGCGTCGAGGACCTCGACCGGCGAGAGCCGCTTCGCCGCCACGTGGTCCGCGATCGTGACCGCGTCCATCCGGCCGATCTCCTGATCCGTCGCCATCGTCGGACCTCCCCGGGCTGCTGGGCCGCCCCGGTGCGGCCCTGTCCCGAGGCAAGCACCCCGACGTGGTCGGGGCAAGGGCCGATCTGCCCGGCCCGGTCAGCGGTGCGCGTCGGCGACCTTCGCCAGCCGGTCGAGGGTCTCCAGCGTCTCCGTCTCCGGCTGGGTGTCGAGCAGGAACGTCACCCGGTCGACGCCGGCGTCGCGGTACCCGGCCAGCTCGGCCGGGTTCGCATCCGCGCCGAACACCGTGAACGGGACGTCGGTGCGGCCGTGGTCGGCGAGCCACTGGCGGACACGACGGATCTCGTCGGGCGAGGTGTGGGCCCGCGGCAGCCAGGCGTCGCCGTAGCGGGCGAGCCGGTTCAGCGCGGCCGGGCTCTCCCCGCCGAGGTAGATCGGCGGGTGCGGCCGCTGCACCGGCTTGGGCCAGGAGTAGATGGGGTCGAAGTCGACGTGCTCGCCGTGGAACTCGGCCTCGTCCTGGGTCCAGATGTTCTTGAGTGCTCCCAGCTGCTCGTCCATCAGCGCGCCCCGGGTCTTCGGGTCGACCCCGTGGTTGCGCATCTCCTCGCGGTTCCAGCCGGCCCCCACACCGAACGCGACCCGGCCGCCGGAGAGGTGGTCGAGGCTCGCGACCTGCTTGGCGGTGTGGATCAGATCGCGCTGCGGGAGCAGCGCGATCCCGGTGCCGAGCAGCAGGTCCGACGTCGCGCCGGCCGCCGCGGTCAGCGCGACGAACGGATCGAGGGTGCGGTAGTAGACCCGGGGGAGCTCACCTCCCCCGGGGTACGGCGTCTCCCGGCTGGTAGGGATGTGCGAGTGCTCGGCGAGGAACAGCGAGTCGAACCTGCGGTCCTCCAGCGCCCGGGCCAGCACATCGGGGCGGATGCCTTCATCGGTCACGAACGTGGCGATCCCAAACTTCACATGCGCTGGTACCCCGGGACCCGGGGCCGTATTCCGGGACGGGACTTCGTTCCCCCGGACACGGTGCTTCCTGCCCTGGTCCGCAGGGGCCGGCGGTCCGCACAATCGCCACGGGTTCCAGCTCCACCGAGGTGCGCCGCGGTGTCCCGCGGAGGACGGGGGCGGCGTGGCGGAGCGAGGCTGGCAGTTCTGGGTGGACCGCGGCGGCACGTTCACCGACATCGTCGCCCGGAGCCCCGGGGGCGCGCTGCTCACGCACAAGCTGCTGTCGGAGGATCCGGTCCGCTACGCCGACGCCGCTGTGGCCGGCATCCGGGCGCTGCTGGGTCTCGCCGCCGCCGTACCGATCCCGGCCGCCGACGTCGAGCAGGTGCGGATGGGCACCACGGTCGCCACGAACGCGCTGCTGGAGCGCACCGGGGAACCCACCGCCGTGGTGATCACGAAGGGCTTCGGCGACGCGCTGCGGATCGGGTACCAGAACCGGCCCCGGATCTTCGCCCGGCAGATCGTGCTGCCCGAGTTGCTCTACTCCCGCGTGATCGAGGTCGACGAGCGGGTCCGCGCCGACGGCACGGTGCTGCAGGCACCCGACCTCGACGGGCTGGCCGAGCACCTTCAGCGCGCCCGCGACGACGGCATCGGCGCACTCGCGGTGGCCTGCCTGCACAGCCACCTGTACCCCGCGCACGAGCAGGCGATCGGCAAGCTCGCCGAGCAGACCGGTTTCGCCCAGGTGTCGCTGTCCAGCGAGGTCAGCCCGCTGATGAAGCTGGTCCCGCGCGGGGACACCGCCGTCGTCGACGCCTACCTCTCACCGGTGCTGCGCCGCTACGTCGAGCAGGTGGCCGGGCAGATGCGCGGTGTGCGCCTGATGTTCATGCAGTCCAACGGCGGGCTCGCCGAGGCCGGCCACTTCCGCGGCAAGGACGCCATCCTGTCCGGACCGGCGGGCGGCATCGTCGGGATGGCCCGGATGTCGCAGCTCGCCGGGTACGACAAGGTGATCGGCTTCGACATGGGCGGCACGTCCACCGACGTGTCGCATTTCGCCGGTGACTTCGGCCGGGTTTTCGACACCCAGGTGGCCGGGGTGCGGCTGCGCGCGCCGATGCTCGACATCCACACCGTCGCCGCCGGCGGCGGGTCGATCCTGCACTTCGACGGCAGCCGCTACCGGGTCGGGCCCGACTCGGCGGGGGCCAGCCCCGGCCCGGCCTGCTACCGCGGGGGCGGGCCGCTGACCCTCACCGACGCCAACGTGATGCTCGGGCGCGTCCAGCCGGCCCACTTCCCGCGCGTGTTCGGCCCGGACGGCGACCGACCGCTCGACTCCGACGTCGTGCGGCGGCGGTTCACCGAGCTGGCCACCGAGATCCACACCGCTACCGGTGACGACCGCGTGCCCGAGCAGGTCGCCGAGGGCTTCGTGCGGATCGCGGTGGCGAACATGGCGAACGCGGTCAAGAGGATCTCGGTGGAGAAGGGCCACGACGTCACCGACCATGTGCTCACCACCTTCGGGGGTGCCGGGGGTCAGCACGCCTGCGCGGTGGCCGACGCGCTGGGAATCCGCACGGTGCTCGTCCCGCCGATGGCCGGTGTGCTGTCCGCGCTGGGCATCGGACTGGCCGACACCACGGTGATGCGCGAGCAGTCGGTGGAGGCCCGGCTGGAACCGGCGGTCACGGCGCGGCTGCACGAGGTCGCCGACGCGTTGGAATCGGCGACCCGGGCCGAGCTGCGCGACGAGGCGGTGCCCGACGACCGGGTCGTCGTGACCCGTCGGGCGCACCTGCGCTACGACGGCACCGACACCGCGGTGCTGGTCGACCTCGCCGACCCCGTCGACCCCGCCGGGATGGTCGCCGCGTTCGAGCAGAGCTACCGCGCCACGTACTCGTTCCTCATGGAACGCCCGCTGATCGTCGAGGCCGTCTCGGTCGAGGCGACCGGCGTGACCGAGCAGCCGGACGTGTCCGATCTGGGTGGTCCCCGGCCCGATGCCGTCGCGCCGGTCACGACCGTGCGGCTGTACAGCGGTGAGCGCTGGGACGCGGCACCGCTGCACCAGCGCGAGCGGATGCCGGCCGGGACGGTCGTGACCGGCCCCGCGATCATCGCCGAGGCCAACGCCACCACGGTGGTGGACGAGGGCTGGCAGGCGACCATGACCCCGGCCGGGCATCTGATCGTCCGGCGGGTCGCCGCCCGCGCGGAGGCCGGCGCCGGCACCGCGGCCGACCCGGTGCTGCTGGAGATCTTCAACAACCTGTTCATGTCGATCGCCGAGCAGATGGGCGCGGCCCTGGGCGCGACCGCGCAGTCGGTCAACATCCGGGAGCGGCTCGACTTCTCCTGTGCGCTGTTCGATCCCGACGGCGACCTCATCGCCAACGCCCCGCACATCCCGGTGCATCTCGGCTCCATGGGGACGAGCGTCAAGGAGGTGGTCCGTCGCCGCGCCGACCGCATCGGCCCCGGGGACGTCTACGCGGTCAACGACCCGTACCACGGCGGCACCCACCTGCCCGACGTCACCGTGGTCACCCCGGTCTTCGACGCGGCGGGGGAGCGGATCCGGTTCTTCGTCGCCTCCCGCGGGCACCACGCCGAGATCGGCGGGCTGACCCCGGGATCCATGCCGGCGACCAGCCGGGAGGTGCACGAGGAGGGCGTGCTGTTCGACGACTGGTTGCTGGTCTCCGGCGGCCGGTTCCGGGAGGCCGAGACACGGGCGCTGCTCACCGGGGCGTCCTACCCGTCCCGCAGCCCGGAGATCAACCTCGCCGACCTGCGGGCCCAGGTCGCGGCGAACGCCAAGGGGGTGCACGAGGTCGGCAGGATGATCGACCACTACGGCCTCGACGTCGTGCAGGCCTACATGCGACACGTGCAGGACAACGGCGAGGAGGCGGTGCGCCGGGTCATCGACGCCCTCGACGACGGCGCGTACCGCTACGAGATGGACTCGGGTGCGGTGATCGCGGTGCGGGTGTCGGTGGATCGCGCTGCCCGGGCGGCGGTCATCGACTTCACCGGCACCTCCCCGCAGCTCGACACCAACTTCAACGCGCCGTCGTCGGTGACCACCGCGGCCGTGCTCTACGTGTTCCGGACCCTGGTAGCCGACGAGATCCCGCTCAACGACGGCTGCCTGCGCCCGCTGCACATCGTGGTGCCGGAGGGGTCGATGCTGGCACCCGTCTACCCCGCTGCGGTCGTCGCGGGCAACGTCGAGACCTCACAGGCGATCACCGGCACGCTGCTCGCCGCGCTGCGCGTGCAGGCCGAGGGCTCCGGGACGATGAACAACGTCACCTTCGGCAACGAGCGCCACCAGTACTACGAGACCGTCGGCTCCGGTTCGGGTGCCGGCGACGGCTTCGACGGCGCGTCGGTGGTGCAGACGCACATGACGAACTCCCGGCTGACCGACCCCGAGGTGCTCGAATGGCGGTTCCCGGTGCTCCTGGAGGAGTTCGCCGTCCGCCGCGGCAGCGGGGGCGAGGGCCGGTGGCGCGGGGGCGACGGCGCGGTCCGCCGGATCAGGTTCGCCGAACCGATGACCGTCAGCACCTTGTCCGGGCACCGGCGGAGACGGCCCTACGGGATGGCCGGCGGGTCTCCGGGCGCGCTGGGCGACAACCGTGTGCTGCGCGCGGACGGCGAGGTCGTGCCGATGGCCGGGTGCGACTCGGTCGACGTGGCGCCGGGTGACGTCTTCGTGATCGAGACCCCGGGCGGGGGCGGGTACGGCCGGCCGCTCCGCTACCCGCTCTGAGGTCGAAAGGCCCGTAGACGCCAATGGGGCGGGCTGTCAGCCTCGCCGTCGCAGCGGTCGGGGCGAGGTGCCCGGCTCCGTGCGGGAGGGACTGACATGAGCGACGTGACGGCGAACCGGGAGCTGCAGAGCTTCGACTCCACCACCATGGCCTGGGGCGAGCTCGTCATCCCTCAGCTCGGGGTGGGGATCCCGATCAAGGAGTTCGTCTCGGACCCGGACACGGGTGTGTCGGTGCAGCTGATCCGCTACGACGCCGGCTTCACCAACGTGTGGCACCGGCACAACTGCGCGCACGGGATGTACGTGCTGGACGGGGTGTTGCAGACGCACGCGGGATCGTTCGGGCCCGGCAACTTCGTGTGGTTCCCGGAGGGGATGCTCATGGAGCACGGCGCGACCCAGGACGAGGACGTGACGGTCCTGTTCATCACGAACAAGCCGTTCGACATCCACTACGCCTTCGAGGACGAGGGCCGGGAGCAGGCCGCGAGCGGGACGGACTAGACGAACAGGTCCGAACTCGATCACGTTCTCCAGCGCGAGATGCGTGCCCCACGATCGATCTCGACTGCTTCATCCGGACCGGGTGATGCCCCTGCCGGGCCGCCGAGTGACGGTGGCCCACCCGAGACGCGAGGGCTGGGAGAACCGTCATGGGCCGCTACCTGCCGATCGAGGACCACGGACTCATCGGGGACCTGCAGACCGCGGCCCTGGTCGGCGCGGACGGCTCGATCGACTGGTTCTGCCTGCCCCGCTTCGACTCACCCAGCGTGTTCGGGGCACTGCTGGACGACCAGCGGGGCGGCCGGTTCCGGGTCGCACCCGCGACCGGCCCGTACACGGTCAAGCAGATGTACCTCCCGGACACCGCCATCCTGATCACGCGGTTCCTCACCGAGGGCGGGGTGGGGGAGGTCGTCGACTTCATGCCACCCGCCACCGGACCGTCGGCCACCGACAACCACAGGCTGGGGCGGATGCTGCGCTGCGTCCGCGGGCGGATCGAGTTCGACGTCGAGCTCTCGCCCCGCTTCGACTACGGGCGCCGGGCGCACAAGACGCACGTCACCGACCACGGTGTCGTGTTCGAGTCCGACGGGATGACGCTGACGGTGCACCTGGTCCGGGAGCCCGGGGACGAGCACCTGCTGCAGCTGCGGTCGGCCGACGAAGGCGGCCTGTACGTCGGACTGACCCTGGACGCCGGCCAGGTCCGCGGAGTCGTGCTGGAGTCCGCCGCGGCCGGGCCGCCGCGGGAGATCCGGGTCGCGGAGTTCGAGCGGATGTTCGACGACACGAACCGGTTCTGGCGCAGATGGCTGTCCCGGTCGACCTACCGGGGGCGCTGGCGCGAGATGCTGCAGCGATCCGCGATCACGCTCAAGCTGATGACGTACGCCCCGAGCGGCGCCCTGGTGGCCGCCCCGACGGCCGGGCTGCCCGAGCAGGTCGGCGGCGAACGCAACTGGGACTACCGCTACACGTGGGTGCGGGACGCCTCGTTCTCGGTGTACGCGTTGCTGGGCATGGGCTTCACCGACGAGGCAGCGGCATTCAGCCAGTGGCTGCGCGACCGGGTGGAGGAGAACGTGGGCGGCGTCGGAGGGCCGCTCAACATCATGTACCGGGTCGACGGGTCGTCGGACCTGGTCGAGGAGTCCCTCGGGCACTGGGAGGGCTACCGCGGGTCCGGCCCGGTCCGCATCGGCAACGGTGCCGCCGACCAGCTCCAGCTCGACATCTACGGCGAGGCGCTGGACAGCATCTACTTCGCCGACCAGTTCGGGTTGCGGGCGGGCCACCGCGGCTGGCGGTCCATGACCACGATGCTGGACTGGCTCGTCGACAACTGGGACCAGCCCGAGGAGGGGATCTGGGAGACCCGCGGCGGGCGCCAGGACTTCACCTACGGGCGGCTGATGAGCTGGGTGGCGTTCGACCGCGGTATCCGCCTCGCCCAGAGCAACTCCCGGCCCGGGGCGGTCGGCAAGTGGCTCACCGAGCGGGACCGGATCTACGACCAGATCATGGACCGCGGCTGGCACCCCGATCGGCGGGCGTTCGTGCAGCAGTACGGCTCGGACGTGCTCGACTCCTCGCTGCTGCGGATGTCCACGGTGGGCTTCATCGCGCCGCAGGACCCGATGTGGCTCGCGACCCTGGAGACCATGGACACCGAACTGGTGTCGGACAGCCTCGTGTACCGCTACAACCCGAGCGCGTCCCCCGACGGGCTTCGGGGGTCGGAGGGCACGTTCTCGCTGTGCACGTTCAACTACGTCGACGCCCTGGTGCGGGCCGGGCGGCCCGACCAGGCCCGGCTGGTCTTCGAGAAGATGCTGACCTACGCCAACCACGTCGGGTTGTTCTCCGAGGAGATCGGGCCGAGCGGCGAGCAGCTGGGCAACTTCCCGCAGGCGTTCACCCACCTCGCCCTGATCGACTGCGCGATCACCCTGAACGAGGCACTGGACCGCAGGCCGCTGCTCGCCTCGGCGCCGGCGGCGCCCGGCGGCCTGCTGCGGGAGACGGTGGGAAGGGCGAACGGGTCGTCCTGACCCGCCGCCCGACCGGCGACCCCCGCCGACGACCTAGTCGTGCGTGTGGACGGGGTACTCCGCGTTGGCCTTGCGCCACGCCTCGCGCCCGGCGGCGGTGGCGGCTCGGGCCTGGTCCCACTTGTGCCGGGCGACCTCACTCGGGGGCACCTCCGTCTGGCGGACCCAGCGCCGGAAGTGTCCGAGCAGCACGACGATGCTCACCGCGAGTCCGGTCAGCCCGAGTGCCGCGGCCGCGCCGGTGAGCGTCACCCCGGTGACGAGCAGGCGGTCGATCTCCGGCCGACCAGCGGGTGTGCCCCTGTCCGCCATGGTGTCCTCCCTCGTCGTCGCTGTCCGGCGACCCTGCCGGGTGGCGGTCGCGGTGGGCATCACCCCCGGCAGGTGACGACCTGCCGGTGCCTGGGCGGCACGGTGGCCGGGTGGTCCAGGATGGGGAGTACGACGTCATCGTCATCGGTACCGCCCGATGTCCGCGCTGGGGCCGCCGCCCGGACGATCGGTCCGCTGAGCGGAACGGGTCATGAAGGACGCCGCAGCGGGGACCGACAGGCGGCGCGTCGTCATCGTCGGCGGCGGCTTCGCCGGGCTGTACGCCGCCCGTGCGCTGCGCTACAGCCCGGTCGACGTCACGCTGGTCGACCGCGCCGCGCACCACCTGTTCCAGCCGCTGCTCTATCAGTGCGCCACCGGGATCCTGTCCGGCGGGCAGATCTCCGCCCCGTTGCGCGACGTCCTCCAGCACCACCGCAACGTCGAGTGCCTGCTGGCCGACGCCGTCGGCGTCGACCCCTCGCGGCGGCTGCTGCTGGCCGAGCGGCCCGGCGGGGAGCGCTTCGAGCTGCCCTACGACCACCTCGTGGTGGCTGCCGGCGTCCGGCAGTCCTACTTCGGACACGATGAGTTCGCCCGGTGGGCGCCGGGGATGAAGACGCTGGCCGACGCGATGACGATCCGAGCCCGGGTGTTCGGCGCGTTCGAGCTGGCCGAGACCGCCACCGACCCGCTCGAGCGTGGCCGGTGGCTCACGTTCGCGCTGGTCGGTGCGGGACCGACCGGGGTCGAGCTCGCCGGGCAGATCCGCGAGGTGGCCACCCGGACGCTGCGCGACGAGTTCCGGCACATCGAGCCCGAGCAGGCCCGGGTGCTGCTGTTCGACGCCGCGGAAGCCCCACTGACGTCGTTCGGGAAGGTCTTCTCGGCCAAGGCGACCCGGGTGCTGCAGGAGCTGGGGGTGGAGCTGCACCTGGAGTCCGTCGTCACCGAGGTGGGTGCCGACGGGCTCGTCGTCCGCGACCGCGGCGGGACGACGACCTCCCATCCCGCCGGCACCGTGCTGTGGACCGCGGGGGTCGTGGCCCCGCCCTTGGCCGAGGCCGTCGCCACGGCGACGGGGGCGGCGCGTGAGCGGGACGGCCGGATCCGGGTCGACCGGACCCTCGCGGTCCCCGGGCACCCGGAGATCCTCGTCGTCGGCGACCTGATGAGCCGCAACGGGCTGCCGGGCATCGCCGAGGTCGCCCTGCAGTCGGGCCTCTACGCGGCCCGCCGCATCCATCGCGAGGTCACCGGCCGCCGCCCGGTCCGCCCGTTCCGCTATCACGACCTCGGCCTGGCCGCCTACATCTCGCGGGGTCATGCCGTCGTGTCGATCCGGCGGGTGCACCTGTCCGGGGTGGCGGGGTGGCTGGCCTGGCTGTTCGTGCACGTCGCGTTCCTCATCGGCTTCCGCAACCGGGTCAGCGCCGTGGCGAGCTGGACGGTCTCGTTCACCCGTGACGCCCGGCGCGAGCGGGCGGTGACGACCGCGGATCTCCCCGTCCGCCGCGACTCCGATGCGTCCTCCGCCGCGTCGGCGCCGTAGGCGGGCCCCGTTGGCCCCGGCCCCGTGCTCGTCGGGAACTGCGCGGCGACCGGGTGCACGACCGCTACCGGACGGTCGCCGCCGGGACCGGAGGCGCTGACCCCGGCCGGCTCACAGGCTCAGCACGATCCAGCGCAGCACCAGTACTGCGACGAAGACGACGACGAACGCCAGGTCGATCGACACCGAGCCGATCCGCACCGGTGGCAGCACCCGGCGCACCGGCGCGATGACCGGCTCGGTCACCGCGTGGGTCACCCGCCGCGCACTCGACGACCACCCGCCCCCGCCTGCCAGCACGCCCACCCAGTCCAGGACGAGGCGGGCGATCAGGACGAGCTGGAACAGCAGCAGGACGGTTCCGAGCAAGGCTCCGATCGTACTCACGGCACGCTCCTCTCTCTGTGGCCTCAGTGTCGTCCTCGCAGGTGAGAGGAAGCTGAGCGCGAGCCGTCCGGGGCCGGTGCACGCCTCTTGTGCGGCCCGCGGCGCGACTTCTCGTCCTCGATCCGCCGGATCAGGTCCTTGCGCGCCTCGACGAGTGCCTGGTCGAGGTCGGTCAGCCGCGAGCCGGCCACGAGGTGCGGCCAGCCGGTCAGCCACAGGTTGAGTGTGACGCGCTGCTCGGGACGCTCACGGTCCTTGACCGAGACCTCGAGGTCGACCTGCTCGGGATCCCACCCGGACAGGTGCTTGGCGAGGCCGGACAGGCCGCGCAGCACGCGGTCCCGGTCGGTGAGTCCGAAGCCCACGCCGAGGCGGACCCGTGCCTGCAGTTGCGCGATGCGATCGTCCGCTGCCGTCATCCGCAGGGGTTCCCCGCTGGGCGCCGGTCAACCGGGACGGGACGCCCCGGGTGGCTGTCCTGCCAGGTCGGCTCCGTCCCCCGCGGCTGGCGCCACCGGGCCGAGGTGGACCGCGGCGTCGCGGTCCGACACTGGCCGGAACAGAGGGTGGCCCGACGGGAGGTACCGAGCACGTGATCACGGGGAGGCAAGGGTGACCTCACTTGATCTCGCGCGGTGGCAGTTCGGGATCACGACCGTCTACCACTTCCTGTTCGTGCCGCTCACGATCGGCATGGCCTGGATCGTGGCCGGGTTCCAGACCGCCTGGGTCCGCACCGGCGACCCGTCCTACCGGCGGCTCACCCTGTACTTCGGCCGGATGTTCCTGATCATCTTCGCGCTCGGCGTCGTCACCGGGATCGTCCAGGAGTTCCAGTTCGGGATGAACTGGAGCGAGTACTCCCGCTTCGTCGGGGACATCTTCGGTGCCCCGCTCGCCCTCGAGGGCATGCTCGCCTTCTTCCTGGAGTCGACGTTCCTGGGCCTGTGGATCTTCGGCTGGGACCGGCTCGGCCCGCGGCTGCATCTCGCGACCATCTGGTTGGTGGCTGTGGGGTCGCTGATCTCGTCGTTCTTCATCCTGGCGGCGAACTCGTGGATGCAGCATCCGGTGGGATTCGTCATCGACCCGGTGGGCGGTCGTGCCCAGCTCACGGACATCGGCGCCGTCCTCTTCCAGTCGACGACGCTCGTCGCGGTCCTGCACACGGTGTCCGCGGCGTTCCTCGCCGCGGGCGCGTTCGTGGTCGGGATCAGTGCCTGGCAGCTGTGGCGGCGCAGGCAGACCGAGGACGCGGCCGTGTTCCGGCGGGCCACGAGGGCGGGCATGTGGATCACGGTGTTCGCCGGGACCGCCGTCGCCGTCTCCGGGCACACGCAGGGGGTGATCATGACTCAGCAGCAGCCGATGAAGATGGCGGCCGCCGAGGCGCTTTACCACACCGAGCAGCCCGCGCCGTTCTCGGTGATCACCATCGGCACCCTCGACGGGTCCCAGGAGATCTGGAGCATCAAGGTCCCCGGGCTGCTGTCGTTCCTGGCCACCGGCTCGTTCGACGGCCGGGTGGAGGGCATCTACGACCTCGAGCAGCGCTACGACGCGCAGTTCGGGCCCGGGGACTACCGGCCGGTCATCCCGGTCACCTACTGGTCCTACCGGCTCATGATCGGGCTGGGTGCGTTCGCCGCGCTCGTCGCCGCAATCGGGTTGTGGACCCTGCGCAGGGGTCGGTTCCCGGGCGGCCCCGGGTTCCACCGGTGGGCGGTGGCCGGGATCGTGACGGCGCTGCTCGGCTCCTCCTTCGGCTGGATCTTCACCGAGGTGGGCCGCCAGCCCTGGATCGTCTGGGGCCAGATGCGAACCGCCATCGGAGTCTCTCCGTCCGTCGGCCCCGGCACCGTGCTGGCCTCGCTGATCGCCTTCACCCTGCTGTACGGGGCCCTCGGGGTCATCGGCGTCGTGCTGCTGCGCCGGCTCGCCGCCGCGGGTCTGCCACCGCAGCAGCAGCGCACCGACGAGCCCGAGCGTCCCACCACGTTCGTCTACTGACCGCTATCGATCCGGGGAGCCATGGATCTCGCCGCACTCTGGTTCGTCGCCATCGCCGTCCTGTGGGCCGGCTACTTCTTCCTGGAGGGCTTCGACTTCGGCGTCGGGATGCTGCTGCGGGTGCTCGGTCGCGACGACGCCGAACGGACCGGGGTCATCGACACGATCAGCGGGGTCTGGGACGGCAACGAGGTGTGGCTCATCGTCGCCGCCGGGGCCACCTTCGCGGCCTTCCCGCTGTGGTACGCGACGATGTTCTCCGGCCTCTACGTGCCACTCCTGATCATTCTTCTGGCGCTCATCGTGCGCGGCGTGGCCTTCGAGTTCCGCGGCCACAGCGACGACCCGTGGTGGCGGGCGAGGTGGGAGGCCGCGCTGATCGTGGGAAGTGCGGTCCCGGCCGTGCTCTGGGGCGTGATCTGGGGCAGCATCCTGCGCGGGCTGCCGATCGGCCCCGGGTACGTGTTCACCGGTGATCTCGGCGACCTGGTCAGCGGGTACGGACTGATCGGCGGCCTGACCACGCTCGTGCTGTTCACCCTGCACGGCGCGCTGTTCCTGATGTTGCGGACCACGGGTGCGCCGGCCCGGCGGGCCCGGACGGTGGCCATGTGGCTCGGTCCGGTGGCGATCGTGCTGGCCGCGGTGTTCCTGATCCGGACCCAGGTGCACCGCGGTTCGACGGCGACCCTGGTGACCGGCGTCGTCGCCGTCGTGGCGCTGCTGGGCGCATGGTTGCTGACCCGGGCACGCACGGCGGCCTGGGCGTTCGTGCTGACCGGCACCGGGATCGTGGCCGGCACGGCGACGCTGTTCCTGGCGCTGTTCCCCGCGGTGCTGCCCTCGTCGCTCGACCCGGCCTTCGACATCACGGTGCAGGCCGCCAGCTCGAGTCCGTACACGCTCACGATCATGACCTGGGTGGCGGCGATCTTCCTGCCCGTCGTGCTGGCCTACCAGGCCTGGACGTACTGGGTGTTCGCCAAGCGCATCGGGATGCGCGCGGGCCACGCGGCGCCGGGCTAGGACCCGCGCGTGCCGACCACCGATGACGCCGGCCTGCGACCGATGGATCCACGGCTGCTCGGGCACGCCCGCGCCGCTCGGGCCTACCTGGCGCTGTGTGTGGTGCTGGGGCTCGTCGCGGCCGGGCTGCTGATCGCACAGGCCGGCCTGCTCGCCGCCACGATCACCGCGGCGTTCCTCGGGGGCGCGGATCTCGCCGCCCTGCGGACGCCGCTGCTCCTGCTCGCCGCCGTGGTGCTCGCCCGGGCGGGGCTGGACTGGGCGCAGGAGGTCGCGGCGCACCGGTCCGCTGCCGTGGTGACGGCGCAGCTGCGGTCCCGGCTGCTCGCGCACGCGGTGCGACTCGGTCCCGGCTGGTTGACCGGCGAGCGCAGCGCCGAGCTGACAGCGCTGGCGACCCGGGGCCTCGACGGCCTCGACGGCTACTTCGCCCGATACCTGCCACAGCTCGTGCTCGCGGTGCTGGTGCCGGTCGCGATCCTGCTCTGCGTGCTCGGGGCCGACCTGATCGCCGCGGTGACCATCGCGGTGACACTGCCACTGATCCCCGTCTTCATGGTCCTGATCGGGCTGGCGACCCGGCACCGGGCGCAGCGGCAGTGGCGCACGCTCGCCGTCCTCGCCGGTCACTTCCTCGACGTCGTGACGGGCCTGCCGACGCTGAAGGTGTTCGGGTGGGCGCGGGCGCAGGCCGACGCGATCCGTGAGGTGACCGACCGGCACGCGCGCGCGACGATGTCGACGCTGCGCGTGGTGTTCCTGTCCGCTCTGGTGCTGGAACTGGTCTCGACGCTGTCCGTGGCCCTCGTCGCCGTGGGGCTCGGTCTGCGCCTGGTCGCCGGCGCGGTCGATCTCGAGACCGCGCTCCTCGTGCTGATCCTGGCGCCCGAGGCGTACCGCCCCCTGCGACAGGTGGGCGTGCACCACCACGCGTGCGTCGAGGGACTGGCCGCGGCCGGCCGCGTCGTCGCCGTGCTGGAGACGCCGCCGCTGCGGGCCCCGGCATCCGGTGCCCATGCGATCGCCGTGCCTGACATGCGGGTCCACCCGGTGCGGGTGGAGGGCGTCACCGTCGAGTACCCGGGACGCGTGCGGCCGGCGCTCGTGGACGTGTCGCTGGAGCTGCGGCCCGGCGAGACGGTGGCCCTGGTCGGGCCCACCGGTTGCGGGAAGTCGACGCTGGCCGCGCTGCTCGCCGGCTTCCTCACCCCGGCCCAGGGCCGGGTGGCCGTCGGCGGGGTGGACCTGGCCGGGGTCGATCCCGACGCCTGGCGGCGCCGGCTCGCCTATCTGCCCCAGCAGCCGCGGCTGCTCGCCGGGACGATCGCCGACAACGTCCGGCTCGCCGATCCCGGGGCCGGCGAGGCCGCGGTGCGCCGGGCCCTGTCGGCCGCGGGCCTGCGCGGCGGGCCCGGCCCGGACACCCCCCTCGGCGAGCGCGGCTCCGGGCTCTCCGCGGGCCAGCGCCAGCGGGTCGCGCTGGCCCGGACACTGCTGCGGGACGTGCCGCTGCTCGTGCTGGACGAGCCGACGGCCGGGCTCGACATCGCGACCGAACGGGCCGTGGTCGAGGGGCTTCGCCCGCACTGCGCCCACCGCACCGTCCTGCTGGTCACCCACCGGCCCGCGCCGCTGGCGCTGGCAGACCGGGTCGTGCGGCTGGACGACCGGTCGGTGCCGGCGCCGGAGGCGGTGCCCGCATGAGGGCGAAGCCGGGTGGGGCGGGCGAGCGGGGCCGCGCGCCGGTGCGCCGCATCACCGCGTTCGGTCGACCGGTCGGCGGGCGGCTGGCCCTGGCCGTCGCGTGCGGCGCCGTGGCGCTGGCCGCCGCGGTCGGCCTGCTCGCGACCTCGGCGTGGCTCATCGCCCGCGCCGCCCAGCATCCCCCGATCCTGTACCTGGCGGTGGCGATCGCCGGGGTGCGGGCGCTCAGCCTGACCCGGGCCGCCGCCCGCTATGCCGAGCGGCTGGTGTCGCACGACGCCGCCTTCCGGATCCTCGGGCGACTGCGTGTCGCGGTGTGGACGCGGCTGGAGCGGATCGCGCCCGCGGGGCTTCCCGCGTACCGGTCCGGGGACCTGCTCGCCCGGTTCGTCGCCGACGTCGACGCCCAGCAGGACCTGTTCCTGCGCGTGCTCGCCCCCTACGCCGCCGGCACCCTCGTCGGGGCCGGTGCCGTCGCCCTGCTCTGGTCGCTGCTGCCGGCGGCCGGGGTCGCACTGCTCGTCGGACTGGTGCTCGGCGCGCTCGTGGTGCCGTGGCTGGCCGCGCAGCGGAGCGGTCGCGCCGAGCACCGGGTCGCGCCGCTACGCGGCGAGATGACCGCGGCGACGACCGAGCTGCTGCACGCGATGCCCGACCTGCTCGCCTGCGACGCCGCGCGAGCGCGGCTGGACCGGGTGGCCGAACTGGACCGCGCGTTGAGCCGGGCCCGGGGAGCTACGGCCCGGGTGCACGGGCTCGCCGCCGGCCTCGGCACGCTCACGACGGGGCTGGCGGGGTGCGTGGCGCTGGCGGCGGGCGTCACCGCGGTGCGGTCCGGGGTGCTCGACGGCGTGGCCCTCGCCGTCGTCGGGCTCACCCCGCTCGCGGTGTCCGAGGTGGTCAGCCTGCTGGCCCAGGCCCCCCGCGACCTGACGGACGTGCGCCGTTCGGCGGCCCGGGTGGTCGACGTGCTCGACCGGCCGGAACCCGTGCGCGAGCCGGCGGTGCCCGCCCCGCTGCCGGATCCGCCTTACCCGCTGCGGCTGGACGGACTGGGGGCCCGCTGGCCGGGGGCGGCCGTCCCGGCTTTGTCGGGAGTGGACCTCGAGCTCGCGCCCGGCCGCCGGGTGGCGGTGGTCGGGCCGAGCGGCGCGGGCAAGTCCACCCTGGTCGCGGTGCTGCTGCGGTTCCTGGACCCGTGCGCGGGCCGGGTCCGGCTGGGCGGCGTCGACGCCACCGAGCTGGCCGCCGACGACGTGCGCCGGGTGGTGCGGCTCTGCGCGCAGGATGCGCACGTGTTCGACACCAGCGTGGGAGAGAACGTGCTGCTCGCGCGCCGCTGCGCGAGCCCGGACGAGGTGCGCGCCGCGTTCGCCGGCGCCCGGCTCCTGGATTGGGTGGACGGCCTGCCCGACGGGCTCGAGACCCCTGTCGGCGAGCACGGCTGCCGCGTCTCCGGTGGCCAGCGCCAGCGCATCGCGCTGGCCCGGGTGCTGCTCGCCGACCCGCCGGTCCTGCTGCTCGACGAGCCGGCCGAGCACCTCGACCCCGCCACCGGCGATGCGCTGACCACCGAACTGTTGACCGCCGCGGCCGGGCGCACCACGCTGCTGGTCACCCACCGGCTCGCGGCGCTCGAGGCCGTGGACGAGATCGTCGTCCTCGACGCCGGCCGAGTCGTGGAGCGGGGCACGCACGCCGGGCTCCTCGCGAGCGACGGGGCCTACCGGCGGATGTGGGACCTCGAACGCGCCGCACCGCCCCTCCCCGCGCCGTCGGTGGGTGAGACGCGGTGCTGACCGGCGCGCAGTGGGTGGACCTGGTGCTGGCGCCGGTGGCGTGGACGGCCGGTGCCCTGGTCGCGGGCTGGCTGTCCGGAGTGCTCGTGCACTGGCTCGCGCGCCGCCGCGGCGGCGACCGGCGCCTGCTGTGGCTGCTGCACCAGCGCTGTCACCGCCCATGGGTCGCGCTGCTGGTCGTGGGCGCGCTCTACGCCACCGCGCCCGCGCACAACGACCTCGCCCGCGGAGTCCGGCACGTCCTGCTCCTCGTGCTCATCGGGGTGGCGGCCTGGCTGGTGGTCCGGCTGCTCTACGTCATGGAGGACATCGCCTTCCAGAGCCTGCGCGTGGACGTCTCCGACAACAGACGCAACCGCAAGGTCCGGACCCAGATCACGGTGCTGCGCCGGCTCATGACGGCCGGCGTCATCGTGCTGGCGTTCTCGACGATGCTCATGACGTTCGAGTCGCTGCGCGCCTTCGGCCTCTCGCTGCTGGCCTCGGCGGGGGTGGCCGGTGCGGTGGTCGGGCTGGCCGCCCAGACGATGCTGCGCAACGTGCTGGCCGGGTTGCAGCTGGCGCTGACCGACCAGCTCCGCCTCGACGACGTCGTGGTCGTCGAGGGGGAGTGGGGCTGGGTCGAGGAGCTGACCCTGACCCGGGTGGTCGTGCGGCTGTGGGACTGGCGGCGGCTGGTGCTGCCCACCGTGTACTTCACGAACACCCCGTTCCAGAACTGGACCCGCAACGAGGCCCGGGTGCTCGGCGCCGTCGTGCTGCACCTGGACTACGGCACCCCGGTGCAGGAGCTGCGAGCCGAGGCCCATCGGATCGTCGAGGCCTCCCCGCTGTGGGACCGCCGGGACTGGGTGCTGCAGGTCGTCGACTCCACGCCGTGGTCGATGGTCGTGCGGGTGCTCGCCTCGGCCGCCGACGGGCCCAGTTCGTGGGACCTGCGCTGCGAGATCCGCGAGAAGCTGATCGCGTTCCTGCGGACCGAGCACCCGGAGGCCCTGCTGCGCTGCACGCCCCCGGCGGCGTCGAGCCCGGAGGAGCTGACGATCGTCACGGCGCCGGTCCCGTCCAAACCGACCCGCCCGCTCGCGCCGAGCGAGTGACCGGCGAGCGGCTCGGGGCCGCACCGCCCGCTCAGCGACCGGATGCCGACACCGGGCGGGACCCGCCCCGGGGCGGGCCGCCGGGCCGGTAGTTGTCGCGTGAGAGTCGTTCCACGTGACCCTCGGCCTCCGCCTCGCGCAGCGCCCTGCCGAAGCGACCCGGACCCCAGAAGCGGCTGCCGACGTAGCGCGCGAGCGTGCTGACCCGCGTCGGGCCGTGCCGGTCGAGGGCCCGGTCGATCGCGTCGACCTCCCGGTCGAGCTCCTCGTCGGAAGCTGCGTGCCAGCGGCTCGTCGTGCCCGCCGTGCCGATCTGGCCGGGGGAGTAGAACGCCCTGCCCGGGCCCGGACGGAACCGGCGCAGGCCGCGCCGCTCGTGCTCGGCCCGTTCCGCGGCCCGCCGCAGGATCCGCATGTTGCGGGCCCGGGCGTCCAGGTGCTGCTGCTCGGTGTCGCGCCCGAGCTCCCGCGCGGCCTGGATCTCGCCCTGCCGCTGTGGGTTGGCCTCGACCTCCTCGGCGGTGAGCGGGGTGGCGATGTTCTCCAGCGGCTTCCCCTCGGCCCGCACGCCGAAGATCAGCTCCGCGATGCCGCCCAGCGCCATCGCGGCGGCGCCGATGAAGAAGCCGGTGGCGACCAGCGACACCTGCCCGCTGTGAATGAACTGCCCGAACAGAACCGGCCCGGTGATACCGCCGATGGCTGTCCCGGTCGCGTAGAACAGCGCGATCGCCAGCCCCCGGGTCTCCATCGGGAAGACCTCGCTGACCGTCAGATAGGCCGAGCTCGCCCCGGCCGAGGCCAGGAAGAACGTCGCCATGATCAGCGCCATGAAGGAGCTCGCCGTGAGGCTGCCCTGGCGCATCAGGAGACCCAGGACCGCCACCAGGGCCGCCGACCCGAGGTAGGTGCTCGAGATCATCGGGATCCGGCCGACGGTGTCGAAGAGCCGGCCCAGCAGCAGCGGGCCCAGGAAGTTGCTGAACGCGAACAGCATCATGAAGTACGGCACCGCGCTGGAACTGACGCCGAAGAACCCGGACAGGATCGTCCCCAGGTCAAAGGTCACGGCGTTGTAGAGGAAGGCCTGACCGATGAACAGCGACAGACCCAGGATCGCCCGGTTGGGGTAGCGCTTGAACGCGGTCTTGACGAGGTCGCGGTAGCGCACGTTGCCGCGCGGCCGGACCACGATCACGTAGGCCGGTGGCGGCAGTTCCCCCCCGGTCTCAGCGTGCACCTCGGCCTCGATCTGGTCGACGATGCGCTCGGCCTCCTCCACCCGGCCGTGCAGGAACAGCCAGCGGGGACTCTCCGGGACATGCCTGCGCACGAGCAGGATGCCCAGCCCGATGAGGGCCCCGGCGGCGAACGCGATCCGCCAGCCGATGTTCGCCGGGAACAGCGACTCGTTCAGCAGCGGCAGTGAGGCCAGCGCGCCGAGGCCGGCCCCGACCCAGAAGCTGCCGTTGATCGCGAGATCCACCTGCCCGCGGTTGCGGGCCGGGATCAGCTCGTCGATGGCGGAGTTGATCGCCGAGTACTCCCCGCCGATGCCCGCCCCGGTGAAGAATCGGCACAGGAAGAAGTACCAGGGGGCGAAGGCGAACGCGGTCGCGACGGTCGCGACGAGGTAGATCGCCAGGGTGATCATGAAGAGCTTCTTGCGCCCGTAGCGGTCGGTGAGCTGACCGAAGAACAGCGCACCGAGGCAGGCGCCTGCCACGTAGAACGCTCCGGCCAGCCCGATGTCCGCGGCGGTCATGTCGATGCCGCTGCCGGGCTCGGTGAGCCGGGAGGCCACCGCGCCGACGATGGTCACCTCGAGGCCGTCGAGGATCCACACGGTCCCCAGGCCGATCACGATGCGCCAGTGGAAGCGCGACCAGGGCAGCCGGTCGATACGGGCGGGTATGTCGGTACGGAGGGTCGGCGCGTGGCTGGTGGTCGTCATGGCGTGGCCGGCTTTCGTACGAGAGGGATGTCAGCGGCGCATGCGGCGCCGCTGCCGGCAGGACCCGGTTAGCATCGACGGGGATGTTCTGGTGTCAGGTCCTCGGTCATCGCTTCCGCTTCTCCAGCGAGGGCGAGAACATGCGCTGGGAGTGCCAGCGCGGCTGCGGGGCGGGCGGTGCGAAGCGCTATCCGAGTGCGCAGGACGCGCAGCGCTACGCCCGGGCCTTCGATCGCGAGGACCGCGCGGACCTCGGCCGGCGGGCTCCGTTGTTCGGGCTGCTGCCGATCCGTGTGGCGCAGGCCCTGCGGGGTCGCAAGCGCGGCGGTTGAGCGGATGCCGCGCCGTGCCCGTCACGGCACCGCCCATGCCGACCCTCCTCATGTACCCGGGCGGTAGGGAGCCGCCCGTGCTCGCAGTGTGGGTGGCGCCGGACCCGGCGACCTCGTCCTGTGGGCACCATCTGCGGCGAGCCGACCCGACCTGGGAGCGCAGCCCGGTCCGCCTGCAAGACGCAGACCCGGCCCGGATCGGTCGGTGCAGGTAGAGCGCGTGCCTGCCATCTGCGGCCGGCGCGGTGCCCTACCGCGAGGCCGTGGAAGGGGCCGCGGCGGTCCCGCAGTGCTCGTCGATCGTGGCCCGGTGAGTGCAGGCTGTCGCCATGACCACCACCGCTCCCACCGCGAGCCCGGTCGATTTCGCGACCTACGGCGACTACACGGTTCCGGCCCGGAGAGGAGCGGCGGCGTTCGAACGCCCGGCGTACCGCTTCCGGGGCCGGATCAGCGCCGACGGGTCCACCGGCCACCGCGCCGAGCCCGGCCGGTACCACCTCTACGTCTCATGGGCGTGCCCGTGGGCGCACCGGGCGGCGATCGTCCGCTCGCTGCTCGGGTTGGACGAGGTCGTCTCGCTGTCGGTCGTCGACCCGATCCGCGACGGCCGCGGCTGGGCGTTCCGCGAGGGCCCGGGCCACGGTCCGGACCCGGTGAACGGGTTCACCCTGCTGCGCGAGGCCTACGAGGCCACCGAACCCGGCTACGACGGGCACGTCTCCACCCCGGTGCTGTGGGACCGGGAGACCGGCCGGATCGTCAGCAACGACTTCGCCGACATCACCCTCGACCTGGGCTCGGCGTTCGCCACGTGGGCCGACCCGGCGGTGCAGCTCTACCCGGAGCCGCTGCGCGACGAGATCGACGCGCTCAACCAGGTCGTCTACGACACGGTCAACAACGGCGTCTACCGGTGCGGGTTCGCCCCGAACCAGGCCGCGTACGACGAGGCCGTGCAGGCACTGTTCGCGACCCTCGACGACCTCGAGACCCGGCTGGGCGGATCCCGGTTCCTGTTCGGCGACGCGCCCACCGAGAGCGACGTGCGGCTGTGGGTCACCCTCGCCCGGTTCGACGCGGTGTACCACTACCACTTCAAGGCCAACCTGCGCCGGCTCACCGACTACCCTGACCTCTGGGCGTACGCCCGCGACCTCTACCGGATCCCGGCCTTCCGGGAGACGACGCACATCGACCACATCCGCCGGCACTACTACGGCACCCACCCGACGGTGAACCCGCTGCGGATCGTCCCGGCGGGGCCGATCGTCGACTGGGACGCGCCGGTGGGCCGGGGCCGACACCCGGGTCGGCTCGGGGGACGGGTGGCGGCCTCCCGCCCGGCGTAGCGTCGATGCATGCTCCGCGGCCCGGTCCTGATCGCCTTCGACGGCACGCCTGCGTCCCGGCGCGCCCTGCACGATGCCGCCGTCGTGCTGGCGCCCCGGCCCGCCGTCGTGGTCGTGGTCTGGGAGGCGGGCCGCGCGTTCGACCTGGCCGACATCCCGAGCCGCGCCCTCGAGCCCGGGCTCGCGCCGATCGACATGCGCACCGCCGTCGAGCTCGACCAGGCCATGTACCGGCAGGCCCGGCGGCTGGCGAAGCAGGGCGCGGCGCTGGCCCGGAAGAACGGCCTGGACGCCACGGGGCGCGTGGTCGCCGACGACCGGACCGTTCCGGACACCCTCGTCGAGGTCGCGTCGGAGCTCGACGCGCAGACCCTGGTCCTCGGCGCGCACGGGCACGGCACGCTCAGCGAGCTGCTGCTCGGCAGCACCTCCCGCGCCGTGCTCGAGAAGGCGCCGTGCCCGGTCATGGTCGTGCGCGACGGGGACCACAGGGGCCGCGGGGGCCGTGGCTGACCCGGGGCCGGGTCCCCGGATCGTCACTGCCGGTCCTCAGGGATAGCAGAGCTCCTCGATGTAGACGCGCGGCAGCTCCGAGGCGATGTCGTGGAACTCCTTGGGCCGCACCGCGTCGCGAACCGTGGACAGCACGGCCCTGGCGTGCACCCGGGCCACGTCGAGCGTCACGTTCTCGCGGTCGGCGATGCGTTGCAGGAAGTCCTCGAGCGACATCTTCGTGGCCAGACCGCCGCTGGCCTCGTCGCCGCGCTGCAGCGGCTCGCCGAGCTCGGGAGGCAACTCGTGGCGAAGGTCCCGCACCTCACCACCGGCGAGCCGTTCGCCGAGCAGTTCCAGGACCGTCTTGCTGATGCGCTTGGCGGTCTTCAGGTCGACGTCGGCCCGGTCGGCGACGCGGCCGAGGAACTCCTCGAGCGGCCACGGCGGAGGGGGGCGCCGGGCCGGGCCGAGCAGCGGGTCGTAGTCCCTGGGCAGCTCCGCGACCAGCTCGTCGAGGACATCGGCGGGCACGGCCCGGCTCAGCCCGTAGAAGACGGCGCGGGCGTGCCGCGCGGCCTCGGCGACGTCGACCGCCTCGCGCTCGGCGACCCGGCGCACGAACTCGGTGGCGTCGAACGTCTCCCGAGGGTGCTTCGGTGAGAACCAGGCACGCATCTGCTCGGGTACGTGCTTGGTGACGTCGGCCAGGGGGCCCTCGTGTGCCCGATGCGCGAGGGTCACCACCACGACGCGCGTCGCGCGCTCGGCGCCCTCGCGGTCGGTGCCTGCCTCGCGCGCGACGATGGCGAGGTACCGGTCGTAGTCCATGGCTGCCTACCCCGGGGTGTCGGATCCTGCACGGGTTCCCCGCCGGGTGACCATCAGCGCCCGGGTCAAACCTCCGTGTGCTCGAGGCCCCTCACCGGGCCAGCACCTCCTGCGCGGCCCGGCGCTCCGCCTCCCGCTTCACCGTCGACAGGTTCAGGTACCGGATCAGCACGATCCCCGCCGACATCGGCACCCAGTAGCGGCGGAACCGCCGCCGGGCCTCCGGATCGGTGGCGGCGACCCGGGTCCGGGTGACGAACACGGACTCGCCGGGCGAGACCGGCTCGGCCCCCACCGTCCAGGCGATCTTGACGTACCCGGGCTCGGCGAACGCCGCGAAGTCCTCCGGAGGCAGCGCGTGGAACCGCACCTCCTGGTGCCACGGCTGCGTGTAGCAGCCGACCACGATCTCCCGCCCCGGCTCCTCGGCGAGCACGCCCCACCCGATCGAGACGGCCTCGTCGACGAGCCCCCGGGAGCCCCGCGCCCATGACGCTGCACCGCCCGCTTCGTGGCGACGGTGCAGGGTGGCCGGAAGCGCCCGCAGCCGGAAGATCAGTGCGACGAGCCGGGACGCCATCGGATCCATGCCGCGCGCCGCGGCGTAGGTGACCGCGGCGGGCGCGCGGACCCGCACCCGGTGGTACTCGTCGATCTCCGGATCAGGAAGGAACCGGTCGAGCAGCGGGTCGGCCGGGTGCCGCTGCGGGTGCACGTGGCCGTAGCGGGCCCAGCGCGCTGCCGCGTAGGCCCCCACGGCAAGCGCGCACGCCCCCGCGACCCCGGCCGTGCGAAGAGCGCGCTCGTTCATCGATCCTCCTCGCTGCGCTCGGCGGACCGCTTCGCGGAGGCGCTGTGCCTGCTGATTCGCTCGCTGCGCCCGCTCATGAGCCCGGCTCCCGTGGCGGCGGGTACAGACCGGCGCCGAGCGGGCGGTCTGCGCCCGGAGCCAGCACCGCGAGCCCGAGCAGCACCCACGTCCCCACCCAGTGCACCCCGATGTTCGCCGCCACGTTCGGGACCGCGGAGACCGTCGACACGGCGATCCACCACAGCACGGTCACGATGGCGCCCGTGACCGCGCCGACGACCGCCGTCCGCCGCCACCAGGTCAGGCCCCGGTGCACGGCCCAGCCGGTTGCGGTGTCGGCCAGCACGGTCACCGCGACCAATGCCTCGATCACCGCCCAGACCTCCCCGGGCGGACGCCCTGCGGTGCCGAGGAACGCGGGGGTGAACCACAGGAAGCTCATGCCGAACAGGAACAGTGCAAGCCCGATGGCGAGCCGGGTGCGGTGCATGCGATCTCCCCGGCTCAGCCCGCGTACCCGGCGACCGGTCGAGGAGCTGCTGCTCGACGCCGGCTGACGTCCAGGTTGTCCGCGCCCGGCACGACCATCACCGGGCAGCCCGCCCGGCGCGCCAGGGCCTCGGCGGGGGAACCCGCGATGCCGGCGAACAGCACGGCGCGCAGCGAGCGGCCCACCACCAGCAGCTGGGCGCGCTGCGACAGCGCGAGCAGGAACTCGGCCGGCCGGTCCTCCACGACCAGCAGCTCGACCCGGACGCCCGGGTGGACCGCCGCGGCCGCGGCCAGTGCCATCCCGAGCTCACGCCGGATCCGCTCCACCGTCGCGTCCCAGCGCGCCAACCGGCTGGGCAGGATCCTCCCCAGGTCGATCCGCGGGTCGCTCCAGGCCCGGACCGCGTAGAGCGGGGCGGCGCGGGCGGCCGCCGCGCGGAAGGCGAGCTCGACGGCCGCCTCACCGGTCCAGGTGGCGGCCCCGAGCACCACCGGCACACCGTCGTGGCCGTCGGGGGGATCGCGCGGCATCATGGGCACGAACACGACGGGGCAGTGCGTGTCGGCCACGATCCGGCGCAGGCCCGCTGCCCCGCCGGGGGCGACGACCAGCGAGGATGCCGCCGACAGCGCCCGCAGCGCCGCGCCCGCCGGGGCACCGGTCGCCTCGGCCCGGACCGACAGGTCCGGGTCGACGCCGCGGACCGTGCCGAGCGTGGCGGTGAACGCCGCCCGCCCGGAAAGCGGACGGGCCGCGCAGTCCGGGACCACGACACGCAGCTCCGAGCCGGTGCGCGACGCCTCGGTCGCCGCCCAGCGCACGGCCGCCGCGCCGGCCGCGCTGAGGTCGGCGCACACTGTGATCGGCGCGCCGCCCGTCACGGCGCGCTCTTCGCGGCGCCGCCGCGCGTGGGGTCCACGCCGTGACCGGGGATGTCCCCACCGCCGGGATCCGAAGGGTCTGCGCCCTCGTCGGCCTCCGGTGCTGCCGCCGGTTCGGCCAGCGACCGGATCAGGTCGGTGGCGGTGACGATGCCCTGCAGCCGTCCGTGGCGGGCCACCAGCACCGCATCGACCCCGGTCGCGCGCATCCGGCGGGCGACCCCGGACCGGCGGGTCCGGATCTCGACGAACTCGGCCGGGCGGCAGATCTCGCCCACGAGCACCACCGTCGCGGCTCCCAACGGGCCCGGCCATCCCGCCATGCAACGCACCACGTCGGCCTCGGTGACGACACCGAGGCAGCGCCGCCCGTCGATCACCGGGAGGTGCCCGACCCCGGCCTCGGTCATCAGCCGCAGCGCCGTCGTCAGCGGGGCGGCCGGAACGATGGCGACCAGCTGCCGCGTCATCACCGCGCTCACCGGCGGGTCGTCGTCGATGCTCTCCGGCGGTGCCGCGAGGCGGGTCGGAGGGGTCGACATGGTCGACATGGCGCGTTCCTCCCTGCGCTCAGGCCTATGGACCGGTCGTCGCCGGCTACCGTCCAGCCTTCGCGGCGGCCGTGGATCACGGCAGGGTCGCACGGCCCGGCCATGGCGACCGGAGGTCCCGATCTCCCGCGGTGGTTGCCGGACGGCCGCGGGCCGCGGGACCTTCGGCACTCCCCGGAGGGCGCCCGCGTTTCGCAGACTCGCGAGCATGACGGTTGGACGCGCGGTTCCGGACGGTCATCCCGTGGTCACCGACGACCCCGGCCCGGCCGAGATCCTGGCGGCGGCTGTGCCGTCGCGGCGCATCGGCCTGCCCTGGCGGCTGCGCTGGATCGACCGCGGCTTCGAGCTGCGGGCCAACCGCAAGTCGCTGCCCGCGGACGATCCCGGGGTGCGCGAGCTGCGCATCGCGTCCGGAGCGGCGTTGCTGGAGGTGCGGCTAGCGGTCTCCGTGCAAGGCCGCCGGCCGGTCATCAGTCTGGTCCCCGACCCCACCCAGCCCGGACTGCTCGCCGTGCTGCGCATCGGCGAGCGGGCGAACCCGACACCGGAGGAACTCGCGCTGCACGAGACCCTCCTGCACCAGGCGGCGCTCGAGCAGCCGTACCGTCGCCGGCGTCCGGTGCCGGTGGCGTTGCTGCGCCGGGCCGCCGAGATCGAGGGCGTGTGGCTGCGCCGGGTCCCCGCCGTGGGGGATCGGTTGCTGCCCCGGCACCCAGCCGTGCTCCCGGTCGATGCGGATCCGGGGCCCGTGGCCGTCACGATCGGCGGCTTCGACGACCGGGCCGTGACCCAGATGCAGGCCGGCCAGGCGATGCGGCGCGTCGAGCTGACCGCTGCCGCGCTCGGGCTCACGGCCTTCGGGCTCGCGGTACCGGTCGAGGACCCCGACGTCCGCCGGACGCTCACCGGGCTGGTCGGCCCGGGGCTGTACCCGCAGGTGGTGCTGCGGGTGGGTGCCGGGGAGCCGGCGGAGCCCCGGCCCGTCCCCGTGGGATCACCTGCATGACGATCACCGCGGATGCCACCGCGGTGCACGCGCTCCCCGTCCGCCTCCGGTCGTGACGCCGGCTCGGCGAGCCGATCCGTACCGGGCCGAAGGACCCGTCCGCCACGGGCCGGGCGCCGCTGCTGCGCGGCGGACCGCGCTGGAAGCGTCGACATGAACGATCGAGGAGGAGCGGGTCATGAGCCCTGATGGGTCCGGCCGCCCGGTGGTGGCGGGCGTCGACGGATCAGAATCCTCGATGGAGGCGGTCCGCTGGGCGGCACCGGAGGCCGGGCGGCGCGGCGTGCCGTTACGGCTGGTCAACGCGTTCGGCTGGACGATCACCGAGCACATCGGCGACCTCGGCCTCGGCGCGGAGCACCGTGCGGTGCTGCTCGACGCCGCCCGCCGTGAGGTGGCCACGGCCGCGGCGACGGCTCGTCGGACCGCTCCCGATGTGACCATCGACGAACAGGTGCTGACCGGCTATCCGATCCCGGTACTGGCCGCCGAGTCGGCCACCGCCGGTCTGGTCGTCCTCGGCGACCGCGGCCTCGGTGGCTTCGCCGGACTGCTGGTCGGCTCGGTTGCCGTCGCGCTCGCCGCGCGGGCCGCCTGCCCCGTCGTCGTGGTCCGTGGGGACGACGGCCGCAGGCGCCGGCTGGAGGGCCCCGTAGTCGTCGGCATCGACGATTACTCCGTCAGCGAGGGGGCGGTGGCGTTCGCCTACGCGGCGGCGGACGCACGGCGGGTACCGCTGGTCGCGGTGCACGTGTGGCACGACCTCATGGTCGACCCGACCATGTCCCCGATGCTGGACTGGCCGGCCATCGAGGCCGACGAGCGGCTGCAGCTTGCCGAACGGCTGGCCGGGTGGGGTGAGAAGTACCCCGATGTCGCGGTGCAGCGGCTGGTGATCCGAGACCGGCCCGCCCGCGCGCTGGTGGCCGAGTCGAATCGCGCGCAGCTCGTCGTCGTCGGGTCGCGGGGCCGGGGTGCAGCGGCCGGAACGGTGCTGGGCTCGGTGAGCCAGGCGCTGCTGCACCACGCGGCCTGCCCGGTCGCGGTCGTCCGGCCCGAGATCGGCGAGGGTGTGTGATGCATGCTGACCCCGACCGCCTGCATCCCCCCGCCCGGGGTCCCATGCCCCGTCGGCGTACCGACCGGCTCGAGGACGCACTGGCGTGGCTCGTCGTCTCTCTCGCACTGTTCACGCTGGTGATCGCCGTCGTGTCCGGATCCGCCGTGCACGGTCGTGAGATGGATCGGGTCGAGCAGGAGCGCGGCGATCGCACCCCGGTGCGGGCCGTGCTGCTCCAGACGGCCCCGAAGGTCCCTTTGAGTGAGGGCAGCGTGGTGCTGCCCCCGGCCCGGGTGCCGGCGACGTGGACGGGGGCGAACGGCGTCGAGCACACCGGCCTGATCACGGTGCGCGGCATGCTGCACGCCGGTACGTCGGTCCGCACCTGGGCCGACCCGCACGGTGCCCTCGTCGGCCCGCCGGCGTCCGCGGCCTCCGCGTCGATCGCGGCGATCACCGTCGCCGCCGGGATCCTCGGGGCCGGGTGGGGACTGCTGGCCGGCCTGTGGGCCGGCGTCCGGCGGTGGATCGCGGCCCGTAACGCCGCCGGCTGGGCGCGGGAGTGGGTGCGGGTCGGACCGGAGTGGACCGGGCGTTTCCGCTGAGACCCTGCCCGGACCGGCCGGCCCGGGACGGCGTCAGAGCGCCAGGTGGGTGAACACCTCGTCCACCGGCCGGCGCGGGGTCGGCGGCGGCGTGCAGCCGCGCGGGGCCCACCCGATGCGCAGCACCAGCTGCGGGCACAGGGCGCCGCCCAGGACCTCGTCGCGGACCATCATCCGGGTGCCGCCGACCTCCAGCGGCCGGCTCAGCAGGCTCGTCGCCAGGCCGAGCTCGGTCGCGAGCAGCAGCACGGCACTGGCGGCCTCGCCGGCCCGCAGCCGGCACAAGGGGGTGTCGGCGGCGGTGCCGAGCACATACAGCCCAGCGCCGTCGCCGCCGCACAGCTCCACCTCGGCCGGGTACCCGAGGATGCGTTCCGGCAGGCGCGCCGCGGCCCGGATCGCCGCGACGAGCCGGAGCCGGACGCCGGAGTCGACGACGGAGCGCAGCGCGGCGCTCTGGTCGGCCGCGCGCAGCACGAGCTCGCGCTCGAATCCCTCCGGGACCGGCCAGCCGATGAACCGCCTGCGGTCGGTGCGCCGGACCTGGATCGCACCGGCCAGCCCCAGGTCGGCGCAGGGGCAGTGGCCCGGGTAGAGCTCCAGCGCGGCCAGGCCCGCAGGGTCTCGGGGCTGATCCGGTCACCGGTCATCGACGTGCCTGTCGTCCGAGCCGTGGCCGGACGCCGGGCCGATGCGGACCGCGCCGGCGATTCCCCGGTTCACCACGGTTGGCGGAGGTCGTGCGGGTGGCTCAGGTAGGCGGCTCGGCCGGTGGCCGCCACGCTCGCGTGTTCCGGGGCCGCAACGGCGGCGGGACGGGTGCCGCTGTCGGCGACGGTGACGTCCGGGCGGACCACCTCCACCGGGCACGGGCTGCGCCGCAGCACCTCGCGGGTGGTCGACCCGAACACCGCACGCACCGGCGCCCCGCGCCCACGGGTGCCGACGACCATCAGCCGAACCCCCACCCCGGTCTCGAGCAGGTGCTCGACGGGCTGTCCACGGATCACCCGCAGTTCCACCGGCACCTCCGGGAAGGCCGCGCGCCAGGGCGCCAGCGCCTCGCCCATCCGCTGCACCGCGCGGTCGTGGGCCTGCTCGTCGTGACCGAGCAGGTGATCGCGGAGCGGGCCGGCCCCGTGCAGGCTGTGCAGCACGACGAGCGGCGTCCGGTGCCGGCGGACATCGTTGAACGCGACGCTCAGGACGGCCACGTCGGTCGGCGGATCGTCCACTCCGGCGAGCACGGCGCGCCCGGACGTCGGTGCGCGGCGGTGGCCGCGCACGACGACCACCGGGCAGTGGGCCTGGCCGGTCACGGTCAGCGCGGTCGAACCGGTCAGCACCTCCTCGGGGCGCTCGCCGTCGCCCATCCCGACCACGAGCAGCTGGGCCTGGGCGCTCAGCTCCACCAGCGCCCGGCCCGGGGCCCCATCGTGCTGCTCGGTGTGCACCGTGATGCTGGGTTCGCGCTGGTGCGCGACGGTGTAGGCGCGGGCCAGGATCGTGGTGGCCCGGCGTCGTCCCGGGCCGGCCGGATCGCCGGCGTACGGCGCTGCATGCACGATCCGCAGCGGCAGGCCGCGCAGACGCGCCTCGGCGGCCGCCCAGCCGACCGCCCGAAGCCCGAGCTGGGTCCCGTCGACCCCCACCACCACACCCGCCAGGTCCTGCGCGCGCTGCCGCTCGTCCACGCTCACAGCGTGCGATGCCGTGGGACGGCGACGGCAGGGCCGGTCGTCCTGCTGCTGCGGGCCCTGGGGCCTCTCGCCGTGCGTCGCCGTGCCTGTCGGTGGGAGTGCCGGGCACGTCGACGCGGAGCCTCGCCTAGAGGCGCAGATGCGCGGGCTTCATGGTGACGTTCTCGATGTCATCGGCGGCGGTGCTCAGCAGCCGGTGGCTGAGCTCGGACAACGCTCGTGCTGTGGCCAGCTCGTCGCCGATCTCCGGGACGTCCCGGTCGTCCGGGCTCAGCCGGGCCGTCCCGACACCCACCATCCGGTCGCTCCCGCGGGTGTGCAGTCGCGCGACGGCCCGGGTGCGCCCGTCATGCTCGTCGATGTCGACGATGACCGTCCAGCGTTTCACATCGCTCATGATCGTCTCCTTGAGCTCGGTGATGCTGATGAGGGTCGCCGCTGTCGGCCCTCCCCGCGCAGGGGCCGAGGGCGGGTATGGGCGGGACCTCCGTCCCGGACCTGTGCTCAGCCCCGGCCGGGCCGGCGTGACGGGACGGCCGTCAGCGGGTCGGCCGGCCAGTCGTGCTTGGGGTAGCGGCCGCGTAGCTCGGACCGGACCTGGGGATACCCGGTCGTCCAGAACGACTCCAGGTCTCCGGTGACGGCGGCCGGCCGGCCCGCGGGGGAGAGCAGGTGCAGCACGACGGGCAACCGGCCGGCGGCGATGGTCGGGGTCCGGGTCCAGCCGAAGACCTCCTGCACCCGCACGGGGAGCACCGGCCGTTCACCGGAGTAGTCGAGAGCGATGCGGGAGCCCGAGGGCACCTCGAGTCGCTCCGGCGCGAGCTCGTCGACGGACGACGCGAGCTGCCAGCCCGCGAGCACACGCAGCGCGGCCCCCGCGTCGATGCGGGCGAGGTCGGCCCGGTTCCGGGCCGTCGCGAGCGGACCGGCCAGCCAGCCGTCGGGGTGGGCCGCCCCCTCGATCAGCACGTCCTCGTCCACCGCGGGCCACGGTGAACCGAGCGCGCGGTGCAGCAGGGCGAGCCGGTCGCGCAGCGAGCGCGCGGCGGGGGTCCAGCGCAGCAGCCCGGTTCCTTCCGCACGCAACCCCTCGACGAGCGCGGCGCGCACGCGATCGGCAGGCGGGTCCGGGAGCGGCTGTTCCTCCAGGACGATCGCGCCGAGCCGCCGGACCCGCCGCGCGGCGACGTCGCCGGACCGCCACGCCACCTCCTCGGAGTCGGCGAGCAGCGCCGGGGCGCCTCGTTCCGCGGTCTCCCGGTCGGCCGGTGCAGCGAGGCGCACCCGGGCGTGCACGTCGCCGGGCCGGCGGTCCGCGACCGCGACCGCGAGCCATTCCCGCTCGGCCAGCGGGCTGCCCGGCGGCAGCTCGACGGCGGTTCCGCCCGCCATCAGATAGATCGACGATCCGCCGGCGCGCCGGCGGGCCAGCCGCTCAGGATGGGCCAGCGCCACGACGAGCGCAGCAGCATCCGCGCGGTCGGCAGGCGGGTCGCCCTCCCGCCCGGTGGGACGATCCGCCTGCCGACCGCGCCGGTCCGGATCGCGACGGTCCGCTTCCGGGCCACCGTCGCGCGACCCGACCAGGCGGGTCAGCCGCCCGACCTCCCGGCGCCACCGCCCGGCGCCCGGCGCGGCGCCACCGCGCAACCGGCCGAGTTCTGCGCCCAGCTCGACGCCGGCGGCCAGGGTGTCGTCGTCGAGCACCGCGACGACCTCGGCCGCGGTCCGCGCGCCCACCTGTGCGGTCCCGTCCAGAAGGGCCCGCGCCAGCCGCGGATGCAGTCCCAGGTCGGCCATCCGCCGTCCCCGGTCGGTCACGCCGCTGTCGTCGAGGGCGCCGAGCGCGCGCAGCACCTCCTGCCCCGCCCGCAGCGGGCCCTCCGGGGGGGCGTCCCACCACCGCAGGCCGCCGCCGTCCGGGGTCCCCCAACAGGCCAGGTCGAGGGCGAGCCGGGTCAGGTCGGCGGTACGGATCTCGGGCTCGGGGAAGCGCGGCAGCGCGGCGGTCTCGGCCTCGGGCCAGCAGCGGTAGGCGCGCCCGGGGGCCTGCCGCCCCGCCCGCCCGGCTCGCTGCTCCGCGACCGCGGCGGACACCCGCACGGTGACCAGGCCCGCCAGGCCCCGGCGGTGATCCACCCGCGGCACCCGGGCCAACCCCGCGTCGACGACCGCGCGCACCCCGGGCACGGTCAGGCTCGACTCGGCGAGCGCGGTCGACAGTACGACCCGGCGCCGGGGGCCCTCGGTGAGCGCCGCGTCCTGCTCGGCGGTGGGCATCCGGCCGTGCAGCGCCACGACGTCCACATCCGACAGGCCCGCGAGCGCGTCGGAGGTACGCCGGATCTCCGCGACGCCGGGCAGGAAGGCGAGCACGTCGCCGTCGCCGTCGGCGAGCGCGGTCCGCACCGCCCTGGCCACACACGCCTCGATCCGCTCATTGCGCACCGGCGGCACGTGCCGGATGTGCACCGGGAACGTCCGCGCCGCGACCGAGAGCACGGGTGCGTCGCCGAGCAGCGAGCCCAGCCGGTCGGTGGCGACGGTGGCCGAGGTGGCGAGCAACCGCAGGTCGGGCCGCAGACCGTCGCGGGCGTCGAGCAGCAGCGCGAGCAGCAGGTCGGCGTCGAGATGACGTTCGTGGCATTCGTCGAGCAGCACGGCGTCCACACCGGACAGCTCCGGATCGTGGGCGAGGCGGCGCAGCAGCAGCCCGGAGGTCACCACCTCGATACGGGTGCCCGGGCAGACCCGCGAATCTCCGCGCACGGAGTACCCGACGCGGCCTCCGACCCGCTCCCCGAGAAGTGCCGCCATCCGCGCCGCCGCGGCCCGCGCCGCCACGCGCCGAGGCTCGGCCACCAGCACCCGGCCCGCACCCGAGGCGGCCATGGCGAGCGGTACCAACGTGGTCTTGCCCGTGCCCGGCGGTGCGACGAGCACCGCCGCACCGTGCTCGTCGAGTATGCCGGTCACCTGGTCGAGGACGGCCCGTACCGGGAGGTCGGGCAGGTCGGCGGGCCGTCGCACGGTGACCCAGTGTGCCTGCCCGCCCGGGCCGCGTCCGACCGCCCTACCTCGGTGCGGGCCCCGGCCCGTCGGAGTGGACCAGCGCTCCCGGCCGTGCCGGCCCGGTCCGGCTCACGTCCGGTCTTCGGCCACCGGGTCCGGTGGGTCCGGTCGCCGGACCGGACGCCGCGCCCAGCGCCGCAGCCCGGCACCGGCGAGGACCGTCCCGGCCAGGCTGAACGCCATTGCAGCGCCGAGGCCGAGCCCACCGATCAGAACCGCGGTGACGAGCAGCACGCAGGCGGCCACGAAGGCCGCCGTCCGTTCAGGTGGCGCGAGGACCGGGAGGCGGCCGTCGCGGAGGTCACCGGCCAGTTCGGGGAACTGCAGGACCAGCTGCCGTTCGAGTTCCTCGAGCTGTCGATGCTCCGCGACGGTCAGATGCGAGGGCTCGGGCTCCGGAGGTGTCACGGTGCGGGGATACCCACGCCGCCGGTGACTGCACACACCCGTGCAGGGGCCCGATCGGGCACACCACCGGCCGCCACGGAGCACGTGTGAACGGGGCGTACGGGGGAACCGTGGATCCCGGTCGAGCGAGTCGCTGCGATGACGGGGAGTCGTCGATGATCTACGGATACCCGGACCGGCCGAGCCTGCTTCGCGGTGAGGAGCTGCGGCTGCGGGTCTCGACGGACGCGCCCGCGTTCCGCGTCGAGTTCTACCGGTGCGGCGCCGCGCTCACCTTCCTGGCCGGTTCGCCGTGGCTGGACGGGCACGACGTCCCGCATCACCTCCCGCACCAGGACTGGGGGCGACCGGGTACCGGGCCGGACGGCCAGGAGCTGCCGGGCTGGCCGGTCTACCCGTTCCCGATCCCGCCGGACTGGGAGCCGGGCGTGCACGTCGCGGTGTTCGTCGAGCCCGGGGCTCCGCAGTACGTCCGCCGCACCCCCGACGCCCGCGACTCCACGGCGCTGTTCGTGGTCCGGAGCGGACCCGGTGCGACCGCGCGCATCCTCTACAAGCTCCCGCTGCTGACCTACCACGCCTACAACGAGGTCGTCGCGCTCCCGCGGGACGCGCCGCGGCACCGGATCTGGTGCCTGTACACCGGTGACGGTGTCACCCTGCGCCGGCCCGGCGGCGGCACGGGTGGGACCCCGTGGGACATCTTCAACGCCGACCCGTTCGACCCCACGCCTCGCCAGACGTTCGTGCACTGGGACGCGCCGTTCCTCGCGTGGCTGGAGCGCAACGGCTACCGGGTGGACCATTGCACGGACCTCGACCTGCACCGCGACCCGGCCCTGCTCGACCCCTACCGGTTGGTGGTCAGCGCGGGACACGACGAGTACTGGAGCGACGCCATGCGCGACAACGTGGAGCGCTACCGCGACGGCGGTGGCAACATCGCGTTCTTCGGCGGCAACACGTGCTGGTGGCGGGTCTGCTTCGACCCCGGGGCGGGCGACGTGACCTACGGACGGGTGCAGAACTGGCACGACGGCCCGGGCCGGCCGGCGAACCTGCTCACCGGCGTCAGCTTCCGCAACGGCGGTGAGCGCGACTCCCACGACCACCCGGTGCCCGTCGGGTACCGGGTCCAGCACGCCGACCACTGGGTGTACGCGGGGACGGGCCTGGGTGACGGCGACACCTTCGGCGACCGGCGCGACGAGCACCTGGTCGGCTACGAGTGCGACGGCGCGCACTTCGACCGCGCGGACCTCGCCCGCGGGCGCCCGGTCCGTGCCTCCGGGGACGACGCCACCCCGCCGGGCTTCACGATCCTCGGCGTCGGGGACGTCGGTGCCGGCGGATGGGGCCTGGGCAACCGCGCCGCGACGATGGGCACCTATACCCGGGGCGGGACGGTCTTCACCGCGGCCACGACCGACTGGCCGCGGGTGCTCGCGAGCGGGGCGACCCCGGCCGTGGAGCGGATCACCCGCAACGTGCTGGACCGGCTGGGCTGAGCCTCACCGGGCCGGAACCGGCGGCTCGCCGTGGCGCTTGCGGAGGAGGTAGGGCGGCATGACCAGGCCGTGCAGCGCGGTGTCCCGCAGGCACGCCAGGGAGTCCGCGGGGCTCTCGGCGAGTGGGTCGCCGGGGCCGTTGAGCGAGGTGTTGAGCAGGACCGGGCAGCCGGTCCGGGACTCGAAACCGGACAGCACCGCGTGCAGCAACGGGGTGTTCACCGGCTCCACGGTCTGGATCCGTGCGGTGCCGTCGACGTGCGTGATCGCCGGGAGGCCCGCGCGACGGCGCTCGCGGACGTCCACCGCGAGCAGCATGAACGGCGCGGGCCCGTCGTGGTCGAAGACGTCCGCGGCGGCGTCCAGGAGCACGAGGGGGGCCAGCGGGCGGAACCATTCCCGGCCCTTGACCCGGGAGTTGATGAAGTCCTGCATCCGGGGCCGGCGCGCGTCGGCGATGATGCTGCGGTTGCCCAGGGCGCGAGGACCGGACTCGCTGCGCCCCTGGTGCAGGCCGAGCGCGTGGCCGCTGTCCAGCATCTCCACGATGCGGTCGACGAGATCGAGTGGCTGCTCGACGACCAGATCGGCAGCGGCGGTGCGCACGGCGTCCGCGATCGTGGCGGCGTCCGGTTCGGGGCCGAGGAAGTCGTCGGCCCAGCGGAACGCGTTCGGCCGCCCGAGGCATTCGATCATCCCGTAGAGGGAGCAGCCGAGGGCGGTGCCGCCGTCGTGCGGGCTGGGCGGGATGAACACGCCGTCGAAGCCGCTCTCGCGCACCAGCCGGCCGTTCGCCGAGCAGTTCAGCGCGGTGCCGCCGGCGAAGCACAGGTCGTCCAGCCCGGTCTCGCGGTGCACCCAGTCGGCGAGCCGGAGCACGGCCGTCTCGAACGCGTGCTGGCCCGCCGCGGCGAGGTCCGCGCAGTCGTCGAACGAGCCGGCGCCGTCGCGGAAGTGCGTGCAGCGGTCCGCCCGGCCGAACGCCGCCAGCCACTCGGGCGGGATCAGGACCCGATTTTCGTCGACGGTGAGCTCGGGCAGGCCGAGCGCGTCGGGGCGGCCGTAGGGTGCCAGCCCCATGACCTTCCCCTCGTTGCCCTCGCCGGGGAACATCGTCCGGGTGAGCAGCGAGTAGAAGCAGCCGAGCCCGGCAGGGGAGTCCCAGTCGCCGTCCCACAGCTGTTTGCCGATGCACTCGACCCGGTTGCCCTCGCACCGGTAGAACGACGCGATCTCCAGCAGGTCCGGCTCCACGGCGGCCCCGAAGGGCTCGGTGAAGTCCTTGACGCGGCTGCCCTGGGCGTCGACGACCATCACGGCGGCGGCCCCGAACGGCGACGGGTGGAACGCGCTGTACAGGTGCGCGAGGTGGTGGGACATCTGGGTGACGCGCACGTGGTCGCGGAAGGTCAGGACGTCGGCGAGCTCGTCCCGGTAGGTGTCGAGGTTGTCGATCTCGGTGTCCGAGGAGTAGCACTCCACGACGAGGTCGACGGGGTCGCGCAGCTGCGGCAGCCGCGGTGCGTAGAGGTCGGGCAGGTCACGCAGGCGCCCCCAGTGGTGCTTGCGCCGGGTGATCCGTTCCTTCTGCAGGCTGTACAGGGTCGAGGGTCCGCGGGCGATGCAGATCGACGCGTCCTGGGTCCGGTTGATGCCGACGACGGTGGGAGCAGCGCGCATCGCAGTCGCCTCCAGGGGCGGGCCGGGTCGGGGTACGGCGTCGAGCTACCCCGGTCGTTCGCCCGCAAACGCCGTGCGCGCCGGCGCGGAGGCCGTCGCCCCGGCCGGCGGCTGCCGGGGCGCGGTCAGCGCGGACACCACGACGGCGACCACCGCGACACCTGCGGCGATCCCGAACAGCACCGTGTAGGCGCTGCCGGCCGGAATGGTCCGCCCGCCGATCTCGACGGTGAAGCCGGTGGTCACCGCAGCCACCACCGCGCTGCACGAGGAGGTGCCGAGCATCCGGCACAGGGTGTTCAGGCTGTTGGCCGCGGCGGTCTCGGTCCGGGGGACGCCGGTCATGAGCTGCAGCGGCAGCGCGGAGTAGGCGAGCGCGGTGCCGGCGGCGATCACCGCCACGGCGAGCATCACCAGCGGGATCCGGCCGGGCAAGGTGGCCATCCCGATGTTGCCGAGCACGAGCACGCCGGTGCCGACGAGCAGCGCGGTGCGCGGGCCGCGTCGCCGCGACAGCCACGCCGACACCTGTGAGAAGACGGCCATGGAGACGCCGATGGGCAGCAGCAGCAGGCCCGCGACGGCGAGCGACTGCCCGAAGCCGTACCCGGTCGCGACCGGAGCCTGCAGCACCTGGGTGCTCGTCATCAGCGAGGCGAACATCGCGAACCCGACGAGTACCGAGGTCACGTTGGTCCACAGCACGGCCGGGCGGGCCGAGACCCGCAGATCGACCAGCGGCCGGGTCCGGCCGAGCTCGTAGCGGCCCCACCCGGCGAACAGCACGACCGCCGCGACGGCGAGCCCGATGATGGCCGGGCTCGTCCACCCCCACTCGGTGCCCTTGGAGACGGCCAGCAGCAGGCACACCAGGGCGGTGCCGAGACCGATCGCGCCCGGCAGGTCGAAACGCCCCCCGGTGCGTTCCGGGGATTCCCCGACCACCCGGCGGGTGAGCAGCAACAGCACCGCGCCGGCGACGCCGACCGCGCCGAACAGCCAGCGCCAGCCGAGGAACTGGGCCATCGCGCCGGTCAGGGGCAGCCCGATCGCGTTGCCGATCCCGAGCGACGAGCTGACCAGCGCGATCCCGCCGCCGACGCGGTCGGGCGGAAGCTCGTCGCGCAGGATGCTCAGCCCCAGAGGGATCACCCCGAGCGCGGCCCCGTGCAGCGCCCGGGCGACGATCAGGACACCGACGTTCGGCGCCAGCGCGCCGATGACCGAGCCGGCGGTCATCAGCCCGAGCGCGACCAGCAGCAGCCGCCGCTTGCCGTACATGTCGCCGAGCCGGCCCATTACCGGCGCGCACACCGCACCCGTCACCAGGGTGACGCTGACCAGCCACGCCGCGGTGGCCGTCGACGTGCCCAGGAGCTGCGGAAAGGCGGGCAGCAGCGGCACCACGAGCGTCTGGTTCAGCGCGACCAGCAGCCCGCACGCGGAGAGGAACGCGACGACGAGCGCGGGCCGGGGACGGGCGGCGGTCTCGAGCACGGGCGGGTGCCTCCGGGGCGGCGGATGGTTCGGGGAATCGTTGCCAATGCGAACGATTATCCGCGAGATCCGCGCGGCGCGCCGTCCGGGCCGGAGTTCAGGGCAGCAGGCGCAGGCCCTCCTCGATCGCGCACCGGGGCGTTCTCCGCACGCCAGGTCTGCACCCGGCGACCAGGTCGGGATCGCGCGCCAGCTCGCATGATGGCCCGCCTCTCGGCTCCCGGCCCAGCGAAGCGGGGCGCCGGACGGTGCTCAATGGGCAGCTCTGCCCACAGCGATCGGACCTCGCCACGGCGCCCGTGGTCGATTACGGTCAGGGCTGACTGCCACGGGTCAGAGCGGAATGGTCGCGGGGGAGCATGAGCAGAGGAACGGACGCCGCGGGCGACACGGACGCCGTACGCGTCGAGGAAGCCGCCCGGAGGGTGGTCGAGGAGCACCCTCCGCGCTCGGTGCCGGAACGGGAGTTCCTCGGCGCGTGCTTCGAGGCCGGTCTGTCGTGGGTGCACTTCCCGGTTGGCCTCGGCGGGTTCGGGGTGTCCCGGGGGCTCCAGGCCACGGCCGACGAGATCCTGCAGGCGGCGGGTGGGCCCGTCCCGTTCTACGTCAACCCGATCGGGTACGGCATGGCCGCGCCGACCGTCCGCGAGCACGCGCGGGACCCGGGCCTGGCACGTGAGTGGCTGCGGCCGCTGGCGACCGGCGAGCACATCTGGTGCCAGCTGTTCAGCGAGCCGGGCGCCGGTTCCGACCTGGCCGGGCTCGCCACGAGTGCGGTCCGCGACGGGGACGAGTGGGTCGTCAACGGCCAGAAGGTGTGGACGAGTCTCGCCCACCGCTCCCGCTGGGCGCTGCTGCTGGCGCGCACCGACCCCGACCAGCCCAAGCACAAGGGCCTGACCTACTTCGTGCTCGACATGCAGGCGCCGGGCGTCGAGACCCGGCCGCTGCGCCAGATGACCGGGCAGGCCGAGTTCAACGAGGTCTACCTGAACGAGGTCCGGATCCCCGACGCGCACCGGCTGGGTGAGGTCGGGGCGGGCTGGCGGGTCGCGATGACCACACTGATGAACGAGCGCTCGGCCATCGGCGGCGGCTCCAGCGTGCGGGGATCGGGGAGCATCGCCGACGCCGTCGCACTGTGGGCGCGCTACCCCGATCGGCGCACCCCTGTGCTGCGCGACCGGCTGGCCGCGCTGTGGATGACCGCCGAGGCGCACCGGCTCACCGGGGAGCGGGCCCGGCACTCGGCCACCGCGGGGTCGCCGGGGCCGGAGGGTTCGATCGCCAAGCTGGTCTCGGCCGAGCTGAACCAGCGCGTCTACGAGTTCTGCATGGATCTCCTCGGCCCGCAGAGCACGCTCTACGGTTCCTACGCGGTGAGTGAGAACGGCCGTGACGCCGACTGGCGCGGCCCGGTCCAGCAGCGCTTCCTGCGCTCGCGGGCCAACACGATCGAGGGTGGGACGTCCGAGGTCCTGCGCAACATCCTGGGCGAGCGGGTGCTCGGCCTCCCCGGTGACCTGCGCGCCGACGCGAACCGTCCGTGGCGGGAGGTGCCCCGTGGCTGAGTTCTCCGATGCGTTCGTCTTCACCCCCGAGCAGCAGGACCTACGCCGCGCGGTCCGGCAGTTCTGCGCGGAGTTCTCCGACGAGGCGACGGTGCGCCGGCTGATGGAGTCGCCGCCGGGCCACGACCCCAAGACCTGGTCGCGGCTCGGCGCCGAGCTCGGCGTGCTCGGGCTCGCCGTGCCCGCCCGGTACGGCGGGGCCGACGGCGGGCTGGTCGACCAGGCCGTCGTCGTCGAGGAGTTCGGGGCCGCGCTGCTGTGCGGTCCGGTGTTCGGGACGGTCGTGCTGGCGATCCCGGCGCTCGTGGCGCTCTCCGACGCCGAGGCGAAGGCCGATCTGCTGCCCGCGCTGGTCGAGGGCGCCCGCATTGCGGCGCTGGCCGCTCCGGAGCGGGGCGGGCGGTTCGATCCGGCAGCGGTCACGGTGACGGCCGCCCCTGCGGGAGAGGGCTGGACGCTGACCGGCCAGGTCGCCCAGGTCGTCGACGCCGCCGCGGCCGACCTGCTGCTCGTCGCGGCCACCGGCCCGGACGGCGTCGCGCTGTTCGCCGTCGAGGGCACGGCCGAGGGCGTATTGCGCGAGCCGCTGTCCACTCTGGACCTCACCCGGCCGCAGGCCGCGCTGCGGCTGCAGAACGTCCCCGCGCGGCTGCTCGCCGGGGTGGGCGAGGCCGAGCGGGTACTCGGGCACGCGTTCGACGTCGGTGCCGTGCTGCTGGCCGCCGAGCAGGTCGGCGGAGCACAGCACCTGCTCGACCTGAGCGTGGAGTACGCGAAGGGCCGGATGCAGTTCGGCCGTCCGATCGGCTCGTTCCAGGCCGTCAAGCACCGGCTCGCCGACATGCTGGTCGCGGTCGAGCACGCCCGTTCGACCGCGTACCACGCGGCGTGGGCGCTGCAGGACGGGACCGACGACCCCACGCTGGCCACGAGCATCGCGCAGGCCACCTGCTCGCAGGCCTACTACCGGATCGCCGCGGACACGGTCCAGGTGCACGGCGGTATCGGGTTCACCTGGGAGCATCAGGCGCACCTGTACTACAAGCGGGCGGTCACCGACGCCGCGCTCCTGGGCAGTGCCGAGGCCCACCGGGACCGGATCGCCGAACTGGTCCTCGACACGGCAGTCGCTCGACCGGAGCTCCCACCGGTGGCCGCCGGCTGAGCACACGAGACCGCACCTTCGCCAGGATCTGGGGCGGGGGAGTATCTCCGTCGGGCCGGTACACGCTGAGCAGGTACTGCGGCGTGGATGGCTCCGCCGCCGAGCCCGATCCCCGAGCTTCGTGTCGCCGAGTCGCCTCAGCGGCACTCAGACGGGCACCAGGGCCGTCGCCCGGACCCAGGCGCCGCTGCCGCCGGCGACCTTGACCGGCAGACAGACGATGGTGGCGCCGGTCGGCGGCACCTCGCCGAGCCGGGCGAGCTTCTCGACCTGGCAGTACCGGCGGTCGGCGCCGGCGAAGTGCGCAGGCCAGAGCCGCTCGGGGTCACGGGTGCCGGACCACTCCTCCCCGATACGCGGGTACGGCCGGTCCAGGCTCCACGCGTCGGTGCCGATCAGCCGGACACCGGCGTCGACGAGATGCAGCACGGCATCGCGGCCCAGCCCGGCCCCGTACTCCCAGAACTCCGCGCGCCCCCACAGCCGGTCGGCCCCGGTGCGGAACGCGACCACGTCGCCGGGGGCGAGCCGGTGACCCAGGTCGGCCAGCCGCGCGTCGATCAACGGCGGGGTGACGAGCTCGCCGGTGACGAGGTCGGTCACGTCGAGGACGACGAGCGGCCCGATGAACCACGACAGCGGGACCTCGTCGACCGTCCAGGCCGGGGTGCCCTCCGCCGTGGCGGCATAGTGCCACGGCGCGTCGACGTGGGTGCCGGCGTGCGTGGACGCGGTGACGACCTCGCCGGCGAACCCCGCGCCGAGCGGCAGCGCGCCGGCCGGGATGCCGTACCAGTGCTCCCACAACTCGGCGCCGTCGGCGTGCGAGGTGCGGACGATGTGCGCAGGCGCGGGCTCGCTCGGGATCGGGCCGAGCGGGTGGCTCAGGTCGACCGGGCGCACGCGGCCGCCGGGCAGGGTGACCACCTCGTCGACATCCATGGTGGCGACCGTAGGCGCCCGACGATGATCGGTATGCGACGGTGGCGGTGATCGAAGCTCGTCGCCGTGTACGCCGAGGACGACGTCGACACCTGGCGGGCCCGGAACCGTTCGTGACATGCGGCCGCGGACTCGGCCTCGGCCTCGGCAGGGTGGCAGGGTGGCAGGGTGGGCGATCGTCCGGTCAGCCCACCTCGCAGGGAGTACGACATGGCGAAGACCTGGTTCGGCACCGACGTCCACGAACTCCTCCGGGCCCGCTGGTGAACCCCGCCGCGGATCCCGACGACCAGGGCGGCGACCCGGTCTGCTGGATGAGCCGGGTCTGCCCGGACTGCGGCGGGCTGGCCGCCGAGGACCCGCCCACCCGCTGCGAGCGCTGCGGCGCCACGTTGCCCGGCCCGGAGGGTCCGGTCTGATCTGCCCTTCGCTCAGGGCTGTCGGCTCATTCCGCTGTGGCTCTCTGGCGGAATGATTCGACTATCGCCTCGTACGACGGTTGCTCGTAGACCGCGTGCACGTCCCAGGTGAGGAGGTCCATGTACGGCTGGAGCATGTCGGTGAGTTCCCGGGGCTCGTCCGTGTCGATCAACATGAATCCGGCTCCGCCACCGGCCAGGTCGTACCAGCCTCGAATTCTCTCCGGATGGTTCGTCCCGGCAGCGTCCTGTTCCAGAATCCGGGTCCGCAACGCATCGACTGTGGTGTGCGAGTGCCACTTGTATCTGCAGTACCACAGCATGTCTCGACCTCCCGCTCGACCGGGGGGCGGTGAGGTTCTGACCCTGGTCGAGGTCGTCTCCGTCGCCGTGCCCGATCCGTTTCCTGGTGAGTTCACGCCCTACGAGTGCGTGGCGCTCTTGTGAGCCGGTGCCCGGGTGCCTGTGACAGCTCGGGCCGGGTTCTGCCCGGCAACCGTCGCACCCGCGGCGGACCTGCACAATCAGCTGTTTGCTGGCATTCGAGCTCCATGGTGGTGGCCGTATGCGTGCGATGACGAGCGCGTGGTGACCTGGCCGGGCCTGGAATGTCCGGCCTGAGATCGATCTGAGAGCTGGCTCGCGATTTCGCGCGTAGCGTCGCCTCACATGCCTGCCGTGGAGCTGCCGCTGCACATGCGGCGCGAGGTGTTCGATCCGGTCCCGGAGCTCGGGGCGGTCCGCGCCGAGGAGCGGATCGGCCAGGTGACGACGCCGCTGGGCAACACGGCCTGGCTGGTCACCCGGCACGCCGACATCCGCGAGGTGCTCGGCGACCACGACCGGTTCAGCAACGTGCTGTCCGGTCCCGAACCGATGGGGGAGCGCCGCTTCCGCGACGGGATGCTCCTGGGCTACGACCCGCCCGAGCACACCCGGCTGCGCAAGATGCTCACCGCGGCGTTCTCGCTGCGCCGGATGCGCCTGCTGGAGCCGCGGGTCACCGACATCGTGGCCGAGCACCTCGACGCGCTCGCCGCGGCCGGGCCGCCGACCGACCTGGTGGCCGGCTTCGCGCTGCCGGTCCCGTCGCTGGTCATCTGCGAGCTGCTGGGCGTGCCCTACGCCGACCGCGAGGCGTTCCAGGGCCGCACCGGTCGCCAGCTGGACCTGGGCCTGACCCTGGCCGAGCGCGTGGCGGCGGGTGAGGAGTCGCACGCCTACATGGCCGAGCTGGTGGGCCGGGCGCGATCCGCCCCGGGCGAGGACGTGCTGGGCATGCTCGTCCGCGAGCACGGCACCGAGCTCACCGACGACGAGCTGACCGGGATCGCGAGCCTGCTGCTGGTGGCGGGGCACGAGACGACGTCGAACATGCTCGGGCTCGGTACCCTCGCACTGCTCCGCCATCCCGACCAGCTCGCGATCCTGCGCGACGCGCGCGACCCGGCGGTCCTGCACACGGCCGTCGAGGAGCTCATGCGCTGGCTGTCGGTGGTCCCGTCCGGGACGCCGCGCCGGGTCGTCGCCGACACGGTCGTCGCCGGGCAGCCCATGCGCCCCGACGACCTGGTGGTGTGTGCGCTGCCGGCCGCCAACCGTGACCCCGAGCTGACCGACCGGCCCGACGCACTCGACATCGGCCGGACGCCCGGCGGCCACCTCGGGTTCGGGCACGGCGTGCACTACTGCCTGGGCGCGCCGCTGGCCCGGATGGAGATGCGGATCGGCTTCCCGGCGCTGTTGCGCCGCTTCCCGGACCTGCGGCTCGCCGTGCCCTTCTCCGACGTGCGGTTCCGCTCGTCGCACCTGGTGTACGGGCTGCACGCGCTGCCCGTCAGCTGGTGAGCCGGGGCGCTCCCGGCCGGCCTCCGGGCACCACGCGGCGCGGACCGGCCCCGCCCACCGGCGGCGCTACCTGGCACCTCTCGTCGACGGGCTCCGGCCGGCAGCCGCCCCGCCGGACTCGCCGGGGTGAGTGCTGACCGCTGTCGCTGCGGCGGCGGGCGGTGGCAGGCTGACCGCATGCGATCCCTGCTGCTCTCGCGTCGCGACCTCGACTTCCTGCTCTACGAATGGCTCGACGTCGAGGCGCTGACGAAGCGGGAGCGCTACGCGGAGCACTCGCGCGACACCTTCGACGCCGCCCTGGAGCTGTCCGAGCAGGTCGCGACGAAGCACTTCGCGCCGCACCGCAAGCGCTCCGACTCCCACGAGCCGCAGTTCGACGGCGAGCGCGTGGTCATCATCGACGAGGCCAAGGCCGCACTCGACGTACTCGCCGAGACCGGGATCGTCGCCGCCGGGATGGACGCCGAGATCGGCGGGATGCAGCTGCCCTCCGTCGTGGCGCAGGCCTGCTTCCTGTGGTTCCACGCGGCCAACGTCGGGACCGCGGCGTACCCGTTCCTCACGATCGCCAACGCCAACCTGCTGCTTGCACACGGCTCGCCCGAGCAGATCGACACGTTCGTCCGCCCGATGCTCGAGGGGCGCTTCTTCGGCACCATGTGCCTGTCCGAGCCGCAGGCAGGATCGTCGCTGACCGACGTGACCACCCGCGCCGAGCCGCGCGAGGACGGCACCTACCGGTTGTACGGCAACAAGATGTGGATCTCCGGCGGAGACCACGAGCTGTCGGAGAACATCGTCCACCTGGTGCTGGCCAAGATCCCCGGTGGGCCGCCCGGGGTGAAGGGCATCTCGCTGTTCATCGTGCCGAAGGTGCTGGTCGAGCCCGACGGCTCGCTGGGTGAGCGCAACGACGTCGCACTTGCCGGGCTGAACCACAAGATGGGTTACCGCGGCACCGTGAACACCCTGCTCAACTTCGGCGAGGGCCGCGCCACCCCGGGCGGCGAGCCCGGTGCCGTGGGCTACCTCGTCGGGGAGCCGCACCAGGGCCTGGCCTACATGTTCCACATGATGAACGAGGCACGGGTCGGGGTCGGCGTGGGCGCCACCGCGCTGGGCTACGCGGGATACCTGCACGCGCTCGACTACGCGCGTACCCGGCCGCAGGGCCGCCCGGTGTCCGCGAAGGACCCCGGCGCGCCGCAGGTGCCGATCATCTCCCACGCCGACGTGAAGCGGATGCTGCTGGCCTCCAAGTCCTACGTGGAGGGCGGTCTGGCTCTGAACCTCTACTGCGGACGGCTGCTCGACGAGGAGCGGACCGCGGACGACCCCGCTCGGCGGGAGTGGGCGCGGGTGCTGCTCGAGGTGCTCACCCCCATCGCCAAGAGCTGGCCGTCGCAGTGGTGCCTGGCCGCGAACGACCTGGCCATCCAGGTGCACGGCGGATACGGCTACACCCGCGAGTACGACGTCGAGCAGCTCTACCGCGACAACCGGCTCAACGCCATCCACGAGGGCACCCACGGCATCCACGGGCTCGACCTGCTCGGCCGCAAGGTCGTCATGGACGGCGGCGTGGGGCTGGAGTTGCTGCGGGAGGAGATCGGCTCGTGCGTCGAGCGGGCCACGGCGACCGGTGGCGAGGCCGCCGGGCACGCCGCTCAGCTGCAGACGGCGATCGACCGCGTCGCCGCCGTCACCCGGACACTGTGGAGCGTGGGCGAGGTCGAGGCGACCCTGGCGAACGCGTCGATCTACCTCGAGGCCGTCGGGCACGTCGTGGTGGCCTGGCTGTGGCTGGAGCAGCTGCTCGCAGCGGGGGAGCGGGCCGGGGACTTCTACCACGGCAAGCGGGCGGCCGCACGCTACTTCTTCCGCTACGAGCTGCCCCGGACCGAACCTCAGCTCGCGCTCCTGGAAGCCGTCGACCGGACGACGCTGGAGATGCGCGACGGCTGGTTCTGAGCGCACGCCACCCAGGCGGCGGCGGCACGATTGGCCACCCCCAGCTTGCGGTAGACGTGCTCGAGGTGCTTGGCGACCGTGCGCGGGCTGATCCCGAGCTCGTGCGCGATGGCGGAGTTGGTGCGCCCGGCGCCGACGAGGTCGAGGACCTGCCGTTCGCGCGCGGTGAGCCCGTCCGGCGTGGCGGCGAGATCCAGCGCGGTACGGGCCCGGCGACGCTCGTGGGCCCGGCGCAGGGCCGACAGCAGCGGCCCGCGCAGCGCATCGAGCAGTTCCCGGTCGGCGTCGATGAGCTCGTCGGGTGAACGGCGGGGCGCGGCCGTCCCGACCCCGGCGGTGTCCACCCCGGTGGCCACCTCGCCGCCGACGAGACGGCTGAGTCCGGGCAGCGCGATTCGTGCGAAGTCGGCCGGGTCGTCCAGGTCGGCGAGGTCGTCGACGAGGGCGACCGCCCGTTGCAGCGAGACCAGCGGAACATACACAGGGCCGTCCTCCCCGCCTCGTCGTGCGAGCGCGTGGGTGCGCGAAGTGCGTATCGACGGTCCTCCCGCCGCCCGGTTCGGTCAACCCGTCATGTGCAACATGGCGGCCTGCGCCTCGTGCGCAACGCCCCTGATCCGCAATCCCGAGGAGGCGACCATGGCCAGGATGACGATCGACTGCCGCAGCATGCCCAGTGAGTCGGGCTGCACCCTGACGATCAGCGGCGAGCAGGACGAGGTCCTGCGCGCCGCCGCGGCGCACGCGGTCGACGTGCACGGACACGCCGACGACGAGGAGCTGCGCAGCGCGCTGCGTGGAGCGCTCGTGGAGTCGGGGGCGTTGGAGCTCGAGCAGGGCGCATTCGTTCAGCTGATCGGGTTCCGCACCCGACGCATCGAAGAGTTCGACGAGATGGAGGAGGCCTGGACCACCGAGATCGGCGCGGATCGCACGGCGCGCTGGGCCGTGACCGGCGCGGACCGCAACGATCCGGACCGCTACGTCCAGATCGTCGGTTTTCCCGACCACGAGTCCGCGATGGCGAACTCCAAGCACCCCGCCACGACGCGCTTCGCGCAGAAGCTCCGGGAACTGTGCGAGGACGATGCGACGTTCGAGGACCTCGACGTCCGCACGGTGGCCGTCTTCTGAGGCCCGGCTGGACGGTCTACCCGCCCAGCTCCCGCTCGACCCGGTCGAGCGCGGTGCGGATGGTGGCGGCGTAGCCGTCCGCGTCGCCGGAGCCGAGCTCGTGCAGCCGCTCCCGGGCGCTCCGCACGTGCTCGCGGGCCTGCTCGGCGTCGCCGAGCTGACGATGTCCTCGGCCAGGTTGAGGTGCAGTGACGATAGAAGGCCTCGATCTGCAGGCCGGCGTGGTGGCGCTGAACCCGCTCGTCGGTGACCTCCGCGGCGGCGGCGCGCGCGCGATCCGGGCCATCACCGGGCCGGCCGGTTCGGTCATGTCGTCTCCTTCGGTACGGGGACCGGACGCTAGCGGTAGGTACCGACAGGCGGCGGACCCACGGCAGGATGCTCCCGTGATCGCTCCCCGACCCGATGCCGAGCGCCGCCGGCGCGCGACCGCCGCGCTGCACGGGCTGCGTCCCGCACTCGCCGGCGAGGCCGAGCAATCGATGGGCCGGGCCGAAGCCGTCGCGTTCCTGGCCCGGCTCGACCTGTGGTTCGCCGACGTGCACGGCCCGATCGACGCGCTGTACGGCAAGACCCACGACGTCGACGAGCTGATCGGGCGGCTGGTGCGCTCGGCGCTGCGCGCCGCGGCGCAGCGATCCGCGGACCTGCGCGAGACCGACCGCCGCCGCGAGGTCGAGCCGCGCTGGTACCAGGACCCGCGCATGGTCGGCTACGTCGCCTACACCGATCGGTTCTGCGGCACCCTCGACGCCCTGCCCGCTCAGCTGGACTATCTGGCCGAACTCGGGGTCAGCTACCTGCACCTGATGCCGCTGTTGCGTCCCCGCGAGGGGGAGAACGACGGTGGCTACGCGGTGGCCGACTACCGCTCGGTCGACCCGCGGCTGGGCACCATGGGCGACCTGGAGAAGGTCGCGCGGGCCCTGCGCGACCGCGGCATGAGCCTGTGCGTCGACCTGGTGCTCAACCACACCGCGCGGGAGCACCCGTGGGCGCAGGGCTGGCTCGCCGGCGATCCGGCGTACGCCGACTTCTACACCGCGTTCGGCGAGCGGACGATGCCCGACTCCTACGACGCGACGATCGCCGACGTCTTCCCCGACCGCGCCCCGGGCTCGTTCACCTGGGTAGAGGAGGCGAACGGCGGGGCCGGCGGCTGGGTCTGGACGACGTTCTGGGCCTACCAGTGGGACCTGAACTACGCGAACCCGAACGTCTTCGCCGCAATGCTGGAGACGATCCTGTGGCTGGCCAACCGCGGGATCGAGATCTTCCGGATGGACGCGGTGCCGTTCATGTGGAAGCGGCTCGGCACGTCGTGCATGAACCAGCCCGAGGTGCACGACCTCATGCAGGCCCTGCACGCGCTGGTCAAGCTGGCCGCCCCGGCGACGGTGTTCAAGGCCGAGGCGATCGTCTCGCCCGAGGACCTGGTGCCCTACCTGGGTGGGCACGCCCGCTACCGGCCCGAGTGCGAGCTGGCCTACCACAACCAGCTCATGGTGATGCTGTGGTCGTCCCTGGCCACCAAGGACGCCCGGCTCGCCACGGCGTCGCTGCGCCGGATGCGCCCGATCCCGCCGGAGACGTCGTGGGCGACCTACGTGCGCTGCCACGACGACATCGGCTGGGCGGTCAGTGACACCGACGCCACCGCCGTGGGCTGGGACGGGCTCGCCCACCGCCGGTTCCTCAACGACTTCTACTCGGGCCGGTTCCCGCTCTCCTACGCCCGCGGCGCACTCTTCCAGGAGAACCCGGCGACCGGGGACGCCCGGATCTGCGGCTCGGCGGCGTCGCTGTGCGGGATCACCGACGCGCGCGACCGCGCCGACCCGGTGGCACTGGAGCTCGGCATCCGCCGCCTGGTGCTGCTGCACGCGGTGACCTACGCCTGGGGTGGGGTGCCGCTGCTGTACATGGGCGACGAACTGGCGCTCGGCGACGACACCCGCTACCTCGACGATCCGGCCCTAGCCGGCGACAACCGCTGGATGCACCGCCCCTGGATGGACCCCGGGGCGCAGGCGCGGCGCCGCGACCCGGCGGCGGTGGAGGGGCGGGTGTTCGGCTGGCTGCGCACCCTCGCTCACATCCGGCGTGAGCTGCCCGCGCTGCACGCCGCCGCCGCGCCCGAGGTGCTCGACCTCGACGACCCGCACGTTTTCGGATGGCGGCGCCGCCACCCCCGCAGCGAGTGGTTCGTCGGGCTGGTCAACATGGCCGAGCACCCCGTGTCGGTCGACCTCGGGGTGCTCGGCGGGCTCGGCGAGCTCGAGACGGTGCTGGCGAGCGACGGGCCCCTCCAGGTGCGCGACGGCCGCGCCCACCTGCCGGGGCTGGGCTTCGCCTGGCTGGCGGAGGCGTAACGGGGCGGCCTCCGCCCGTCAGGGCAGCTCCGGTTCGCTCCGGTCGTACCGGCAGGCCGAGGATCGCGGCCGCCCGCGTTGGCAGGGTGTCGCGTGCCAGGTGGGACGCCAGGACCGATCGGAGAGGACCGCTCGCGTGAGAGCTGCGCTGTACGACCACCCGGGTCCGGCTCGGGAGGTGCTCCGGGTCGCCGAGGTCGAGCGCCCGGAGCCCGCGGCGGGTGAGGTCCGGGTGCGGCTGGCCGTCTCGGGGATCAACCCGGTCGACGTCAAGATCCGCAGCGGTGCGATCCCGTGGCCGATCGACGGATTCCAGATCCCGCACCACGACGGCACCGGCGTGATCGACGCCGTCGGGGAGGGTGTGGACGGCACGCGCGTCGGCGAGCGCGTGTGGATCTGGTTCGCCGCGCGCCGGCGGTGGGGCACCGCGGCCGAGTGGACGGTCGTCCCCGCCCGCCAGGCCGTTCCGTTGCCCGAGGAGACGTCAGACGAGCTCGGCGCCAGCCTCGGCATCCCGGCCATGACGGCCTACCACTGCCTGTGGCTCGACGGGCCGCCCGACGGGCTGTACATCCTGGTCCAGGGCGGCGCCGGGGCGGTCGGGCACTTCGCGGTCGAGCTCGGGACGTGGGTCCAGTCCCACGTCGCCGCGACCGTCGGCGGACAGGATCAGGAGGCGCTGGCCCACAAGGCCGGCGCGGAGCACATCGTCGACTACCGGGCACCGGACGCGGCGGCCCGGCTCAAGGCCTTCGCCCCTCGGATGGACCGGATCATCGAGGTCGCCCTGAGCGAGAACCTGCAGCTCGACCACGAGCTGTCCGGTCCGGGCACGTCGATCGTCACCTACAACTCGCCGCAGCCCGAGGTCACCCTCCAGATCCGGCAGTGGATGGAACGCAACGCGGGGATGCGGTTCGTGTTGCTGTTCGGGGTGCCGATCCCGCAGCTCGAGACGGCGGCCCGGGAGATCACGGTCGCGCTCAGCGAGTCCGCGCTGCACGAACTGCCGGTGCACCGGTTCCCCCTCGACCAGATCGCCGAGGCGCACGAGGCCGTCGAAGCGGGCGTACTCGGGAAGGTGCTCGTCTCCGTGCGGTGAGACGGGTGTCGGCGCCGTGATCTGCATGCGAGTGGCGATACGGCGCGCCTGCCAGGGCTCGGGTTCGGCTGGCTGGCTGGGGGCCTGATCCGGGACGTCGGCGGCGGTCGACCGGTGGGCCGCCGCCGACGTTCGCCGTTCCCGAGGGCCTCGACTACAGGGCGGGCCTGTGCTGCCGCCACGGGTTGGCGGCCTCATACGCGGCCGCCGCCGCGAACACGGACAGGTCGTCGTAGGCGTGGCCGGCGATCTGCAGACCGGTGGGAACCCCGCTGGTTGGTGAGAACCCACTCGGGATCGAGGCGACGGGCAGGGGGCTGGTCAGGTTGAAGGGGTAGGTCAGTGCCCAGCCGAGGTAGGGCAGTGCCGGTCTTCCGTTGATCTCGAACGTCTCGTCCTCGTCGCTGTGGTCGGCCGCCACCGACGGCACCGCGAGGGTCGGGCAGATGAGCAGGTCGTAGTTCTCGAAGATCCGCCCGAGCTTCTGGTACATCTCGTACCGGACACGGTTGACGTCGTAGAACTTCTTCACCGAGTGCGTGGCGCCGCGTTCGATGAGCTTGACCACGAACGGATCCAGCTCGAACCGCCACCGCGGCAGTTGGTCGCCGGCCAGCGCCCAGAACAGGCCTTCCCAGTTGGTGAGCCACGCGTCGAGGACGCTGTAGTCCCAGTCGAGGTCCACTTCGTCGACGGTGCAGCCGAGGTCGGAGAACACAGCGGCCGCACGACGGGTGTTCTCCCGAACCTCATCGGAGATCTCGAAGTACCCGAGGTCCATCGACAATGCGATGCGCTTGCCCGCGATCGTGTCGAACTCCGGCGGGATGGAGAGCGGGTCGCGAAGCGAGTGGATGTCGGCGGGATGCTGGCCCGACATGACGTTCTGCATCAGTCCGGCGTCGGCCACGCTGCGTGTCAGTGGCCCGTAGTGCAGGACGCTCTCGCTGGGGTGCTCCCGATCCGTGGGGTTGCGGCCGAAGGGCGGTTTGTAGCCGAACACCCCGTTGGCGGACGCCGGGATGCGGATCGAGCCGCCACCGTCGGTACCGTCGGCCAGCGTCGTGATCCCCGCGGCGAGGGCCGCGCCCGCACCGCCTGACGACCCACCAGGGCTGAACTCGGTGTTCCACGGGTTCCGGGTGATGCCCCAGAGCGGGCTCTTCGTGACGCCTGAGTGAGCCTGCTCCGGTGTCGTGGTCCGGCAATGCATGATGGCGCCTGCGTCGAGCAGGCGTTCGACGGTGGGGGCAGAGGCTTCGGGACGGAAGTCCTGGAACGCCTTCGAACCGTAGGTGGTGATCTCGCCGGCAACCGAGTGCCAGTCCTTGATCGCGCAGGGGATCCCTTCCAACGGGCGGGCCTCGTCGGGGTTGCGCGCGTAGACCGCTTCGGCCTGCCGCGCCTGGTCGAGAGCGCGTTCGAAATAGTCGTAGGTCAGGCAGTTCAGCTCGGGGTTGACCTCCTCCGAGCGCTTCACCACGGCTTGCATCAGATCCACGGGGGACAGCGCCCCGCTCCTGAACGCCGCGAGCGCCTCCGTCGCCGTGATGTAGCAGAGATCCGAATCCGTGTAGTCCATTCGCGACTCCTGGCAGAGGAAGGGAATGTGCGGGTACGGAAGCTAGCCACTGACGGGATCGGGCCACATCGGTCGGATGACGTAGGCCCTGCGGATGCGGTCCGAGGCCGGTTCGTTGACCCCCGCACCGCCCGATGCGATCCTTCGAGCAGGGCTAACACCATCCCCGGTTCTCGGCCGCGGACGGTTGGTCGCGTACCACGTCGAGGCCGGAAGGAGGCGTTCGTGAGGGCCTCCCGCATCAAGGCCATCGCGCAGGTGGGCACCATCGTGGCCGGAGCCGTTCGGCACGCTGCCGATCCCCGCGACGTGCTGGCACCCCTGCGGGAGATCGCTCCCTTCGACGCGGCGATGCTCGCCGTCCAGGATCCGCTCAGCGGGCGGCAACGCCCGCTCGTGAATGCGGGTTATGAGAAGAGGCTGCTCGACTTCCTCAACCGCGATTACCTCCTGTGCCGCACCTATGACATCGCCCGCCGCTGTGACCGTCCCATGCGAATGTGTGATTACGGGCCGGATTTCTACCGCACACAGGTGTATCGGGAGTTCCTCGACGGCGCGGGATACCGTGAGGGCATCACGCTCGTGCTCAGGTCCGGGGAGGGCCACGGGCGGGTCACCGGCCTGTTGACGATGAGCTTCTCGGATTCCCGGGCGGCGGACGACGGAGCGCGCCAGGGGATCGAATTCGTGGCCCCAGCGCTCGGGCAGTTCGTCGATGCCAGCCTCGCGCCCACGTGGCTGGCCAGCCTGCTCGGCAACTCGGCGGCCGCGTTCATCGTGAACGAGCGCGGCGCTGCGGTCCCGACCTCCGATGATCCACAGCTTCCGCCGGAGCAGCTCTCGGGCCCGGTCCTCGCGGCGTCTCGCGCCTTCCTGGTGAGCGGCGCCACTGCGTTGAGGGGTTACTGCTCCCGACTCGGTGACGCCCGCTGGGAACATGCGCATCTGGTGCGCCTCGCCGACGACCGGTGCGTCGACGGGCCTCGGGCGCTGCTGATGCTCGAACTGCATCCGTTGCCGTGCGGACTGACCGAGCGCGAACTCGATGTGCTGACCCTCGTCTCCCGCGGGCTGTCCAACCGTGCCATCGGACTGGCGCTGGGGACGAGCCCGCGAACGATCGGCACCCACGTCGAGCATCTGCTGCTGAAGACCGGGCTGGCGAACCGCGCGGCCCTCGCCTCGTACGCGATGGAGAACGCGGTCGTCCGGCTCGGTCTCTGACCGCAGCGGCGTGGATTGCCCTGCCGATGACCTGGTCCCACGCCTTCCCCGGCGCCACACTGCCGGCATGGACGACATGCGGGTGGCGGTGCTGCGCGGGGTGGGGGACATGGCCATGGAGCAGCGGCCGGTGCCGCGGCCGGGGCCCGGGGAGGTGCTGGTCCGGGTCACGGCGGTCGGGATGTGCGGCTCGGACGTGCACTACTACGAGCACGGCCGGATCGGTGACTTCGTCGTCGAGCAGCCCCTCGTGCTCGGCCACGAGCCCGCCGGCGAGGTCGTGGATCTGGGCGCCGGGGTCACCCGGGCCCGGATCGGACAGCGGGTGTCCATCGAGCCCGGCCGGCCGTGCTTCACGTGCACGCAGTGCCTGACCGGGCGCTACAACCTCTGCCCCGACATGCGCTTCTTCGCCACACCCCCGGTCGACGGCGCCCTGTGCGAGTACGTCGCGGTGCACGAGTCCTTCGCCCACCCGGTTCCCGACTCGATGAGCGACGACGCGGCGGCGCTGCTCGAACCGCTGTCGGTGGGGGTGTGGGCCGCGCGCAAGGGCGGGGCCGGGCCGGGCAGCCGGGTGCTCGTGAACGGGGCCGGACCGATCGGGCTGGTGACGGTCCAGGTCGCCGTGGCCTCCGGCGCGGCCGAGGTCGTGGTGGCCGATGTGAACCCGGCGCGGCTGGTGCTCGCCGGGCAGCTCGGCGCCACCGGCAGCATCGACGTGTCGGTGAGCCCGGTGGACGAGGAAGGCTACGAACCCGACGTGCTGCTGGAGTGCTCCGGGAACCCGCGGGCGACCCGGTCCGCGATCGGGGCCGTGGCCCCCGGCGGCCGGGCGGTGCTGGTCGGCAGCGGCAGCGACGACATCCCACTGCCGTTGTCCGCCCTGCAGCGCCGGGAGATCGAGCTCGTCGGTACCTTCCGCTACGCCAACACGTGGCCGACCGCCATCGCCCTCGCGAGCTCGGGCCGGGTGGACCTCGACGCCCTGGTCACCGGGCACTTCGGCCTCGACGACGCGGAGCTCGCGCTCACGGCTGCGGCCCGCGACGCCACCGCCGTGAAGGCGGTGGTCCGGCCCTGACGCCCGCTGCGACGAGCGGGTGCGGTCGGGCGGGACCGCGCGACCCGTTGTGGTCCGCCTGCGGACACGGCACCCTCGGTGTCCGCTGTCGTGACCGATCGCCGGACTGGACGAGGGGGCGTCATGACCCGACTCAACGCCGAATCGCTGCCCACCATCACCGACGTCCCGACCCCGGACCACGACCGCAGCCGGGTGCGCACCGGGATCGTGCACCTCGGGGTCGGCGGGTTCCACCGGTCCCACGAGGCGATGTACCTGGACCGGTTGATGGAGCAGGGCTCCGCGCTCGACCGGGGCATCTGCGGGGTCGGGGTGCTGGAGTCCGACCGCCGGATGCAGCAGGTGATGGCGGACCAGGACGGGCTCTGCACGCTCGTCGTGAAGCACCCCCACGGCTCGCTGGAGCCGCGGGTGATCGGCTCGATCGTCGAGTACCGCTACGCCCCGGACGATCCGGAGGCCGTGATCGAGAAGATGGCCGACGAGGGCACCCGGGTCGTCTCGCTCACCGTCACCGAGGGCGGCTACACCATCGACCAGGTGACCGGCGAGTTCGACGCGCAGGACCCCGGCGTGGTCGCCGACCTGCAGCCCGGTGCCGTGCCCCGCACCGTGTTCGACCTGGTCACCGAGGCGCTGGCCCGCCGCCGCGACCGCGGCCTCCCGGCGTTGACGATCATGTCCTGCGACAACATCCAGGGCAACGGCGACCGGGAGGGCACGCCGACGCTGGACCCGGCGCCCGGCGTCGACCTCGACGAGTACAGGTCCACGCTGATCGAGCGGTTCGCCAACCCGGCCGTCGCCGACACCCTTGTTCCGCTCGCACGCCGGCAGCGCGAGGAGCCGCTGGTGTTCATCCGGAACCGCGCCGTGTTCGGGGACCTCGCCGACGACGAACGCTTCGTGGCGAGCTACCGGACGGCGCTGGACTCGCTGCACCGCGACGGCGCGCGGGTCACCGTCGAACGACTCGTCCGACCCGGGCGACCGTCGAGGAGGCGACGATGAGTGACGCCGGCATGATGCACACGGTCGTGTCGAAGGACGGGACGCCGATCGCGTTCGAGCAATACGGCGTGGGGCCACCACTTGTGCTGGTGCACGGCGGGGTCTGCGATCGCACCTACTGGGCGCCGGTCCTGTCGACGCTCGGGCAGCACTTCACCGTCCACACGATGGACCGGCGGGGTCGTGGCGGCAGCGGCGGCAGCCGCACCGCCGAGTCCTACGCGATCGACCAGGAGTTCGCCGATGTCGCTGCGGTCGCCGACGCGATCGACGAGCCCGTTCACCTGCTCGGCCACTCCTATGGCGGGATCTGCGCGCTGGACGCCGCGTTGCAGACCGGCAACCTCCGGACGCTCGTGCTCTACGAGCCCCCACTCGGACTCGAGGGCCCGGCGAAGATCCCGGAGGCGTTCATCGGTCGGCTCGACACCCTGATCGCCGAGGGAGAGCTGGACAGGGCGGTCGAGGTGATGATGGGCGAGCTCGTCGGCCTGCCGGAGGAGGCGCTCGCCGAGCTGCGCACCGACCCCGCGGCCTGGCAGCCGATGGTCGACACGGTGCCCACTCTGCCGCGCGAGCTGCGCAGCGTGAACGCGTTCACCTTCGACGCCGACCGCTACCGCGCGCTCGGGGTGCCGACCGTCCTGCTCGCCGGGACACTCAGCCCGCCCGACCTGCACCGGGGAGTCCACCTCGTGCACGACGCGATACCGGACTCGCGCGTGGTCATGATGGAGGGCGTCGACCACGAGGCGGTGACGACGGGCCCGGACGTGCTCACGGCGACGCTCCTCGATGTGCTGGGCGGCGGGGCGCGCTGACCCCGCTGTGGCAGCGTTCCATCACCACCCCGGCTACCTGCACCGCCGGGACACCGTGCATGTGATCGGGGTCCGGTTCCCCGCGCGGGGCCGCTGGGTACCCGGCGGTATGCGAGGAACGAGGATGCGACGCGCCGCCGTCGCGGCTGTCTGCGGTGCCGGCCTGCTGCTCACGGGCGCGGGTGCCTGCGGCGACGGTGGCCCCGGCGTCGGCCCGAGCGGTGAGCAGAGCGACCCCGACCGCCAGTACGACGATGGCGGCGACACCAGCGACGCCAACCCGGACGGCTCCGGCGAGCCGGGAGAGGGCGGTGCGGGTGACGAACCGGGAGGTGGCGGCTGACCGCCCGTGCCAGGCCCGCGATCCACCCTTCCGCCCGCTCGATGATCCGTAATTCCACGGAGGACTCCGCCCCCGGGCGCTCGTAAGCTCGTCGTGTCGATCTTCCCGGGCGCCCGTCGAGGGGTCGTGCGCCCGGGTTGCCGGGGGGTTCCCCGGTGGCGAGCGGGTGACGGACCGCGCTCGCCACCGGGGATCGGTGGTCAGCCGGGCGTCCGCGCGGCGACGAAGCGCCCGGCGGAGAACGCTCCGCAGCGCCCTGGCCGGTCGGTATCCGACCGATCGACCCGGGCGCTCTTGTCATCGTCCCTACGGGGGTATCCACGACGCCCTCGACGATCTGTCCGCCGGCCGGATCGGCGCGTTCATCAAGCTGCTGCCGGTCGTGACCTGGCTGACCAGAGGGCGACCCGGGCTGGCGGTCGTGCAGGAGATCCCCACGCGCGAACGGCTCGGTGTCGCGGTGGCGCCGGACGACCTGCCGCTCTGCGACGCGGTCAACCGCGTGCTCGCGAATCTCCGGCAGACCGGGGAGCTGGACCGGTTGACGGATCGTCGGCTCCGGTGGGCGGGGGACGGTCGTGGCAATCCGTTGAGTGGTAACGCTCAGCGGCACCCTCGAGTTCGAGACGCGTGACGGCACCCGCTTCACCCCCGGCCCGGGCGGCATCCTCCTCGCCGAGGACACCACCGGCGGTGGGCACCGTTGGCGCCTGATCGACGACCAGCCCTGGCGGCGGGTGTACGTCGCTTTCCAGTACCGCCTCGCCGGGGGCTGGCCCCCGGCGGCCGGCGCGGCGCACCATGGGGTCATGTGTGACGGCAGCGGCACGCCCACCGAGGTCGCCGCGACCCTCCCGCGCCCGGCGGAGGCCACGGTGGTGGACCCCATCGCCCTGGAGCCGGTCGACGAGGTCGTCGTCACGACGCTCGTGGACAACAGCTACGACGCGCTGATGGGCGACACCGGCCCGGCCCGCCGCGCGCCGTTCTCCCGGCTGCCCGAGGTCCCGGCCCCGCAGTTCGAGGAGGGCCGCACGTTTCCCGGGCTGGTGGCCGAGCACGGCTTCTCCGCGCTGGTGACCATCCGCCGCGGCGCGACGTCGCACACCGTGCTGTTCGACACCGGGGTGTCCCCGGACGGGATGGCGGGCAACATCGAACGGCTCGGCCTCGACGTGGCCGCGATCGAGGTCGTGGTGCTCAGCCACGGCCACGAGGACCACGACGGCGGCTTCCCCGGGCTGGCCCGGTTGCGGGGCCGCAGCGGGCTGCCGCTCACCGTGCATCCGCTGGTCTGGAGCCGGCGGCGCTTCGCCCTGCCCGACCAACCGCCGTGGGAGCTGCCGACGCTGAGCCGTTCCGCGCTGGAGGCCGAGGGCCTCGAGGTGATCGAGCGGCGGCGGCCCTCGCTGCTGCTGGACGGCTCGGTCCTGATCAGCGGGGAGATCGACCGCACCACGGAGTTCGAGCGCGGGCTGCCGAACCACGAGGCCTGGCGCGACGGGCGCTGGGAGCCCGACCCGCTGATCCTCGACGAGCAGGCGCTGGTGGTCCACGTCCGCGGACGCGGTCTCGTCGTGCTCACCGGATGTGGGCACGCCGGCGCGGTGAACATCGCCCGGCACGCGATGCGGCTGACCGGGGTGGGCCGGCTGTGCGCCCTGATCGGCGGTTTCCACCTCACCGGGCCGGCCTTCGAGTCGATCATCGAACCGACCGTGGCGGCGTTCGCCGACATGGCGCCCGACGTGCTGGTGCCGGCGCACTGCACGGGTTGGAAGGCCAAGCACCGGCTGGCCGCGGCGCTGCCCGAGGCGTTCGTGCCGAACGCGGTGGGCACGTCCTTCACCCTCGCCGCATCCGGGCCCCAGGACCCGTGGGGCGGGCGGGACCCTACGACGGCCCCGTTCGACCCGCGATCGAGGTAGGGAGCGGCGGCCCGTGACAGTCCGACGGCGCGTCGGGAGGATCACGATGGCCTGCCGTCGACAACGGGTGGCATGCCACGATCGGCCGTGCATCGGTGCACCTCGGGCATCGGCGCCGCATCGGCGAGAGGGGCTGGACAGGTGAAGACTCGGGGCGCGGTGCTGCGCGAGGTTCCGGGCCGCTACGAGGTCGTCGAGCTCGACGTCGACGACCCGCGCCCCGGTGAGCTACGGGTCAAGATGGCCGCCACCGGGCTGTGCCACTCCGACGATCACCACGCCACCGGCGACATGCGCGTCGGGATCCTGCCCTTCGCCGGCGGGCACGAGGGCGCCGGCATTGTCGAGGCCGTCGGGCCGCACACGCCGGGCTTCGCCGAGGGTGACCACGTCGTCTTCTCGTTCCTGCCCGCCTGCGGGCGCTGCCGCTGGTGCGCGACCGGCCACCAGAACCTGTGCGACCTCGGTGCCTCGCTCGGCACGAACGCCCGCTGGGAGGACCCGACCAGCTTCCGGCTGAGCCTCGACGGGCAGCCGGTGGGCCAGATGTGCGGCCTGTCGACGTTCTGCGAGTACACCACCGTCTCGACGGCGTCCGCGGTGAAGATCCCGGCGCACATCCCACTGGAGATCGCCTGCCTGACCGGCTGCGGTGTCGGCACCGGCTGGGGTGCCGCGGTCAACTCCGCCGAGGTCCGCCCCGGCCAGACCGTGATCGTGATGGGCGTCGGCGGGATCGGCATCAACGCGGTGCAGGGTGCCGCGCACGCCGGCGCGACCAACGTCATCGCCGTCGACCCGGTGGGGTTCAAGCGCGAGACGGCGCTGCGACTCGGTGCGACGCACGCCGTCGAGTCGATCAAGGAGGCGGCCGCGCTGGGCCGCGAGATGACCAATGGGCAGGGTGCCGACGCGGCGATCGTGACGGTCGGGGTGACCACCGGTGAACACGTCGGCCGGGCCCTGCAGGCGGTCCGTAAGGCGGGGACCTGCGTGGTCGTCGGTCTCGGCGACGTCCGCACCAAGGACGGCGACATCCCGCTCACCGAGCTGGTGCTCTACCAAAAGCGGCTGCAGGGATCGCTGTTCGGCGCCAGCGCCCCGACCGCGGACATCCCCGCCCAGCTGCAGCTCTACGCCGATGGCGTGCTCAAGCTCGACGAGTTGATCACCAACCGCTACCCGCTCGACGACATTGCGCAGGGCTTCGAGGACATGCACGCGGGCCGCAACATCCGCGGTGTCGTCGTCTTCGACTGAGTGTTCGGCCGAGTGTTCGACCGACCCTCAGTTGCCAGCCGCCCCCGGGAGGCCCGGCCCGCCGGGGAACAGAACGTCAAGGGAGTTGCCCGTCCTGGGACAGGGCGTGGTCCGCGAGCGCGCCGACGCCGCCCGCAACCGGCAGCGGGTGCTCGCCGCGGCGCAGCGACTGTTCGACGAGAGCGGGGTCGATGCCGTGACCATGGACGACGTCGCTGCCGCGGCCGGCGTGGGCAAGGGAACGCTGTTCCGCCGGTTCAAGGACAAAGGCGGGCTCGCCGCGGCCCTGCTCGGCCAGCACGAGACCGACCTGCAGCGGCGCATCCTCACCGGGCCGCCCCCGCTCGGCCCGGGGGCGCTCGCGGCCGAGCGGCTCATCGCCTTCGTCGAGGCGTACCTGGCTTACGTCGTCGCTCAGGTGGATCTCGTCCTGATGTCGCAGAACAGCACTCCCGGCGCCCGGCATCAGACCGGCGCCCACGCCTTCTGGCGCCGGCACTGCTGGCACCTGCTCGCCGGGGCCCGCGTGCCCGACCCCGATCTGCGCGCCGACGTGCTGCTCGCCGCACTCACCGCCGAGCAGGTCCGGCACTGGATCCGCGACGAGGGACGCGACCCGGCCGTGCTCGCCGCCACCCTGTCGGCCGTCGCCACCGCGGTCGGTGCGCGCGACCCACGCCACACCGACTGAGCGGTCAACGCTGACTGTTTCACTGCTACCGTCCGGACTGACGCGCGACGCGGTGCGCCGTCGGCAGGCTGGAGCGAAGGAGAGCCGGACGTGCGGGATGCAGTGATCGTGGAAGCGGTGCGGACCCCGGTGGGCAAGCGCAACGGCGCACTCTCCGGTGTGCACCCGGTGGACCTGTCGGCCCATGTGCTGAACGCGCTGGCCGAGCGCAGCGGTGTGGACCCCTCCGTGGTCGACGACGTGGTGTGGGGCTGCGTGTCGCAGGTCGGCGAGCAGACCTTCGACATCGCGCGGACCGCGGTGCTGGCCGCGGGCTGGCCGGAGGCGGTGACGGGCGTGACCGTCGACCGGCAGTGCGGCTCGTCGCAGCAGTCGGTGCACTTCGTCGCCGCGGGGCTCATCTCCGGGCAGTACGACGTCGCGGTCGCCGGCGGCGTGGAGTCGATGTCGCGGGTGCCGATGGGCTCGGCGTCGGCGGGACAGAACCCGTTCGGGGAGAAGTTCCTGGCCCGCTACGACGGGGTGCTCCCGAACCAGGGCGTCGGCGCGGAGATGATCGCGCAGCGGTGGGGCTTCTCGCGAACCCAGCTCGACGAGTACTCGGTGGCCTCGCACGAGAAGGCCGCGGCCGCGCAGGACGAGGGCCGCTTCACCGCCCAGATCACGCCGGTCACGCTGCCCGACGGCACCGTGGTCTCGGCGGACGAGGGCATCCGTCGCGGCAGCAGCGTGGAGAGCCTGGCCGGACTGAAGACGGTGTTCAAGCCGGAGGGCGGGGTCATCACGGCGGGGAACTCCTCACAGATCTCCGACGGCTCGGCGGCGTTGCTGATGACGACCTCGGAGAAGGCCCGTGAGCTGGGGCTGACGCCGATCGCCCGGGTGCACACCGCGGTCCTGGCCGGCGACGACCCGGTGATCATGCTGACCGCGCCGATCCCGGCCACGCACAAGGTGTTGCAGCGCAGCGGGCTCAAGCTCGACGAGATCGGGGCGTTCGAGGTCAACGAGGCGTTCGCTCCGGTGCCGATGGCGTGGCTGGCCGACACCGGAGCCGACGCCAAGGCGCTCAACCCCAACGGTGGCGCGATCGCGCTGGGTCACCCGCTGGGTGGCAGCGGTGCGCGTCTGATGACGACCCTCGTGCACCACATGCGCGACAACGGCATCCGCTACGGCCTGCAGACGATGTGCGAGGGCGGCGGCCAGGCGAACGCCACGATCATCGAACTGCTCTGACACGCACTAGGAGATTTCACGTACATGGACATCAACGGTTCGGTCGCGCTGGTCACCGGTGGGGCCTCGGGTCTCGGCCTGGCGACGACGGAGAAGCTGCTCGACGCCGGCGCGAGCGTCGTCATCCTCGACCTGCCGGGCTCGGCGGGGGAGCAGGTCGCGGAGAAGCTGGGCGACAAGGTCCGCTTCGCCGCCGGTGACGTCACCGACGAGGCGAGCGTCGCCGCCGCGCTCGACGTCGCCGCGGAGCTCGGCCCGATCCGGGGCGCGGTGAACTGCGCCGGAACCGGCGACGCGATCCGGGTCCTGGGCAAGCAGGGCGTGTACCCGCTCGACAAGTTCGCCCGGATCATCAACATCAACCTCGTCGGGACGTTCAACGTGATCCGGCTGGCCGCCGAGCGGATCGCCGCGACCGACCCGGTCGGCGAGGAGCGCGGCGTCATCGTCAACACCGCGTCGGTGGCGGCGTTCGACGGGCAGATCGGGCAGGCCGCGTACTCGGCGTCGAAGGGTGGTGTGGTCGGCATGACGCTGCCGATCGCGCGCGACCTGGCGACCGCGATGATCCGGGTCGTCACCATCGCGCCGGGGCTGTTCAACACCCCCCTGCTGGCGAGCCTGCCCGAGGAGGCCAAGGAGTCACTGGGCCGGCAGGTGCCGCACCCGTCCCGGCTGGGCGACCCGTCGGAGTTCGGCGCGCTGGTGAGCCACATCGTGGCCAACCCGATGCTCAACGGCGAGGTCATCCGGCTGGACGGCGCCATCCGGATGGCGCCGCGATAAGGGATATCGCAGATGAAGCGCACATTGTTCGAATCTGATCACGAGGCGTTCCGGGAGTCGTTCCGCAAGTTCCTGGACGTCGAGGTCGTCCCGCACCAGGAGGAGTGGGAGCGGGCCGGCATCGTCCCGCGGGAGCTGTTCGCCACCGCGGGCAGGTCGGGCTTCCTGGGGATGGACATCCCCGAGGAGTACGGCGGCGGTGGGGTCGAGGACTTCCGCTTCAACGCCGTCATCGCCGAGGAGGTCATGCGCTGCGGCGCGGCGGCCGCCGGGCTCGGGCTGACGCTGCACAACGACATCTGCCTGCCGTACTTCCTGTCGTACTGCAATGACGGGCAGAAGCGACGCTGGCTGCCGGGGATCGCGTCCGGGGAGCTGATCACCGGGATCGCGATGACCGAACCCGGCATCGGCTCGGACCTGGCGTCGATGTCGACCACGGCGATCCGGGACGGCGACCACTACGTGGTCAACGGGGCCAAGACGTTCATCACCAACGGCATCAACGCCGACCTGGTGATCACCGCGGTGAAGACCGACCCGACGCAGAAGCACAAGGGCATGAGCCTGCTGGTGCTCGAGCGCGGGATGGCGGGCTTCGAACGCGGTCGCAACCTCGACAAGCTCGGCCAGCACGCGCAGGACACCGCGGAGCTGTCGTTCACCGATGTCCGGGTGCCGGTGGCGAACCTGCTCGGCCCGGAGGAGGGTCAGGGCTTCACCCAGCTCGTGACCAACCTGCCGCAGGAGCGACTCTCCATCGCGATCGCCGCCGTCGCGGCGGCGCGGACCGCGCTGGAGCAGACGCTCGAGTACGTCAAGGAGCGCAAGGCGTTCGGCCAGCCGATCGGGTCGTTCCAGAACTCGCGGTTCGTGCTCGCCGAGATCGCCACCGAGGTCGACATCGCCGAGCACTACGTCGACGACTGCGTGCGCGCGCTCAATGCGGGCGAACTCACCGCCGTCGACGCGTCGAAGGCGAAGTGGTGGTGCACCGAGTTGCAGGGCCGCGTGGTGGACAGGTGCCTGCAGCTGCACGGCGGGTACGGGTACATGAACGAGTACCCGATCGCCAAGGCCTATGCGGACGCGCGGATCACGCGCATCTACGGGGGCACCACCGAGATCATGAAAGAGGTCATCGGCCGGAGCCTCGGCCTCTAGTGGGGACCACCTCCCAACCCAGGACCCGGGCGCAGCGCACGGAGGACAGCCGCGCCCGGATCCTGGATGCGGCCGTCGAGTGTCTCATCGCCGGTGGGTACTCCGGTGCCACCACGCTGACCATCCAGGCCGCGGCGGACGTGTCCCGGGGCCGGTTGCTGCATCATTTCCCGTCCCGCGACCGGCTGCTGGTGGCGGCCGCGCAACACCTGGCCGTGAAACGGGTGCAGGACACCGAGGACCGGGTGCTGCACCTGGTCGGTGACGAGACCGAGGGCTGGGAGCGGGTCGACCGGGTCGTCGAGCTGCTCTGGGAGACCTTTCACGAGCCGCATTTCTGGGCCGCCGTCGAGCTGTGGACGGCCGCCCGGGCCAACCCCGAGATCGCCGAGGCGCTGCTTCCTGAGGAGCGTCGGCTCGGCACGGTCATCCGGGCGTCGATCGGACGGATGTTCGGTGAGCCGCACGCGTCGCACCCGCGCTTCCGCCAGCTGCGTGATCTGCTGCTGACCAGCATGCGGGGCACCGCGCTGACCTACACGTTCGATCCGCGCGACCCCGCGGGCGACCCGATGGTCGCCCAGTGGAAGGACCTGGCGCGAGTTCTGCTGGCCCCCTGACGCGCGCGGGTCGGCCGACGGCGCCCCGCACCGCTGCGCGCCCGGGTGGGGATCAGTGCTGTGCCGGTGTCCCGCGACAGGTTGCTTCGTTGTGATGTAAGCCGCATTTCGCGGGCGTGCTCGATGCCGCTCGCCGGATCGCTACCCCGGAAGCCCGTCACTCTGAGTTGTAAGCAGGCGCTCACTTTGTGACCTTGAGTTCAGAAGGTTGATGATCGAACGATCACCTTCATGCCTTTTTGTCCCTTCTGAGAGAACTCTCAGCGACCTGTTGCTCACTCGATGGAGATCCATCGCTAGCGTCTGCGACCAGATTGATCACGGAGAGCGACTGATCGATCGGATGTCCATCGAACGAGGAGATTGAGCAATGCAGATGAGCACGACGGCCCGCCGGGTGGTGGCGGTCAGCGCGATGAGCGTTCCGCTCGCGTTCGCCGCGACGGGCTTCGCCCACGCCGGCGACGGTGGCCCCGGCAAGACCGAGCAGCCTCGGCACTGCTCGGGTGGATCCGCCGCGGTGCAGGACGGCGGCCTGCTCGGCCTCGGCGCCGACGTGAGCCCCGCCCTCAACGTGGGCGGACTGCTGAACAGCGGCCCGGTCACCCAGCAGAGCGCCCAGGTCGATCAGTCGAACTCGGGCATCGTCCAGCAGGGCGGCGGGTGCGGCGGCGGGTCCGAGGCCTTCCAGGCCGGCGACCTGGTCGACGCCGCCCTCGAGGTGAGTCCGGCGCTGAACATCGGCGGGATCGGCAACAGCGGCCCGGTGAACCAGTCGACCGTGCAGGTCGACCGGTCCAACTCCGGCATCGTCCAGCAGGGCGGCGGTCACGGCGGCCATGGCGGGTTTGCCGCTCAGGACGGCGGGCTGCTCGGGCTGGACCTCGACCTCAGCCCGACGATCAACCTGGGCGGCATCCTGTCCAGCGGTGCCGTCAACCAGTCGAGCGTGCATCACGACGGCTCCAACTCCGGGATCTCCCAGAGCTGACCGGCTCCTCGCCGCTGCAGCGCAGACGGCCCGGCACGTGGACTCCACGCGCCGGGCCGTCGCCGTCCGGCTCGGCTCCGCCAGATCGTGGTGGCCGGGCGGCCCCGGTTCGGGGCGACCAGGCGCGGCCCTGGGACGGTCCAGGGTGGCATGGTCTAACGACCGCCGCGCCTGTGCGGATACGGCCACATGATCATCGCCAAACTTTCGGGCGGCTGGCTGCGGGGTCCGCCGCGTCGGGGTGGGCCGAGGACGGTTACCCTCCGTGAAAGTCAGCGTTTGCTACGGCTACTCAATGTAGAGCGTTACATGAACAGATAGTGACTTCTCCTCGCGTTCCACGCGCCAGTTACCGCTTTCGGCCCCCTCGAAGTGCCTCTTACGGCGTAGCAGGCTAGCTTCTGCGGGCGCTGCCCGGTCACGCACAGCTACATGCCGGGTGCGCAGCGATGTCCGCCCTGCACCGACCGGTGCTTGATCCGTGGACACCGAAGAGAGGGATGTACTCGATGCAGATGAACAAGACGGCCCGACGCGTCGCCGCCGTCGGCGCGCTGTCGATGCCGCTGGCGTTCGCCGTGTCCGGTATCGCCGGGGCGGCTGCGCTGCCGGCTGCCCCTGACCTGCCCGGCGTTCCCGACGCGCCCGGCGCTGCGGATCTCGCCGGCTCGACCGACGCCCTCGCCCTGCCGGGCCCGGACGGGCTGCCGAACCCCGGTGCGTCCGACGTGCCCGGCCTGGACGGCGTGGACGGCGAGGCGTTCCGGGCCGCCGATCTCGTCAGCGGATCGTTCCCGGGCGCGCCGTCGAGCACCGCGGACGGCGAGTTCTCCGGGAGTGGCTCAGCCGGATCCGGCTGGACCATGGACGGCGGGTCGGAGTTCTCGGGCGGCTACTCCTCCGACGACGAGGGGTATGACGCGTCGCTCCCCGAGGCGCCTGCCTTCGAGGCGCCTGCCTTCGGGGCGCCCGCGCTGCCGGAGGCCCCGGCGTTCGAGGCGCCCGGGTTCGAGGCTCCCTCGGCGGAGCAGCTCCCCTCGCTGCCCGGCGTTGCCGGTCTGACCGATCAGCTCGGCCTGGGCACGAACGGCTCCGTGGTCAGCGTGTCGATCGACTTCTCGAGCTGAGCCCCGCCGCCCCGGCTGACGCCGGGGCGGGGATCCATCCTCACGGCCCGGCCCGCGATCGTCCGCGTGCCGGGCCGTGGCGTTCCCTCCTGCGGCACCGAGCGCGGCTGCGCGGTGGAGGGGCGACGACGCGCCTGCCTGCGGGTACGCCAGCCGTGTGATCACCGATACGTCCATTCGGCGCAGGAACGCGCACTCAGCGTGGTCGGACCGACCTGGATGATCACTCGGGCGGACCCTCTGACGCGCGGACGCTTATGGTTAGCCTGCCCTTAGATAAGGATCGGCGATCATGGCTTCGCGTGCCGCGGGCCATCGAGAGGATGACGATGTCGTACTCCGCCCCTGCACGCCCCGGCTCCGGCCCGGATGTTCTCGACGTCCTCGGAGTGGGGTTCGGACCGTCGAATCTGGCGCTGGCCATCGCGGTCGCGGAGCACAACCGCGCCGCTGCGCCCGAGAGCCGGCTCGCCGCGCGGTTCCTGGAGCGCCAGCCCCGCTTCGGCTGGCACCGCGGAATGCTGCTCGAGGACGCGACGATGCAGGTGTCGTTCCTCAAGGACCTGGTCACGCAGCGGAACCCGGGCAGCCCGTTCAGCTTCCTGTCCTACCTTCACGAGCGGAACCGGCTCGTCGACTTCATCAACTACGGCAGTGTGTTCCCGACCCGCATCGAGTTCCACGACTACCTGGAGTGGGCCGCCGCGGGGTTCGCCGGCCAGGTCGACTACGGCGCCGAGGTCGTGGAGATCGCACCGGTGTGCGGCGACGGTCCGGGGGGCCCGGTGCGTGACCTCGAGGTCGTGACGCGCCACGCCGACGGCTCCACGCAACGCCATCGCACCCGCAACGTCGTGCTGGCGACGGGGCTGACCCCGCACGTGCCGCGCGGGGTCCGGCTCGGCGACCGGGTGTGGCACAGCCGCGACCTGCTGAGCCGGGTCGCCCTGCTCGAGGGCGCCGAGCCCCGCCGGCTCGCCGTGGTCGGCGCCGGCCAGAGCGCCGCCGAGGCCGTCGACTTCCTGCACCGGAGGTTCCCGAGCGCCGAGGTCTGCGCGGTGTTCACGCGCTACGGCTACAGCCCGGCCGACGACAGCTCCTTCGCCAACCGGATCTTCGACCCGGTCGCGGTCGACCACTTCTACACCGCGTCCGACGAGGTCAAGGAGCAGATCCTGGGCTACCACGCGAACACGAACTACTCGGTCGTCGACCCGGAGCTGATCGACGGGCTCTACCGGCGCCACTACCACGAGAGGGTGGCCGGCCGGGAGCGCCTGCGTTTCCTCAACGTCACGCGCGTGGCCGACGTCGTCGAGATCGGTGACCGGGTGGAGCTCGCAGTCGAGTCGTTGATCGACGGGGGGCGCGAGGTGCTCACCTCCGACGCCGTCGTCTACGCGACCGGGTACCGCGCCCCCGACCCGCTCTGGTTGCTCGGCGACCTCGCCCGGTCCTGCGCCCGCGACGCCGCGGGGCGGCTCGACATCCGGCGTGACTACCGCGTCGCCACCACCGCCGACCTCACGGCCGGCATCTACGTGCAGGGCGCGACGGAGCACACGCACGGCATCTCCTCGACCCTGCTGTCGAACGTCGCGGTGCGCTCCGGGGAGATCGTCGCGTCGATCGCGGGGGACGCTCCGGCCGCTGCGCCGGCACCCGCCGCGCTCGTCGACACGCCCGTCGCCCGCTGAGCGCTCCCCGCCCCCGGCTTCCCCCGCGAACTCAGGAGACACCCATGTCCACCAACCCCTTCGACGACGAGAACGGCACGTTCCACGCGCTGCGCAACGACGAGGGCCAGTACTCGCTGTGGCCCACGTTCGTGCCGGTGCCCGACGGATGGACCGTGCAGCACGGTCCGGACACCCGGCGATCGTGTCTGGACCACATCGAGGCGCACTGGACCGACCTGCGGCCGCGGAGCCTGGTCGAGCGGATGGAACGCGACGGGGCGGCCTGATCCCCGGTTGGACCTGCGCTGCCTGCTGACCCCCGTACCGCTGCTGTGCCGATGGAGCCGATGGTGACCACGACATCCGAGAACGACCGCCACCTCATGATCGACCGGCAGCGGGACGGGGACTCCGGCCCCGCGTCCACCTGGCCCGCCCTGTTCGCCGAGCAGGTCCGCCGCGGTCCCGACGCGGTCGCGGTGGTGCTGGCCGACGAGAGGCTGACCTACGCACAGCTCGACGCCCGGGCGAGCCGTCTCGCCCACGTCCTGCGCGCTCGCGGGGCCGGCCCGGAGCGGGTGGTCGGGCTCGCGCTGCCGCGCTCGATCGACATGGTCGTCGCGCAGGTCGCAGTGCTGAAGGCGGGCGCGGCGTACCTGCCGATCGACCCCGACTACCCCGTGGAGCGCATCGGGTACATGCTCGCCGACGCCCGTCCCGCGGTGGTCGTCGCGACCTCGGAACTGGCCGGGGAGCTGGCCGACGAGCTGGGGGACGCGCCGTTCCTGCTGCTCGACGCCCCCGCCACCGGCGCCGAGCTCGCCGCGGCCCCCGCGTCGGACCCGGCACCGGCGCTGCACGTCCACAACGCGGCGTACGTCATCTACACCTCGGGCTCCACCGGCAGGCCGAAGGGTGTCGTGCTCTCGCACACCGGGGTCGCGAAGCTCGTCGCGACCCAGACCGAGCGGTTCGGGATCGGCCCGGACAGCCGGATCCTGCAGTTCGCCTCGCCGAGCTTCGACGTGGCGTTCTGGGACCTGTGCCTCGCGTTGCTGTCCGGCGGGCGGCTGGTCGTCGTACCCACCGAGCTGCGGGTACCCGGGCCGGAACTGGCCGGCTACGCGCACGCGCACGACGTCACGTTCATGATCCTGCCGCCGACCCTGCTCGCCGCGATGCCGCCGGACGTGAGCCTGCCGCCCGCCATCCTGCTCGCCGGCACCGAGCGGGTCTCGCCCGAGCTCGTGGCGCGGTGGGGGCGCGGGCGCCGGATGTTCAACGCCTACGGGCCGACCGAGGCCACGGTGAACTCCACGCTCGGCGAGAGCCACCCCGACCGGGTGCGCGGGACGTCGGTGCCGATCGGCGTCCCGGACCCGATGACGATCGCGCACGTGCTCGACGACCGGCTGCGGCCGGTCGCGACCGGTGAGCCCGGTGAGCTCTACCTGGGCGGCCCCGGGCTGGCCCGCGGTTACCTGGGCCGCCCCGACCTCACCGCCGAGCGATTCGTCGCCGATCCGTTCGGCGCGCCGGGGGAGCGGTTGTACCGCACCGGCGACGTCGTCCGCCGCGACGCGGACGGGGTGCTCGACTTCCTGGGCCGGGTCGACGACCAGGTCAAGATCCGCGGGTACCGGGTCGAACCCGGCGAGATCGAGTCGGTGCTGGCCGCGCACCCGGCGGTCGCGCAGGCCACGGTGCAGGTGCGCGAGGACCGGCCCGGTGACCGGCGGCTCGTCGCCTACGTGGTGCCGCAGACCGGTGGGGTCGCCGGGGACGAGCAGGTCGCGGCGTGGAAGGACCTGCACGAACTGCTGTACTCCGCGGTCGACGAGAGCTCCGCGGGCTTCGGGGACGGCTTCGCGGGCTGGAACTCGACCTACGACGGGGCGCCCATCCCGCACGCGGACATGCAGGCGTGGCGTGACGCGACGGTGGCCCGGATCCGGGCGCTGGCGCCGCGCCGGGTGCTGGAGATCGGCGTCGGCAGCGGCCTGCTGCTCACCGAGCTCGCCCCGGATTGTGAGCTCTACCGGGGCGTCGACCTGTCGGAGGAGGCGATCGCCGCGCTGCGCCGCCGGGTGCAGGCGGATCCGGCGCTGGCCGGCCGGGTCGTGCTGGACGCGCGGCCCGCGCACGAGCTGGGAGACGGGCCGGACCTGCCGGCGGGCTCCTTCGACACGGTCGTGATCAACTCGGTGGCGCAGTACTTCCCGAGCGCGGCGTACCTGGTCGACGTGCTGCGCCGTGCCGCCGCGCTGCTGGCACCCGGTGGTGCGATCTTCGTCGGCGACGTGCGGCACCGCGGTCTGCTGCGGGCGTTCCGTGCCGGGGTGGAGACCTGCCGGCGCGGCGGCGCGGGCGACCCGGCGGCGCTGCGCCGGGCCGTCGACGCCGCGGTGGAGTGGGAGGGCGAGCTGCTCTGCGACCCGGACTTCTTCCCGGCCCTGCGGACCGTGATCCCCGGCCTGGCGGGCGTGGACCTGGAGGTCAAGCGAGCGGTCGCGCACGACGAGCTGAGCCGGTACCGGTACGACGTCGTGCTGCGGGTGGCCGGTGGTCCGGGCGGGGAGCCGGTACCGGTCGTGCCCGATCAGCTGGTCTGGACGGGCGGTTCCGCGGAACCGCCGGCCGGGGCGGGCACCGTCGATGAGCCGGCCGACCTGGCCACGTACCTTCGCGATCACCGCCCGGCCGCACTGCGCGTCACCGGTGTCCCCAACGCCCGGCTGACCCCGGACCTGGCGGCGCTGCGGGTCGTCGACGGCGGTTCCGCGGAAGCGCTTGCGGCTGTCGACCCCGAGGATCTGCACGCGCTCGGCGCCGAACTCGGCTACCGCACCGCCGTCACGTGGACCGCCGGCGCCACCGACGGGCGGCTCGACGTGCTGTTCACCGTGCCGGGAGCGGTCGCCGGACCGGTGTACCGGCCGGGGCCGGGCACCGACGTGACCGCGTTCGCCAACGTGCCCGCCCCGTTCCGCGACGTGAGCGTCCTGGTCGGGAACCTGCGCGAGCACCTGCGTGACCGGCTGCCCGACCACCTGGTCCCGGCGGGGATCGTCGCGCTCCCCGCACTGCCGGTGATGGCCAACGGCAAGCTCGACCGGGCCGCGCTACCGGCACCGGACCTGGCTGCGCAGGTCACCGGCCATCGGCCCCGCACCCCCCGTGAGGAGCTGCTCTGCGCGCTGTTCGCCGAGGTACTCGGTGTGCCCGGGATCGGCGTCGACGACGACTTCTTCGCCCTCGGCGGTGACAGCATCGTCTCCATCCGGCTCGTCGTCCGGGCGCGTGCAGCGGGCCTGCTCGTCACCCCGCGGCAGGTCTTCACCCACCGCACGGTCGCCGAGCTCGCGCCCGTCGCCACGGCACGGGCGGACGAGCCGGTCGAGCCCGTCGCCGGTCCGCTCGTGGAGCTGGACGCGGTGGCGCGCGCGGAGCTGGCCGGGGTCGGCGAGATCGCGGACGTGTGGCCGGTGTCCGCGCTGCAGGAGGGCTTCTTCTTCCACGCCGCGCTGGACGAGCAGACGCAGGACGTCTACACGATCCAGGAGGTCTTCGACCTCGCCGGGCCGGAGCACGGCATCGACGGGGCGGCGCTGCGCACCGCCGCTCAGGACCTGCTCGACCGCCACCCGCAGCTGCGCGCGGGGTTCGCCCAGCGCGGCGACGGCCGGGTGGTGCAGGCGGTCGCCGCGCACGCCGAACTGCCGTGGGACGAAGTGGACCTGTCAGGCCTGCCGGCCGACGAGCAGGACCGGCGCGCCACCGCCGTGATCGACGCCGACCGGGCCCGCGGGTTCGACCTGGCTCGGCCCCCGCTGCTGCGCGCCACCCTGATCCGGCTCGACAGCGGCCGCGCCCGGCTCGTCATCACGTTCCAGCACATCGTGATCGACGGCTGGTCGGTCGTCGTGCTCGTGCGCGACCTGCTCGCGGCCTACGCGGCCCGGGCCGGCGGCGCACTCGTCCGCGGCTACGACCGCGCCGCTGATGCCATGGCGCGGCACCGCGCGTGGTTCGGCCGGCTCGCCGGCCGTGACGCCGACGCCGCCCGTGCGGCCTGGCGCACCGAGCTGGCCGGGCTCGACGAGCCCACCCGGCTGCTGCCCGCGGTCGTCCCCGGCCCGCCGCCCGGCGGCCCAGCGCCGGGACGGCACACCCGGCTCGGGTTCACCCTCGACGAGCGGACCACCGCCGTGCTCGTCGCCGGGGCGCGCGCCCACGGCCTGACGCTCGGCACCGTGGTCCACGGCGCGTGGGGTCTGGTGCTGGGCCAGCTCACCGGGCGGCGCGACGTGGTGTTCGGCAGCACCGTCTCCGGACGCGACGCCGACGTCGACGGCCTCGAGTCGGCCGTCGGCCTGTTCATCAACACCCTCCCGCTGCGGTTGCGCTGGCAGCCGGGCGAGTCGCTGGCCGCCACGCTGCGGCGGCTGCAGGACGCCCAGACCGGGCTGCTCGACCACCAGCAGATCGGGCTCGGAGAGGTGCAGCGCCTGGCCGGGCTGCCCGAGCTGTTCGACACGCTCGTGGTGGTCGAGAACTACCCCCGCGACCAGGTACCGGCCGCGGGGCTGCGGGTCGAGGGCGTGCAGGTCCTCGACGCCGTGCACTACCCGGTCGCGCTGATCGCCGGCACCGGGGTGCAGCTCGACCTCGTGCTGAAGTACGACCCCGCGCGCGTCCCGGTGGACGCCGCGGCGCTGCTCGTCGACCAGCTCCGCCGGGTGCTCGACGCCCTGGCCACCGACCTGGACGCGCCGGTCGCATCGATCCCGCTTCGGGATGCCGGCCCCGCTCACGGCCGACCCGACGGCCCCGCCGCCGACTCCGCAGACGACCCTGCCGACGACACCGCGCGCGAGGTCCCCGCCGCGACCCTGACCGAGCTGATCGCCGCGCAGACCGCCCGCACCCCCGACGCGACGGCCGTCGTCGCCGAGGACGCGACGCTGAGCTACGCCGAACTGGACCGCCGGGCCGGCGCACTGGCCGCGCGGCTGCAGGCCGCCGGGGCGGGCCCGGACCGGGTCGTCGGGGTCGCTGTGCCGCGCTCGGCGGAGCTCATGGTGGCCCTGTTGGGCGTGCTGAGGTCGGGCGCTGCCTACCTTCCGCTCGATCTGGACTACCCCGCCGAACGGCTCGAGTTCATGCTCGCCGACGCGGGCGTCGACGTCGTGGTGACCACCGGCGCCGCCGTCGACCGGGTGCCCCGGGCGCCCGGAGTGGCGGCGCTGCTCATCGAGGAGACCGGAGCCACCGGGGCCACCGGCGGCGAGCCGGTCGGACCGTCGTCCGCCGACCCCGCCGGCACCGCCGTGGATGAGGCTGCGTACCTCATCTACACCTCCGGTTCGACCGGCCGCCCCAAGGGCGTCGTCGTCACCCACCGCGCGATCGTCAACCGGCTCGCCTGGATGCAGCATGAGTACGGCCTCGGCGCCGGCGACCGGGTGCTGCAGAAGACCCCGGCGAGCTTCGACGTGTCGGTCTGGGAGTTCTTCTGGGCGCTCTGCGCGGGCGCTGCGGTCGTGTTCGCCCGGCCGGGCGGGCACCGTGACCCGGGCTACCTGGCCGGGCTGGTCCGGGACGAGCGGATCACGACGATGCACTTCGTGCCGTCGATGCTGGAGGCGTTCCTCGCCACCGACGAGGTGACCGCCGATCCGTCGTGGGCCGCGAGCCTGCGGCGGGTGTTCTCCAGCGGCGAGGCGCTGCCCGCGGGCGCCGCGACGCGCTGGCTGGCGCTCACCGGCGTGCCGCTGCACAACCTCTACGGCCCGACCGAGGCCGCCGTCGACGTCACGTACTTCGCGTGTTCCGGGACCGACACCGAGGACGGTCCGTCCGTCCCCATCGGACGGCCGGTGTGGAACACCCGGCTGCACGTGCTGGACCCGTGCCTGCGCCCCGTCGCCGACGGCATGCCCGGGGAGCTCTATCTCGCCGGTGTCCAGCTTGCCCGCGGCTACCACGCCCGGGCGGGGCTGACCGCCGACCGGTTCGTCGCGGATCCCTTCGGCGCGCCGGGGGAGCGGATGTACCGCACCGGCGACGTGGTGCGCCGGCGCCCGGACGGTGCGCTGGAGTACCTCGGCCGGTCCGACTTCCAGGTCAAGATCCGCGGCAACCGCGTCGAGCTGGGCGAGATCGAGGCCGCGCTGGTGGGGCTGCCGGAGGTCGCGCGGGCCGCGGTGATCGCCCGCCGCGACGGCGCCGGGCAGTCGCTGGTGGGGTACGTGGTGCCCGCTGTGGGGGCCCTGCCCGACCCCGACCGGCTGCGGGCCGCGCTCGCCGCCGCGCTGCCCGAACCGATGGTGCCTTCGGCGGTCGTCGTGCTCGAGGACCTGCCGCTCACCCCCAGCGGCAAGCTCGACCGCGCCGCACTGCCCGCCCCGGCCGCCCCGGCGCCGAGCGGTCCGGCGCGCGAACCGCGCACCGCCGCCGAGCGCGTGTTGTGCGCGGTGTTCGCCGAGGTGCTGGGCCGGGAGGCCTGCGGTCCCGACGACGACTTCTTCGCCCTCGGTGGCGACAGCATCTCCTCGATCAGCGTGTCGAGCCGGGCCCGCCGGGCCGGGCTGCAGGTCGGCCCGCAGGACGTCTTCACCGGTCGTACCCCGGCCGGGATCGCGACCCTGGCCGAGGCCGCGGTCGAGAGCGCCACGGAGACCGTCGCGGCCGAGGGATCCGTGACCGGTGAGCTGCCCGGTGTCACGGAGGCGGACCTCGTGCAGGTCCGCCGGGTCAGCCCGGTACCCGTCGCGGAGGTCTGGCCGCTGTCCCCGCTGCAGGACGGGTTGTTCTTCCACGCGAGCCTCGACGGCGCCGGCGCCGACGTCTACACGATCCAGGAGGCCATCGACCTCGACCACCGGCTCGACCTCGACCGGCTGCGCGCGGCGTGCGCGACGGTGCTCGCGCGCAACGCCGCCGTGCGCGCCGGGTTCACCAGCGAGGGCCTCGGCGGGCCGGTGCAGTTCGTCGCGGCCGAGCTGGAACCGCCCGTGACCGAGGTCGACCTGTCCGGGAGCCCCGCCGCGGAGCGCGAGGCGAGGCTCGCCGACCTGATGGCCGCCGACCGCGCGACCCCGTTCGACCTCGCCCGGCCACCGCTGTTCCGGCTGCTGCTGGTCCGACTCGGCGACCACGACCGGCTGGTGATCAACCGCCACCTGCTGCTGTGGGACGGGTGGTCGGCGTGGCTGTTCGTCGAGCAGCTGTTCGCGGCGTACCACGGACAGGCCGGTGCCGAACCGGGTTCCTATCGCGACTACCTGGCGTGGCTCGCCGCGCAGGACGCCGCCGCGGCCACCGCGGCCTGGCGCACCGCGCTGTCCGGTGTGGACACCCCGACACTGGTGGCCCCCGCGGCACCCCGGGCGGCCGCGGCCGTTCCGCCGCGGACTCTCGAGGTCGAGCTCGCGCCGGCCACCGCCGACCGGCTGCGCGCGCTCACCCGCGAGCACGGCCTGACCGCGAACACCGTGCTCAGCACGGTGTGGGGGCTGGTCCTCGGCGCCGCCACCGGGCGGTCCGATGTCGTCTTCGGCACCGCGGTGGCCGGGCGCCCCGCCGCCGTGGCGGACGTCGAGAGCACCATCGGGCTGTTCCTGAACACGGTTCCGGCCCGGATGGCGTTCGTCGCGGGCGAGCCGGTGCTCGACCTGCTGCGCCGGGTGCAGGCCGAGCGGCTCGCGCTGCTGCCGCACGAGTCGATGGGGCTGGGGGAGATCCAGCGTGCGGCCGGGCACCGGCAGCTGTTCGACACGCTGTTCGTCTACCGGCCCGAGGGCGGTGAGCAGCGGGTCGCCGAGCTCGGGACCCGCTACGGGATCACCGCGATGGCCAATGTGGATGCCACGCACTACCCGTTGAACCTGGTCGTGACCCCCGGTGAGCGGATCCGGCTGACGCTGTCGCACACCCCCGACGTCCTCGGTGAGGAGGCCGCGCAGGCCTACCTGGACCGGTTCACCCTGCTGCTCGACCAGCTGCTCGCCGACCCGCGGGTCCCCACCGCACGGCTCGACCCGCTGCTCCCGGCGGAGGCGGCGACCGTCACGACCAGCCGCGGGGGCGCCGAGCGGCCGGTCGGCACCGCCACCATCGCCGACCTGCTCGCCGATCGCGCCGTCCGCATCCCCGACCAGACCGCCCTGGTCGCCGGGGGCGAGCGGTTGACCTACGCCGAGCTCGACGCGGCGATCGACCGCACCGCCCGGCTGCTGCTCGCCCGGGGTGCCGGCCCGGAGACGGTGGTGGCGCTGGGGCTGCCGCGGTCGGCCGAGACGGTGGTCGCGCTGTTCGCGGTGCTGCGCACCGGGGCGGCGTACCTGCCGCTGGAGCTCGACCACCCGGCCGAACGCCTGGTCGCCACCCTGCGCGACGCGGGCCCGGTCTGCCTGCTCACCGTCGCGCGGGTCGCCGACTCCCTCGCCGGCGCCGGGGTGCCGGCCCTCGTGCTGGACGACCCCGCCGTGGCGGCCGAACGCGCTGGGCTCCCGGCCGGACCGCTGTCCGACGCCGAGCTGGGCCCGTTCGCCCGGACCAACCCCGAGCGGCTCGAGTTCCCGGCGTACGTCATCTACACGTCGGGGTCGACGGGCCGGCCCAAGGGAGTGGTGACCCCGTACCGGGGGCTCACGAACATGCAGCTCAATCACCGCGCGGAGATCTTCGAGCCGACCATCGCCGCCGCCGGCCGGCGGCTGCGCATCGCGCACACCGTGTCGTTCGCCTTCGACATGTCCTGGGAGGAGCTGCTCTGGCTCGTCGAGGGCCACGAGGTACACGTGTGCGACGAGGACCTGCGGCGCGACGCCGAAGCACTGGTCGCCTACTGCGACACGCACGAGATCGACGTCGTCAACGTGACCCCGACCTACGCCGCGGCGCTGTTCGAGGTCGGCCTGCTCGACGAGGGGGAGCGACGCCACCGGCCGCCGCTCGTGCTGCTCGGCGGTGAGGCCGTATCCGACAGTGTCTGGGCGACGCTGCGCGACACCCCCGGGACCTGCGGCTACAACCTCTACGGCCCGACCGAGTACACGATCAACACCCTCGGCGGCGGTACGGCCGACAGCGCCACCCCGACGGTGGGCCGGCCGATCCTGAACACCCGCGCCCACGTGCTGGACGGCTGGCTGCGTCCGGTGCCCGACGGGGTGCCCGGCGAGCTCTACATCGCCGGTGCCGGGCTGGCCCGCGGCTACCTCGACCGGTTCGGGCTGACCGCCGAGCGGTTCGTCGCAGACCCGCACCGGCCCGGCGGTCGGATGTATCGCACGGGCGACCTGGTGCGCCGGCGTCCGGGCGGCACGCTGGACTTCCTCGGCCGCACCGACGACCAGGTCAAGATCCGCGGCTACCGGGTCGAACCAGGGGAGGTCGCCGCCGCGCTCACCGACCACCCGGGCGTCGCGCAGGCCGCGGTGATCGCCGACCGGTCCGGCCCCGCAGGGATCGCGCGGCTGGTCGGGTACGTGGTGCTCGAACCCGGTGCAGGGGAGCCGCCGCTGCGCGAGCACCTGCGCGACCGGTTGCCCGACTACATGGTCCCGGTGGCGATCGTCGCGCTCGACGCACTGCCGCTCACCGTCAACGGCAAGCTCGACGCCGCCGCGCTGCCCCGCCCCGACATCGCCCCGGCCGGTGGCGGACGGGAGCCCCGCGGGCGCCACGAACAGGTGCTGTGCGAGTTGTTCGCGCAGGTCCTGGGCCTGGAGCGGGTGGGGGTCACCGACGACTTCTTCGATCTGGGCGGTCACTCGCTGCTCGCCACCCGGCTGCTCAGCCGGGCCCGGACGGCGCTGTCGGCCGAGCTGACCCTGCGCGATCTGTTCGAGGCGCCGACGGTCGCGGAACTGGCGACGCGGGCGGCCGGGGCCCGGACCGGCGCCCGGACCGAGCTCGTCGCCGCGCAGCGCCCGGAGCGGCTCCCGCTCTCGGCGGCCCAGCAGCGGCTGTGGCTGGTCCAGCAGCTGGAGGCCGGATCGGCCGCGTACAACTTCCCGATCGTGCTGCGGCTGCGCGGGGAGCTGGACGCGGACGCGCTGGAGGCAGCGCTGCACGACGTCGTCGCCCGCCACGAGGCGCTGCGCACGGTGTTCGTGGAGGGTGCGGCCGGTCTGCCGGTGCAGCGGATCCTGCCGGCGGCCCGGGTGCCGTTCGCGCGGATCGACGCGGGCGCGGACGAGGTCGGTGAGCTGGTCCGCGCGGAGCTGGACCGCCCCTTCGACCTGGCCACCGAGCTGCCGCTGCGGGCCACGCTGATCGCGGTGCGGCCCGCCGAGCACGTGCTCGTCCTGTTGCTGCACCACATCACGACCGACGAGTGGTCCGACCGGCCGTTCCTGCGCGACCTGGCCGGCGCGTACCGGGCCCGGCGGGGCGGGGCGGCCCCGCAGTTCGCGCCGCTCGCCGTCCAGTACGCCGACTACGCGCTGTGGCACTCCGAAATGCTCGGCGACCGCGACGATCCGGCGAGCGTGGCCGCCCGCCAGCTCGACTTCTGGCACACGACGCTCGACGGCGCGCCCGACGAGCTGGTGCTGCCCGCCGACCGGTCCCGTCCGGCACGGCCCACCTTCCGCGGCGGCACCGTCGACGTCGCGCTCGACCAGGACGTCTGCTCCGGGCTGCGCGGCATCGCCCGGGACACCGGGGCGAGCATGTTCATGGTGCTGCACGCGGCCGTCGCGACCCTGCTGCACCGGCTCGGCGCCGGCACCGACATCCCGCTCGGCGCGCCGATCGCCGGCCGCACCGACGAGCGTCTCGACGACCTCGTCGGATTCTTCGTCAACACCCTGGTGCTGCGCACCGACCTGGCCGGCACCCCCGGGTTCGCCGAGCTCGTCGCCCGCGTCCGCGAGGCCGACCTGGCCGCTTTCGCCCATGCGGACGTGCCGTTCGAGTCCGTGGTCGAGCAGGTGAACCCACCTCGGGCGCTGGCCCGCAACCCGCTGTTCCAGGTCATGGTCGGCTACCACGCCCGCACCGGTGACCTGCTCGACCTACCCGGGCTGGACGTCTCCGAAGAGCCGGTCGGCACCACGACGGCCAAGTTCGACCTGGTCTTCAGCTTCGCGGAGCAGCTGGAGTCCGGCCGGATCACGCTGCATCTCGAGTACGCCGCCGACCTGTTCGACCGCGGCACGGCCGAGCGGCTCGGCGACCGGTTCGCGGGGTTGGCCCGCGCGGTCGCCGCCGACCCGGACGTGCGACTGGACGAGCTCGAGATCTTCATCGACGACGAGCGCACGCTCGTGCTCGACGTGTTCACCGCGACCGGGCGGGGGGTCGACGAGGAGACGTTGATCGACTCGTTCGAGCGGTGGGCGCGGACGACCCCCGACGCCGTCGCGGTCGTCGACCGGTCCCGGTCGGTGCGCTACGCGGAGCTCGACGCCCTGGCCGAGGCCGCGGCGGATCTGCTCGCGGCGCACGGCGTCGGCGCCGAGGACGTGGTCGGGGTCGCGATGCCCCGCTCGGCCGACATGGTCGCCACGGTGCTGGGCGTGCTCAAGCTCGGCGCGGCGTGGCTGCCGCTGGACCTCAACCATCCGGACGACCGGATCGCGTACATGCTCGCCGACTCGGGGGCGCGGACGCTCGTCGCGACGCCCGCCGAGGCGCAGCGGGTGCCGGAGATCGACGGGCTGTCCCGGATCGTGGTCCCCGATGCCGGTCTCACGCCCGCTCGGCGCGGGGTGCGCTCCCGGCCGGCGGGTCTCGACCACGCCGCCTACGTCATCTACACCTCGGGTTCCACCGGCCGGCCCAAGGGTGTCGTCGTCCCGCACGAGGGCATCTCCAGCCTCACCGCGACCGCTGTCGACCGGATGGGCGTCGAGGCGGGCAGCCGCATCCTGCAGTTCGCGTCGGTCGGGTTCGACGTCGCCGCGTTCGAGCTGACGATGTCGCTCACCCTCGGCGCCCGGCTGGTGATCATCCCCGACGAGGGCCGGGTCGCCGGGCCCCCGCTGACCGACTTCCTGCGCGAGCAGGAGGTCACGCATGCGATCCTGCCGCCGTCGCTGGTCGCGGCGCTGCCGCCGGACTGCGCCATCCCGGACGGCACGACGGTGCTCGTCGGCACCGAGACGGTCCCGCCGGACCTCATCGGACGCTGGGCGGAGAGACTGAACCTGTTCGCCGCCTACGGGCTGACCGAGGCGACGGTGAACTCGACGCTGTGGCGCGCCGAGCCGGGCTGGCGGGCCGCCGTCCCGATCGGCCGGCCGGATCCGAACACCACCGCGTACGTCCTCGACGAGCGGCTGCGTCCGGTGCCGCCGGGTGTCGTCGGTGATCTCTACGTGGCCGGCCGTGGTCTGGCCCGCGGCTACCTCGGCCGCCCCGGCCTGACGGCGGAACGCTTCGTCGCCTCGCCGTTCGGCCCGCCCGGGGCGCGGATGTACCGCACCGGGGACCGGGCCCGCTGGCGCCGTGACGGGAACCTCGACTTCCTGGGCCGCACCGATGACCAGGTCAAGATCCGGGGGTTCCGGATCGAGCTCGGGGAGGTCGCGGCGGCGCTGACCGACCACGAGGCGGTGAGCCAGGCCGTCGTCGTGGCCGACCGGGACGGCGACGTGACCCGGCTCATCGGGTATGTCGTGCCCGCGCACGGGCCGGTCGATCCGGCGGTGTTGCGCGCGCACGTCGCCGAGCGGCTGCCCGGGTACATGGTTCCGGCCACCGTCGTCGCCCTCGACGGGCCGGTGCCGCTCACCCCGAACGGCAAGCTCGACCGGCGCGCGCTCCCGGCCCCGGACTGGTCGGCGCTCGTCGGTTCCAGTCGCCCGCAGACACCGGCGCAGCAGCGCCTCGCCGAGCTGTTCGCCGAGATCCTGCACCTGCCCGGGATCGGTGTCCACGACGGCTTCTTCGACCTCGGCGGACATTCGATGGCCGCGATGCGGCTGATCGGGAAGGTCCGGGCGGCGTTCGGAACCGACCTGACCATCCGCGACGTCTTCGACGCGCCGACCGTCGCCGCGCTCGCCCGGCTGATCGCCGGGCGTGGCGCATCCGCCGGGCGTCCCGCACTGGTCCCGACCGGTCCGCCGGGGGAGACCGAACCACTCGCCCCGGTCCAGCGCTGGCGGTGGGCGCGGCACCGCGCATCGGCTCGGCCCGATCACGCGCTCGTGCTGCGCCCCGACCGGTCCTACGACGCGGATGCCCTCGCCGCGGCGCTCGCCGACGTGGTGCGCCGGCACGAGCCGCTGCGCACGGTGTTCGTCGACTCCGGCGGCGAGCCCCGCCGCTGCGTCCGCGACGCCGGGCCGGCCCTGCAGCGCACGCACGAGCCCGACCTGGACACGGCCCTGGCCGTTCTCGCCGCCGCGCCGTTCGACCTGACCGTGGAACCACCGCTGCGGGCGCATCTGCTGACGGGGCCCGCGGGGGAGCAGGCGCTGCTGCTCGTACTGCACTACCTCGGCGTCGACGAGTGGTCGGTCGTCCCGCTGCTGCGCGACCTCGGCCAGGCGTACGCGGCCCGCTGCGCGGGGCGGGCCCCGGAGTGGGAGCCGCTGCCCGTGAGCTACACCGACTACGTGCGGTGGGCGTGGGAGCTGCCCGGGGACGAGGGCCACTGGCGGGCCGCGCTGCGTGGGGTGCCGACGACCCTGGATCTCGGCACGCCGGCCCCGGAGGACGACGACCGTGCGGCCACTGTGGCGTTCGTCCTGGAGCCCGCACTGCGCCGCGGGATCGACGAGCTGGCCCGCCGCACCCGCACCAGCATGTTCATGGTCCTGCAGGCCGCGCTCGCCACGGTGCTGAGCCGGGGTGGCGCCGGCCCGGACATCCCGATCGGCTCGTTCGTCGCGGGCCGGACCGAGGCCGGGCTCGTCGACCTCGTCGGGTGCTTCGCGGGCGTGCTCGTGCTGCGCACCGACACCGCCGGCGACCCCGGGTTCTGCGAGCTACTGGCCCGGGTCCGGGAGACCGACCTCGCCGCGCTGGAGCACCCGGAAGGGGCGTTCGCCGACGTCGCCGAGGTCACCGGGCTGCACCGCCCACCGGTGCTGCTGGTGCACCACGAGGAGGCCGGGCTGGCCACCGAGCAGAGCGTGCTCGGCCGGCTCGACGCGGTGCCGGTCGGGGGCGCCGCCGCAGATCTGACGCTGAGCTTCTACGAGTCGCCGGGGCGCGGACCCGATGCCGCCCCGGTGCACTGCGAGCTGACCCACCGGCTGGCCCGGTTCGACGGTGACACAGCCGCCGGCCTGGTGGAGCTGCTGCTGCAGGTGCTCCGCACCGCGACCGGGTGACCGGTCCGACCTGGTGACGGTCGGGCATCGGTGGGGCCGCCGCCGGGCCCGGCCGCCGGTACCGCGGTAGCGCGCTGGTGCCGGGAATCGGCGGCGGAGGCGGCGACCGGCGCGCGGCGGGGAGCCGGGCCCGCGGTCCCTGGTGCCCGGTGCCGCTCATGATCGGCGAGAGTGGGACATGAGCTGCATCCCTGCAGGTCCTGTATCGGTTCTGGTGATCATGACGATGCTCGGGATCGAGCGGCGCCCGGCACGACGAGGGGGCGGGACCGATGACCGGTCCCGCCCCTGTCGTCGTGGTTCCGGGCTCAGCCGGCGCTGCCGCCCAGCGCCGAGGCGAGCTGCGGCGCGACGATGTCGATCGCGTACGGCAGGCTCAGCGGGCTGCCGAAGCCGATCGCGCCGCTGAACTCGGTGCTGTAGTCACCGAGGTAGACGACCCGGTTCTCCTTGACCGCGGTCAGGTTCTGGAAGACCTGGTTGCCCGCGAGCGCCTCCTTCGGCACACCGACCACGACGACCACGTCCTTGTCGAGCTCGGAGAGCCGCTCGTCACTCAGCGTCTCGGTCGTCGGGCCGACGTCGAAGCCGAGGCCGTCGAAGACCTGCGCGCGCAGGTCGTCGGTGCCGAGCTTGTAGGCCGTGCCCTCGACGATGAAGTCCAGGGCCAGGGACTTGCCCTCGAACGACGGGTTGGCCGCCCGGGCATCGGCGAACTTCTTCTCGGTGGCCGAGATGACCTCCTCGGCCTTCTCCTCGCGGCCGAGCGCCTTGCCGGTGATCCGGGTCTGCTCCTGCCAGGTGGCGGCCGTGCTGCCCTCGGTCACTGCCGGGATGGTCGGCGCGATCTTCATGAGCGTGTCGTAGGCGGCCTGGTCCATGAACGAGTACACGCCCATGATCAGGTCCGGCTGCAACGCGGCGATCTTCTCGAAGTCGATCTCGTTGCCGCCGACGACCTCGGGCTTCGCGCCGCCGAGTGCTTCCTGGGCCCAGGGCCGGGTGTCCTCTGGGAACTCGCCGATGAAGTCGCGCACGCCGACCGGGACGACGCCGAGGGCGAGCACGAAGTCGGCCTCGTTGAACCCGACGGCGACAACGCGCTTCGGCTCGGCGGGGATCGTCGTCTCTCCGAACGCGTGCGAGATGGTGACCGGGAAGGCGCCCGCCGCGGCGGGCGTGGCTCCGGCGTCGCCCGCCGGGGCTCCGCTGTTGCCGCAGCCGGCCACCGCTGCGATCACGAGCGCGGCCGCGCCCAGGGCTCGGGTGAGCCGGGGCCGTCCACGGGGTGGGAGCAGGGAAGTGGCGCGAGCCATCGTGGGTCCTCCATCTGGGCGAACGGGTACCTACCGGATCATCCGGTCGGGTTAGGTTCGCCTACCCAAACAGACTCGTCAAGAGGCAATTCGATCACCGTGCGTCGGACCAGGCCGCCCACAGCCGGGCGTATCGGCCCCCCGCGGCCACGAGCTCGTCGTGCGTGCCGTGCTCGACCACCCGACCGGCCTCCAGCACCACCACGGTGTCCGCGGTGGCCGCCTGGGTGAGTCGGTGGGCGACCATCAGCCCGGTGCGGCCGGTGAGCGCCCGCGCTGCGGCGCCCTCCAGCACCCGCGCCCCGGAGCTGCCCGCCTCGGCGGTCGCCTCGTCGAGGATCGCGACGGGCGGGTCGGCGAGCACCAGCCGCGCCAGCGCGACCTGCTGCGCCTGTACGACGGTCAGCGCGTGCCCGCCGGTGCCGACCACGGTGTCGAGCCCCTCGGGCAGCGCCTCGGCCCAGCCCAGCGCGTCGACCGTCGCCAGGGCGTCCCGCAGCTCCGCCTCGGTGGCACCCGGTTTCGCGAGGCGCAGGTCGTCGGCGAGCGGGCCGGCGAAGACGTGTACCTCCTGCGTGATCAACGCGATCGTCTCCCGGAGGACGGCCGGGCCCTGCTCGTCCAGGCCGGCGCCGCCGATGTCGATCACCCCGCGGGTGGGCCGGTGGACCCCGGCGAGCAGCTTGGCCAGCGTCGTCTTGCCGGCGCCGCTGGCTCCCACCATCGCGACCCGGGTGTCCGGGGCGATGTCCAGGTCCACGCCGTCGAGGACGTCGTGGCCGTCCACGTAGGAGTGGCCCAGGCCCTTGGTGCGGACCGACGCGTCGACCGGACGCACCGGATGCTCCGGCTGCTGCTCGGGGGGCAGATCCGTCACGCCGACGATCCGGGCCAGGCTCGCCCCGGCGGACTGCACGGTGTCGAGCAGGAAGAGCACCTGGTTGACCGGGGTGAACAGGTTGATGAAGTACAGCGCCGCGGCGCTCGCGGTGCCGATCGACACCGTGCCGTCGCGCACCAGGAAGAAGCCGGTCGTCAGGACGCCGGCGGCCCCCACGAACTCGGCGATGTTGAGCCGGCCGAAGAACCCGGTCTGCAGCCGGACGACCCGTAGCGCCAGGTCGACGACGTCCTGGGAACGGCTCCTGACCCGCTCGGTGTGATCGGCCGTGAGCCGGAACGCCCGGACGGTCGCGGCACCGCCGACGGTGTCGAGGAGTTGCTGCTGCTGGGCGCCGCCGACGGTGCGCTGCTCGCGGTAGAGCGGGGTCGAGCGCTTCAGGTACCAGCGCGCGGTGGCCACCTGCACCGGCACGGCCAGCAGCGCGGCGAGCATGAACCGCCAGTCCAGCACCGCGAGCCCGACCAGGGTCAGCACGATGATCAGGCCGGCGCGGGCGAACTCCGGGACCGCATCGCGCACGGCCTCGCCCACCAGGGACACGTCGGCGGTGACCCGTGAGGTGAGATCGCCCGATCCGGCCTGCTCGATGCGCTCCAGAGGCAGCCCGAGCGCGCGGGCGACGAACCGCTCACGCAGCGTCGCGAGCATGCCTTCGCCGACCCGGGCGACCAGCGCGATACCGAGGACGGCCAGCAGCCCCTGGACGACGGCGACCGCGACGAGCAGCAGCACCGGACCGGTGACCGCGTCCGGTGGACTGCCCGCGACCACGAGGTCGACGATCCGGCCGAGCAGCGGCGCGGCGAGCAGGCTGACGGCCGCGCCGGCGACGAGCGCGGCGACCGCGAGGCCGGCCCGCACCCGGTGCGGGCGCAGCAGTTCACCGATCGCGGCGCGGGTGCGGGAGCCGTCGGCGACGGGGAGCAGTTCCCGGCTCATGCCAGCACCGCCTTCCGGTAGTGGGCGTCGGTGTGCAGGAGATCGGCGTGCCTGCCTTCGGCGGCCACCCGGCCCCCGTCGAGGACGACGACGCGGTCGGTGATCGCGAGCAGCGCGGGGCTGGTGGTCAGCACGATCGTCGTGCGGCCGCGGCGGACGTCGCGGATCCCGGTGGCGATGCGCGCCTCGGTGACGGTGTCGACGGCGGTCGTCGGATCGTGCAGCACGAGGACCGGTGGCCCGGCGGCGAGCGCGCGGGCCAGCGCGATCCGCTGCCGCTGGCCGCCCGACAACGATCGTCCCTGCTCGGTGATCTCCGTGTCGCGCCCTGCGGGGAGCGCGTCGGCGACCTGGTCGGCCTGGGCGGCGGCCATCGCGGGCTCGAGATCGGCGCCGCGACCGGCCGCGGCGCTGACGTTGTCCCACACCGTTCCCGAGAACAGCTCGGCATCGTGCGCCGCGACGAGGACCGCGCCCCGGGCATCCGAGGGCGTGAACTCGGTGAGTGCGATCCCGTCGAGCTCGACCGCGCCACCGGCCGGGTCGACCTCCCGGCCCAGACACTGCAGCAGCGCGACGGCGTCGGCCGGGTCGGTCGTGACCACGCCCAGCAACTCGCCCGCCGGCACCTCGAGGTCGACGCCGTCGAGCGTGCCGTGGGTGAGCGCGCGCACCCGCACGGCTCCCGGCACCGGGTCCGGCGCCGGCCGTTCCCCGGCCGTGACCGCCGGCGCGGTGCTGAGCACCTCGGCGATCCGGTCGGCGGACGCGCGGGCCTGGGCGATCCGGCCGTTCACCCAGCCGAAGATCGACAGCGGGGTGAGCAGGAACTGCGCGAGGCCGACCGCGGCCACCAGCTCTCCGACGCTGATCGCGCCCTGGGCGGCCAGCCGCCCGCCGACCAGCGCCACGACGGCCAGGAAGATGCCGTTCGCGGCGAGTACCGCGCCCTGGTACCAGGCCTGCGCGCCGGTGGCACGCAGCGTCGCTGCCAGCGCATCACGGCTGGTGCCGACATAGCGGCGCACCGCCGCTGGTTCGGCACCGATGCCCTTGAGCACCCGGATCCCGGCGACCAGGTCGGCCGCGACACCCGAGGCCTGCGCGGCGCGCTCCTGCTCCGGTCCGCTGCGTCGCTCCAGCGGCTTGCCGAGCAGGTGCACGGCGTAGAGCAGTGGCGGGGTGCCGAGCAGGATCAGCAGGCCGAGCGGCAGCGAGATCCGCAGCAGCGCGATCGCGGCCACCACGAGTGCGGCGACCGCAGCGAGGCCGAGGGGGAGGGCGAAGTTGACGATCCCGACCCGTTTGGCGTCGGCGACCGCGATGTTGGCGAGGCTGCCCGGGAGCCGGCCCGCCTCGGCGCCGCCGCCCGGATCGAGCACCCGGTCGGCGAGCTGCAGGCGCAGCCGCTGGTCGGCGAGCACGTCGGCCAGCCAGGATCGGCGCGCGCCGTAGCGGTAGCTCAGCGACAGCATCGCGAAGTCGAGGCCCAGGACGAGCAGCCAGAAGGCGAGGGCGCGCGGATCGCCCGTCGTCACCGCCTCGTCGATCACGACACCGACCAGGACCGGGACCAGCGCCTCGCCCGCCTGGTGTCCGATCAGGAACAACGACGCGACACCGAGGTGGCGCCGTTGCCTGCTGATCGATCCACGCAGGACCGAACCCCCGGTGATGTTTCCCCCACTCATGGGAGTGAGGTTATCCTTACCTCGCTTTGTCGGGGAGTACGAGGAGTCGTGCATGCGCGTCGTCGCTTTCGGATACATGACCTGGGGCCGCCGGACAATCGAGGCGATCCTCGCAGCCGGGCACGAGGTGCCGCTCATCGTCACCCACCCGGACAGTGACAACGCCTACGAGAAGATCTTCAACGAGTCCGTCGCCGAGCTCGCCGCCGACCACTCGATCCCGGTGCTGGTGCGCAACCGCGCCGACGACGCCGAGGTGATCGAGCGGATCACCGCGGCGGCCGCCGACGTCATGGTCGTGTCGAACTGGCGGACCTGGCTGCCGCCGGAGGTGTTCTCGATCCCGCGGCTCGGCACGCTGAACGTGCACGACGCGCTGCTGCCGGCGTACGCAGGGTTCGCCCCGCTGAACTGGGCGCTGATCAACGACGAACCCGAGGTCGGCGTGACCGCGCACATGATGAACGCCGAGTTCGACGCCGGCGACGTCGTGCTGCAGCGCGCCACCGCGGTCACCGACGACGACACGATCGTCGACCTGTTCGACCGGACGCTGGCGATGTTCGGGCCGATCACGGCCGACGCGCTGGAGCTCATCGCGTCGGGCCGCACCGACTGGGAGCCGCAGGACCGGCGCGCCGCAAGCTACTTTCACCGCCGGTCCGACGAGGACAACCGCATCGACTGGACATGGCCCGCGCGCGACATCTTCAATCTCGTGCGCGCCCAGCTCGACCCGTACCCCAACGCCTATTGCTTCCACGGCGACCGGCGGCTGCGCATCCTCGCGGCGTCCGTCACCGAGACGCCGTACGGCGGCACCCCGGGGCGGATCTTCATCCGGCAGGGCCAGGGGGTCGTGATCGTGGCCGGTGCCGACGCGCGGCGGGGCCGCAACCCCGGCCTGGTGATCGAGCGGCTGCGCACCGACGACGGCGCCGAGTACACCGGAGTCGAGTACTTCACGCGGATGGGCGGCTACCTCACCTCGCACCCGGTGTGATCCCTGTGCGTCCCGCGCCGATCAGTGCTCGTGCCCGGCGTCCCACGCCGGGAGCGGGTCGGGGAGCGTGCGCCAGCCTTCGGGCCCGGTGGCCAGCTCGTCGTCGGTGAGCAGCGCGGGGTCGAGCCGTCCGTACACATCGGGCTCGCCCACCCCGAGTCCGATGAAGACGATCTCCTGCCCGCGCGGGCCGTCGAAGGTGCTCCACTGTGACGCCGGCTCCAGGCTCAGGTTCGGCCCGGCCTGCGACCACAGCCCGACCGTCTCCGGGCGGGTCGCGATCCAGCAGAAACCCTTGCTGCGCAACAACCCGGTCCATTCATCGAGCACGGCCAGCAGCCGGTCCGGATGGAACGGGCGGCGGGCCCGGTAGGTCACGCTGGTGATGCCGTACTCCTCGGTCTCCGGGGTGTGGCTGCCGTTCAGCTCGCGCGCCCACCCCGGGGCCTCGGCCGCGCTGATCGGGTCATAGCGGCCGGTCTCGAGCACCTCGTCGAGCGGGACGGCGCCGTGGTTCGCGTGGAGCAGCCGCGCGGTGGGGTTGAGCTTGCGCAGCAACGCTTCGAGAACCAGCAGCCGGCCTGCCGGCACGAGATCGCTCTTGCTCACGACCAGCACGTCGGCGAACTCGACCTGATCGATCAGCAGGTCCGAGATCGTGCGCTCGTCACCCTCGGAGGCCTCGAGCCCGCGGTCGGCCAGCGCGTCGCCGTCGCCGAGCTCGGTGAGGAACGTCGACGCGTCGACGACGGTGACCATGGTGTCGAGCCGGGCGACCTCCGACAGGCTCGACCTGTCCTCGAACTCCCACTCGAACGTCGCCGCCACCGGCATCGGTTCGGAGATGCCCGTCGACTCGACGACTACCTGGTCGTACCGGCCCTCCCTGGCGAGCGTGCCGACGGTCTCCAGCAGGTCCTCGCGCAGCGTGCAGCAGATGCACCCGTTGGTCAGCTCGACCAGGCGCTCCTCGGTGCGGTCGAGGCTGCCCTGGCCCGCGACCAGCGCGGCATCGATGTTGATCTCGCTCATGTCGTTGACGACCACGGCGACGCGGCGGCCCTCCCTGTTGGCGAGGACGTGGTTGAGCAGGGTCGTCTTACCGGCACCGAGGAAGCCGGAGAGGACGGTGACCGGGACGCGGGGGAGCGGCATGGAGTAGATGATAACGATTGTCGTTAGTGGCCCTGTCGCCTGGCTGCGGCGACGGCGGCCCGCAGACGGGCTTGTGATTGCCCCCGTAGGGCAACGGGGCCGGCTCGGAGTTGTCGTGTCGGGCCAGTGCCGCGGACATGTCCGGCTCGCAGACTTGTCCCTGACGGCGTCAGTCACACAGGACAGCACCTCGACCTTGCGCCGGCCGGTGGTGAGTCTGGGGAGCCTCCCACCGGCCGGCGCCGTCACCGCTCGAGATCCTGTGGAGGTTGTCCGCGACCCGGTCCCCCGCACCGGATGGCGCAGGGTCGGCGAGGCTGGCGCTCAGGAGGATCCTTCGAGGATGGCCCAGGCCCGCGTCGCCATGTGCAGGTTGAGATGGGTGTCGGCGTCGTCGAGGCGGAAGCCGGTGATCTGACGGATGCGTTTGAGGCGGTAGCGCAAAGTGCTGCGAGCGATGTGCAGCTCCTCCGCTGCTTGGTCGTAGTTGCCGCCGCACTCCAGGTAGACCGAAAGGGTCTTGACCAGATCAGTCTGCTTGTCTGAGTCGTAGTCCAGCAGAGGGCCGAGCCAGTCGCGAATGAACATCTGGATCTGATCGTCGTCCTTGAGGGCGGTGAGGATGCGGTAGATGCCGAGCTCGTCCCAGACGGTCACACCGGCCGGATTGCGGGATTTTCGGCGGACGTCCAATGAAGCAACGGCCTCCTGCCAGGAGGCGGGGGCGTCGCTCGGCTGCTCGTAGCGGCCGCCGACACCGATCGCCACATTGGCTGAGCGCAGGTACTTGCTCACCGCGGCGTGCAGCTGTTTCCAGGGAAGTCGTTCCTCTCGGACCAGTGGACGTTGGACCACGAGCACGGCCGTCCCCGAGCGTTTACCGAGGAGACAATTCATCTGGAGTGATGCGGCGGCACGTTCGACCGCCCGCAGGAGGGTTTCGTCGGTGTGTTGATCGAGCAGCTCGTGCACGACCAGCACGCGGTGCGGACGTTGCAGGTCGTGACCCAGTGCTTGGGCTCGGGCAACGGCGCTGTCGTTATCGGCACCTGTGAGGAGATCCTCGACCAGGTCACCGCGTAGCCGCAGCTCCATCTCGGCCAAGTCATGCTGATGCGCCAGCTCCGCGGCCAGCGCGGTGGCGCCCTGCTCCAAGGCCAGTACGTGGTGCGGAGCGGCGGTTCGATCCGGATCGACCAGGGCGAGCACCCCGAGAACTTGGCTGCCGGGTTGGGCGAGGGCGATCAGACGGTCCTTGTCGCGCACCGGATGCCCCTCCCGCTGGGCCCGCCGGAGAACCTCGGACCGGGGTTGCGCTGGAGGCCGGGGGTAGGGCGTGGGCCGGCCCGGGCCCGCCCACGCCCGCAGGTTCCCGAACGGGTCCTCCACGGCGACCGACAGTCCGGTGAACTCATGCATCGCGCGGGCGATGCCGTCCTCGCCGGTCCTGGCGGCCAGGGCCTTGGCGAGCGCTTCATGGATCTTCGTCCGGTGCTCCAGCTCGGTGATGACCGATTCGAGCTGTTCGGTCAGCGACTGGAGCTGCAATGCATGCTCACGTTCCTGGCGCTGGAGGGAGGCGCCGGCGAGGGCGGCGCCCGTCTGTTGCGCGAGCACAGTGAGCAGGACCTGTTCGTCGTCGGACGGTTCGGTCTCCGACGCGATCACCAGACAGCCGCGGTGGCCACTGAGACTGGGCAGCGGGTATGCCCGTGCCCACGGCTGATCGGGCACGGTCACCAGTGCCTCGCGCCCGGCGAGCGCCTCGACCTGCGTGTCGAGCGGCAGGGGTGGCGCAGAGGTGTGTGGTGACCGGACGAGTCGCCCGTTGCGCAACAGGTAGCTCGCGAGGACCTGGAAGGGGCCGAGTGACCAGACCGCGCTGATCGCGAGCCGGAGAATTTCCTCCTCATCAGAGCCATTGGCCATCATCATCGACAGCGCGAAGAGGCCACGCATTTTTGACAACTGGTCGTGCATCTGCGAAGGGTCTGTCGACTCTCTCGGGCGAATGATCGGGCAGCTCGTCTCAACCACGGCCTGTGGGCCTGCTGCAGCCCCGCTCTCCATTCGCCCAGTATGCACACAGGGTGGAGACTGCAGCCCCGCTGATCAGATCCGGGAGTGAGGAGGAAGGAGGTATACGGAGCAGATTCCTGCCGACTGCAAGAAGGGTGCAGACATCCCAAACGGTGCATGGCTCGTAAAAAGAGGAGGCATACATGCGGTGTTTCGCTGACAAGGCTCGAGGGGTGCAGTGAGCCATTCCCAGTAGCCGTCGAGAGATCATGTGGTGCGGTCGTGTTCGCGGTGGAGCAGGACCAGCGCGGCTGCGGTGATGGCGCCGATGCGCCACGGGCACAGGCTGACTCGGCGAAGCGCTTT
>NZ_JAHDTG010000033.1 GCF_018531475.1 Pseudonocardia mahuensis
GCGGCCGCCGCCTGCGTCACCGGGCTCGCCTGCTCGCCGGCCTCGGGGCCGGGCGCCGGACGGGCCGCCGCCGCGGACGCGCCCGGCCCGCTGCTCTGCAGCGCCCGCGCGCACCCGAGCAGGGCGCTCATCGCCTTGCGATCGCGGGTCCGGATCGCGGCCTGCCCGGCGAGCTTCCCGCCGTCCCAGGACAGGCCGACCGCGTGCAGTCCGCGGGCGGCGGCCTCGACGGCCTCGGCGTCGACGTCGGCGTCCATCAGGCGCACCCAGTGCGGTGCCGCGGTGGCCATCGCGGCCGCGTAGCGGCTGGCCCCGGCGGCGGCCGCGAGTGCCGACGCGTGCCGCTCCGCGGCCTCGCGGTCCTCGGCCAGGATCGCGGCGTGCAGCTGCGACCAGTGCAGCGGCGCCGACCACAGGGCCGGGTCGCCGAGCCGCGACAGCAGCGACTCCGCCTCGTCCAGGTGCGGTCGCACCCAGCTCGGCTCACGCAGCCGGGTGGCCGCGATCGCGAGCTCACCCAGCGGCTGCAACACGAACAGGTCGACCGGATGCCGGACGATGGCCTCTCGGGCCCGGCCCCACGCCGGCATGAGCGACGTCAGATCCCCGCCCCGGCGGGCCAGCGCCACCTCCAGCGCCGCGGCCAGCAGCTCGTCGCGCGGCTCCAACCGGGCCCCGGACGGCGACGCTGCGTCCAACAGGGAGCGCGCGGTCGTGGTCGCACCGCGGAACAGCGCGATCCAGCCCAGCAGCAGCCGGTGGCGGGCCACCGCGGCCTGCCCGCCCAGCCGCACCTGCACCGCCCGGTCCAGTACCGACTGCGCGACGTCCAGCTCTCCACAGTGCACGGCGACCAGCGCGGCCAACGCGGCCGGGGTGTCGGGGAGCAGCGCGGCCCGGTTCGACGACTCCAGTAACGCGGCCGCCCGCGTGAGCTGGGACAGCGCCGCCGTCGGCGACCCGGCCACCGAGTCGTAGACGCCCTTGCCCATCAGCTCCTCGGCCCCGGCGAGCAGCGTCGGCGGCCGGCTGAGCCGACCGGGCACCGGCGGCGCACCGTCACCGCGGGGAGCCGGCACCCGCAGCACCGCACGGGCCTCGTCCAGCGCGCCGGTACCGATCAGCGCAGGGACCGCCAGCAGCGCGGCCGTGCCCGGCAGCGCCTCCGTGGCGCTGCTCATCCAGCGGTAGAGCTCGGCGCTGCGGCCCAGCAGCCCGCGGTGTGCGAGCACCGCCGCGGCCACCGTGCCGGCCAGCACCGCGTCGGAGACCTCGACCTCGTCGACGGCCGAGAGCACGTGGTCGGCCTGGGCCAGGGCCGCGTCGAGATCCCCGGCCAGAACGGCCGCCTCGGCCCGGCGGGGGGCCAGCCGCAACGCCGGGGCGCCCGCCCGCACAGCGGCCGCGTAGAGCCGGCCGGCCAGGGCCGCCGACCCGACCCGAACGGCTTCCTCCGCACCCGCGGTGAAGACCTCCGCGGCGCGCGCCCCGCTCGCCCCGGTGTCCAGCAGGCCGCGGGCGGCGTCGAGCACGCTGCCACCACGGTCGAGCTCGATCTCGGCCAGCGCGCGGCGCAGCTCCAGGCGCCGCGCGGTCGGCGTGCGGGCGGTCACGGCGGCCGCGACGAGCGGCGGGAGCCGCCCCTCGACGGTGAGCAGGCCCGCCGCCCGGGCCTCCTCCACCAGCTCCTCGACCTCGTCGATGCCCCCGCCCGCGGAGTCCGCGAGCCCGAGCAGCGGCACGAGGACCTCGGCGTCGCGGGGCGACCCGAGGGCGAACGCGACCAGCAGCTCCCGGACCCGCCGCTCCAGCCCGTAGACGGTGTGGCCGAGCTGCTGCACCAATCCGGCCGGCGGCTCGGCGGGCAACGACCCCGGCTGCGCGAGCCGGACCCGGTCCGCGGGACCGACCTGCTCGATCGTCGCCGCGAGCAACCGGTCCACCAGGCCGGGGAGCCCGGCCGTCTGCTCGAGCACCCGGTCCACCAGTGCCACCGGCGGGCGTTCGCGCAGTTGCAGGGCCGCGCGGGACGCGACACCGCTGCGGTCCAGCGCGCCAAGCACCAACGGCGGCCCGGCAACGGCCAGCGCTGCGCTGAGCGCCGTCATCTCCGGGGACTGCGGCCAGGGCCGGTGCGCCACCACGAGCTGCCGCGCGGCGTCGCCGGCCAGCTCCCGCAACCGGCGCAGCTCCGCCCCGGCCAGCAGGTGCGCGTCGTCGACGATCAGTGCGGCACCGAGGTCCACGGGCTCCCCGGCAGCGGGGAGCCCGCGCAGCACCGGCACCCCTGCGGCGCGACAGGCCTCCGCCAGGGCGTCCAGCAGGACGGTCTTGCCGTGCCCGCCGGGCGCCACCACGTCCACGCGGCGCCCACGGGCCGGGTCCGCGACGACCTCCCGGTACAACCGCCGGGCCACCGGAGAGCCGGCCAGCTCCGCGTCCGGTTCGACCCGCACCGGGTCCGGACCGACCGCCGATCGGGTCGTCACCACCCGCACCCCCCTCGCCGGTGGGCGACCCGGCAGTGCGGGCGCCCGGCCCATGGCGCCGACCCCCGGCCGACGGGCGTCGCCGGTCCCGGCTCCACCCTGGCAGGCAGGTGTCGCGCGTCTGCACGTCCTCACCCGATCGGGGTGAGTGGAAGCGAGCGTATCGGGCCGGGAAGTCCGGTCTGCGACCACCGGAACGGCGCAACCGTGTACGCCGGATGGCCCTACGGGCGGTATCAGGGCCCCGGACGGCGGTCGCGTGCGATCAGGGCGCCCCGCCGGTGCCGAGCAGCTTCTGCCACACCGGCGCGGTGATCACGTCGGGTAGGCTCTCGGCGCCGCGGCGACCGGCGAGCGTCTCGACCGCGCGCTCGGCGTCGCCACCCTCGCCCCGCTGCACCGGGCGGGCCAGCGCAGGCCAAGACTCGCCGCCGATCATGCCGTTGACCTCCTCGAAACCGTTCGCCGCCTGGTAGCTCCGGACGGTGTCGGCCATCGTCCGGCCGAACCGGCCGTCGGGGACGACCCCGGTCATCCCGGCATCGCGCATCAGGTACTGGGCGGCGAGCACCTCGGACCCGCGGTCGGCCACGCGCAGCAGTGGCCAGGACGCCTTCACCGTGGCCGCCCGGTCGAGGCGCTGGCCGAGCGCCCCGGCGACCTCGGTGCGCAGCCGCGGCAACATCCCGTAGAGCCGGTCACCGGGGCACGCGGTGTCCTTGAAGTCGCGGTGGCCGAAGATCTCGGTGGGCCGGATCCCGTACCGGCTGCAGATGTAGGCGCACATCTCGCGCAGCCGGTTCCACAGCTCCGCGGGTGGGTCGGCGGCGGTGTAGGTGCCCTCGTTCTCGATCCCGACGGCGACGACGTTCTGTCCCGTACAGTGCGCGCCCTCGACCTGGCGCTTGCCGAGACGCAGCACCTCCAGGCTGCGGTGCCGGCCCTCGAGCACGAACCCGCCGCGGCTGATCGTGAAGTGCTGGCCGGTGTCGAGCCAGCCGCGCCGGTCCATGTGAAAGTTCTGGATGCCGCGGGCCAGCCGGTCGGCGGCGCCGCGGCTGAAGTCGGCGACGTTCGGGGTGGCCGTGTGGTGCACCAGGATCTTGACGGGGCGCTGGTTCCAGATCGGCACCACCCTGCTGTTCGGCCGGGCTCCCCAGCCGGCGCAGTCGATGATCGGGGGCGACGCCGCCGCCCAGGCCCGATCGGAGTCCAGGGTGCCGGCGAGGAGCCCACCGCCGGCGAGCGCCAGCCCGCCCAGCAACACGTTCCGTCGCGACACGTCGCCTCGACCCACGGTTGCCCCCCAGCCGACCAGGTGATGAACCATTGGTCACATCAAGCCCATCAGGACCATATACACCATTCATCACATACAGAGGGTGCACAACGGTCAAACCCGAACGTGTTACCGCCCGGGCGGTGGTGATCGGCGAGCGTCGGGCTCTTGCTGTTGGTTACCGGTCAGTAATAAGCTGTGTCTGTTACCGGCGAGTAGTGCCGTTCGCCAGGGACGGCCGGCCGGACCGAGCGGGAACGGCGGTGACGGCGATGGGCCACTTCAGGAGCAACCTGCGCGACCTCGAGTTCAACCTCTTCGAGGTGTTCGGAGTTCAAGAACGGATGGGTGCGGCCCCCTTCGAGGGGATGGACGTCGAGACCGCCCGCGGAGTGCTCAAGGAACTCAACACGGTGGCGACCGGCCCGCTGGCCGAGTCCTTCGCCGACGCTGACCGCAACCCGCCGGTCTTCGACCCCGTCACGCACTCGGTGACGCTGCCGCAGTCGCTCAAGGACGCCTACCAGGTCCTCTGGGACGGCGAGTGGTGGCGCCTGGGCCTGCCGAACGAGCTGGGCGGTTACGGCATCCCGCCGTCGGTGCAGTGGGCCGCGGCCGAACTGATCCTCGGCTCCAACCCCGCCGCCTTCATGTACATGGCCGGGCCGAACTTCGCCTCCGTCGTGCACCGCAACGGCACCGACGAGCAGAAGCGCTGGGCCGAGATCATGATCGACCGGGCCTGGGGCGCCACCATGGTGCTCACCGAGCCCGACGCCGGTTCCGACGTGGGCGCCGGGCGCACCAAGGCGATCCAGCAGGCCGACGGCACGTGGCACATCGAGGGCGTCAAGCGCTTCATCACCTCGGCCGAGCAGGACATGACCGAGAACATCCTGCACCTAGTGCTGGCCCGCCCCGAGGGCCCCGGCCTCGACCCGAGGCCCGGCACCAAGGGACTGAGCCTGTTCCTGGTGCCGAAGTTCCACTTCGACCCCGAGACCGGCGAGCCCGGCGAGCGCAACGGCGCCTTCGTCACCGGCGTCGAGCACAAGATGGGCCTCAAGGCCTCCACCACGTGCGAGCTGACCTTCGGCCAGCACGGCACCCCCGCCGTGGGCTGGCTGCTCGGCGACGTGCACGACGGCATCGCGCAGATGTTCGAGGTCATCGAGTACGCGCGGATGATGGTCGGCACCAAGGCCATCGGCACCCTGTCCGCCGGTTACCTGACCGCGCTCGAGTACGCCAAGGAGCGTGTGCAGGGCGCCGACCTGCCGAAGATGCTCGACAAGACCGCGCCCCGGGTGACGATCACCCACCACCCGGACGTGCGCCGCATCCTCATGCTGCAGAAGGCCTACGCCGAGGGCCTGCGCGCCGTCTACACCTACACGGCCACCTTCCAGGACGAGATCCGCCTCGGGCACGCCGCGGGCACCGACGTCTCGCTGGCCGAGAGCGTCAACGACCTGCTGCTGCCGATCGTCAAGGGTGTGGGCTCCGAGCGGGCGACCGAGATGCTGCTGCTGTCGCTGCAGACCCTCGGTGGCTCGGGCTACCTGCAGGACTACCCGATCGAGCAGTACATCCGGGACGCGAAGATCGACTCGCTGTACGAGGGCACCACCGCGATCCAGTCCCTGGACTTCCTGTTCCGCAAGATCGTCCGCAACAACGGCCGGGCCCTGACCCACGTGGCCGGCGAGATCCAGGCGTTCCTCGACGCCGAGTCCGGGAACGGCCGGCTCAAGGAGGAGCGCGCGCTGCTCGCCACCGCGCTCGCCGACGTCCAGGGCATCCTCGGCTCGCTCACCGGCTACCTGATGGCCTCCACGGAGGACCCGACCAGCATGTACAAGGTCGGCCAGCACACCGTGCGGCTGCTGATGGCCGTCGGCGACCTGCTGATCGGGTGGCTGCTGCTGCGCCAGGCCGAGGTCGCGCTGACCGCGCTGGGCGGGGAGGTCTCCGCCAAGGACCAGGCGTTCTACGAGGGCAAGGTCGGCGCCGCCCGGTTCTTCGCCAAGACCGTGCTGCCGCAGCTCACCGCGCAGCGCGCGATCGTCGAGACCGCCGACAACGCGCTGATGGACCTGCCCGAAGCCGCGTTCTGAGCTGATCGACGCAGATCGACGCAGAACGGCGGGGGTGCCCTCAGGCATCCCCGCCGTTCGTGTTCCCCCCGGGTCAGCCGGCGATGTAGGACGCGAGCTGCTCGCGTTCCTCCTCCAGCGTGTCGATCCTGGCCTTCACGAGGTCCCCGATGCTGACGATCCCGCGCAGCTCACCCTCGACCACGACCGGCACGTGCCGGACCCGGCGCTCGGTCATGACCCGGGACAGGTCCACGGCGCTGTCGGTCGGCGAGCAGGTCACCACATCCACGGTCATGATCTCCGCGACCCGGACCAGCAACAGGTCCGGGCCGCGCTCGTGCAGCCGGCGGACCACATCGCGTTCGGACACGATGCCCACCAGCCGTCCGTCCTCGACGACGGGCAGTGCACCGTAGTTGCCGACGGCGAGATCACCGATCACCTCGGCGACGGTCGCCGACGGGCCGACCGTCGCGACGGAGTCGCCCTTGCGTCGTAGGACGTCCGCGATCCGCATCCGAACCCCCGATCCTCGGTGACGACATCGTCTGCTGAGGAGAGTACGAAGTGTGACCCGCATCTCGGAAGTCCCTGCCCACGACCGGGGCAACTCGGACAGGCCGTGGTTACCCTCCGCACACGACGATCGGCGACGGGTTGTACTTGACGGTCCGCGTCTCGCTGCGCGTCTCCCCGGTCTGCACGTCGCGCAGGGTCCGGGTGTCCGTGGCGGTGAAGCCCGGGGCGCCCTGGCTCGGGGCGCACGGCCGGCCGGCCGGGATCGTGACCGTGTTCGGGCTCGTCGGGTTGGTCCGCGGCCCGGTCGCCGAGGTGACCTCGTAACGCTTGGTCCCGAACATCTTCACGGTCAGCGACGACGGCGTCCAGATCGTCTGGATCAGCACCCCGGTGGGCCCGTCGTTGCGGAACTTGACGTCGATGACGTCGTTGTAGACCGTCGCCTCGCGGGCCACCGGGTACCGGCTGATGTAGAAGCTGTGCTCCCTGTGCTCCACGTCGACCATGCCGGCGAAGTACGCCGCGTTGTACAGCGTGGTCGCGACCTGGGAGACACCGCCGCCGATGCCGCGGTCCGGGTGACCGTCGGAGATGATGCCGGCCTCGACATAGCCGTTCGCCGCGTTGCGCGGGTTCGTGGCGGCGTTCAGGCTGAACGTCTCGCCCGGCTCCACGATCGTGCCGTCGATCTGCTCGGCGGCCCGCTTGATGTTCTGCCCGGAGTCGGCCGCGAAGCCGCCCGTGGTGAACGAGCTGATCTCCCCGACGATGCCGAGGCTGTTGATGTCCTCAGTGGTCACCTCGGCCGGCTGGTCGGCGTAGACCGCGGTGATCTGGCGCGGGCTCGGCTGGGTCAGCACCCGCAGCAGGTCGCCCAGCGTCGCGTCGTAGTCGATGCCGCGCCCGTCCTGCGAGGGGGTGATCACCGGTGTGCCGGAGGAGAAGTCGAGGGTCGCATCCCGGCTCGGAGTCACCGTGCCGGCCAGCTGCGGCTTGAGCGCCGCGGTGATCGCCTCCTCGTTGATCTCGGGTACCAGCTTGGGGCTGGCCGCCGGGTCGGCGCGGAAACTGAGTGCCGACGCGATGGCATCCGGGGTGAGGGTCGCCTGGGCGCCCTCGCCGTTGACGGTGACCGGGGCCGCGACGGCCGGAGTCGCGACCGTCTCGATCGCCTGCCGCACGTCGTCCATCGTCGTGGCCGGGGGAGTCGAGATCAGCGGCAGGACGACCGGCTGCCCGCTCGCCCAGTCCCGCTCGAGCACCTGGACGGCGGCCGGCAGGTCGAGCTGCTGACCGTTCTCCGGCTCCACCGGAACCGGGGTGAGGCCCTCGAACCGCACCGATCCCTCGGTCGGCTCCCGGTCCACCACCGGGCCCAGCTGCTCGAGCGCCGTGGTCACCGAGCGCTCGTCGGCGGTGTTGACGACGCCCACCTCGCGGTCGGTGAAGAACGACGTGATGCGGGTGATCGGGTTCAGCGACTGGGAGCCCGCCTGCTCCAGGGTGGCCCGCCAGTCGACCTCCAGGCCCGCCGTGCGCGGGTCGATCTCGCTCTGCACCTCGCCGGCCGTCACGATCACCGGCTGGGTGGACCGGGGCTCGATCGCGGACCGCAGCCGCTGCTCGGCGTCCCCGCGGCTCAGACCGCCGATCTGCACGCCGGCGACGCTGATCCCACGCGGCACACTGCCCATGCTGATCAGCAGGTCCACGATGTAGATCGCCGCCAGCAGGGCGACGACCGCGGCACCGATCAGCAGCCGGCGGTTGCGCCTGCGGGGCGGCTCGTCCGCGCCGGCACCCGATCCACCCGGCGCGGTCGGCGGGGGCGACCCGGCGACCGGCAGCTGGATCTGCTCGGTCGGCGGGTCGACCGGCCCCACGGCGCCCGGGGCCCGCATCTGCTGGGTCGGCTGCTCGGACGGCGTCGTCGCCGCCTTCGCCCTCACGGGAATCACCTGCGTGGCCTCTGCATCCCAGGAGTTGAACCAGGTCGTGGCGGCGGCCGCAGACGCGCCGTCACCATTCTCCGCACCCGTTGCCGCCGGGTTCGGCGAGCCGGGCGCCTGCGCCCCCGGCGCGGCTGCGGCGGAGCCCGATGCGGCGGCGGCCGGCAGGGCGGCGCGGACGGTGGGCGAGTCGACGTAGCCACCGCGGCCGGCGTCGGCCCCGGTGCTGCCGGTCCCACGGGCGTCCCCGGCCTTGCCGGCGGAGGCGGGCCGGGCAGCGCCACCGGCGGGGGCGGCCTGGGCCGCGTTGTCGGCTCCAGCAGCGCCCGGTGCGGCAGCACCCGATGCGGCAGACCCGGAAGCACCCGGTGCGGCGGTCGTGGGCGCGGTCCGGGTTTCGGACGACTTCGGCGCATCGGCGGCGGGCCCGGCGGCCTCCGGCTCGGTGACCGCAGGCGTCACCTCGGCTGCGGCGACGGCGTCGTCTGCCGTACGCGGCCGGGGGCGCGGGGACGGCGTCGATCCCCGGGCCGCGTCGGCGGAGGCGGACGCCGCGTCCGGCGCTGCGGGGTCGGCCAGCTCCGCGGCCTCCTTGCCGGACAGCAACGGTTCGTCCTGTGCGGGGGGAGCCTCACCGGGCTCGGCTGCCGCCGGTTCGGCGGCGACCGGGTCGGTGGCCACCTGCTCCGCGACCTGGTCGGCGAGGTCGGCGGTCTCGGGGGTGCTCGCCGCTTCGCCGGCGACGGCGCCCTGGGTGCGGGCTGCACCGGCCGACCCCGTGGTGGCGGACCTGTTGTCCGACGTTGCGACCGGGCTCTGAGCAGGGGCGCCGTTGCCGGCAGCACCGTTGCTCGTATCGGTAGCCGGCGCCTGGGCGGCGGCACCGTTGCCGGCAGCGCCGTTGCCCCGATCCGCGGCCGGCCCCTGCCGTGGAACGCCGGTATCCGGCGCACCGTTGGTGGTCGAGCCGTTCGTGGCGTCTCCGTCGGTGGGCGTCCCGTTGCCGGACGCGGACGGCGTGCCGGCGGCGTCGTTCGTCGGATCTGGCCCCGGGGACGCGGAGCTTTCGGGCTCCGCCGACGTCGGGCGCTGCGTCACCTCGTCAGGCGAGGGCTGCCGCTCGGGCATGAAGTCAGTTTTCCCTTCACCGCACAACTGAAGGACCGGCCCTGCGGGGCCGGGCCGTCACAGGTACAGGCCGGTCCCGTGTTCGATGCGTTCGGCAGCCACGGCGTGGAGGTCACGTTCCCTCATCACCAGATAGGCATTGCCCTGCACCTCGACCTCGTGCTGGTCGTCCGGACTGAGCAACACCCGATCCCCCACTTTGACGGTGCGGACGTGCTGCCCGACTCCGAACACCTCTCCCCAAACCAGACGCTTGGCGACCTGAGCGGTTGCCGGAATGACGATTCCTGCGTTGCTCCGCCGCTCGCCGGCGCCCTCAACGATCTTGATCATGACGCGATCGTGCAGCATCTGGATCTCGAATTTCGGGTTCGGCACCGGGCCGATGCTACGGGCCGCCGACGATCAGCCGCGCGCCACCCGCACCCACCTGACCGGCCCCGCCCGGGCACCCGGCATGGGAAAGCCCCGTGGTGCTGCCAGGTCGGGGGTCCGACAGCGCCACGGGGCTGTACGGGGAATCGGAGTAGAGCGGCCCTGCGTTACTGCGCCCGGCCGCCGATCTGGGTTTCACCCGTTCAGACCAGTCGGTGCAGTCAGGTGTGGGCGAGCAGGTACCGCCCGAAGTGCGGCACGGTGAAGGCGATCTGGCCCCGCTGGGCCGAGAAGACCAGGCCCTTCTTCAGAAGGCTGTCGCGGGCCGGGGAGAGTGAGGACGCGCGGCGCGAGAGGTGCTCGGCGATCCCCGAGGTCACGACCGGCTCGTCGCGACCGGCAGCCAGCTCCGCCATCGCGCGCAGGTACTCGCGCTCGGCCGGGGTGGCCCGCTCGAACCGTGACCCGAAGAAGCCGACGGCGAGCTCCGCATCGGCCTCGGGGGCCGCCATCGCGACGTCCGCGACCCCGATCGGGCTGGTCGGTGCCGCGTCCCAGGCCGCCTTGCCGTAGGCCTGGACGAAGTAGGGGTAGCCACCGGACGCGGTGTAGAGCTCATCGAGGGCCTCCTCGTCGAAACCGGCGTCCTCACGGCGGGCCGGGGCGAGGAGCGCGAAGTCGGCGTCGGCACGATCGAGCTGACCGATGCGGGCGTACTTGAACAGCCGCTCCGAATAGGACTTCGACGCCGACAGCACAGCCGGCAGGTGCGGCAGCCCCGCACCGACGACGACGAGCGGCGCGCGCGACTGGGAGAGCTCGTGGCATGCCGCGCAGAGCGCCGACACGTCGTCGGGCCGCAGGTCCTGCATCTCGTCGATGAGCAGCGCGACGCCCGTGCCGACATCCGCCGCGAGCTCCGCCACCTCGGTGAACAGCTCGACCAGGTCGATCTCGATGTCCCCGGAGTCGGCGCGGCCGCTCTTGACCGGCACGTCGATGCCCGGCTGCCAGCGGTCGCGCAGCTTCGCGCCGTCGGGCGCGGAGCGCAGCACGAACGCCTTGAGCACGCCGAGCACCTCGTCGACCCGTTCGGGGGCGCGGTGCCGGACGGCGAGGTCGCGGATCGCCCGGTGCAACGCGGCGGACAGCGGACGGCGGAGGTCGGCGTCCGGCCGGGCCTCGATCTTGCCCGCGCCCCAGCCCTGCCGGAGCGCCATCGACCGCAACTCCCCGAGCAGCACCGTCTTGCCGACGCCGCGCAACCCGGTCAGCACCAGACTGCGCTCCGGGCGGCCGCGCGCGACACGCTCGAGCACGATCTCGAACGCGTCGACCTCCTTGTCCCGCCCGGCCAGCTCCGGAGGCCGCTGACCTGCGCCGGGAGCGAAGGGATTCCGCACGGGATCCATGGATCGGACGGTATCCGGCCATCTTGGCCGGGCCCTAGATTTCGCTATCCAGGCCGATGGCGTGTCGTCGATCGACTCCTCTAGGACTCTCTAGTCAAGATCGGATACTTCCGTAGAGAAGCCGATCGGGTCAGGCCCGCCGGGTCGCCGCATCGGCGAAGCAGAACAGGCCGAAGGCCGCGAAGCCCATGGCCACGACCACCAGCAGCGACGTGCCCAGGCCGGTCTCGCCGAGCGCACGCAGCGCGGCGTCCAGGCCGCCCGCATGCCCCGGGTCCGAGGCCACCGCCGCAGCCCCGACGAGCAGCCCCACCACCGCCAACGCCAGCGCCCGGGCCAGGTGCCCGACGACGCCGACCAGTTCGATGGACCGCCGCGCGGCAGGCGCGAGCTCGCGCACGTCGAGGTCGCCCATGAAGGTGCGCCGCACGCCGGTGTAGGTCATCGCCACGGCGATCGCCAGGATGACGACCGCAGCCAGCCCCACCAGCAGCCTCCCGAACGGCAGGCTCAGCACGTCGGCGGTGAGCGCCCGGGCACCGCCGTCGCCCGAGCGCGTGCCCACACCGTCGACGAAACCGATCGTCACCGCCGCCAGCGCGAGCATGGCCACGGCCTTCGCCGTCGCGCCGGCCCGCTTGCGCGTGCGTTCGCCACCCGGGACCCAGCGGAAGCCGATGAGGGCGGCGGTGAGCTGCCAGACCGCGAACGCGATCAGCCCGATCGTGGCGACGAGGAGGGCCGCGACGCCGAAGCGGGTCTGCGCGATGAAACCGATGGCGCCCTGGGTGTCGGCCGCACGGGCGGGAACGCCGAAAGCGGTCTGCAGGGCGAGCCAGGCCACCAGCAGGTGCACGACGCCGTAGCCGACCAACCCCATTCGGCCGAGCCCGTCGATGAGCCTGCCCGGGGCATCCGAAGGGCCCTCGCGCACCAGGCGACGCAAGCGCCGCAGGGGGCCGGGCATGGCGGGTCACGCTACCTGCCACACCTCGCTACTGCTGTATCGGCCGATCTCGGACCAGGACTAGATCCCTGTAGACGAGGCGATCTGGTTGGCTGGCCGTCGTGACCGACACTGCGCCTGCCTCCGCCGACGGGCCGGAGATCGTGACCGCGGGAACCGGCTGGGACGAGCAGGTCGCCGACCGGGCCGAGCTCGACGTGAGCTTCTCGGCCACCGGCCGCGACCGGGCGACCGCCGTCCGGGATCTCGGGAAACGGGTCGCCGCGGCGGAGCCCGCGCTCTCGGTACCCGGGGTGACCGTGCGCAGCCGTCGGCTGTGGGTGCACACCGAGTGGCGGGGCAACCGGCCGTCGGGTTGCCGCGCGAGCGAGGACCTCGCCCTGCTGGTGACCGATGTGGCGGTGCTGGAGGAACTCCTCAACGCGCTCGTCGCCGTCGAGCCGGCCGCCCTCAACGGTCCACGCTGGACCCTGGAGGACCCGTCAGCAGCGCTGCGGTCGGCCCAGCAGCGCGCGGTGGCCGACGCGCGCGAACGGGCCGAGGGCTACGCCGCGGCGCTGGGCGGGCTGCTCGGCCCGCTGCGCCGGCTCTCCGAGGCACCCGAGCACGGCGCCCCGGTCGCCTATCGGATGGCCGCCCGGGCCGAGGCGGCCGTGGACGTGCACGACCTCGGGCTGGAGCCCGAACCGGTGCGGGTCACCGCCCACTGCACCACGACCTGGACCCTGCTGCCCTGAGACGCGCTCGGGGCGAGCCCCCATTCGTCCCAGTGCACAACCGACGCGCTCTCGTTCGGGTGATGTTCACGTTCGGAGTAGCGCAAACAGCGCCCGCAAGCTGACACTCGTTTGGCCTAATCGAGTCATTGGGGGTGCATTTCATGAACCGGCGCGGGGGAAAGCACAGACTGGCTCGTAAGACCCGGAACACGCTGCCGCTGCGGTACCCGCAGAAGAAGTCGCGCAAGGCAGGTGGACTGGCGGCGACACGGGCCCTGCTCGCCGGTGCGACGGGCCTGCTCATCCTCACCGGCGCGGCCACCGGATTCAACAACGCCGCCGTGCCCGTGGAAATGGTCACCACGTCGTTCGTCAACGCCAAATAAGATCACCTCGGGCGCCGGGTTGCCGGTCACCGACCGGCAACCCGGCTGTGAATTCGAATCCGACGAGTTCGGACCTGCTCGATCGGGCGGATCTCCTCAGCGGGATGTGCGGCCCGCGTCACGAGAGTCATCGACCGGGTCGTTCTCGACGACACTGCCGTCGATCACGATTCCGTCGACTCCATCGACGGCGCCGCCGTTCGCCGGGCCCTGGACGGCCCGCGGCGCCGTCCGCGACCCGGGATCGGCGCCGGACGGGCCGAACCCGCCCGGGCCGGTCGTCACCACGTCACCGTCGACGACCGGGCCGTCGGCGCGGATCCGGGCCGTGCGCAACCCGGGCGTCCGCCGCTCGGCGGCCCGCACGAGCCGGCGCCGGACGAGCGCCCGGGTCGGCGGCAGTACCAGCAGCAACCCGGCCAGGTCGGTGACCAGGCCCGGGACGAACAGCAGCAGACCGCCGGCCGCGACCAGCAGGCCGTCGGTCAGCTCCGGGTGCGCGACCCGGCGGTTGCGCACCGCCTCGGCGAGCGCCTGGGCCGCTCGGACCCCCTCGCGCCGCGCGAGCCAGAGACCGAGGACCGACCCGGCCAGCAGGACGAGCAAGGTCCACCCCGCTCCGATCCAGGAGCCCAGGGCGACCAGCGCAACGATCTCGACGACGAGATAGAGCAGGACGAACGGCATACCCCTATAACGCATGGAACCCGAATCTTGCTCCCGGCCGCGATCACCGTTCACCAGGTCAGGGCGACCCCCGGGTCCTCCAGCAGCGCGCCGACGTCGGCCAGGAACCGGGAGCCCTGCTCGCCGTCGACCAACCGGTGGTCGAACGACAGGGCGAGCTGGCACACGGTGCGGACCGCGAGCTCACCGTCGACCACCCACGGCGTCGGCTTGATCGCCCCAACCGCCAGGATCGCCGCCTCCCCGGGATTGATGATCGGGGTGCCGGTGTCCACACCGAACACCCCGACGTTGGTGATGGTGAACGTGCCGCCGACCAGGTCCGCCGGCGCCGTCTTCCCCGCCCGGGCGGTCTCGGTGAGCTCGCCCAGTGCCCCGGCGAGCCCGAGCAGATCGAGCGTGTCGGCGTCGCGGACCTTGGGGACGATCAGCCCGCGCGGGGTCGCCGCCGCGATCCCGAGCTGCACCCGGTCGTAGTAGACGACCTCGGCGGCCGCCTCGTCCCAGCTCGCGTTCACCTCGGGCGTGCGCCGGGCCGCCAGGCACACCGCCTTCGCCACGAACGCCAGCGGGGTCAGCTTGACCCCGGCGAACGCCCGCGATCCGCGCAGCCGGTCGCGCAGCGCCATCGTCGCGGTGACGTCGACCGACAGGAACTCTGTGACGTGCGGGGCGGTGAACGCGCTGGAGACCATCGCCGCGGCGGTCGCCCTGCGGACGCCGCGGATCGGCTCCCGGCGGACACCCGCGCTCACCGGCGCCACCGCGGCGGGGGCGGCAGCGCCCGCCGCGCTCCCGGCCGCGAAGGCCTGCACGTCGTCCCGGGTGATCACCCCACCCGGCCCCGTTCCCGGGATCAACCGCAGGTCCAGCCCCAGATCGCGGGCGAACTTGCGCACCGGGGGCTTGGCGAGCGGGACGAGATCGGTGTCCCGCACCGCATCGCCGCCGTGATCGACCGGAGGCGTCTCCGGGGCGGGCGGGGCGACCTGCGCCGGTGCCGGCGGGGCCGATGCACCCGAGGTCGCCGGGGCCGGTGGCGCGCGCCGCGGCCGCCTGCTGACCGTGCCCTGCCGCGGCCCGTAGCCGACCAGCGTGGCGATCCGACCGTCGGCACCCGCCTCACCGATCTTCGCGCCACCCTCGGACACCGCTGCCAAAACGCCGGCCTCCGCCGTCTCGATCGCGATGATCGGCGTGCCGACCTCGACGGTCTGCCCCGACTCGACCAGCAGTTCGCCGACCGTCCCCGCGAACGGGCACGGCAGCTCGACGGCCGCCTTCGCGGTCTCGATCTCCACGATGATCTGGTTGACCGTGACGGAGTCACCCGGCGCCACGTGCCAACTGACGACCTCGGCCTCGGTCAGGCCCTCGCCCACGTCGGGCATCCGGAACTCCTGACGCATCGCGCTCACCAGGCCAGAGCGCGGTCGACGGCGTCGAGCACCCGGTCGAGATCGGGGAGGTAGTCGTCCTCGCACTTCGACGGCGGGTAGGGCGTGTCGAACCCCGTCACCCGCAGGACCGGCGCCTCCAGGGAGTAGAAGCACTGCTGCTGCACCCGGGCCGCGACCTCGGCGGTCACCGACGACTCCGACGGCGCCTCCGACACGACCACGAGCCGCCCGGTCCGGCGGACCGAGTCGAACACCGGATCCAGGTCGAGTGGCGACAGCGACCGCAGGTCGATCACCTCGAGGTCGACCCCGTCCGCGACCGCAGCGGCGGCGGCGTCCAGGCACGTGCGCACCATCGGGCCGTAGCTCGCGACGGTCACCGACGCCCCCGTCCGCAGCACCCGCGAGGAGAACAGCGGCGGCGGCTCCGCGCCGGGATCGACCTCGGCCTTCTCCCAGTACCGGCGCTTGGGCTCGAAGAAGATCACCGGATCGTCGCTCGCGACCGCCTGCTGGATCATCCAATAGGCGTCCGACGGGTTGGAGCAGGCCACCACCTTGAGCCCGGCGACGTGCGCGAACAGAGACTCCGGCGACTCGCTGTGGTGCTCGACCGCACCGATCCCGCCGCCGAACGGGATCCGCACGACGACCGGCATCGTCACCTTGCCCTGCGTGCGGAAGTGCACCTTCGCCAGCTGGGAGACGATCTGGTCAAAGCCGGGGAACACGAAGCCGTCGAACTGGATCTCGCACACCGGCCGGAAGCCGCGGATCGCGAGGCCGACCGCGGTGCCGATGATGCCCGACTCCGACAGCGGCGTGTCCAGCACGCGCTGCTCGCCGAAGTCCTTCTGCAGGCCGTCGGTGATCCGGAAGACGCCGCCGAGCTTGCCGACGTCCTCACCCATGATGATCACCTTGGGGTCGCGCTCCATCGCGGCCCGCAGACCGTCGTTGAGCGCCTTCGCCATCGTCAGCGTCGCCATCTCAGGCCCCCTGCCCGCTGCTCGAACCCGCCAGCGGTCCGTCGGCGAACGAGGCGTGGTAGGCCAGGAACTCCGCACGCTGGGCCTCCACGAGCGGCGACGGCTCGGCGTAGACCTCGGCGAACATCCGGTCCGGTGCGGGATCGGGCATCGCGAGGCAGAACTCGCGCAGCCGCGCGGCGAGGTCGTCGGCCTCGGCGGCGACCTCGTCGAAGAAGGACTGGTCGGTGTGGTGTTCGCGCACCAGGTTGACCCGGACCCGCTCGATCGGGTCCTTGAGCTTCCACAGCTCCAGCTCGTCGGCCAGCCGGTAACGGCTCGGGTCGTCGGAGGTGGTGTGCGCGTCCATCCGGTAGGTGAACGCCTCGATGAGCACGGGGCCGTTGCCGGTGCGGCACTCCTCCAGCGCCCAGCGGCTCACCGCCAGACAGGCCAGCACGTCGTTGCCGTCGACCCGGATGCCGGGGAAGCCGTAGCCCTGCGCCCGCTCGTAGAGCGGTACCCGGGTCTGGCGCTCCAGCGGCACCGAGATCGCCCACTGGTTGTTCTGGCAGTAGAAGACGACGGGGGCGTCGTAGGCCGCGGCCCAGACGAAACCCTCGTGCACGTCGCCCTGCGAGGTGGCGCCGTCACCGAAGAAGCACATCGTCGCCTCGGCATCGGGGCCGTCCCCCACCTTGCCCTCGAAACGCTGGCCCATCGCGTACCCGGCCGCGTTGAGGCACTGGTTGCCGATGACGATCGTGTAGAGGTTGAAGCGGGTGGCGATCGGGTCCCAGCTGCCGTTGTCGGTGCCGCGGAAGATACCGAGCAGCTCCGTCGGGTCGATGTCCCGGCACCAGGCCACACCGTGTTCGCGGTAGCTGGGGAAGGCCATGTCCTGCGGCGCCATGGCCCGGCCGGCGCCGACCTGGGCGGCCTCCTGGCCGAGCAACGGGACCCAGATACCGAGCTGGCCCTGGCGCTGCAGCGCGTTGGCCTCCCGGTCGGCGCGGCGGACCAGGACCATGTCGCGGTAGAGCGCCTGCAGCGCGGCGGTGTCGACGTCCTCGGCGTAGCCGTCGAAACGCTGGTCGGAGAGCCGCACACCCTCCGGGCTGAGCAACTGGACGAGTTCGGGTCCGCCGGCGTCGGTGCCCCGCAACCCGGCGAGGACCTGCTCGCGGCTCGGGCGGGATCGGGGATCGGCGGGGTTCCAGGCCTGCGGTTGGGACATGGTGCCTCCTGTGCTCACGACCCGGGCCCCTCGTGGCGGGCCCCTGGTCGCGCCGGGCCGGCCGCCCCGGGTGTGGGCGGCCGTCCCAGCACTCGACTGTGTTCGTGAGCACGATCCTGGCACGGTGCCGCCCTCACGGGCAGCGCGTCCGGCCACAAGATCGGTCCGGAGTTCGTGCGGGAGGCACAAGCCCGGCGGCGCCCGCAGCCGGCCCTCAGACGCCGGGGCGAGGATCCCGGTCGGTGCCGTGTCCCGGGCCGCCGGCGGGCGGGTTGTAGGACCCGCCGCCGGGCGGGCCGTACGGCTGCTGGCTGTAACCGGGCCGGTCCACGCCGGCCGCGCCCTTGACCTTGCGCGCAGCGCCGTCGATCTGGCCCGAGTACTTGCCCTTGGTCTGCTTGTCGACGAACTGGGCCGCCTGGTCGACGAACCGGGCCGCCTTGTCCGGGTTTTTCTTCGCGTAGCGGCGGGCCGCCTCGGCCGCGCCGGCCAGCGTCGCCAACTTCCTGAACAGGGGCATAGCAGTCCTCCGTGATTCCTTGACTCTCGTCCGTCGAACGAGCAGGCAGTATGTCCGAGTTCCCGTACCCCGGCTGTGCACCTGCCAATCCCGGGTGCTCCGACGCAGTCCTCCGCCTTGATCACGACAGGCGGGCGGCATGAGGGGCGAGGATCGTGCACACATCCTCAGCTCCCCACTCGCGGCCGGTGCTGCCCAGCCCGCAGGATTCGTCAGGTGACAGCATCCCGGCGTACCCCATCACGCACCCGGAGGTCGCCGTGCTCCCCGCCACCCGCCGTCGTATCCCGGCAGCGCTCGCCGCCGCAGCGCTCGCCGTTGCCCTGGCCGGGTGCGCATCAGGCGGCGGGGCACGAGACGACGGCAGCGGCGGGGGTTCGGCGGCCGCGCCGAGCACCGTCCCGTTGCCTGCGGTGGCCAAGGACGACACGCTCGCCGCGCAGATACCGGCGGCGGTCTCGGCCGATGGCAAGATCGTGTTCGGTACCGACGCCGCGTCCCCGCCGAACGAGTTCGTCGACACCGACGGCAGCACCATCGTCGGGATGGGCGTCGATCTCGGCACCGCGATCGCGCAGAAGCTGGGGCTGGGGGCCGAGTTTCAGAAGAGCGCGTCACCGGAGGTCATCCCCGGCGTCCAGAGCGGCCGCTACGAGCTGGGCATGTCGTCGCTCACCATCAGTGACGGGCGCCTCCGGAGCGTCGACATGATCAGCTACTTCTCCGCCGGCACCAGCCTGGCCACCCGGTCCGGCAACCCCGACCGGGTCACCGTCGATACCTTGTGCGGGCGGGCGATCGGCGTACTGGCCGGAACCGTGCAGGTCGAGGACCTCGCCGAGCGCACCGCGAGCTGCGTCGACAACGGCAAGGCCCCCATCCAGGTGATCGAGCTGCAGCAGCAGACCGACGTGACGCCGGCGCTGACGTCGAACCGGATCGTCGGGATGTTGGCCGACGGCCCCGTCGTCGCCTACGCGGTACAGACCGCCGGGAACCAACTGCAGGTCGTCGGCCCCCAGTACGACACCGCGCCCTACGGCATCGTGCTGGCGAAGAACCAGCCCGGGTTCGCCTCAGCTGTCCAGGGCGCCGTGCAGGCCTTGATCGCCGACGGCAGCTACGAGGCCATCCTCGACAAGTGGGGCGTCGGCGAAGGCGCCATCCCCAGCGCCGAGCACCGGAGCTGATCCCGAGATCGCGCCGGCCGGCGCCGTCAGTCCTGCGAGGTCTGGTCGACGACGTAGGTACGGAACTCCCAGTCGCCGTTCGACCTGACCTGCTCCTCGTCGTCGAGGTCGGCGGAGAGGAGATACTCCTCGAGGAGAGTGGTCCCCGAGATCTCGAACTCCAGGTCGTCGAGCACACGGCCCTCTTCCGGCTCAAGCGTGAGGCGACCCTCCATGCGGCGTCGTAAGCGGCCCGGCCGCTGCACTGTGAGCCAGAGCGCCACGCGTACCTGTTCCATGCCGATGTCGATCTCGATTTCATCTCGCCGGTGCGACGACTGACGAGATCCGCTCGATCACGCGGAGTAGAGACGACCGGATGTAACTGTCCTCGACCGCGATCAGAGGCCGCATTCCGAGTCCGCAATCGGGAGGCTTATTCACAAGGGAAATTCAGTAAATCGATCGCGACGAATCCAGCACAATTCACGACTTGATCTCGATATGAGTTCGAGGGCGTGTCGCGCGTGAAGTGCAACAGCTTTTCCCGACTTGTTCGGTGTTCTCAGGAACCGAGCAAGGATCGGCGAAGAGCTGTTGCGGTACGAGGCCATGACAGGGCTGAACGATGAGCAGCTCACCGATCTGGCGGCGCGACTGCACGTGTTGTGTGGTGACAAGTTCGTCTCCGCAGGTCGACCCATCGTGTTGGGGCTGTTCCGGTCGGTGGCCATGGTGGTGTGCCCGCTGCGGAAGAACGTGACCCAGGGCTTCGCCGGCGCGGTGTTCCGGGGTCAGCCAGTCCACCGCCAGTCGCCGCTGGGACCTGCTGCGGCCGCTGATCGGCGAGGCCCTCATCGGCGTCGTGCCCGACCCGCGTGAGGTCGTCGGGCGCGGAACGGTGCTGGTCGACGGCACGGTGTGCCCGACCTGGGACTGGAATGGGGTACCGGACCAGTTCTCGGCCAAGGCCGGATACCCCGGCATGAACCTGCAGATCGCGGCCACCCTCGACGGCGCGCTCGTCGCGGTCGGCCCGGTACCGGTGCACGGTGCCCGCCACGACGCGTACGCCTTCGCCGTATCCGGCCTGGCCGAGGTGCTCGCCGACCACCCCACGGTCGCCGATCTGGGCTACGTCGGCGTCGATGGGATCGACACCGTCCCGTACAAGCGATTCCCCGGCGCCGACCTCAACACTGGCCAGATCGACTTCGACACCTCCCTCAGCAGTACCCGCGTCGCCGTCGAACATGCCATCGCGCACCTCAAGACATGGCGAATACTCAGCGAAGAAGGCGGCCGCTACCGAGCACCGCTGGAAAAGTACCCGAGCATGCTCAAAGCGGTTATCGGACTATTCTTCTTTGCGGCCTATGGATAAGCCTCCTGGCCCTGAGCCGCCGCCTGCTGTCCGTTCTCAGCGCGGCAGGCGCCCCATCAGGTAGAACTCCGGATTGGGGCGCAGCGCGGTCAGGTGCGCCAGCCGGTTGGACATCGCGAACAGCGCGGTGATGGCACCCACGTCCCAGATCTCGTCGTCGGTCAGCCCGGCCGCGCGCGCGTCGTCGAGCTCGGCCTCGGTGAGCGCGGCCGAGTCGGCCGCGATCAGCAGGGCGAGGTCGACGATCGCCCGCTCCCGGGGGCTGAGCTCCACCGCCCACGGGTTGGTGGCCACCCGGTCGGCGATCTCGGGGTCCTTGGTCCGCACCCGCAGGATCGCGCCGTGCGCGACGACGCAGTAGGTGCAGTGGTTCGCCCCGGACGTCGCCACGACGACCAGCTCGCGCTCGGCCTTGCTCAACCCGTCGCTGCGCTCCATCAGCGCGTCGTGGTAGTCGAGGAAGGCCCGCAGCTCGGCCGGGCGCCGGCCGAGGGCGCGGAAGATGTTCGGCACGAAACCGGACTTCTCCGCGATCGCGCCGATGCGCTCGCGGAGGTCGGCCGGCATGTCCTCGAGTTCGACGGCGCCGAACCGGCTGACCGGGTGCTGATCGCTCATGGAAGTCGACGGTAGCCGCTGCCCGCGGGATGATCCCGGCATGCCGGTTCCCGAGGAGATTCGTGTGCAGCTGTCCCGTTGGTGCACCGCCCGTGTGCCCGACGACGAGCGTGCGCTGCGTCAGATCGCCTACACGACCACCGGCGACGAGGTGACGATCCTGGACCGGCGACCACCGGCGTTTCCCGAGCTCGGCACGGCGTGGACCGCGATCCCGGTCGCGCTGCTGCGCCGAGATGATCCCGAGCCGGGCCTGTGGTCGCTGCACCGGCCGGGCGAGGACTCACCGGATGACTGGGAACGTGACCTCGCCGGCCCTGCCGAGGACCCGCTGGCGCTGCTCGCCCGCCTCGAGGAGGCGGTCCGGGCCGGTTCCCCGCCGCGGGACACGGGCACCACACCGCGCTGAGGACGGTCCCGGAGCCCGGTCAGGCTCCGGCTTGCTTCACCTGGCCATGGTCGGCCACGCCCATCGCTCGTGGCCCGGACGTGCCCGACGGCAGCCGGACGACCTGGGCGTCGGTGTCGCGCACCGCGGTCCTGCCCCGGATGACCAGCGCCGCCGCGCGCTGGAGCACACCCAGCAGTGTCGCCCCGTCGGCCGGACGCGCCCCGGACCCGACGACGGCGACGAGCCGCGGGGCGACCGCGGCGAGCAGCAACCGGTCGACGCCGAGATCGCCCGCGCCGAGCACCATCACCACGTCGGCGCTGTCGGCCGCGGGTAGCGCTTCGAGCAGTCGATCCACCTCGACGAACCAGGCCAGGCCGAACCCGGACGACCCCGACTCGCTCTCGGCCGCCCAGGCCGCCGCCAGCCGGGGGGCGTGCTGCCGGAGCCGGTCGAGCAGGGCCGTGCAGGACTGCTGGTCGAGCACGTCGCGGCGGGCGGCGAACAGCGCTTCCAGCGCGGCCGCGTACGCCCCCGGGTCGCGCTGGCGCAGGGCGATGACTGCACGGCCGTGCTCCGGCGCGGTCGCCGCCGGCGAGGCCCGCCCGGCCAGGTCGTCCGCGAGCCGGTCGAGCCGCTGCTGGGCCTCGGCGGCGGAGCCGTGCTCGGCGAAGTCGATGATCGCCGCAGCGATCTGCTCCGCGGCGGCGAGGTCCGGGACCGCGATCGGCGAGTTGGGGTGGATGAACAGCACGTCGTGACGCAGCGCGCCCACCGACCGGGCGGCCGCCCCGATGCGGTTCAGGCCGTCGGAGAGCTCGGCCAGCTCGTCGGCGTTGCGCGGGGCCGGGATGCCCACCTCGTGACAGGCCGCGTCGATCCTGGTCAGCCGCTCGGCGAGGTCGACGTGCTCCAGCGCCGCGTGGACCTGCCCGGCGGTCTCCGGCGAGGCGCCACCGACCCGGATCTGGCGCAGCACCGGCTGAACGTCGCGCTGCGCGGCGGAGCGGAAGTACGCCCGAGACCGTCCGCCGGACCGCAGGAAGTCGAGGTAGCGGCGGAGCATCTCGCTCGACCCGCCCGGCAGTGGCCCCACGACGGTGACCGGCGGGCTCCGGCGGGCGCGCTCAGCGGCCGCCGTGGCCTGTGCGGTGTCCTCGAGCAGCCGTTCGAAGGTCCCGCGGTGGCGGCTGTAGACGAGATCGGACAGCAGCGACCACGCCCACGCCCGGTCCTCCCGGGGACGCAGCGCACCCAGCGAGCGGTCGACACAGCGGGCAACCGAGGTGACCGCCTCGCGCCGCTCGGCCTCGATCCCGGCCAGCAGGCCCGGGATCAGGTCGGCCGGCCCACCACCCATCCGGGTCCGGCGCGCTCGGTCGCACAGCTCGGCGACCTCCTCGACCCGGGGGAGCGACTCCGGTGCAGGCAGCTGCTGGCCGTCGCGGACGCGACGGGCCGGGGTGGCCGTGGCCAGCAGGCGCCGCAGGTGGCGCAGGTCAGCGGGGGAGAGCGCCGGCAGCCGGTCCAGGCAGCGGCCGTAGACCTCGCCGGGCAGTACGTCACGCAGCGCGATGAGCTCGGCGCGATCGGCGGCGGTGACGACGACGCGCCGCCCGTCGGCGAGCAGCGCGGTGACCGCCGCGGCGACGGAGTCGGGGTCGAACTCGTCGAGCACCACCAGGTTGTTGCCGCGCACGGCGGCGACCACCGAGGCCGGATCGTCGGCGGGACGCCGCGGCAGCGGAGGGCCGTCCCCGACGGCCGCCGCCAGCGCCTCGGCCAGGCGGCGCAACCCGGCAGGGGTCTCACCGGCCTCGATACTCTGCTGGATCTGCTTCCTGGCGGTTGCGGTGTGCGCGTCCCCGCCCGCATCGGCCAGCCGATCCACGAACGTGATCAGGTGAGCGTCGTCGTCGACGGAACTCGACGGTCCGACATTCAGCACTTCCGTCACCTCCACCTGGCCGCCGCCTGATCGACGGTCACAGGATGTATCGCGCAGATCCCCTTGATGTTCCACCCCAATGGTGTACATCGGCAATCCAGCAACGCTGAATGGTGACTCTCAGCGGCGTCCGGGGAGCAGAGTCGATCTTTGAGCACACCGAAGGGTGTCAAATTCCGGCCCGCATGTCACTCGGCGAAGGAATCCGGCCGTCCGGCGGACAGGCGAGACAGAGCGAGACGAGCTGGTCAGGAGCCGTGCTCAGCCGCGAATATCACGCTCTGTGATATTCGGCCCGGAGCGTCGGCCATCCGGGGGCCGGCCCACCGGATCATCACCGGTCGCGGTCGTCCGGGTCGCCGGTGCTCAGCGGGCCCGCACCCGGCGCCGTCACCTCGCCACGGTCTTCCGGTGGACGATCGCCACGCAGAGCACGCCGACCGGCACCCAGGCGAACTGCGACCAGTAGAAGAACGGCACCCCGAACAGCCGCGGCTCGATCGAGTTGAACAGCGGCGTGACAAGCATCACGAACGGGGCGACGAGGAGGAGGTTCCACCGGTTCCGCCGGTTCCGTCGCAGTCCCGGGCGCTCCCGGCGACCGTCCGACGACGACGTTCGCGGCATCGGCCGCCCCTTCCCCGCTCGACCCGCCCGGGCGTCGGACAGCGTAGGTCGGAATCGGGGCCGGGCGGCGGCCCGGAAGGCAACACTGCGGTCACGACCGGACGACAGACCGCGCAGGACGACCGGCCGGACACGGCAGGGCGGACACGACACCGGCCCGCCGCGAAGGTCGCGGCGGGCCGGTGCGATCAAGCGTCTCCCCGAATCGGGCAACGGTGCCGCAGCACCGTCGTCCGAGTGCGGATCAGGCGCCGAGGCGGAGCTTGAGAGCCTCCAGCTCGTCACGCATCGACGTCGGCAGCTTGTCGCCGATCTTGTCGAACCACTCCTCGATGAGCGGGATCTCGGCCTTCCACTCCTCGACGTCGACCTTCAGCGCAGCCTCGACGTCCTCGATCGGCGTGTCGAGACCCTCGATGTCGATCTCGTCGGCGGTCGGGACGTAGCCGATCGCGGTCTCGACGGCCGCGGCCTTGCCCTCGAGGCGCTCGATGGCCCACTTGAGCACGCGGCTGTTCTCGCCGAAGCCCGGCCACAGGAAGCGGCCGTCCTCACCGCGGCGGAACCAGTTGACGTAGAAAATCTTCGGCAGCTTGTCGGCGTCCGCGCCCTTGCCGACGTTGATCCAGTGCTGGAAGTAGTCGCCGACGTTGTAGCCGATGAACGGCAGCATGGCCATCGGGTCGCGGCGGACCTGGCCGAGGCCGCCGGTCGCCGCGGCGGTCTTCTCCGACGACAGCGTGGCCCCCATGAACGTGCCGTGCTGCCAGTCCCGCGACTCGGTGATCAGCGGGATGGTCTCCTTGCGGCGGCCGCCGAAGAAGATCGCCGAGATCGGCACGCCGTTCGGGTCGTCCCACTCGGGCGCGAGCACCGGGCACTGCGCCATCGGGGTGCAGTAGCGGGAGTTCGGGTGGCTGGACGGCTCGCCGGCCGCACCGTCGGCCGGGGTCCAGTCCTTGCCCTTCCACGACGTGGCGTGGGCGGGCTCGTTCTCCATGCCCTCCCACCAGATGTCGCCGTCGTCGGTCAGCGCGACGTTGGTGAACAGCGAGTTGCCCTGCTCGATGGTGCGCATCGCGTTCGGGTTGGTCTTCCAGTTGGTGCCCGGCGCGACACCGAAGAAGCCGTACTCCGGGTTGACCGCGTAGAGCCGGCCGTCCTCACCGAAGCGCATCCAGGCGATGTCGTCGCCCAGGGTCTCGACCTTCCAGCCCGGGATGGTCGGCTCGAGCATGGCGAGATTGGTCTTGCCGCAGGCCGACGGGAACGCGGCGGCCACGTAGTACGTCTTGTCCTCGGGGCTGATCAGCTTGAGGATCAGCATGTGCTCGGCGAGCCAGCCCTCGTCGCGCGCCATCGCCGAGGCGATGCGCAGCGAGTAGCACTTCTTGCCCAGCAGCGCGTTGCCGCCGTAACCGGAGCCGTAGCTCCAGATCAGCCGCTCCTCGGGGAACTGCACGATGTACTTGGTCTCGTTGCAGGGCCACGGCACGTCCTGCTGGCCCGGCTCGAGCGGGGCGCCGACGGAGTGCAGCGCGGGGACGAAGTTGTCACCGTTCGGGCCGTCGAACAGCGGGAGCACCGAGGCGCCCATCCGCGTCATGATCTTCATCGAGGCGACGACGTACTCGGAGTCGGTGATCTCGACGCCGAGCATCGGCTTCTCGGCCGTGGCCGGGCCCATGCAGAACGGAATGACGTACATGGTCCGGCCGCGCATGCACCCGCGGTACAGCTCAGTCATGATCGACTTCATCTCGACCGGGTCCATCCAGTTGTTGGTGGCCCCGGCGTCGGCCTCGTCGACCGAGCAGATGAAGGTGCGCTCCTCGACCCGCGCGACGTCGTTGGGGTCGGAGGCGGCCCAGAACGAGTTGGGTTTCTTCTCCTCGTTCAGCTTCACGAACGTCCCGGCCTCGACCAGCTGAGACGTCATGCGCTCCCACTCGGCGTCCGAACCGTCGCACCACACGATGCGCTCGGGAGTGGTCAGCTCCGCGACCTCGCGCACCCAGGACAGAAGGCGAGCGTTGGTCGTGGGCGCGTCGTCGATCCCTGGCACGGTCGCTGCAGTCATCTCGTCCTGTCTCCTACCTGGCCGAGCCAACGCCCGACCGCGGGAATGCTTACGCCCACCCAAGCCCGGAACCGGCCGGATGTGGCGGGGAAACGATGGATCCAGAGGTTACCGGTGGAGTAGCGATTACCCCACAGCTGGAAACTGTCGATTCACTCACAGGACCGATCATGTAATCGATTCAGAAGGTCCGTTGCCGCAGGTCAGGAAGGGTGAGGATCATCCTTGACCGTTCGGTACCGCAGTACTCGGCGCGTTGTGGACCCCCGCGACGCACCACCGTTCCGGACGCGCGGACAGCCGCGCGGGGAGTACGAAAAGGGATCCGACGCTGCGGTTCCGCGAAGGCGAAACCGCAGCGTGTCACGATTCAGTTGAGCGGAAGGGCGCCCTCCGGCAGCGCACCGCCGCCGAGCAGGTCGGTCGTCAGCCCGGCCAGGTGGGTCAGCGTCGAGCGCTGGGTCCACGGACCGAAGGAGACGCGGGCCACCCCCAGCTCCGCGAGCCGGGACTGCGGCAACGATCCGGGCACGTATTCGGTCCTCGAGGTTGGCGCCCACGAGCCGACGCCGATGGCACGACGGACGGTCTCGCCGGCGTCGCCGTAACCACAGACGTTGACGACGACCAGGACCTCGGGATCGGTGTGCAGTCCGATCCCGACAACAAGCCCGCTGATCGCGTTTCACCCCGCCGGCGGACTTCGACGCGGTGGGGCACGTCGTGGCGGGGCTGGCCGAGGTGCCCTACGCGAGCGAGGTCGAGGTCGTGCTGCACGCCCCGATCGGCGAGGTCCGGCGCCGGCTGCCCCGCACCGTCGGCACGCTCTGCGAGCACCCGGACGGTGCGCTTTTCCGCGGCCGCGCCGACCGGCTGGACGGAATGGCCCAGCTGCTCGCCGGCCTGGGCTGGCGGTTCACCGTGCGGCGGCCGGACGAGCTGCGCGCCGCGGTGCGAGAGCTCGCCGCCCGGCTCACCGAGGACGCCGCCCGCGCTCGCGGGTAGGTCAGGGTGCGGCCGGGGTACCGCGGCGCAGACCCACCACGACGGTCACCGCGACCGCCACCAGCACGGCCAGGCCGAGGCCCGCGGTGAGCTGGACACCGTGCGCGAAGGCGGCCTGCGCGGACGCGAGCAGGCCCGGGCCGGCGGGAGCGGGCAACCCCGCCGCGACGTCGACGGCGCCGCCCAGGGTCTCCCGCGCGGCGGTGGCCGCGGCCGGGTCGAGGGCCGCCGGGACCTGCACCGCCGCCCGGTAGGCCGCGGTCAGCACGCTGCCGAGCACGGCGGTGCCGAGCACGGCGCCGATCTCGTACGCGGTCTCGGAGACCGCGGAGGCCGCCCCCGCGCGGTCGGCCGGGGCCGTGGCCATGATCGCGTCGTTGGTCAGCGTCTCGGACAGCCCGATCCCCACCCCGACGAGGACACACGCGACGATCAGCAGGGCCGCGGCGGACCCGGCGCCGAGCAGGGTGCACAGCAGGTAGCCGGCCGCGGCGAGCAGTAGGCCCGTCGCGACCAGCGTGCGCAGCGGAAACCGGCGCGCCAGCCGGGCCGCGACCAGGCCGGACACCACGGTCGCCGCGAAGCCCGGCAACAGCAGCAGCCCGGCGCTCATCGGGGTGCGGCCGAGCACGAGCTGCAGGTACTGGGCGGAGAAGAACAGCAAGCCGGTGGTCGCGAACATGGTCGCCGCGTTGGCCAGCGCCGCGACCCGCAGCACCGGGGCGGCGAACAACTCGACGTCGAGCACGGGCTCCCGGCCGGCCCGGGCCAGCGACCGGACGCGCCGGACGAAGGCCACCCCGGCCAGCGCCGCGACCAGCAGCGCACCGAGCGCCGCGGGCGTCACTCCGCTCCCGGCCACCAGCTTGATCGCCAGTACCAGCGGCACCATCGCGAGCAGCGACAACAGCACACCGAGCGGGTCCAACCGCCCCGGCGCGGCCATTCGCGACTCGGGCAGCAGCACCGCGGCGAGCACCAGTATCAGGACCATCACCGGAACGTTCACCAGGAACACCGAGCCCCACCAGAAACGTTGGAGCAGCAGACCTCCGACGATGGGGCCGAGCGCGGCCCCCGCGGCGAAGCCGGTGGCCCAGATCGCGAGCGCGATCCGGCGCTGCTCGCGATCGCCGAACAGCGTGCGCAGCAGCGCCAGGGTGCTCGGCATCAGCATCGCCCCGAAGAACCCCAGCAGGGCGCGCGCGACGACGAGCTGGGTGGCGTCGGTGGCGAAGGCGGCGGCGAGGGACACCATGCCGAAGCCCGTGACGCCGATCATCAGCAGTCTCCGGCGCCCGATGCGGTCCCCGAGCGTGCCCATGGTGACCAGCAGTCCCGCGAGCACCAGCGGGTAGATGTCGACCACCCACAGCAGCTCGGTGCCGTTCGGCGCCAACGCGGTGCTGATCGCGGGCAGCGCGAAGCTCAGGATCGTGTTGTCGATCGCGACGAGCAGGGTCGGCAGGAACAGGGCGACGAGCGCAAGCCATTCCCGGCGACCGGCCCGGGTGGGGGCCGGGCGCGCCGGGGTGCGCGGCAGCGTGATGGGCATGCAAAGTCCTCGAGCGGCGCCTCGTGAGCGCTGGTAGGGAGCGTCGGTGTTCAAAACTGCACCGTCCAGACGGTACAGTTACGTCCGATGTTCCCAGGCCACCGGCCGGGTGACGACGTGAGGTCACCTACACTCGCGCCGTGTCGAGCGCCCGCGACCGCGTCCTGGACGCCTACGAGACGCTCCTGATCGAGCACGGTCCGGGGAGCGCCACCCTGGACGCCGTGGCCGCCGCCGCCGGCGTCTCGAAGGGCGGGCTGCTCTACCACTTCTCGTCCAAGGACGCGCTCGCCGCCGGGCTGCTCGACCGGCTGCGCGAGCGCAGCGCCGCCGACGCCGAGGCCATGCGCGCCGCCACCCACGGCCCGATCGACTACTACCTGCGCACCTCCGCACCCGGCGGCGGATCCCCGGGCGGGCTCACCCGGACCTACCTCGCAGCGCTGCGGATCGCCGACGGTCGCCCCGGGGTGCACGACGCGCTCGCCGTCGTCGATGCCGACGGGCTCGCGGCGCTCCGCACCGAGATCACCGACCCGGTGCTGTCCTGGCTCGTCCAGCTCGTCGGGGACGGGCTGTACCTGCGCACCCTCGTCGGCACACCGCTACCCGACGGCCTCGGGGTCGACGACCTGCTCGAACGGCTGCGCGCGCTGTTGGGAGCGACCGGACCGGAGTGACCGCGGCCCTCCCGGCCGCGCCGATCGACCGGCTCGTGGCCACCCGGACAGGACCCGGCTCGTCACGCCGCCGCCCGGTGATCACAGCGTGCCGCACGATCGGAGCATAGTCGCGCCGGCGATCGGGTACCAAGCTGACGAAGAGTGTTCGCACGGCCACGGAACGCAGGAGGACCCCGATGACCACGGCCCAGTACCTCGTCTTCCTCGCGATCGCCGTCGGACTGACAGTGGCGGTCGGGCGCGTGCTGTTCATGAGCGGTGAGCCGTTCCTGCAAGAGGTCTTCCAGAACAAGGAGACGGCGCACTCGCTCAACCAGCTCCTGACGGTCCTGTTCCACCTGCTGACCCTGGGCGTGCTCGCGATCATCTCGACGATCGACGTGCCGGTGGAGGGCGTCGTCCAGACGATGGTCACCAAGTTCGGCGTGGTGCTGGTCGTCGTCGGCATCGCCTACGGCGTCTCGATGCTGGTGCTGCTGCGCATCCGCGAGCGCCGGCGCGCGGCCGCGGTCTCCGCCGGCGTGCAGCAGCGGATCGCCGAGCAGAACCGCCGGCCCACCACCGACCCGGTGCCGCCGAGGACGCCCTGACCCCGGCCCGGTCCGGCCGGCGCGAGCGCGACGCCGCCGAGCACCGACAGCGGTGGCACCGTCTCGGCCCGGCAGGCCCGGCCCGGCGAGCCTCAGCGCGCCGCGTCGACCGGCCTCCGGGCGATCGTCGGCAGCAGGATCGGCAACCGGTGCGCCGTGACGTTCCAGAACCGGAACTCCGGCTCGGCCGCGCGCCAGGCGTCGGCCAGCCGGGCGGCGGCATCGGCGTCGACGACCCGGCGGGGACGGGCACGCATCCCGCACCGCGCCCGTACCTCCCGGTCCAGAGCGCGCCAGGCGTCGTCCGCCGTGGCGTGGACGCTCACCGTCGCCGGCTCGTCCTCGTCACCCACCACCAGGGTGTAGGCGCTGATCGCGTCGTACGACAAAGGCCCGGCCCTCCTGCTCGCCACCCGGTCTCCGGTCCGCGGCGTCGTCGGCGCGTGCCTTGCCCACTCAACTGCATCGGGCGGCCGGAGGTACGTGTTTCGCGTCCCGGCGCGTCTCTACCGTCCCTGCGACACCGAACTCATGTTGAAGTCCGGCACCCGCATCGGCGGCATCGCGGCCCGGGTGAACCAGTCCTTCCACTCCCGCGGCAGCGTGCGCTGCGTCGCCCCGACCTCGGTGGCGCGGCGCAGCACGTCGAGCGGGGAGTAGTTGAACCGGAAGTTGTGGTCGACCTCGGCGACGACCTCGCCGTTCTCCACCAGGTACACCCCGTCCCGGGTCAGCCCGGTGAGCAGCAGCGTCGCCGGGTCGACCTCGCGGATGTACCACAGGCAGGTCAGCAGGAGACCACGGTCGGTGCCGGCCACCATCTCCTCCAGCGACGCCGCGGACCCGCCGGTGAGCAGCAGGTTGTCCCCGGCCGGGGTGAACGTCGTGCCGAACTCGGCGGCCTCGGCCCGGGAGTAGACCAGCTCGTTGATCACGCCCTCGCGGACCCATTCGACCCGGCGCAGCGGGGCGCCGTTGTCGAACACGCTGATCCCTTCGCCCGAGCCGGTCGTGACCAGGAACGGCTCGTACTCCAACCCGGGCGCGGCCGGGTCGCTGACCAGCGTGAGCGGAAGTCCGGTGAGCTTCTCGCCGGTGCGGGGGCAGTCCGGGCCGGCCAGGGCGCTGTGGCCCTCCTGCGCGGCGCGGCCCTCCATCGACCACGCCAGGTAGACCATCAAATCCGACACCGCGGACGGCGGCAGCAGCGTCTCGTACCGCCCGGGGTCGAGTGCGACGCGGCGTTTGCCCCAGTCGAGCCGGCGGCCGGCGTCGGCGGCCAGCGCCACGACGTCGACGTCGGTGAAGTCGCGGGTCGCGGTCCCGGTCCACGCCGACCCGCTCAGGTCGGGGGTCTTCACGTTCAGCTCGACCGACCCGGTCGGCTGCACCCAGCGCCGCCGCACCCCGGCCGAGGTACCCAGCCACAGCGTGGTCAGGCAGTGACTGGCGAAGCCGTACTGACGCAGGCCGCCGGCCAGCACGTCCGAGAGGCCGTCGGCGAGGCCGCCGAACACCGCGATCGAGGTCTCGGCCGCCGGGTCGACCCAGGTCGGGTCGGCACCGGCCGGCTCGGGCAGCGGCTGGGCGTCGCGCGCCGGCCCGGCGTCCCGGGCCGCCCGCTCGCTGCCCGCGACGAGCTCGTCGAGCTGGGCCGGGTCGGTGATCGCGGCGCTCGAGCTCACGACCCCCGCCGCGGTGCCGCCCTCCACAGCGACCAGCGAGATCACCGACAGCCGCCGCGAGGTGGTGTGCCCGTTGGTCGTCATCGTCGAGTTCGCCCAACGCAGCACGGCCTCGCTGGTCTCGCTGACCACCACGACGCAGCCGATCGCGGCACCCCGCGCCGCCGAGCGCTCCAGCACCCGCTCGACGATCTCCTGAGCACGCATCTACAGCCCCGCCTCCTGCTGGGTGTTGAGCACGTTGACCCCACGGAACAGCGCGGACGGGCAACCGTGACTGACCGGGGCGACCTGGCCGGGCTGGGCCTTGCCGCAGTTCATGGCGCCGCCGAGGCGCCACGTGGACGGCCCGCCGACGGCCTCCATCGAGCCCCAAAAGTCCGTGGTCGTGGCCTGGTAGGCGACATCGCGCAACTGCCCGGCGAGCTTCCCGTTCTCGATCCGGTAGAAGCGCTGCCCGGTGAACTGGAAGTTGTAGCGCTGCATGTCGATCGACCACGACTTGTCGCCGACGACGTAGATGCCGCGCTCGACGCCGGCGATGAGGTCGTCGGTGCTCGTGTCCCGGGCCGGGTCCGGTCGCAGCGACACGTTGGCCATCCGCTGGATCGGTACGTGGTGCGGGGAATCGGCGAACGCGCAGCCGTTGGACCGCTCCAGGCCCAGCCGGGGCGCGAAGGTGCGGTCGAGCTGATAGCCGACGAGGGTGCCGTCGCGCACCAGGTCCCACTCGGTGGTGGCCACGCCGTCGTCGTCGAACCCGACGGTGGCGAGCCCGTGGCGGACCGTGCGGTCACCGGTGACGTGCATGGCCGGGGAGCCGTAGCGCAGCGCGCCCAGCTGGTCGGGGGTCGCGAAGCTGGTGCCCGCGTAGGCGGCCTCGTAGCCGATCGCGCGGTCGTACTCGGTGGCGTGCCCGACCGACTCGTGGATGGTCAGCCACAGGTTCGTCGGGTCGATCACCAGGTCGTAGGCGCCCGCGTCGACCGAGGGCGCCTTCGTCTTCTCGGCCAGCAGCTCCGGGATCTGCGCCAGCTCGGCGTCCCAGTCCCAACCGTCCCCGGTCAGGTACTCCCAGCCGCGGCCGACGGGCGGCGCGAGGGTGCGCATGGTCTCGAACCCGCCGGCCGCCCGATCGACCGTCGTCGCGGTGAACGACGGCGCGATCCGGATCCGCTGCTGGGTCGTCCGCGTCCCGGCCAGGTCGGCGTAGAACTTGTTCTCCCGGACCTGCGCGACCCCGGCCTGCACGTGGTCGATCCCGTCGCTCGCCAGCAGCCGCTGCGACCATTCGATGAGCAGCTCCACCTTGTCCCGGGTCGGGACGGTGAACGGGTCGACCGCGTAGTCGGACACCCACACCGCGTCGGCGTACACCGGCTCGGCGGCCCGCTCGACCCGCTCCCGGGCCACCGGCGCGAGCGTGCGCGCAACGGCGACGGCCTGCTCGGCGGTGGCCGCCGCCCGGGACGGGGTCAGCTCGACGTGGGAGGCGAAGCCCCAGACCCCGTCGACGACGACGCGGACGGCGAGCCCGACCGTCGTGGCGTCCGAGACGCCGGTGGCGTGGCCGTCCCGCAGGTTGATCGACTGGGACAGAATGCGCTCGACCCGCAGGTCGGCGTGCTCGGCGCCGAGCTCGCGGGCACGGCTCAGCGCCGCGTCGGCGAGCACCGCCAGCGGCAGGGCCCGGAACTCGGGGTCGATGCTCTCGATCGCCACCCCGGAAACCTATCCCGACGCCACGACATGATCGTCGCTCGGCCGACCTGCGTCAGCGCCACGGCAGCCACCAGGGGCCGGGAGCGGTGTCGATCTCCGGGGCGGCGCCGACATCGCCGAGCTCGGCCGCGTCGGCGCCCGCGGCCGCTGGGTTGTCCAGTGCCCGGCCCGGTCCGGCGACGCGCGGCCCGACCATGTACGCCCCGTCGGGGCCGATCCGCAGCACCTGGTCGGCCAGCCCGTCACCGTCGAGATCGGTGTGCAGCACCAGGTCGGCGTCCTCGGTGAGCACCAGCGTGTCCGGATCCCCGTCGCCGTCGGTGTCGGCCCCGTCCGCGACGGCGACGCCGATCCGGCCCGGGTCGGCGGTGAGCGGGTTCCAGGTCGGCTCGCCGCCGCCCGGGTGGTCACCGGGGTGGTCGTCGGGCAGGTCGTCGACCGCGCCCGGTGACCGCAGCGCCGGATCCCGCTCACTCCGCCGCACGGGCGGCCTCCTCACGTACCGGGGCCAACGCGCGCAGCTCGGCCTCCACATCGCTGCGCCGCCGGGCGACCGCGGCGTCGAGTGCCGCACCGGCCCGCTGCTCGAGACCCAGCAGCAGCCGCCCGAGCTCGGCCTCCAGGCCGGCCTGCGCGGCGGCCAGCGCCTCGGTCGTCCAACGGCGCAACCGGGCCCGGTCGGCGGCCACCCACCGGGCCCACGTCGTGGCCGAGAGGGCGAGCAGGCCAAGCCCGGCCGCGAGCGGCAGCACCTCGACACCGCCCAGCGCGGGCAGGCCCAGCACCGGCAGCCCGGCCACCGGCAGCAGCGCCGACCGCCAAGCGGTCCCTGACGGGCCGGCCAGCAGCAGCGCGCGCAGGGCGCCGACGGGCGGCTCGGGAACGGGCAGGGCGGCCGACACCCGGGAGCGCGCGCCCGATGGGGTGATCCTCGCGGCATCCAGGTCGGTGAGGGCCGCCCGCTCCCCGGCGATCCGGCGCAGCGCGAGCAGCGCGACGCCGGCCACGGTGCACTCGAGTTCGGCCTCCACCCGGTCCACCGCGGCCGCCACCAGTCCCGGCAGCCGGCACCGCCCGGCGCGGTCGGCGCGGACGACGTGGGCCCGCGTCTCCCGGCCGAGCGCCGCCATGGTGGCCGCCAGTTCGGTGGCCAGCGCGAGCCTGGTCAGCGCGATGCTCGTCCGGATCTCGGCGCGGTGAGTGCCGGTCAGCCGTAGCCGATCGGCGCGCAGCTCCTCACGGCGGCTGCGCACCGCGTCGGCATACCGGTCGGGCATGCTCGCAGCATCGCAGCGGGGGTGTCCGGTGCGGCCGCCGTCGCACCGGCCGTTCACGATCGTGAACGCCCCGAGCGGGCACGCGCCCTCCCGACGGCTGACAGGGCGCGACCGATAGAACGACGCGATCGTTAGGCCCACGGGCTCACAGCACATCGGGGGAGGCGGAGCGGGATGGGCACGGGGGGAAAGTCCGCGCCGGTGCCGGGCGGAACGGTGCGGCTGCGGCCGCCCCGCAATCCACTCGACACCCGCGCCGTCGGCTGGTGGCGCACGCACTGCCTGCTCGGCTCCGGCACACCGGCGCTCACGCTCGCCGGTCTCGGGCTGCTCATCGGACCGGCCCGGCTCTGGCTGCTGCCCGCCGCGGTGCTCGCGGTGCTCGGTGGCGCTGCGAGCGTCCTCCTGCCGCTGTGGTGGTACCGGCTGCACCGCTGGGAGGTCACGGACACCGCGGTCTACACCCGATCCGGCTATCTGTGGCAGGAGTGGCGGGTGGCTCCGGTGTCGCGCATCCAGACCGTCGACACGACCCGAGGGCCGCTGCAGAACCTGTTCGGGCTGGCCACCGTCGTGGTGACGACGGCATCGGCGAAGGGCGCGGTGACCGTGGTCGGGCTGGACCGGGAGGTCGCGGCCGATCTCGCCGAGCAACTCACCGCGGTCACCTCCCACACCCCGGGTGACGCCACATGATCGACATCTCGACCCCGGTGGAAGCGGGACGCAACGGCACCGACGAGGGCTGGACGGCGCTCGACCGGCGGACCACCGCCGTGACCGCCGTGCTGCTGACCGGTGTCGCCGCCGGCGCCGGCGTGCCCGCGGTGCTCGGCATCGCCGCCGACCGCTCGGTCGGGTTCGCCCTGGCCTGGGTGCTCCCCGTGGCCGCGGCCCTGGTCGTCTCGGGCGTGCTCTACGACGAGGTGCGCTGGCGTCGGACGCGCTACCGCATCGGGGCGTCCCGGGTGGAGCTGCGCAGCGGGGTGCTCGTGCGGTCACAGCGGAGCCTGGCACTCGAGCGGGTCCGCAGCGTCGACATGACGGCCGACCCGCTGCTGCGCACGTTCGGCCTCGTCGTCGTGCGGATCGGCACCGGGCAGCGCAGCGGTGCGGGGGAGTCCACGCTGGAGCTGCGCCCGGTCACCCGCGAGGAGGGCGACCGGTTGCGCGCCGTGCTGCTCGACCGGGTCCGCGCGGCCGGTGGCTGCCCACCCGAGGCGGCCGACGGCCGGCTGGCGAGCCTGGACCCGCACTGGATCCGGTACGCGCCGCTGTCGTTCACGACACCGCTGCTGGGGCTGGCGACCGGTGGGGTGGCGGTGCAGCTCGCAGGCTGGATCGGGCTGCGGAACTCCGTGCTCGGCCATGTGCGGGGCCTGCTCGCCGAGCTGCCGGTGGCCGGTGTCGTCGCGGTACTGACCGCGGTGACTCTGCTGGTCGGGGTCGTCGGGTCGTTGGGACTGTTCGCCGAGGCGTGGTGGAACTTCCGGCTCGACCGGGAGCCCGGTGGGACCCTGCGGGTGCGCCGTGGGCTGCTGACCACGCGCTCGATCTCACTGGAGGAGCACCGGCTGCGCGGCGTCGATCTGGTGGAACCGCTCGGCAACCGCATCGCCGGCGCAGCCCGGGTGGACGCCGTGGCCACCGGGCTCGGCTCCGGCGCCGGTTCCGGCGACAGCACCGACCACGCGACGCTGCTCCCGGCCGCGCCCCGGGCGCTCGCCGACCGCGTCGCCGCGGTCGTGCTCGGCGAACCGGTCTCCCCGACCGCGTCGGTCCGGCTCGCCCCGCACCCGCCCGCCGCACGCAGACGCCGGTTGCGCTGGGCCCTCGCTGCCGCCGCGGTGCCGGCGCTCGTGCTCGCGGTGCTCGGGCTCCGGGTGAACGGCGTGCTGCTCGTGCTGGCCGGTGTCGTCACCGTGGTGGTCACGCCGGTCGCCGTGGCGCTTGCCCTGGAGGCCTACCGCAATCTCGGGCACGGGATCACCGGGCGGTACCTGGTGACGCGGTCGGGCACGCTGCGGCGCAGCACGGTCGCCCTGCAGCGCGACGGGGTCATCGGCTGGACGGCCACCCGGTCGATCTTCCAGCGACGCGCCGGGCTCATCACGATCACAGCGACGACCGCGGCCGGCGCCGGCGCGTTCTCGGTGCACGACGTGGGCGAGGCCGCGGGACTGCGCTTCGCCGAGGAGGCGGTGCCGGAGTTGTTCGGGCCGTTCCTGGAGCAGGTGGAGCCGGCGCCGGGGTCGTGAGGATGGGCGCCTGCCGGGGACGGATCGGGCGTGATCACCAGGCCGCCACGGAACCGGCGGGTCACCCCTCTGATCGGCCCGGCCCTTCCGGGGCAGGCGGGGCCTGGCGGGTGTCGTCAGCGCCGACCGGGCCGGGCGGCGGCCCCTGCACCGGGCCCGCGGTCCCGGCCGGCCCGACTGCCGGCGCGCCGCCGTCCACAGCCTCCGCCTCCGCGACCAGCCGCGCGTAGCGGGTCCCGGCGGCGAGGAGCACCAGCCCCGCACCCAGGAACGCGGCGACCCGCGCGATGCCGTCGAGCGCTACGAGATCGAACAGGATGAGCTTGGCGACCGCGGCGGCCACGAGCACGAGGCCGGCGATCCGCAGCGCGGGCCGGCTGATGCCGCGCGCCAGCAGCACCAGCGCGACGATCGTCCAGGACACCGACACCACGGCGTGGCCGGCGACGAAACCGGTCCGGTCCGGCGACACGAGCAGCGCGACGGTGAGGACGAGCCCGGCACCGCCGTAGAGCGCGACGAGCCCGGCGGGCACCCAGAGCTGCGCGGTCCGCAGATCGGCGGTCAGCACCCCGACCCGGGCGGCCGAGACCATGACGCTCACCGCGAACGCCAGCACCAGGGCGGACACGCCGATCCCGGCGACCAGCGCGGGCATCTGCGGCTGCCCCCCGACCACGAACGGGGACGCCGGGAACATCGCCAGCGCGACGGGCGGCATCTGGATGGCCAACGCAGCCAGGACCCCCACCACCCCGTACGCCCCACCGATGATCAGCGGGACGCGCGACCGCAGCACCCCGGCGACGACCACCAGCACGAGCGCCTGCCCGAGCAGGACGGCGGTCTCGGCCGCGCCGTCCAGGGCCACGACGGTGGCCTGGAACAACGCGACGGAGCCGGCGGCGAGCGCAGAGATTCGCAACACCCGGTCGAGCCGGGGCCAGGCCGCCAGGAGGAGGAGCAGCAGGGCGGCGCCGGCGGCCGGTGCCGCACCGCTCCACCCACCGATGGCCGCGGACACCACCAGTGCCGGCACCGCAGCGGTGACCAGCAGGCCGGCCGCACGGCCGATCGGCAGCGCCCGCGCCGCCGGCACCGCACTCACCAGACCGACGACCAGCACCGCCGCGACAGCGGCGATCGTCCACGGCCGGTCGGCGCCGGACGACACCAGAGCCGTGAGCGAGCCGAAGAGCACCGGCCCGGCAGCCGCGACGGCGGCGAGCCACGGCCACTGCCGGCGCAGGACGACCGGAAGCGCCGCCACCTGCAGAGCCAGGACCAGACCGACGAGCAACGGCACGAAGCCGGCGGTCACCACCGGAGCCAGCACGGCGGCGCCGCCCACGGCGCCCCCGGCGAGCAGCTGGGAGTCCCACCGGTCGGCCGGCGCGAGTCCGCCGCCCGCCACGAGCAGCGCGAGCAGCAGGCCCGCCACGGCGGGCAGGAACCCGTACAGCGCCGTCGACGCGGCGACGACCAGGTAGAGCGTCGCGATGCCCGTTCCGGCCAGCGCGAGCGCGCCCGTGCGCGCGCTCTCCCGGCCGTGCAGCCGGACGGCGAGACCCACCAGTGCCACACCGAGGACCGCGCCCGCGATCACCCGCCCCGCCGGGGAGAACCAGCCTCGCGACGCCGCGAGCGCCAGCAGCAGGACGACACCGAGCAGCGTCACACCCGCACCCGTCCAGGCCAGCAGCCGGGCTCCGGACAGGGAGGACAGCCAGGTCCGCAGCGGGCCGGGCCCGCGGTCGGCGGCCGGCGCCGGGGGCGCCACCGGGTACCGGGCGGGGTACGACAGGTACGTCGAGGGCGCGGACCCGGTGGGCTGCGCGTACCCCGCCGGCCACTGACCCGGGTAGGCGGCACCGGGATACGCCGCGCCGTAGGCCGCACCCGGGTGACCCGCACCGGCGTACGGCCCGCCCGGGTGACCCGCACCGGTATCCGGCGCGCCCGGCCGGGCCGGCTGCGGGAACGCCGCGCCCGGGGACGCGGGATGATCGGGATACGCCGCTCCCGACGGCCCCGGCGGTGGCTGCACCGGGGCCGACGCCGCTGGGCCGGGCAGCGGCGACGCTCCCGGCGCCACGGCCCCTGCGCTCCCGGACGCGGGCGCGGCCTCAGCGGCCCTCGCACCCCCGGCACCCAGGGACAACAGCTCCGTTCCCATGTCGTCCAGCCGTCGTCCGAGCCGGCCCAGCTCAGCGGCCAGGGCGGCGATCCTGTCCTCGCGCTCCATCGGCACAGACATACGGTGAGGATGGCGATGGACGGTCACGACCGGGTGCGTACAAGTACGAGCTTCCGGTCACGAAACCGTCACGTCGCCCCGTCGGGGCGACCTGGAACCACCACGTCCCCACTTCGTCGCCGCCGCCCTCGTGGTCACCGGTGTGACCTCACCGAGGACCATGCCCGGGGACGACCGGTTGCTGCGTACCCTGCTGGCCGAGCACCGGCGGGCCGACCGCCGGGGCAACGACCACGCCCGAACCGCCGTGACCGGTTCCCCGGCGTGATCATCGAGAGTCGAGGAGACCCGTGACCCGGCCCGCCGCCGAGAGACAGACACAGCGCCGGATGGTGCGCATCAGCGGAACCGCGGTGTGCTCCGGTGTCTGAGACCGCGACACCGGCGACGCACCGGCGGATCCCCAGCTTCGTCCACCATCGCACCCGGCTGACCGACGGGCAGCAGCAGGCCTGGAGGCAGTGGTGGCCGGTCTACGGCCGCGACGTCGCGGACGTGGTGGCCGAGGCGGGCTCCGGGCCCGTCGATCCGGCGGACTGGTTCGGACGCACCGCCCCGCTCGTGCTGGAGATCGGTTCCGGTATGGGGGAGTCCACGGCCGCGCTGGCGGCGGCCGCACCAGAGACCGACCACATCGCCGTGGAGATCTACGAACCCGGGCTCGCGCAGCTGCTGATGCGAATCACCGACAGGGGCCTGTCGAACCTGCGGCTGCTCCGCGGCGACGCCGTCGAGCTGCTGAAGGAGGCCGTCGCACCGGGTTCGCTGGCCGGCATCCGGATCTTCTTCCCGGACCCGTGGCCCAAGCGCAAGCATCGCAAGCGCCGCCTCGTCCGGCCCGAGTTCGTCAGGCTCGCCGCGTCGCGGCTCGCCCCCGGCGGCACCCTGCACCTGGCCACCGACTGGGCGGACTACGCCACCCAGATACGCGCGGTGTGTGACGCCGAACCGACGCTGCGCAACGCGGCGGCCGATCAGCAGGGTGGCTGGACGCCGCGTCCCGATTGGCGGCCGATGACCAAATTCGAGCAACGCGCTGTAGCCGAGGGACGAGCAGTGCGCGACCTTCTGTACCACGCTGACCACGAATAGGCTAACAGTGACATACACAGCGTGACCTAGTACAAAGGTATCCGCCCCGATCTGGGGGCACCAGGCGAGTGAAGGCGGAGGCCCTGAGTGACCGCTCTCGTCGAGGGGACGGGTGCCCTGTCCGGATCCATGGGTACCGTCGTCCGCCCGCGATCGGCCCCCGAGACAGGCTGCCCGGTCACCGGCGGCCGCCCGGCGGCCCCGCCCGTGCCGCAGCCGGTCGACCCCGACGAGGCCCGCACCTTCCTCGAGCAGTTCTACGCCGAGACGAGCCCGATGGTCCCGCTGGACCGCCGGCTGCGCCAGGTGTTCCACGAGATCGCGACGACGGGCACCTACCGCCACACCCCCGAGGAGCTGACGTTCGGGGCCCGCGTCGCCTGGCGCAACTCCGCACGCTGCATCGGGCGGCTGTACTGGAACGGCCTGCGCGTGCGCGACCGGCGCCACGTCACCGAGCCTGCGCAGGTCGCCGCCGAGTGCGTCGAACACCTGCGGGAGGCCACCCGGGGCGGGCGGATCCGATCCACGATCACCGTGTTCGCCCCCGACGGCCCGGAGGGCCCGGGCCCGCGCATCCTCAACGAACAGCTGATCCGCTACGCCGGTCACCGCACACCCGACGGCGGGGTGCGCGGCGACCCCCGGTACGCCGAGTTCACCGATCAGGTCGTCGCGATCGGCTGGCAGCGCCCGGAGCCGCTCGGCCGGTTCGACGTACTGCCGCTGATGATCGCCGGCACGGACGGGCGGCCGCGGCTGTTCGACCTGCCCCGCGACGCCGTGCACGAGGTCGGGCTGCAGCACCCCGAGTTCGCCTGGTTCGCCGACCTGCGGCTGCGCTGGCACGCGGTCCCGGCGATCAGCAACATGCCGCTGGTCGTGGGTGGCGTCCAGTACGGCGCGGCTCCGTTCAACGGCTGGTACCTCAACACCGAGATCGGCGCCCGCAATCTCGCCGACACCGACCGCTACGACCTGCTCCCGGTGATCGCCGAGCGGCTCGGGCTCGACACCAGCTCGGTTCGCACGCTGTGGCGTGACCGCGCCTTGATCGAGCTGGTCCGGGCGGTGCAGTACTCCTTCGACGAGGCCGGCGTGACGATGGCCGACCACCACACCGAGTCGGAGCGCTTCCTGACCCACGTGGCCAAGGAGGAGAGCGCCGGGCGCAGCTGCCCCGCCGACTGGAGCTGGATCGTGCCGCCGGTGTCGGGCGCCCTGACCGCGGTGTACCACCGCTACTACGACGCGCCCGATCCGGACGCCCGCCCGGCGTTCCTGCCGCCTGCGTCCTGACCGATCAGCCGGCCGTGGGGCCGGGTAGTCCGGGCACGGTCCGGGTGCGGCCGCGGAACTCCGCGACGACCTCGCCACCCCCGGCTCGGACCGTGACGTCGTAGAGCCCCGATCGACCGGCCAGTGCCCGCTCGGCCGCCTCGGCAACGAGCTCGTCACCGAGGCGGGCGGGTCGCAGGAACGCGATGTCGGCGCCCGATGCGACCGCGGACACCCCGTGGCTGTTCGAGCCGTACGCCATGGCCGAGTCGGCCAGCAGGAACAGGTAGCCGCCGTGGCAGATGCCGTGGCCGTTGAGGTGCTGCTCGGCCACTGTCAGCGCGACCCGGGCCCGTCCCGGTCCGATGTCGAGCAGCCGGATCCCGGCGCCGCGCGCGGCGGCGTCCGCGCCCTCCATGGCCGCCGCGGTGCACCGGGCCACCTCGAGCACGGGATCGGCGCCGTCCACCGGAGTCTCGGAGATCTCAGCCACCCGCACAGTCTGACCGGCGACCGGGCGCGCGAGCGGCCGGGGCCGGGGGGAGCGGGATAGGGTCGGCGACCATGAGCACTACCTGCTCGCCGCGGCGGGCATCGTGACGACCTCCGGCCCCGCTCCCCGGGTGTTGCTGGTCTGGGACGCACCAAACATGGACATGAGCCTCGGCTCGCTGCTCGGCGCACGGCCGACCGCGACCTTCCGCCCTCGCTTCGACGCCGTCGGCCGGTGGCTGCTGGACCTGGCCGGCCCGGACGCGGTCGCCGAGGCGACCGTGTTCACCAACGTGGTCCCCGGCAGCACCGAGGTCGTACGCCCGTGGGTCGAGGCGCTGCGCAACGTCGGCTTCGGGGTCTTCGCCAAACCGAAGATCGCCGATGACAGCGATGTCGACGACGACATGCTCCGGCACATCGAGCTGCGGGCCGCCGAAGGCGCGCTACGGCACGTCGTGGTGGCCTCCGGCGACGGCCGGGCGTTCCGCGAGCCGCTGGAGAAGCTCGTCGAGCACGACACCGCGGTCACCGTCATCGGGTTCCGGGAGTACGCGAACTTCGCGCTCAACTCCGAGGTCATCGACTTCCTCGACCTCGAGGACATCGATGGTGTGTTCCGCGAGCCGCTGCCCCGGATGACCCTCGACACGCTGCCCGACGAGGGCGCCTGGCTGCCGCCGTTCCGGTCGCTGCGGTCGCTGCTGGAGCCGCGCCGATGAGCCGCTCGCGGGCTCGAGCATCGACACCGATGAGCCGCTCGCGGGCATGGGCACCGTGACTGCAGCTCGGGCGTGGCTGCGGTGACCTCCGCGGCCGGTCCGCTCCGGTTCACCGCACCGGTCGCGCTCCCCTGCGATCCGGGGTGTTCGGTGCTGCGCGACGCCGTCGTCGACGTCGACGCGGGCGGGCGGATCGCCTGGGTCGGCACGCGCGCCGACGCGCCGCCGTCGGAGGCTCCGGTGCGTGCCCTGCCCGGACTGCTCATGCCGGGCCTGGTCAACACGCACTGCCACACCCCGATGACGATGCTGCGCGGGATGGGCGGCGACCTGCCGATGCTGCGCTGGCTGCAGGACGTGATGTGGCCGGCCGAGGGGCGGTTGACCGCCGAGGACGTGCACGCCGGGATGACGTCGGGGTGCGTGGAGCTGCTGCGCACCGGCTGCACGACGAGCGTCGAGATGTACTTCTTCACCGACGCGGTGATCGACGCGGTGCGGTCCGCCGGTTCCCGGGCCGTCGTGACACCCGGCATCATCGCGGTGCCCGGCTGGGACCGGCTGGGCAGCTGGCAGGACATGCGCGACGACGTCTCCGCCCGCATCGACGCCGAGGGGCTGCGGTCGGGCCCGGGCGGGCGCATCGAGCTGGGTTACGGCCCGCACGCGGCGTACACGTTGCCGCCCGAGGCGCTCGCCTCGGTCGCGGAGCATGCCCGGGAGCGGGGGGCACTGGTTCACATCCACGTCGCGGAGTCGGCCGACGAGGACGCCGCGCAGCGCGCCGAGTACGGCTCGGTGCCCGCCATGCTCGATCGGCTCGGGGTGCTCGGTGGGCGGGTGCTGGCCGCGCACGGGGTGCAGCTCTCCGACACCGACATCGCCACGCTGGCCGGGCGGGGCGCGGCGGTCGCGCACTGCCCCGGGTCGAACGCGAAGCTGGCTGCGGGGATCGCCCGGGTCGTGGACCTGCGCCGGGCCGGTGTCCGGCTCGGTCTGGGCACCGACGGACCCGCCTCCGGCGACGACCTGGACCTGTGGCACCAGGCCCGGCTCGCGGGGTTGCTGGCCCGGGTGAGCAGCCGGGACGCGGCGGCGCTGACCGCCGCCGACCTGCTGCTGCTCGCGACCCGGGGCGGCGCCGCCGCGATCGGGCGCGACGACCTGGGCGCGCTCGAGACCGGGCGCTGGGCCGACGTGGTGCACGTCGACCTCGACGATCCGGCATTCGTCGCGCCGGACGACGACGCACAACTGCTGTCGAACCTGGTGTGGGCGGGCGGCGCCCGCCTGGTCCGGGACGTGTGGGTCGCCGGCGAGCAGGTGCTGGCCGACACCGAGCCGACCCGGGTCGACCGGGCGGCGGCGCAGGAGGGCGTGCGGGCGGTCGCGGAGCGGTTGCGCGCAGGCTGACCGCGACTCGGACACGGCACCACCCCGACTCGCGGGGATTTGCCCGCGAGTCGGGGTATTTCTGCGGGTGAGTCGGGGTCAGGGGCCGAGGATCGTGTCCAGGTGGGCGTTCGCGAACCGGCGCTGTGGGTCCAGCTTGTCGCGTACCCGGCGGAAGTCGGCCAGCCGCGGGTAGGCCTGCTCGACCTCGGCGGCGGTCCAGTCGTGCCGTCCGGCCCAGTGCGGGCGACCGCCGGCCGCGGTCAGCACGGTGGCGACCAGGCCGAACAGCGGCCCCGGGTCCGTTCCACGCGGGGCCCGCACCGCGATCCACGCGGTCGCCCGGTCGGTCGCCGGATGCAGCCAGCCGGACTCCGCGGGACCGACCCGGACCAGCACCGGCGCCTTCACCTCGAGGCCGCGCGCGCCGGCGGCCGCGCTGAGCTCACGGACGGCCGCGTCGAGCGCCGCGCGCGGCAGCGCCCACTCGGTGAACTCGGTCCGCTGCGGGCGGGTATCGACCAGCAGCCGGTGCGCCGGGCCCGTCGCCGACCCGCCCCACCGCGGTGCGCGCCACACCGTCGGAGCCAGCCAGGAGACCATCCGGCCCAGCGCCTCCGCGGAGCCGGCGGCCGCGGCCCGCACCGGGTCACGGCGAACAACCGGCAGGGGCTCGGAACCGGGCTCGCTGACGTCCCCCCAGCGGGCGAGCGCTTCCCCGCTCGGCACGTGGAGCTCCACCTCGGCCCACCGGTGCCGGTCCAGGACGCCACCTTCCGCCAGCAACTCCGACGGCGCGCCGGGCTCTTCGTGGACGTGCAGCAGCGCGGCCGGCACGACCCGCAGCTCCACCTCGGTGAGCACGCCGAGCGCGCCGAGCCCGGTGCGCAGGGCGTCGAGATCCGGACCGTCGATCCGGCGCACGGCGCCCATCCCGTCCACCAGCCGGACCGTGATCACCTGGGCGGACAGCGATCCCACCGCGGCGCCGCTGCCGTGTGTTCCGGTACTGATCGCGCCGGCGACCGTGACCGCGTCCGTGTCGGGGACGACGTCGAGGGCGAGGTCCTTCTCGGCCAGCGCGGCGTGCAGCGAGGCCAGGGTGGTCCCTGCTCGGATCCGGACCCGGTCGGTGCCGACCGCCACGATCCCGGTGAGCGCCGAGCAGTCCAGGTGGACGTCGTCGGTGACGGCGAGCGGGCTGTCCGAATGGCCGGCGCCGACCGGGCGGATACGCAGGCCGCGGTCCGCGGCGCGTGCTACGGCCGCCATCACCCCGGCCTCGTCCAGCGGTCGGTCGGTCGCCCGCGGCCGGCACTCCAGGCTGCCGGACCAGTTGGTCCACATCCGGATGAGCCTAGGCCGTCCTCCGGGCATCCCGGTCTCGTCGAGGTCTCGCTCGTTCACCGCGGTGCACCCGCACGCCGATCGGCATCGCGATGGAACCGGACGGCCGCGCGATCCGTCAGGTACCGCCATGGGACACGACGGATTCGCAGTACACACCGACGCGATGCGTGCGCACGCCGACCGGTTGCGGGAGGCGGCCGGGCGGTTCGACCGGGCCGGCGGCACCGCTGCGGCCATCACTCTGCGGACCGACGCGTTCGGCCTGATCGGCATCGCGCTCGCAGGCGACGCGCTCGCGCTGGCCGCCGCGGCGGCCGACGGGCTGAGCGGACAGGCCGCGCTGGTGGGCCTCACCGCCCGCGGCATCGATGACGTGGCTGCGGCCTACGACGAGGTCGAACGCCGGATCTGCGACGGGTTCGGGCGATGACCGCGCCCGGAGCCGGCCCGGTCGCGCGGTCGGTGGCCGGGCCGGACGACCCGGCCGAGGGCGCCCGGCTGCTCGACAGCATCGTCGACCTGCAGTCGGCGGTCGCGCAGGGGAACTGGGCCGGTGGCCTGCTGAACCTCATGAGCGGGGCGACCGAGGTCGTCGCGTTCGTGGCGGACCCGCTCACCGAACTCGTCGCCGCCGGGTTGGGCTGGCTCGTCGAGCACGTCCCGCAGCTGCGCGGGCCGTTCGACCAGCTGGCCGGTGACCCCTCGGCGATCGACGCGCTGAGCGCGGCCTGGCTGCGGATCGCGCAGGAGGCCGACTCGGCGGCGACAGACCTGCGGGCGGTCGTCGACGCCGATACCGCGCCCTGGTACGGGCCGGCGATCGAGGCCTACCGGCCCGTCGCCCACGGCCTGGTGACGATCGGGGTGGTGGCCGCGGCGGCGGCCCGGGTGGCGGCCGTCATCGTGGAGCAGGGCGGTGCCCTGGTGCTCGCGGTTCGCGCGGTGGTGCGCGACGAGCTGGCGCGCGCGGTGGCCGACCTGATCACCACGTTCCTGCGCAACATCGTCGCGGCGGGGACCGGGGTCGGGCTGATCGCCGTCGCCGGGCTGCTCGTGCAGCGGGCGGTGCACTGGGCGAACCGGCTGCTGGAGTGGGTGCGCCGGGTGTCCGAGGCGCTCGACGCACTGCGCGGCCTGATGGCGCGTCTCGCCCCGGCGCTGCACCACCTCGGGCCGGCACCGGCCGGGCTGCGGTCAGCGGGTGCCCCCGGACCGCGGCCGGCGACGGCACCCGCCGGCGATCCGGTCGTCCGGTTCGGTGTGCCCGGTCCGCCCGGTCCGCCCGAGCCGGCGGTACTCGGCTGGTCACTCGCGGTGGAGACGGGCAAGCAGCACGACGCCACCAGGTCCGGCCCGGCCTGATCCCGCCCGGCAGTCCACCGTGCCGGCGTCCCCAAGCGCGAATGGCCGGCGCAGCGATACGGGCGGCCCGGCCGTGTACGGACGAAGGGCCGGTGCCGTGCGGCCCGGGTGGTCGTCCGGGTCTCACGGCACCGGCCCTGCTGCGACCCGCTCCCCAGCGGCCGCTGCACGTCGCGGCGCGTCAGTGCCGCGGTCTCGTCACCACTTGCGTCCGGCTCCCGCACGGGCCGGGGCGAGCTGACGGTGCCGGCCCGCGCGCTCCGGCATGGCGTGCGCCCCCTCCGACGGGGCCGCTCGACGCGGCTGGTACGCCGGCTCCCGTGGCGGCGGTGCGAGCGCCTGGATCGGGATGGGCGCGGTGAGCGGGTCGCGGCGGAATGCGGTCAGCGGGTCCGCCGGGGCAACCGGGCGGACCGGCGCGGCCGGACGGTCCGGCGCGGCCGGGCGGGTGGGCGGAGCGGGCGGGGCGGCGGGCTCATGCTGGCGGCTGCGCCAGCCGCCGACGGTCAGCGAGTGGAAGATCGGTGTCTCCGCGGCGATCTCGGATCGGCTCGCATGACGGCCCGGGAACGGACCCGTGTCGGTGACGGCCGCCGGGAACCGGGCTGCGGCTCGCCGCCGCGCCACCGCATCGCTGACACCCCTTGCCTGGTCGGACACGCGCTGCACCTCCGTGAATCTGCCTGCGTTCGTGCGCCCGGCGGACAGTGCCATCGGGCCCCTCGGAGCGGGGCTGTTCGGCGCACTATGCCACCCACAACGGGGACACCCGCCCGTGGAAACGGGTTCGGGGCAACCGTTACAGCTTTTTCGCCCAACTCCGCTCTTTCGGGTGGATTTCATCGCTCGTCGGATACGTCTCCGTGATCGGAAAGCGCCCGCCGCAGCCGCTCGAGCAGGACAACGGCGCCCTTCAACGGAGTCCGCGACCCATTTGCGGACGGCCGTGAGCCAATCAGCGGGCCCCGTCCGCGTCGACGTCCACGATCGGCAGCGGGGACGTCCGGGGGCGCGGAGTGACCGGCTCGGCCGGCGCCCAGCCGGGCGTCCGGCGGCCGGGACCACTGCGCGACGGATGGCGGCTCCGGCCCGCTGCAGGGCGCCCACCTGCACGGAGCGGCGTCCAGTGCTCGCGGGTCGGCGTGTCGTCGCGGCCGGTTCCGGAGCACCGGCACGCGCCCCGCGTACCGTCGCCGGGACCCCGGCCCGGGCCCGGGTACCCGGCTGCCGGCCCAGTCGTCCTGCGGCTCGTTCTACTTCCAACTTCGTTGCGTAGCCGGACCCATCTCGATTGCCACAGTGTTTGCTCGCTTGGAGGTCAATCACACGGGCGTAATTCATCTTTCTGTAACCATTTGCGTTGCGCACTACTCCACATGCGGCCTCTCGGTTGCACAGCGGAGTCACCGCTGGGCCGACCCGGGAAGCCTGCACCGGACCGTCACAGGTCGATATCGGAGAGCCGGCCCGCAGTCCGTTCATGATCGAAAAACGCTACCGGGGCCATGTCTTACCACCCGGTGCCATCACCGCCAGCGGGTTGAGTCCGCAGCCCTCAAAAGCCCTGCGCCGCCCGCTGAAGGGCTACCGTTCGCGGATGAGCGACGACGAGGCCGGCACGCCGGGCAGCGACGGCGCCATTCCTGCCGTTCCCCCGCAGGCACACCGCGGGGCACCGCCGGTGGCACCCGAGCCACGGGCTCCGATCCCGCCCGGTGCGACGCCGCCCGGCGCGTCCGCGGCGAACGGCGTCGCACCGGATCGCCCGCCGTCCCCCATCCCGACCCCGTTGCGGGTGACCTCCGAGGTCTGCGCCCGGCTGCTGGTGATCGCGGCTGCGCTCGGGCTGCTCGTCTTCCTGATCATCCAGCTGCGGATCGTCGTCATCCCGGTCGCCATCGCGGTCCTGCTGAGCGCCCTGCTGACGCCGGTGGTGTACTGGCTGCTGGCCCGCCGGGTACCACGCGGCCCGGCCACAGCGCTGGTGCTGGTCGGTGGCCTGGCACTGATCGGCGGCCTGCTCTCATTCGTGATCAACACGTTCATCAGCGGGTTCGCGGCACTGCAGGCCCAGCTGACCGCCAGCTTCGCCTCCATCCAGCAGTTGCTTGCCGGGCCGCCGCTGAACATCCCGGCGACGCAGCTGGAGAACCTGCCGGGCCGGCTGGGCCAGGCCATCAGCGACAACCGCGACGCCCTCACCACCGGGGCGCTCAGCACCGCCGCGACGGTGGGCGAGCTCGCCGCCGGGCTCGCGCTGGCGCTGTTCGCACTGATCTTCTTCCTTTTCGACGGCCCCCGGATCTGGCGGTTCCTGCTCCGCGGGGCGCCCCGGGTCCGCCGGCAGCGGGTCGACGTCGCAGGCCGGCGGGCCTTCGCGTCACTCGTCGGCTACACCCGCGCCACCGTGCTGGTCGCCATCGTCGACGCGCTCGGCATCGGCATCGGCCTGTGGATCGTGGGGGTGCCGCTGGTGATCCCGCTGGCCGCGCTGGTCTTCCTCGGGGCGTTCGTCCCGACCGTCGGCGCGGTGGTGACCGGCGCCGTCGCGGTGCTCATCGCGCTGGTGGCCAACGGCCCGATCCAGGCGCTGGTGGTCCTCGCCATCGTGATCGCCGTGCAGCAGCTGGAGGGGCACGTCCTGCAACCCCTGCTGCTCGGCCGCGCCGTGCAGCTGCACCCGCTGGCCGTCGTGCTGGCGGTCGCCGCGGGGGTCGTGATCGCCGGCATCGCGGGTGCACTGCTCGCCGTCCCGCTGCTGGCGGTGATCAATGCGGCGGCCCGGTCGCTCGCCGCGCCCGCCGAGCAGGACCCGGCCACGGTGAACGCCGTCGATCCGCGGCAGGCCCAGCCGGTCGACTCGACGGTCGTGCGCCGTACCGAGCCACGCCGGTCCACGCAACTGCTGCGTCGCATCGCCCGCCGGGGCTCGTCCGCCTGACCGTCGAGCTGCCGATACCGTCGCGGCGCGGCACCATGCCGGGGTGCGATACCTCATCACGGGCGCCACCGGCTACATCGGCGGACGGCTCGTTCCACGGCTCCTGGAGGCGGCTGCCGACACCGGCGACACCGTCACCGTGCGGTGCCTGGTGCGCAACCCGGACAAGCTGCGCGACGTTCCGTGGGCGCAGCAGGTCGAGGTGGTGCAGGGCGACCTGCTCGATGCCGACAGCATGCGGCGTGCCTGCGCGGACGTCGATGTCCTGTACTTCCTGGTGCACTCGCTGTCGGACACCGACTTCGCCGCCAGGGACCGCCGGGCCGCCCTGATCGCCGGGCAGGCGGCGCGCGAGGCCGGCGTGCGGCGCATCGTCTACCTCGGCGGGCTGCACCCGGAGGAGGTGGAGCTGTCGGCGCATCTCGCGAGCCGCACCGAGGTCGGGGAGATCCTGCTGCGCAGCGGGGTGCAGACCGCCGTGCTGCAGGCCGCGGTCATCCTCGGTTCGGGGTCGGCGAGCTTCGAGATGCTGCGCCACCTCACCGAGCGGCTGCCGATGATGCTCACCCCGCGCTGGGTGCGCAACCGCATCCAGCCGATCGCCGTCCGCGACGTGCTGCGCTACCTCATCGGGGCGGCGCGGCTGCCGGCCGAGGTCAACCGGACGTTCGACATCGGTGGCCCGGAGGTGCTCACCTACCTCGACATGATGCAGCGCTACGCGGCCGTGGCCGGGTTGCCGAGGCGACATGTCATCCCGGTCCCGCTGCTCACCCCGCGGTTGTCGGCGCACTGGGTCAACGTGGTGACGCCGGTTCCCAAAGGCATCGCCGACCCGTTGATCGAGTCACTGGTGCACGAGGTGGTGTGCCGCGAGCAGGACATCCTCGACCACGTCCCGGACCCGCCGGAGGGCCGGATCGGCTACGACCACGCCGTCGAGCTGGCGCTGGCCCGGATCAGCAACGGCGACGTGGAGACGCGCTGGTCGGGTGCCTCGGTCGCGGACATCGCGTCCGACCCGCTCCCGAGCGACCCGCAGTGGTCCGGCGGCACGATGTACCTCGACGAGCGCGAGCGGTCCAGCGCCGCCGGCCCGGACGAGCTGTGGCAGGTGGTCACGGGAGTCGGCGGTGAGCGTGGGTGGTACTCGTTCCCGCTGGCCTGGGCGATACGCGGCTGGATGGACCGGATGCTCGGCGGGGTCGGGCTGCGACGCGGCCGGCGCGATCCCGACCAGCTGCACACCGGTGAGGCGCTGGACTGGTGGCGGGTCGAGCACGTCGACAACGGCACCGTGGACAGCGGCGCCGGGAACGGGGCCGCCACGGACGATCCGCCCGGCGCCCGGCGCCGGGTGCTGCGGCTGCGGGCCGAGATGAAGGTGCCCGGCCGGGCCTGGTTGGAGATGGCCGTGACGCGCGACCCCGACAGGCCCACGGGTTCGGTCTACCGGCAGAAGGTCGTGTTCATCCCGCACGGCCTCGCCGGGCATCTCTACTGGTGGTCGGTGGCACCGTTCCACGGCATCGTCTTCGGCGGCATGGTCCGCAACATCACGCACACCGCCGAGCACGCCGGCCGCGGCGACGCGCGCCGCAGCCGTGCCGATGTGGCTTAGACGTACGAATATGACGTACGTATGAATGCGCCGGTGGGCGGGGTCAGCCGGCGGCGTCGAGCAGCGCGACCGTCTCCAGGTCCAGTTCCAGACCGGCCGCCGCGCAGTTGTCCTCGAGGTGGGAGATCGAGGAGGTCCCGGGGATCGGCAGCATGACCGACGAGCGCTGCAGCAGCCAGGCCAGCACGACCTGCGCCGCGCTCACCCCGCGCGCCTCGGCGACCTGGGCGACGACGCCCCCGGGCTCCGCGAGCACACCGGCACCGAGCGGGAACCACGGCAGGAAACCGATGCCCTGCTCCGTGCAGTAGCGCAGAACGCCGTCGCTGGACCGGTCGACGAGGTTGTAGCGGTTCTGCACGGTGGCCACGTCGACCACCCGCCGGGCCTGCTCGACCTGCTCGACCGAGACCTCCGACAGTCCCACCGCGGCGATCTTGCCCTCGGTCTGCAGCTCCCCGACGACGCCGAACTGCTCGGCGGCCGGCACCGTGGGGTCGACCCGATGCAGCTGGAACAGGTCGATGCGCTCGACCCCGAGCCGGCGCAGGCTCAGCTCGCACTGCTGGCGCAGGTACTCCGGCCGCCCGCACGGGCGCCACTCACCCGGCCCCGGGCGCAGCTGCCCGGCTTTGGTGGCCACGGTGAGACCGTCGTAGGGGTGCAGGGCTTCGCGGACGAGGTTCTCGGCGACCTCGGGGCCGTAGGAGTCGGCGGTGTCGAAGAGTTCGACGCCGAGATCCGCGGCACGGCGCAGGACCGCGACGGCGGCGGCCGGGTCGGCAGGAGGGCCCCACACACCGGATCCGGTGAGCTGCATGGTGCCGTAGCCGAGGCGATGCACCCCGGGGCCGTCACCGAGCGGGAAGCGGCCTGCAGCGGCCGCGGGCATTTCGATATGAGCGCTGATCATGCGCCCACCCTGGCATCGGGCCCCCCGGCGTGAGAGTCGATCGTGACCGGAGCCGCAATGCCCGCAGCGGTGGGCCGATCTTCCGGTCAGCGGACCGATCGATTGCCGGGGTAGGTGCGGGCAGCTAGCGTTCCGCCGTGGCCAAGATCGTGTCGTTGTCCGAGGCCGTGGCCGAGCTGGTGCACGACGGTGACACCGTGGCTCTCGAGGGCTTCACCCATCTGATCCCGTTCGCGGCCGGTCACGAGATCATCCGGCAGGGGCGGCGGGACCTGACCCTGGTCCGCATGACCCCGGACCTCATCTACGACCAGCTGATCGGCGCCGGGTGCGCGTCGAGGCTGGTGTTCTCCTGGGGCGGCAACCCCGGGGTCGGTTCACTGCACCGGCTGCGCGACGCGCTGGGCAACGGCTGGCCGGCCCCCCTCGAGATCGAGGAGCACAGCCACGCCGGGATGGCCAACCGGTACGTGGCGGGGGCCTCGGGGCTGCCGTTCGCCGTGCTGCGCGGTTACGCCGGCACCGACCTGCCCCTGCACACGCCGACGATCTCCACGGTGACCTGTCCGTTCACCGGGGAGGAGCTGGCCGCCGTGGCGGCGCTCAACCCGGACGTCACGATCGTGCACGCGCAGCGGGCCGACCGCGCCGGCAACGTGCAGCTCTGGGGTATCACGGGGGTACAGAAGGAGGCCGTGCTCGCCGCGAAGCGGTCGCTGGTGGCCGTCGAGGAGATCGTCGACGAGCTCACCCCCGTCCCGGGCGCGGTGGTGCTGCCGTCCTGGGCGGTCACCGCGGTGGCGGAGGTGCCGGGCGGGGCGGCGCCGTCCTACGCGCACGGCTACTACGACCGCGACAACGCCGCCTACCGGGCGTGGGACACGATCAGTCGCGACCGGCAGGCCTTCACCGGCTGGTTGCGGGAGCTGGGGGTGCAGACGTGAGTGCCGATTCGGACGCCGTCACCGAAGCGGCCGCGTCGTCTCCGGACTACACCGCCGACGAGATGATGAGCATCGCCGCCGCCCGGTCGCTGCGCGACGGTCAGGTCTGCTTCGTCGGGATCGGGCTGCCGTCGACCGCCGCGAACCTCGCCCGCCGGCTCCACGCCCCCGACCTGGTGCTGGTCTACGAGTCGGGCACGCTGGACACCAGGCCGGCTGAACTGCCGCTGTCGATCGGCGACGGCATCCTCACGGACTCCGCGCTGACCGTGGTCTCGGTGCCGGAGATCTTCAACTACTGGCTGCAGCCCGGGCGCATCGACGTCGGATTCCTGTCCGGAGCCCAACTCGATCGCTTCGGCAACATCAACACGACCGTCATCGGCGAGTACGCCGAACCCGACGTGCGACTGCCGGGTTCGGGCGGCGCACCCGAGATCGCGGCGTCCTCTCGCGAGGTGACCGTCGTGATGCGCCATCGGCTGCGGGCGTTCGTCGAGCAGGTCGACTTCGTGACCTCGGTCGGGCACGGCACCGGGCCGCTGGACCGCCGGATGCTCGGGCTGCGCGGCGCCGGCCCGGTCCGGGTGATCACCGATCTCGGGGTGCTGGAGCCCGACCCGGAGACCAGCGAGCTGGTACTCACCGCGCTGCACCCGGGGGTCACCGTCGAGCAGGTGCGGGCGGAGACGGGATGGGAGCTGGAGGTCTCCCCGGACCTCACGGTGACGGTCCCGCCGAGTGCCCGCGAGCTGGAGACCCTGCGCGGCATGCGAACGGTCGGCAGCCACCCGACGACCACAACCGGCGATCGCACCGAGGGAGCGACGAATGAGTGACGCCGTACTGCTGAACTACGTGATCGACGGGCCGGAGAACGACGCCGACGCGCCGGTCCTGGTGCTGTCAGGCTCGCTCGGCAGCACGCTGGACATGTGGCGGCCCAATGTCGCGGCCCTCGCCGAGCGGTTCCGGGTGATCCGGCTCGACCATCGCGGGCACGGCGACTCGCCGGTCCCCGACGGGCCGTACCGGATCGCCGACCTGGCCGGCGACGTGCTGGCCACCCTCGACTCGCTCGGCGTCGAACAGTTCGACTGGTGCGGTCTGTCGATGGGCGGCATGGTCGGCATGCACCTGGCCTCGGAGCACCCGGACCGGGTGCGCCGGCTCGTGCTGTGCTGCACCTCCGCGCACTTCCCCGACAGCACGGTGTGGACCGACCGGATCGCCGCCGTCGCCGACGGTGGTACCGCGCCGATCGCCCCGACCGTCGTGGCGCGCTGGTTCACCCCGGAGTGGGCCGCTACGCACCCCGAGGTCGTCGACGAGGCCGCCGGGATGGTCGCCGGGACACCGGACGCGGGCTACCTGGCCAGCTGTCAGGCTCTCGAGGTGTGGGACCACCGCGACCGGCTGCCGTCGATCACCGCGCCGACGCTGGTGATCGCGGGAGCGGCCGACCAGTCCACCCCGGTCGAGCCGCATGCCCGCACGATCGGCGAGGGCATCCCGGGGGCCCGGCTCGAGGTGCTGCCGGGAGCGCACCTGGCCACGATCGAATGCGCCGAGGACGCGTCCCGGCTGATCACCGAGCACTTCGCACGCTGACGAGGCCGGCGCCTCACCGGATGCGCGGACCCGCCGCGGAGATCACGATTCGGTCACATACCCTGTCGTGGCGACGACAGCCCGGGTCCGCGTGGAGCCAGGGTTCGTCCCGTCGTCACACCGACCGACGCCCCGGGGGTGGCCCTGTGCTCAACGACCGCGAACGTGGGGTGCTCGCCCGCATCGAGCAGGACCTGACCGTCAGCGATCCCGACCTGGCCCGTCTGTTCAGCACCCTCGGCCAGGTGCGGGCGGGCCGGCCGGGGCCCCGCAGCATGCGCGCCGCGGGTGTGGCACCTCGCGTGCTTCTGGTCGCCGGTCTCATCCTGCTGCTGCTCGGCGGGGCCAGCGCCATCCCCGTCGCGGGCATCGGGGTCGTGCTGACGATGCTCGCGCTCGCCCTCGCGTACACCGGCGCCGGCGCTCCGCGGCCCGACCCGGCCTGACCCGGAGTCCGTTCACTCCCGACCGGCCCGGTGTACGTGGCCGGCAGCCCGGAGCCGCCGGGTGCCCGGCCTGGAACCGGAGCACCGGCTCGTCGGCGGCCACCCCGGCAACCGGACGCCCACCGATAAGATCATTCGCAGGCTGCGCCGGCCCGGTCCGCTCTCGAGGCTCGTGGGGTGAGCACGGTGGATGCCCCGCAGGGGACTCCGGCCTTCGTCGTGTGCGGGGACAACCCGCTGGCCTGCGACTGGCGGAGGAACTGGTCTCCCAGACCGGGGGACCACGTGACCGTCCTCCTGCGGTCGAGGGAGCGCAACTACGGGCCGCGGATCGGCCGGTTGCCCAATGTGCGGGTCGTCGAGGCCGCCGAGTTCGACGACGCCGCCCTCCGCGCTGCCGGTGTCGAGGAGGCCGAGGCCCTCGCGCTGGTGGATCAGGACGACGTAAGCAACATCCACACCGCGCTGCGGGCCCAGGAACTCAACCGCGGGCTGCGGCTGGTGATCCGCAGCTGTTGCCCCTCGACGAGGACCGGGCGGACATCGTGCTCGCGGTTGCCGCGGGAGAGCGGCGCGAACCGAGCGCCTCCACTCGACGAGCGAGGCGCCGCGGCCGGGCGTTGTGGTTGCGCATCGCGGTCCTGCTCGATCGGAAGCTGACCATGGCCGCGCCCGCGTTGTTCACCCTGCTCGTGCTCGGGACGGTGCTCTTCGCGACCGTGGGCGGCTTCTCCTGGTCCGATGCGGTGTACCTGACCGTCCTCGACGCGGCCGGGGCCGCGGAACCGGACACCGGCCTGACCACGATCGACAAGATCATCCAGACGATGGTGCCGCTCGTCGGGATCTCGATCATCCCGGTGGTCACCGCCGCGGTGGTCGACGCCGTGGTCGGCGCCCGGCTGGCCGACGCGCTCGGCCGGCCACGCGCGATGAGCGATCACGTGGTCGTCGCGGGGCTGGGCAACGTCGGGGCCCGCATCCTGTCCCGGTGGTCGGTGTCGAGGTCGACGAGCAGGCTCGCGGGGTCTCGCCGGCCGGACGGGTCGGGATCCCGGTTGTGATCGGCGACGCCAGCCGGGAGGAGACCCTGCAGGCCGCACACGTCGGCACCTGCCGTGCCCTGCTCACGGTCACCAACAACGACGTCACCAACCTCGGGGCGGCACTGAACGGGCGCGCCAATGTGCGAGGACCTACGCGTCGTGCTGCGGTTGTTCGATCACGACCTCGCCGAACTCCAGCGCAACTTCGGGATCACGATCTCCCGGAGCGTGTCCTTCCTGGCCGCGCCCGCCTTCGCCGCCGCCATGCTGCGCCAGCAGGTGCTCGGAACCATCCCGGTCGGCCGCAGGGGGCTGCTGATCGCCGAGGTGCCGGTGCGGGCCGGTGCCGAGCTCGTCGGCGCCGGCGCCGGCAACGTCCATGAGCCCGATCGCGCCCGGGTCATCGCGGTGCACCGCAACGCCACCGGCACCCTCGAACTGCCGCCCGCACCCGACCAGGTCCTCGCCGACGGCGATCTGCTGATCGTCCTCGCCACCCGTGCAGGTCTCCGCCGGGTTCGCGATCTCAGCGCAGGGCCCCTGGCCGCCACCCCCGCCGGGCACGACGCGCACCCGGCGGGCGGTACCGGCAGGTGAGGACCGCTGGGGTCACCCGCCCGCCGCACCACGCCGTCCCGTCCGTGATCCGCTCCGGAGGGGCCCAGGCCGCGCCCCCAGCGGGTGGTCGGCCGAGCAGGCCACGACCTCCTCGAAGACCGGCCGCGCGGCGCCCGGGTCGCGCAGCGCGAGGAGGTGGCCGTGGACCAGCGCACACCACGCCGCCAGGACTGTCGGCGACCGCAGCCTCGTGGTGCGCGGCACGCGCAACGACCAGGGCCTGATCGACACTGGCGCCGGGGCGAGCGAGCGCGATCGCCCGGAAGCTCTCCAGCTCGATGCGCCACGGCCGCAGGTCGTCGTCGCGCGCCTGCGCGATCGCCTCCTCGAGGACGTGCAGCGCGGGCTCACCCGCGCCGGCGTGCGGGCCCGCCAGGACCAGCGCCCGCCGCGCGATCACCGCGCGGCGGGCCCGGAGCCTCCAGTACACGCCGGGCGAGCCCGGTCCCGCGCGCATGGGCACCGAGCACGACGTGCGCGGTGGCGGCGATGGCGGCCACCTCCGACCAGCCCGGTTCCGCCCGGTCCGGCCACCTCATGAGCAGCTTCTAGCCCAGCTCGGCGACGGGCCCCGCGCGGCCGTTGTGGACGTCGGCGCCCCACAGCAGGCTGTAGAGCGGGAAGGCCCGGTCCGGATCCCCCTCGTTGTTCAGCACGAAGCCGAGCGCGTCGTACACGGCCGTGCAGCTGTTCCTGACCCGCGCGGCCGCCGCCGGAGCACCGGTGGATCTCGCCTCCCGCCATCCCGGGGTACAAGGCCCTCCAGGAAAGGAACACGCCATGAGCACCACCGACGCCGCTACCGTCCGCGCCATGGACGCCGCGGACACCCACGTGGTCAGCGCCGTCCTCGCCGGGACGTTCGCCGACGACCCGGTCTTCTGCTGGATGATCCCCGACGCCGCCCGCAGGGAGCGGATGCTGCCGGGCATCTTCACGCTGTTCGCCCGGGCCTACGAGCCGCTCGGCGCTAGCCACGTCGTCGACGGCGGCACCGGGGCCGCGCTGTGGGCGCCACCCGGACAGCAGGCCTTCCCCGACGAGGAGGCCGACGAGTTCGCCGGCCGGATCGAGCAGATCGCCGGCGCCGATACCGCCCGCATCTTCGAGGTGGTGGCCCTGCTGGAGGGGCAGCACCCGCACACCCCCTGTTACTACCTGAACCTCCTCGGCGTCGACCCCGCGCTGCGCGGCGGCGGGCTCGGATCGGCCCTGCTGGCCATCGCCCTCCGCCGTTGCGACGAGGAAGGACAGCCCGCATACCTGGAGGCCACGAGCCCGGACAACCGGCGGCTCTACGCCCGCCACGGCTTCGAGGTCGTCAGCGAGATCGAGCTGCCCGACGGGCCCTCGCTGTGGCCGATGTGGCGCGACCCGCGGGCATGACCGACGATCTTCCGCGAGGAGGCACGCGACCGGTCATCGGCGGCCGACCGCGGTCACGGCTTCCTCGCACAGCCCAGTGGCGTGCTCCCGGCGCCGGCCCGGCGTGCCCGGCACGGAACCGGCGTACCGCGGCCGGCGTCGGTCCTCATGGCCGAACTTCCGGGGACTGCCTGCCCGGGCCGTTCAGCCGTGGGCCAGGTCGGCGAAACGGCTGTAGTGCAGCTGGTGCGCCACCGTGATCGTGTTCGTGGGCCCGTTGCGGTGCTTGGCCAGGATCAGGTCGGCCTCGCCCGCCCGCGGGTCGTCACGCTCGAACGCGTCGGGCCGGTGCAGCAGGATCACCATGTCGGCGTCCTGCTCGATCGAGTTGTGCACGGCGATACCGTCGGCGATGAAGTTGTGCGTTCCGGGGACCGTCGCGTCGTACACCTGTTGCTCGCCGAGGCTCGTGACCTCGACGATCTGGTCCCAGAACACGTCGTTCGTCGCCAACATCTCCAGGTCGGCGTCGTGCAACGCGGCGGCCGCACGGGCCAGCCGGGACCGACTCGGCGAGTGCTTCCACATCGTCGAGCCACAGAACCGTGATCCCATGGCTGCGGCGAATCCGCGGTGGGTCATCTCCCGCGTCGACAGCAGGCTGCGCACGCGTCCCCGGACCTCTCGGGGAACGGTGTCGAGGTTGGTGTTGCCTGTGATGTCCCGGAGGCGCTCGGCGACGTCCTGGACCGCCGCACCGCGTGCGCCGTGCACGCCGATGAACTGGGCGAACGCGCGCTGGTTCTCCGAGCCGTAGATGTGCAGGTGCCAGCCGTCGCGGTAGCCGGGCTTGCGGATCCGCTCTAGTCGGCTGAGGACACCGAAGCGCAACAGCAGCCGGGAGACGTCGTCGACGAGGCGTCGACTGGTGGATGCGTAGTAGATGCGTCCGATGCGGTTCCGCTCGTCCCAGCTCACCGATCCGTCGGTCGCCCAGAGATGACGCAGGAACAGCGCCAACTGTTCGTCCGGTAGCGCGAAGACCGGAGCGGGCACGAACTTCTCGTGGCTGCGCAGGCCGACGAGACCCAGCTCGTCGAGCCAGGCCGCGACGGGGTTACGCCGGCCATGGGTCGGACGGACCGGCGAGGGAAGGCGCAGCGTCGTGCACCTCGCAGCCGGGTACTCCTCACGCACCGCGGTGATCCCGAATGCGGCCGCAGCCGACGTCACGGCCTCGAGATTCGCCTCGTCCGTGCTCGCGTAGCGCAGGGGCTGCCGCCGGACGAAGGAACCGTCCCCGATCAGGTGTGCCAGCAACACCACCTGTTCCTCGGCCATCGGCACAGGTGTCAACGGCGCCGGGACGCGGCGCGGGGTGGCGACCCGGTCTCCGACCGAGAGATCACCGAGCGCGCACCACCCGTCGACGGTCAGGAACGGGTGATTCGCGGTGGCCTCGACTTCGCGACCCGAGGCGAGACGTAGCCGGAAGACCTCCTTGACGCCGCTGGAGAAGACCGCCGTCATCTCTCGCGGCGTCATCCGCATCCGCTCGTCGAGCGACCACAGCGGCACCCCGGTCGTTCCCGACTCGAGGAGCTCACCGATCGACACCTCGGCGCCCGTGTCGGCACGAAGGAGCCGCGTACCCGCCGTCAGACAGCCCGACTCGCGCAGGTCAGACAGCATCGGCCGCTTGTCGGTGCGCTGCTCGGGGCCACGGTTGAGCTGGCTGATCGCCACCACCGGCACCTCGAGCTCCTTGGCCAGCAGCTTGATCTGCCGGGAGAACTCGCTGACCTCCTGCTGGCGGGACTCGACCTTGCGGCCCGAGGTCATCAGCTGCAGGTAGTCGAGGATGACCAGCTTCAGGTCGTTGCGCTGCTTGAGCCGCCGCGCCTTGGCCCGGATCTCCATCAGGGTCAGGTTCGGCGAATCGTCGATGAACAGCGGCGCCTCGCTGATCTCGCTCATCCGCCGCGCCATCCGGGTCCAGTCGTCGTCGCTCATCCGACCCGCCCGCATGTCGGCCAGCCGGATCCGCGCCTCGGCCGACAGCAACCGCATGACGATCTCGGACTTGCTCATCTCCAGCGAGAACACCGCGCTGGTCAGGCCGTGCTTGACGGAACAGGAGCGGGCGAAATCCAGTCCCAGCGTCGAGTTGTGGGTCGGCACCATGGACCGGCCCGCGAGGTACAGGTGGGCCGGGTTGTCGACCTCGACGCAGCGCACCGGCACGCTGTCGATCCGCCGCACCTCAGTGATGTAGCGCGGCTTGTGACGGTGCCCGTGCTCGGCCGCGCGCTCCTTGTGCACGAAGCGCTTGCGGTCGAGCCGGAAGATCTCGTCGTCGGTGGTGAAGTTCAACGTGAAGGCGATCGAGGACGCGGGAGTCCGGCCCCGGACGTGCTTCGTCGTGGTCGAGCAGCGGTAGCCGAGGCTCACTATCAGCTCGCGGACGTCCTCGGCGAGCGTGCGGTTGGTGACCGAGAACTGCAGGTCCCCCGTGGTCGTCACGGTTCCGCCGGTGTCCATCAGTCCGGCGAGCAGCGCCCGCCGCTGCCGCTCGGACGCCCGCAGATACTCCGCCGGGATGTGCTTGGACCCCAGAACACCCATCGTCCGCAATCGGGCCTGGAACGTGCCGTTCCGCTCATGGCAGGCAGCGCACCGGCGTAGCCCCGCCGCCGGCCCTCCGCAGTCCGGGCAGGTCGGCGAGGGGACGGGCGCGGATACGAAGCGAACCCGACCACCGCACGACCGCCCGCAGGTACGAACCTGGCTCGTCCGCGCGACGAACTCCGCCCCGCACACCACGCAGGACCGGGGCCCGGCGGCCTCGGGTACCGGCAGCCGGATCCCGGAGCGGCGGTTCGGCAGCTGGACGACACGGTAGCCGTCGTCCTCGACGTACTCGGCGATCTCAGGGTCGTACGAGATGCAGGCGGCGGCGCTCGTACCGTCGCCGAACCACACGCCGAGCGTGTACGGGGCGATCGGCAACTCGCGCTCGGGCAGCTGCAGCGGAGCACACGGGTCGACCGAGTGGTTCACGCGGGCGTCAGCCGTCGCGCAACGCACCGTCGCGGCGATCTCCTCGGTGGTGCGCACCGCCGGCAGCACCTTCGGCGAGCCGCCCCGCACTGACGCCTCCTGCCGCGCCCGGCGTGCTGCACGGGTCTCGGTGAGCCATCGGTGCTGCGCATCCGCCGTGATCACCGTGCCGTCCGAGAAGACGAGCTCGTAGCAGGGCCTGCCGACCATCACCTCGGTCGCGGCGACAACCCGTGTCGGGCGCCCGTCCGCGTCGAGCAGCAGGTCACCCACCGCCACCTCGCCCATGGTCGTCCACCCGGTCGGGGTGGGCAGTGGCGTGTCCAGCGCGAGCGCTTTCCCGAGCCCAGGCCTCGCCGCCACGACGATCATCTGACCGGGGTGCAGCCCGTTGGTCGCCGCATCGAGATCGGCGAAGCCGGTGGGCACGCCGAGCGCGACGCCGCCGCGGGAGGCGATGGCGTCGATCTCGTCCATCGTCGGCTGCAGCAGCTCCTCGAGCGCGACGTAGTCCTCGCTCGTGGAGCGCTCGGTGACCTCGTAGATCGCGGCCTGGGCCCGATCGACGACGTCGTTGACCTCGGCGCCGTCGGCGCCGTGGTAGCCCAGCTGCACGATCCGGGTACCGGCCTCCACCAGCCGTCGCAGGATGGCCTTCTCGGCCACGATCTCCGCGTAGTACGCCGCGTTGGCCGCGGTGGGCACGGTGGCGATGAGCGTGTGCAGGTACGGGGCGCCGCCGAGCCGGATGAGCTCGCCGCGGCGCTGCAGCTCGGCCGAGACGGTGACCGCGTCGGCCGGCTCACCGCGACCGTAGAGATCCAGGATGCAGTCGTACACGGTCTGGTGGGCGGGCCGGTAGAAGTCGTCCGGCCGGAGCACCTCGACGACGTCGGCGATCGCGTCCTTGCTCAGCAGCATGCCGCCGAGAACCGACTGCTCGGCGGTGAGATCCTGCGGGGGCTGCCGGTCGAACGGCGCGGGCGCCTCGGCGCTCCGGGAAGCCTCGTCCGCCCGCATCGCACGCGGACGCCCGGCCGGCCGATCGTCCGTCACCGCCATACGCAGCGTCACCCCCACTAGCCATAGTATCGAACAAAAGTTCGATCCGCGCGATGACCACCCGATTGCTGGACGGTGAACGGTCGGCGCGGCGGAGCAACATCGCGACCCCGGAACGGCGAGGCTAGGCCTGCGGCCGCTCAGGATCAAAAGCCGGTGTGCACAAACCTGGGGACGACCTGGGGACGGAATCGGCCCCTCCCAGGACCGCGTCGGGAGCCCGCTGTGGATGGTATGGGGACAACTGCGGGACGAGCGCTGTTTCCGCAGATGAGAGCGTTATCCAGGGCTGTGGACAACTTCGCCTGGCGTGTCGTGCGACACCCGTCCTTCGGCGTGTCGGACGGGTCCACCCAGCGCGGTCAGCATGTCACTGAGCGACGTCGGCGTCACCTCTCGCACGCCGAGTGGGCGACCGCCGAACGGCGAGCGGTCGGTCGATGAGCCAGGCTGTGGAAAAGGTACGGAAACGTCACAGGGGCGGGACCGGACCCGCAGGCCCCAAGCCCCGCCCCTGTGACGGTGTGTAATCAGTCGGACCACCCTGGCGGGTGATCCGGAGCGGGTCAGCCCGCGACGACCGCGACGTCCAGCTCGGTCGTGACCTCGGGGTGCAGCCGGATGGTCACCGCGTGGTTGCCGACGGTCTTGATCTGACCGGGCACCTCGACGGCGCGACGGTCGAGCGGCGGGCCACCGGCGGCGCGCACCGCGTCGACGACGTCGGCCGCGGTGACCGAGCCGAACAGCCGGCCCGAGTCGCCGGCGGCCTTGGCCTTGACGGTGACCGACAGGTTGCCGAGCTCGCCGGCCACCTCACGGGCGTGGCCGAGGTCGCGGATCTGACGGGCCTTCTGGGCGCGCTTGATCGCCGCGACCTGCTTCTCCGCACCGCGGGTGGCCGGGATGGCCAGCTGACGGGGAAGCAGGTAGTTGCGGCCGTAGCCGTCCTTGACCTCGACGATGTCGCCGGGCGCGCCCAGGTTGGGCACGTCGGCGGTGAGGATCAGCTTCACGTCTCCTCCTTAGCGGGCGGTCGAGGTGTAGGGCAGCAGGGCGACCTCGCGGGAGTTCTTGACCGCGACGGCGACGTCCCGCTGGTGCTGGCGGCAGTTACCGGTGACCCGGCGGGCCCGGATCTTGCCGCGGTCGGAGATGAACTTCCGGAGCAGACCGGTGTCCTTGTAGTCGATCTCCTGAGCCTTGTCCTTGCAGAACGCGCACACCTTCTTCTTCGGCTTGCGCAGGACGGGCTTGGCCATGGGGGCTTACTCCTGGTTGTGCTCGGTGTCCGCCCGTCACCGGGCGGGAGAAGTGGTCTGTCGGGGTCTCGCTCTAGAACGGCGGCTCGTCGTCGGCGGCCGGGGCGCTGCCCGCGGGCGGCGCGGAACCCCACGGGTCGTCGTAGCCGCCTCCGCCGCCGGCGGAACCGCCGCCGGCCGAACCGCCGCCACCGCCGAAGCCTCCGCTGCCGCCGCCACGGCTGACCTTGTTCACCTTGGCCGTGGCGTACTTCAGCGACGGGCCGACCTCGTCGACCTCCAGTTCGACGACGGTGCGCTTCTCGCCCTCACGGGTCTCGAACGACCGCTGCTTGAGCCGGCCGGTGACCATCACCCGCATGCCGCGGGTGAGCGTCTCGGCCACGTTCTCCGCCGCCTGACGCCAGATGTTGCAGCGCATGAACAGCGCCTCGCCGTCCTTCCACTCGCCGGACTGGCGGTCGAAGGTGCGAGGGGTGGACGCGACGGTGAAGTTCGCGACCGCGGCACCGGAGGGGGTGAACCGCAGCTCCGGGTCGGCGGTGAGGTTGCCGACCACGGTGATGACAGTCTCGCCAGCCATGACGGCCTCCTCAGGCGTTGGCGGGAACCGGCGAACGCCGCCGCTCGCGACGCAGCACCTTGGTCCGCAGGACCGACTCGTTCAGACCCAGCTGGCGGTCGAGCTCCGCGACGGTGGCCGGCTCGGCCGTGACCTCGAGGACGGCGTAGATGCCCTCGGGGTTCTTGGCGATCTCGTAGGCCAGCCGGCGCTTGCCCCAGACCTCGACCTTCTCGACGGACCCACCATCGCCACGAATGACGTTGAGGAAGGTCTCCAGGGACGGCGTCACAGTGCGCTCGTCCAGGCTCGGGTCGAGAATCACCATGATCTCGTAATGACGCATGAGAACCACTCACCTCCTATGGACTCAGAACGGCCGCGGGGCATCCGCGACAGGAGGTTCTCACCGTGCCCCGACAGAATCGGACCGCCGCGGAATCCCGGAGCGGTTCGTCGGACGACGTCCCAGGTAGGACGCCGGTCAGGGCGACCGGTCGAGGTTACCAGGGCGGATGCGCCGCGAGTCCGGCGGCGGGGTCGTCGGGACCGAACACTAGTCTCTGGCACATGCTCATCGGGGCCCACGTCCGGGACGACGATCCGGTCGGCGCTGCCGCCGAGCGCGGGGCCGAGGTCGTCCAGTTCTTCCTGTCCGACCCGCAGGGGTGGAAGAAACCGCCCACCCATCCGCAGGCCGAACAACTGCGCGACGGTGACGTCACCGTGGTGGTGCACGCGCCCTACGTGGTCAACCTGGCTTCGCTGAACAACCGCATCCGCATCCCGTCCCGCAAGATCGTGGTGCAGCACGCCACGGCCGCCGCCGAGGTGGGGGCGATCGGCCTGGTGGTGCACGGGGGGCACGTGACGAAGGGCGAGGACCCGGCCGACGGCTTCGCGAACTGGCGCAAGTTCATCTCCCGGCAGGTCGACGAGGGCGGTTTCGCGGTCCCGGTGTTCATCGAGAACACCGCGGGCGGGGACAACGCGATGGCGCGGAGGTTCGACGCGCTGGCCCGGCTGTGGGACGCGGTCGGCGAGTTCGGCGTCGGCTTCTGCCTCGACACCTGCCACGCGTTCGCCGCGGGCGAGGACCTCGTCGACGTCGTCGACCGGGCCAAGGCGATCACCGGCCGGATCGACCTGGTGCACCTCAACGACTCGCGCGACGAGTTCGGCTCGGCCCGCGACCGGCACGCCAACATCGGCGCCGGCACCATCTCCCCGGACCTGCTCGCCGCGGTGTGCTCCGCCGCAGGTGCGCCGGTGGTCGTGGAGACCCCGGCCGAGGGCCAGGCCGCCGACATCGCGTTCCTGCGCGAGCGGCTGGGGCCGTGACAGGGACGGCCGTCGGTCCGGCTCGGCGACTCGCCCGGGTGCGGCCGTCGGTCTCCGGCGTCCTGCGCGGTGAACGCTCGCCCGGCGCGCTCGTGCTCGCCGTCCTCGTACTGCTCACCGGGGTGGCCCTGGTGCTCGGGTTCGCCAACAAGGCCCGCTGCGTCGGCCCGGATTTCAACGGCGCCGGCCGATCCACCCCCGACTACGACGTCCGGATCGACCGCGACGTCTGCTACTCCGACATCCAGCACCTCTGGCTCGGCCGCGACGTCGACCGGCACACGTTCCCCTACGTCGACGGTTCGATCACCCCCGACGGAAAGCTCGTGGGCGGCACCGTGGAGTACCCGGTGCTCACCGGGCTGCTGATCTGGGGCGGGGCTCTGTTCGCGAGCACCGACGGCGGGTTCCTGCTCGGTTCGGCGCTGCTGATGGCGCCGTTCGGACTGGTCACCGGCTGGCTGCTGGGCCGGCTGGCGCGGTGGCGGGCGCTGCTGTGGGCACTGGGCCCGCCGCTGGTGCTCTACGCGTTCCACAACTGGGACCTGCCGGTGGTGGCATGCGCGGTGGGCGCGGTGTTCGTGGTCCACGGCTGGCGCACGACGCTGTCGCTGCCGCAGCGGGCCACCGTCGCCGCCGTGCTGCTGGGCCTCGGGTTCGCGTTCAAGCTCTACCCGGGTGCCTTCGTGCTACCGCTCGCGCTGTACGTGCTGACCCGCGGCGGCCGGGTCGGCGGGTCCGCGGCGACCGGGCTCGACTGGCGTGGTGCGCTGCGGGTGCCGGTCGCCGCCGGGCTCACCGTGGTGCTGGCCAATCTGCCCTTCGCGATCGCCGGCTACGAGGGCTGGCGGGCGTCGTTCACGTTCCAGCAGCGGCGCTCGGTCGACATCACCACGAACTCGATCTGGTTCTGGGGATTCCGGCCCGCCTCCAACCCCGACAACGCGGTCTTCCAGAACACCATCGACTGGCTGTCCCCGACGCTGGTGCTGCTGTCGTTCGCGGTGGCGGTGGCCGTGGGCTGGTGGCGCTGGCGCCGCGAGGGTGTCTACCCGTGGATCGGGGTCAGTGCGGCGATGCTGTGCGGCTTCCTGCTGCTGCACAAGGTGCACTCCCCGCAGTACACGCTGTGGCTGCTGCCGTTCTTCGTGCTGCTGCAGGTGCCGTGGAGCGTGGTGATCGCCTACCTGCTGGCCGATCTCGCGATGGGGATCGGCATCTTCCGCTGGTTCTACGCGATCAAGTCCGGGGTCGACTTCGACATCTTCAGCGGGTTCTCGGCACAGGCCGTCGCGCTCGGGGTGTGGGGCCGCGCCGTCCTGCTCGCGGCATTGTTCGTGCTGTTCCTACGGGCGTCCCCAGCGCTACCCCGAGAACGGGAACCGGGCCCGTCGGCCAGCTGAACCCATCGAAGCCCCGGACCGCGCCAAGGCTCCACAACGCAACACATCAGCCCATCCGACCGCGTTAAGGCTCCACAACGCAGCAGGCACGGGGCGGGCGATCAGCGCCAGGCGAACAACGGCTGTTCGAGGTGCGCCACCCGCGTCGGCCGGCCCTGCACCACGACCTCGCGGAACTGGTAGAGCACCGCTCCGGTCGGGGCGTGGACGAACCGGTCGAACAGCGGCACCTGGATCACCGGCGCATCCGACTCCGGGATGGTCAGGAAGCGCGGTTCGACGTCGATCTCGCGCAGCGGGATCCGGAACAGCTCGCCGACCTCGTCGGGGTTCGGCGCCAGTTCGCCGACCTGCCCGGCCCACAGCACGACCGGCGTGATCACGTAGCCGGACCGGGTCGGGTAGTCGTCGAGCAGCCCGAGCACCGCGTCCTCGCCCAGCTCGAGGCCGAGCTCCTCGGCCAGCTCGCGGCGCGCGGCCTGCACCGCGGTCTCCCCGGGATCGAGCCGGCCGCCGGGCAGCGCCCACTGGCCCGCGTGCTTGCGCAGCGTCGTGGCGCGGCGAGTGAGCAGGAACGCCAGGCCGTCCGCGAGGTCGGCATCGTCCGCCCCGGTGGTGACCAGCGTGATCGTGACCGCGGCGACCTTCAGCTCCGGCCGGTCGACCGGCCGCCGGTCGAAGGCGCCCAGGGCATCGGCCACCGACTGTCTCAGGTCTCCCACGCCGACGTCCTCCACCACTCGCACCGGGCCCGCCGCTCGACTCTGCCGGACGGCGCCGTCCCCGGCCTACGCTGCACCGCTGTGATGCGCACCGCACCGAGGACGGGCCGGGGGCGCCCGTGACGCGCCGGCCAGTCGGGATCGTCCTCGCCGAGCACGCGCAGCGGATCGGTCGAGGGACGCAGCACGGTCAGGATGACCAGCACGCAGAGCAGCACGACGACGGCGTCGCGCAGCACGACCATGCCGAGGAAGTAGTCCGGCGGCAGGCCCTTGTTCTCGGGGGTCAGGTAGTAGAACATCCGCGGCACCCAGACGAGCGCGTCGATCGCCATCCAGGCCAGCAGCAGCCGCCAGCGAGGTAGCGCCAACACCGCCAGGGGCACGAGCCACAGCGAGTACTGCGGGCTCCACACCTTGTTGACCAGGAGGAACGCCGCCACGACCAGGAACGCCAGCGACGCGAGTCGCGGTGGCCGGGGGGCGCGCAGGGCGAGCACCGTGATCCCCGCACAGCACAGCGCGAACAGGGCGAGGCTCACCGCGTTGAGCACTGCGGGCGGCTGGCCGGGCTGCAGCGCCCCGTCGAAGCCGGGCCATCCGGTGAAGTGGCTGAGGACGAAGTAGAGCGAATCCGGGTCGGCAGGCCGGGTCTGGTTGAGCCGGAAGAACTCCCACCACCCGGTGGTATAGGCCAGCGCGATCGGGGCGTTGACGATGACCCATGTCGCCACCGCCGTGACGATCGTCCGGACCGCGGTGCCGACGTCCCGGCGGCGCCACCCGACGAGCAGGATCGGCAGCAGCAACAGCATGGGGAAGAACTTCGCCGCCCCGCCGACACCGATCAGCAACCCGGCGAGCACCGGTCGGCGCCGGGCCAGCGCGAGCATCCCCGCGGCCGCGGCCGCCACGGCGAGCGCATCGAAGTTGGTGAACACGTGGACCAGCGCGAGCGGGGACAGGGCCACCAGAGCGGCGTCCCAGGGCCGGGAGGGCCGCAGCCGGCAGACCGCCCACACCGCGACCAGCCAGGCGAGCGCGAGCCAGGCCGCCGAGATGTCGAAGTAGACGACGACGGGCAGCGCCGAGGGCAGCGGCAGCCGCTCGGCCAGCCACAACCAGCCGTCGGCGAGCCGGGCGTTCGTCCACTGGAAGAACCCGGTGAGCACCGGGTACTCCATGTAGCGGACCCGCTCCGACGGCGTGCCGGGCTCCTCCACCCAGGGGTCACGGTAGGGCAGCGCGCCGACGTCCAGCCGTTCGATGCCGTAGAGCGGCACCGTGTCCGAGTAGCACATCGCGACGTACTGCCGGTTGTTGCGCCAGTCCAGCGCGAGCGTTCCGTCCTCGGCCTCGTACTGCTGCAGGCACGGCGCCTTGCCCAGCCAGCCCAGCGCCAGCACCGTGACGGCGAGCAGCAGCACCACGCGCAGCGGGGTCCAGAACCGGCTGCGCCCGACCAGCGCGTGCCGCCCGAGCGGCCCTCCGACGAGCCGGCTCGCAGCGATCGCGAGCGGCTCGCTCCACGACGGGACGACGCGACCTCGATGGACCCGGCCCGCTCCGGTCCCGGGGTCGCGCCCGGTCACCCGGGTGCCACCGTCGCGGGTTCCCGGAACGCGGCCGGTGTGTCCTGACCACCGTCGGGGGCGGACCGCGACGGATCGGAGAACCCGTTGGGGGATCGGAAGTCGAACTCGCTACCGGGGTCGGACGACGTGTCCCCCGACCCGTCCGACCCGTCCGACCCGTCCGACCCGTCCGACCTGCCCGGGCGACGCGGGTTATCCGAATCGTTGTCCCGGGTCGAGTCGGCCGAGTCGGAGTCCGAGGAGCCCGACGAGCGCGGGCTCTCCGACGAGCTTCCCGAGCGGGTGCGCTCCGACGAGCCGTCGGAGTCCTCCGAGACCGGCGGCGCGCCGAGCGGGACGAACCGGGAGAACTGCTCCTTCGGCGTCCCGCGCAGCGCCGTGTTCATGTACCCCTGCCAGATCGACCCAGGCAGCATCCGGCCGTAGACGGGGCGCCCGGAGGCGTTCTTGATCGGCGAGTTGTCGTCGGTGCCCACCCACACCGCGGTCGAGGTCGACGGCGTGTATCCCACCGTCCAGGCGTCCTTGTTCTGGCCCTGGATCGACGGGTGCTGCACGGTGCCCGTCTTGGTGGCCACCGGGCGGCCGTCGGACAGCCCGATCCGCGAGGACGACGCCACGTCCGTCATGGACTCCGTGACGTTGCGGGCGATCTGCTGCGAGAACGCCTGCTGGCCCGAGGTGGTACCGCGGTCGTAGAGCACCCGGCCGTCGGACGCCTCCACCCGGGAGACCAGGTACGGCTCGCGGCGGGTGCCGTCGGCGGCGAAGGTGGCGAACGCCGACGCCATGTCGACGGGGTGCACCTCCTTGTCGCCCAGCGAGATGCCACCGGTCGGTCCCGGCAACAGGTCGGACGGGATACCGGCCTTGTGCGCGGCCTCGGCCACTTTGGACGGTCCGACGTCGAGCGCCATCCGGTAGAAGATGGTGTTGATCGACTTCGTCATCGCCGTCTTCACCGAGCACTGCCCGCAGTTGAAGCCCTCGGAGTTGTTCACCGTCGTCCCGGCGAGCGTCTGCGGCGAGGAACCGTCGTAGAGCGTGCCGAGACCGACCGGGCGGGGGCCCTCCAGCGCCGCCGCCAGCACGAACGGCTTGAACGACGAGCCCGGCTGCTTGAGCGCCTGGGCGTAGTCCATGCCGACACCGTTGTCGCCGCCGTAGTACGCGAGGATCGCGCCCGTCTTCGGGTCGATCGAGACCAGGGCCGAGCGCAGGTTGTCGGGCTGGCCCTTCATCACCTTCTCGACCGCGGCGACCGCGTCCTCCTGTTTGGCCGGGTCGATCGTGGTGGTGATCGTCAGGCCCTCGGTGTCGATCTCCTGCTCGGTGATACCGCGCTCCTCGAGCTCGGCACGCGCCTGGTTGTAGATGTGCCCGCGGCTGTCCCCGGGGATCCCACCGCCGGCCGGGGCCGGCGGGATCCACTGCGGGAACTCCAGCCCGGCCCGCTCGGAGGCGGGCAGCCAGCCCTGCGCGACCATGCCGTCGAGCACGAAGTTCCAGCGCTCCTGCGACTTGTCCGGGTTCTTCGCCGGGTCCCAGCGCGACGGCGACTGGATGACGCCGGCCAGCATCGCGCCCTCGGAGGCGCCCAGCTGCTGGACGTCCTTGCCGAAGTAGGCCTGGCTCGCCGCCTGCACGCCGTACGCGCCACGTCCGAGGTAGATCACGTTGAGGTAGTTCTCGAGGATCTGTTCCTTGCTCTGCTCCTTGGAGATCTTGACCGCGAGGATGATCTCCTTGTACTTGCGCCACAGCGAGAACTGGTCCTGGCCGGTGGTCACCTTCACGTACTGCTGGGTGATCGTCGATCCGCCGCCGATGCCGCCGGTCAGCTGGCTCCACACGGCACGGCCGATACCGGTGATGTCGAAGCCGGGGTTGGAGAAGAAGCTACGGTCCTCAGCGGAGAGCACGGCCTCCCGCACGTCCACCGGCACCTGGTCGAGGGTGACCTTCGTGCGGTTGATGTTGTCCGGGCGGACGGTGGCCAGCGGGCTGCCGTCGGCATAGGTGAAGGTCGCCACCTGGGTGACCGCGGTGTCGTCCGCGGACGGCACCGGGAAGATCAACCAGCCGATCACGAACGCCAGCAGCGGGCCCACGACGGCGAGCCCGGCCAGGACGTAGAACGCCCGCCGGACGTGTTGCCAGGTGATCTTCCGTCCGCCGTCCAGCACACCCGGACCCGACTGCGGCCGGCGCCCGTCGGACCGTTCGGCGACGGCCGGACCACCGGCCCGGGCGACCGACTGGGCACCCGTCTCGTCGTGGGTGAGCAGCCCCATGTCAGCGGGGTTCGGCGCCCCGTCCGGCCCGCGCTGCGGGCCGGCGGGTGGACCGTTCGGCCGGAAGCGCTGCGGGCCGGCGCGGCCGGGGGGCGGCGGGGGGCCCGGCGGCATGGCGGGACGTGGTGGGGGGCCGCCCGGTCCGGGCGGAGGCG
>NZ_JAHDTG010000034.1 GCF_018531475.1 Pseudonocardia mahuensis
ACCTCCGGCGCGATCAAGCTGATCAAGGCCGGGGCCGAGGGCACCCAGGGCCCCGTCGTCGGCATCCACATGGTCGGCGCCCGGGTCGGCGAACTCATCGGCGAGGCCCAGCTGGTCTACAACTGGGCCGCCGTTCCCGACGAGGTCGCGCGGTTCGTGCACACCCACCCCACCCAGAACGAGGCGCTCGGCGAGGCACACCTCGCGCTGGCCGGGAAACCGCTGCACGCGCACCGCTGACCGACGCCGCGGGCGGTGTGCAACCCGGGTGCAACAGTTGCCGCCACGGCCCTGATCGGGTGGGGTGAGTCACAGTCGGGATCGCGCCCGCCGTGGCAGCGCCGTCGACAACGCAGTGACAGAAGGCCAAGCGCGGGCAGCGATCGGCCAGGTAGCGATCAGACGACTCGACGACGAGACGGGACCAGCGGATGAACGTCGGCAGCCGGAGCAGGGCATCGGGCGCGTCCGGCTTGCCCACCGAGCCCGGGTCGGTGCTCGGCATCGTGGCCAACCCGATGTCCGGGCGCGACATCCGCCGGCTCGTCGCGCAGGCGTCGGTCTTCCCGAACGTCGAGAAGACCAACATGGCGCTGCGTCTGCTCTCGGCCGCAGCGGCCACCGGCGTCGAGCGCGTGCTGATGTCCACCGACTCGATGGGGGTGGCAGGTGGCGTCGCGCGGGCCCGGGACAGGCGGACGGCCACGTCCGGGCACTGGCCGGAGCTCGAGTTCCTGGAGCTCGACGAGCTGACCGGCACCGCCGACGACACCCGCGCCCTGGTCCGGGCCATGCGCAAACAAGGCGCCGGGGTGATCGTGCTGCTGGGCGGGGACGGCACGGTGCGCGCCGCCGCGGCAGAGAGCGGGGACGTCCCGCTGCTTCCCTTGTCGACCGGCACCAACAACGCCTTCCCCGAGATGTGGGAGGCCACCGTCGCGGGCACCGCGGCCGGTCTGGTCGCCACCGGTCGCGTCGACGTGGCCGAGTCCAGCTACCGGGCCAAGGTGTTGCACATGCGGGCCGGTGACGCGCATGAGATCGCGCTCGTCGACGTCTGCGTCTCGAGCGTCTCGCACGTCGGCTCCCGCGCGCTCTGGAAGCCGGACACGCTGCACGAGCTGTACTGCGCCTTCGCCGAGCCGCACGCGATCGGGCTCTCCAGCATCGCCGGCCTGCTCCGCCCGACCAGCCGCACCGACCCCGACGGCGTGGTGGTCGAGCTGGCCGACCCGGCGACCGCCGAGCGGTGCGTGCTGGCCCCGATCGCCCCCGGTGTCATCGCCCCGATCCGGGTACGCGAGGTGACGGCGCTGCGGGTCGACACACCCCGCACGGTTGCCGTTCCCGCCGGCACCGTGGCGGTCGACGGCGAACGCGAGATCGAGTTCGGGCCGTCCCTTCCGGTCATCGTCACCCTCGCCGCCGACGGCCCCCGCATCCTCGACGTCCGCTGTGTGCTCGCCACCGCCGCCGAGCGGCAACTGCTGATCACCGCCGCCGAGCGGCTACTGCTGATCAGCGCCGCGGACCCGCAATCGCTGAGCACGGACCCGGTACCACGTCCGACGGAGGTCACATGAAGGCAGCACGGTTCCACGGTCGAGGCGACATCCGCATCGACGAGGTCCCCGACCCGCAGGTGGGTCCCGGCCAGGTGGAGGTGGCCGTCGACTGGTGCGGCATCTGCGGGACGGACCTGCACGAATTCCTGGAGGGGCCGATCTTCATCCCGGCGGCCGGGGCACCGCACCCGATCACCGGGGAGACGCTGCCGGTGGTCATGGGCCACGAGTTCGCCGGCGTGGTGTCGGCGGTCGGTTCCGGTGTGACCGGCGTGTCCGAGGGTGACCGGGTCGCGGTCGAGCCGTATTGCGTGTGTGGCAAGTGCCCCGCGTGCCAGGCCGGCCGCTACAACATCTGCCGCTCACTCGGCTTCGTCGGGCTCGCCGGCCAGCAGGGCGGCTTCGCCGAACGCTGCGTGGTCGACGCGCAGTGGGTCCACTCGCTCGGAGACCTGACCACCGACATCGGCGCGCTCGTCGAGCCGCTCGCGGTCGGCTACCACGCGGTGCGGCTGTCGGGGCTGCGCGAGGGCGGGACCGCGGCGGTCTTCGGCGGCGGCCCGATCGGTCTGGTCACCGCGGCCTGCCTGCGCGCCGCCGGGGCCGGAAAGGTGATCGTCGTCGAGCCTGCCGCAGCGCGGAAGGCGAAGGCCGAGATCGCCGGCGCCGACGTCGTGCTGGACCCCACGCAGACCGACGTCCCTGACGCCATCCGAGACCTCACCCGCGGCGCCGGCGCCGACGTCGCGTTCGAGTGCGCCGGCATCGACGCCGTGCTCGCTACCGCGATCGGCTCGGTGCGTCCGGGCGGGACAGTGGTGAACGTGGCCATCTGGGGCTACGTCCCACAGGTCGCGGTCAACGACCTGGTGTTCTCGGAGATCAACCTGATCGGCTCGCTGGCCTACTGCGGCGACCACGCCGACACCATCGCGCTGCTCGCCGACGGGACCGTCGACGCCGCGCAGTTCATCACCGGCCGGATCGGCCTCGATGACCTCGTGAGCGGCGGTTTCCGGGAGCTGATCGGCAACAAGGAGGAGAACGTGAAGATCCTCGTCAGCCCGAGGGACGTGCTCGCATGAGCGCGCGGCACCTGCTCGTCAGGGTGGCGCCATGAGTACGGCTGTGGTGACCGGCGCCGGGCGCGGGATCGGGCGTGCGATCGCGCTGCGGCTCGCGCGCGACGGGCACGCCGTCGCGGTCAACGACCTCGACAAGGCAGGAGCTGAGGCGGTCGCCGCCGAGATCGCGGACGCCGGCGGGCGTAGCATCGCCGTCCCTGCCGATGTCACCGACCGCGCAGCCGTGTTCGCGCTGGTCGACCGGACCGCCGCGGAGCTCGGCAGCGTCGACGTGATGGTGGCCAACGCCGGCATCGCCCAGGTCAAGACGATCCTGGAGCTGACCCCGGACGACCTGGAGAAGATCTTCAGAGTCAACGTGTTCGGCGTCGTCTACTGCCTGCAGGCCGCGGCCGAGCGGATGATCGGGCAGGGACACGGCGGGAAGATCATCAACGCCGCGTCGATCGCCGCGCACTCCGGTTTCGACTACCTGGGCCACTACTCGGCCACGAAGTTCGCCGTCCGCGCGCTGACCCAGGCCGCCGCGAAGGAACTGGCGAAGCACCAGATCACCGTCAACGCGTATTGCCCGGGCATCGTCGGCACCGACATGTGGGACCTGATCGACGAGAAGCTCGGCAGCTACCTCGGCACGAAGAAGGGCGAGGCCCTCGCCAACTACTCCCAGCTCATCGCGCTGGGGCGGGTGCAGACCCCCGACGACGTCGCCGGGTTCGTCTCGTACCTGGCCGGACCGGATTCGGATTACATGACCGGGCAGTCGGTCATGATCGACGGAGGGATCGTGATGTCATGACCGGGACTCTCCCGACCACGGTGACCCAGGAGCTGGGCCCAGACGCTCTGCTGCAGGCCTACCGCACCATGCGCACCATCCGCGACTTCGAGGAGCGGGTGCACGAGGAGTTCGCGGGCGGCGACATCCCCGGATTCGTGCACCTGTACGCGGGGGAGGAGGCCTCGGCCACCGGCGTCTGCACCCACCTCGACGACCGCGACGCCATCGCCAGCACGCACCGCGGGCACGGGCATTGCATCGCCAAGGGTGTCGACGTCAAGGCGATGATGGCCGAGATCTACGGCAAGAGCACCGGATCCTGTCGCGGCAAGGGCGGCTCGATGCACATCGCCGACCTGTCCAAGGGCATGCTCGGCGCCAACGGGATCGTCGGCGGCGGCCCGCCGCTGATCTGCGGGCGCGCGCTCGCGACCAAGCAACTCGGCACCGGCGGCGTCGCGGTCGCGTTCTTCGGCGACGGCGCGTCGAATCAGGGCACCACGCTGGAGTCGCTGAACCTGGCCACGGTCTGGAACCTGCCGGCGATCTTCGTCGCGGAGAACAACGGCTACGCCGAGGCCACCAGCTCCAGCTGGTCGGTGGCCACCGACGACATCGCCGACCGGGCCGCGGCCTTCGGCATGCCCGGCGTGATCGTCGACGGATTCGACTTCTTCGCCGTCCACGAGGCGGCCGGCGAGGCGATCGCCCGGGCCCGCGAGGGCGGCGGCCCGACCTTGATCGAGGTCAAGTTCACCCGCTACTTCGGGCACTTCGAGGGCGACCAGCAGCTCTACCGGGGCGACGAGGTCGCCCAGGCCCGGGAGAAGCTCGACTGCCTCAAGCGGTTCCGCGGCCGGGTCACCGAGACCGGCCAGCTCACCACCGATCAGCTCGACGCGATCGACGTCGAGGTCGCGAAGTTGATCGACGAGTCCGTCGTCGAGGCGAAGGCGGCGCCCAAGCCCGGCCCGGACGACCTGCTCACCGACGTCTACGTCTCGTACTGAAGGGGGTAGTGGCAATGGCACGCAGCATCACCTACCGCGAGGCGATCAACGAGGCGATCGCGCAGGAGATGGAGCGCGACCCGCGCGTCATCGTGATGGGCGAGGACAACGTCGGCGGCACCGGGTCGCCCGGTGAGATGGACGCCTGGGGCGGTGTCCTGGGCGTGACCAAGGGCCTGTACGGGCGGTTCCCGGACCGGGTCATGGACACCCCGATCTCGGAGTCGGCGTTCATCGGCGCCGCGATCGGCGCGGCCACGGGCGGGCTGCGCCCGGTTGCCGAGCTGATGTTCGTCGACTTCATGGGGGTCTGCTTCGACCAGATCTACAACCAGGCCGCGAAGTTCCGGTACATGTTCGGCGGCAAGGCCGTGACCCCTGTCGTCATCCGGACCATGTGGGGTGCCGGACTACGCGCCGCCGCGCAGCACTCGCAGTCGCTGCTGTCGGTGTTCACCCACATCCCGGGGCTCAAGGTGGTCGTTCCCTCGAACCCGTACGACGCCAAGGGACTGCTCATCCAGTCCATCCGCGACGACGACCCGGTGATCTTCGCCGAGCACAAGATGCTGTACGACACCTCGGGCGAGGTGCCCGCGGAGAGCTACGCGATCCCGTTCGGCGAGGCGAACGTGGTCCGCGAGGGTGGCGATGTCACGATCGTCGCCATCGGCCGGATGGTGGCCATCGCACAGGAGGCCGCCGAGCAGTTGGCGGGCTCGGGGATCCAGGCCGAGATCGTCGACCCGCGGACGGTCAGCCCGCTCGACACCGACACGATCCTGGAGAGCGTCGAGAACACCGGCCGCCTCGTCGTCGTCGACGAAGCGAACCCGCGGTGCAACCTGGCGACCGACATCTCGGCGACGGTCGCGCAGGACGCGTTCGGGTCGCTGCGGGCGCCGATCCAGCTCGTCACCGGTCCGCACACGCCGGTGCCGTTCGCCGACTCGCTGGAGGACCTGTTCATCCCGGACGCCCAGAAGATCGCGAATGCGGTGAAGACGGCGGTCGACTATGAGCGATGACCGCATCCAGAAGGTGACGATGCCCAAATGGGGCCTCTCGATGAAGACGGGCAAGATCATCGAGTGGTTCGTCGACGAGGGCACGACGGTCAGCAAGGGTGACGACCTCGTCGACATCGACACCGACAAGATCGCCGGAACGCTCGAGTCACCGACCGAGGGGCTGCTGCGCCGGATCGTCGCCCAGCCCGACTCGGAACTGCCGATCGGGGCCACCCTGGCGCTGGTGGCGCCGGAGGAGGTCTCCGACGCCGAGATCGAGGCGGCCGTCGCCGAGGCGCTCGCCGAGATCGAGTCCGGTGCGCTCGCCGTCGAGGAGGAACCGGAGCCGCTGTCGGTCGAGGTCGACGGCCGGACGATCTCCTACCTGACGCTGGGTGCGGAGGTCGAGGGCGCTCCGGTCGTGCTCGTGCACGGATACGGCGGGGACAAGAACTCGTGGCTGTTCGTCCAGCAGCCGCTCGCCGACGCGCACCCGGTGCACGCGCTCGACCTGCCGGGGCACGGCGCGTCGAGCAAGGACGTCGGTGACGGCTCGCTCGACACGTTGGCGAGCACCCTGCTCGGGTTCCTTGATGCGGCCGGCATCGACCGCGCGCACCTGGTCGGGCACTCGCTCGGCGGCGCGGTGGTCGCGGCGGCGGCGCGGTCGGCGCCGGACAAGGTGGCGTCGCTGACGCTGCTGGCCCCGGCCGGGTTCGGCGGCACGCCCAACGCCCGCTATCTGCGCGGGTTCGCGGCGGCCTCGTCCCGGCGTGAGCTCAAACCGCTGGTGGGCGAGCTGTTCGCCGACCAGGAGCAGGTCACCCGCCAGCTGGTCGACGACCTGCTGAAGTACAAGCGCCTCGACGGAGTACCGGCCGCCCTGGAGACGATCCTCGGCACGCTGCTGACCGACGCCGACCAGCAGGCCGTCGACACCCGGCCGCTGCTCGAGGGCGTCGACGTGCCGGTGAGGATCGTGTGGGGACGGTCGGACGCGATCCTCCCGCGGCCCGACGGCGTCGACGCCGAACTCGTCGATGCCGGGCACATGCCGCAGATGGAGGCGCCGAACGAGGTGGTGCGGGTGATCCAGACGCAGTTGTAGCGCCCAGCTTCCCCACGAATCGGGGTGTCAAGGCCAGGAACGCTCGTTGTGGGGGGTTTGTCCACAGGGGGTGGCGGCTGTCCACGGGTTCCGGGCGGATCCGCGTCGACGGGCGTCTCCGCACGCATGATCACGATGTGCCACGACGCCGCGACGACCGCCCTGGTGACGTGCGCGCCGCGCTGGGCGGCCGGGTGATCGTCCGGGTCGCCGACCTGGAGGCGATCGGGATCGACCGCCACCTCACGGCCTACCGGTGCCGCCCGGGCGGTCCGTGGCGGCGCCTGTTGCCCGGCGTCGTCAAGCTCGAAAACGGACCGCCGACCCGGGACGATCACCGCCTGGCTGCGTTGATCTACGCGGGCGAGCGAGCCGTGCTCAGCGGGCTCGACGCCCTGTACCTGCACGGGATGAGCCGGATGCGCAGTCCGAGCGGGCCCGTGCACGTGCTCATTCCCGCCGACCGGCGGCGCGTCGGTGCGGGCAGGGTGCTCGTGGAGCGGACGGAGCGCCTACCCATCCCGGCTCCCGGCCGCTGGCCATTGGCTTCCGTCGCCCGGGCGGCTCTCGACTTCGCGCGCAGGTCCTCCGATCGCGACGAGGTACGGGCGACGATCACCGAGGTCGTCCAGCGTGGCCGCTGCTCCCCCGCCGACCTCTGCGCTGAGCTGGAGGTGGGGAGCAGCCGGGGAAGTGCGTTGTCGCGTGCCGTCCTCCGCGAGATCGCCGACGGGGTCCGCTCGGTCGCCGAAGCCGACGCGCGCACGCTGGTGATCCGCAGCGGACTGCCGCAGCCGATGTACAACCCGCGGCTCCTCGACGAGCACGGCCGCCTCATCGCGATCCCGGACGTGTGGTTCGACGAGGTCGCGCTGGCGTGGGAGATCGACTCCCATGAGTACCACCTCAGCCCGGAGGACTACGACCGGACGCTCGACCGTCGTTCGGCGATGATGGCGGAGGGTGTGGTCGTCATGCACAGCCAGCCCAGCAAGCTGCGCCGTCGTCGTAACGAAGTGGTGGACGAGCTCCGGCGAAACCACGCCCAGGCCGCACTCCGCCCCCGGCCCAACGTCGTCGCCGTCCCGGGATAGGAGATCCCGCCGTACCACGAACGGCACCTTCGTTCAAACCTATTGAACGAAAGTGCCGTTCGTGAGGAACGGGGGTTATGAGGTGACGTCTTTGCGGCTGAAGCGCCACACGGCCAGCGCGCCAAAGACCGCCGCGTAGCAGACCGCGGAGCAGACGCCGCGGGTCATGTCGCCCCAGTCCACCTGTTCGGACAGCAGCGCCGACCAGGCGTTGCCGTAGTGCGTCGGCAGGTAGTTGCGCAGGTCCTCCAGGGCGGTGATCTGGTCGAGGATCTGCGAGACGATCGAGGCCATCACCGCCCCGCCGACGGCGCCCAGCGGTGCGTCCGTGCTCACCGACAGCAGGACCGCCAGCCCGGCTACCCAGCTCAGGTGCACCGCGATGTAGAGCGCTCCGATCAGCACCCGGCCGGCCGCGGCGGCGAACCCCAGGGACTCGCCGGTCGGGCTGACCAGGTCGCCCGTCCCGTAGGCCAGGCTGCCCACGACCAGCGAGACAGCCGGCAGCAGGAGCAGCGCGGCCAGCGAGAGCAGCGCGGCCACGATCGCCTTCTGCCGCAGCAACCGGGCCCGCGGGATCGGCGCCGCGAGCAGGTAACGCAGGCTCGACCAGGACGCCTCCGCGGCCACGGTGTCGCCGAAGAACAGCGCGACCACCACGACGAGGAGGAACCCGGCCGAGGCGAACAGCGCGAACACCGAGAAGTTCGCCGCGCTGCCCTTGGCGAGGTCGACCAGGTTCAGCGACCCGCCGGGCGGGCCCTCGTCGGCCAGGCTGAACGCCGCCCACAGGATCACCGGCAGCAGCGCCACCAGCGCGAACGCCACCTGCGTGCGGCGGCGCTTGAGCTGGCGGACCAGTTCGACGCGCACCGGCAGGGTGTGGCCGGGCCGGTATGGCGCCCGCGCCCCGGCCGCGGGCAGGTCGTGCACCTGCCCGCGCCGCGTGGACGGCGCGTCCGCGGTGGCCGCCCGGCGCCGCGGCGCGCGCCCGTCGTTCACCGATGGTTCGCTCACGGCGCCAGATCCTCTCCGACGAGCTGCAGGAAGGCGTCCTCGAGCCGGCGCCGTGGCCCGGCCGACTGCACCGCGACCCCCGCCGACACCAGTGCCTGCACCGCGGACGCGCGCGGGGTGCCGTTCAGCTCGGCGTGCACGAGGGCCCCGTCGACCGCGACCTCGCGTACCCCGTCCAGCGCGGCCAGCACCTCGGCTGCGCGCTCCGGCGCGTCGACACCGAAGCTGGCGGCCCCGCCGCCGGCGATGATGTCCTCGACGGTGCCGTCGGCGACCACCTTGCCGTGGTGCATGACGACGACGTGCGTGCACGTCTGCTCCACCTCGGCGAGCAGATGGCTGGAGACCAGCACGGTCCGCCCGTCCGCGGCGTAGCGGCGCAGCACCTCGCGCATCGCGTGGATCTGGGGCGGGTCGAGCCCGTTGGTGGGTTCGTCGAGCACGAGCAGCTCCGGCAGCCCGAGCATGGCCTGGGCGATCGCGAGCCGCTGCCGCATGCCCTGGCTGTAGGTACCGACGCGGCGCTGCACCGACGCGCCGAGCCCGGCGATCCGGAGAGCCTCCTCGACGTGCGCGTCGGCGGCCGGGCGGCCGGTCGCCGCCCAATACAGCCGCAGGTTCTCCGCACCCGACAGGTGCGGCAGGAACCCGGGCCCTTCGACGAACGCACCGATCCGCGCCAGCACCGGTGCCCCCGGCCCGACGGGCTCACCGAACGCGCGGATCGTGCCGGCGGTCGGCTGGATGAGTCCCATCAGCATCCGCAGCACCGTGGTCTTGCCGGCGCCGTTCGGCCCCAGCAGCCCGAGCACCATGCCCGGCCGGACGGTGAACGAGACGTCCTTGACCGCAGCGAAGCCACCCTTGTAGGTCTTGGCCAGCCCGCGGATCTCCAGCGGTGAGTCCGGATCGCCGGACTCCACACCGTCGGTCTCGGGGGTGCGCCGGCCCAGCAGCCGCGCAGTGGCCCAGGCCAGCAGCGCGAGCGCCAGCACGACACCGATGCCGATCACCGGGCCGAGCGGGACGGTGTTGGCGGTGACGGCCCGCCCGGGGACGACGGGCACGGTCAGGTCGGCGCTCTCGCCGCCGGCCAGGCCGATCCGCCAGACGGCGGGCTGGGTCGCCGAGGCGTAGCCCTGGTCGGTGGTGCTGATCGACACGATGAGCCGGTTGCCCGCCTGGATCGGGGCGACCACGCCGGGCAGGGTCACCGAGACCTCCGCCGGGCTTCCGTCCGCGGGCACGGCGACCCGCATCGGCGCGACCGCGCTGCCCAGCAGCGTGCGCCGGCCGTCGGGGGCGAGCTCGTAGACCTTGCCGAACAGGACGGCCTCGTCGGCGGCGGGCTGGCCGGGCACGCGAGCCACCGTGATGTCCACCCGCGGCGCGCCGGTCGCGGTGACCGGCGTGGGCAGCGGGTCGCTGCGGAACTGGGCCGACTGGCCGGGTAGCTCAGAGGTGAATGCCGACAGTCGGCTGCCCAGGGTGCCCAGCGCGCCACCGACCCCGGGCAGCGTCGTGATCGCTGCCGGGTTGCCGCCTGCGGGGTTGACCGCGATCTGCGGGGCCCCGTCCAGCGCGACCGGTTCGGTGGTCAGCGGCGGGCCGCCGGGCAGCCCCGGGTAGGCGTCGGCGACGACGGTGCGCCCTGTCGGGGTGTCCCCGCCCGTCCGCACGCCGCTCTCGACGGCGTAGGCGAACTCGGTGCCGGGGGCGTCTCCCCGGCCGGCGAGGTAGTGGTCGAACCAGTCGCCGATCTGCTCGCGCGTGGCGGGATCAGGGGCGCCGCCGTCGTGCCCGCCGGAGTACCAGATCGTCTTGACGGTCCCACCGGCCGCGGCGATCTGGCGCGCGTTCGCGTCGGACTGGTCGAGCCCGAACAGGGTGTCCTGCTCGCCCTGGATGAGGAGCGTCGGCGCGGTGATCCGCTCGGTCACCGACGCGGGGGACGACCGCCGCAGCAACTCCGCCGTGGCGAGGGACAGGCGCCCGGTGGTCGCGGCCTCCGTGTAGGCCCGGCAGACGTCGGCGGTGAACCGGCCGCAGGTGGCCGGACCCTGCAGTGCATCGGGACCGGCGCCGGTCGGCCCGGCGCCGCGACCGGCGGGGGCCTCGCCCGGACCGCCCGGACCGCCCGCGCCGCCGTCGGCGTCGCCGGCCGTGCCACCCGGGCCGTCGCCGCCCGAGCCGCCGTTTCCCGCCCCGGCCAGAGCTGCAGTCGGGTCGGCGCCGGTCAGCCCGGCACCGGCCGCTCCCGAGCCCCCGGCCCCGGCGGAGAAGAAGATGCCCGCCCAGCCGCGCTTGAACACGCCGTCCGGGCCGAAGGTGCCGCGGGCCGGGGTGTCGACCGGTGCCGCCCGCGGGCCGGCGGCGTTCGGGAACAGCGCTTGACCGAGGTCGTTCCAGGTGATCACCGGGGCCAGCGCGTCGACCCGGCGGTCGTAGCCCGCGAGCAGCAGTGAGATCGCCCCGCCGTAGGAGCCACCGGTGATCCCGACCCGCGGGTCGCCCGGCCCGTCCTGCACGACCTCGGGCCGGGCACCGAGCCAGTCGACGAGGGCCTGGGCGTCGGCGACCTCGTAGTCGGGGGAGTTCAGCGCGATCTGTCCGGTGCTGGTGCCGAACCCGCGCGCCGACCAGGCGAGCACCACGAACCCGCGCCCGGCCAGCTCACGGGCGTCCGCGTCGACGGACTGCTTGCTGCCGCCGAAGCCGTGCGCTGCGAGCACCGCCGGCGCGGGGGTCGTCGCAGGCAGGTAGAGCGTGGTGTCGAGGCTGACCGGGTCGGCGACACCGGGCCCGCCGCGGACCTCGATGCGCTGTTCCTCGGTGCGGATCGACGCCGCCTCTCCAGTGCCGCCGAGGGTGGTCAGCGCGACGCCGCCGCCGACGAGCGCGAGAACGAGCACGGCGGCGACCGCACGGACGCGGGTCAACCGGGGCAGTCGGGGCACACGACGACGTTATGCGAGGTCGGGTGAGGGCCTCGTCAGCCGGCCTCAGCCAGTTCTCAGCGCTCGGGTGGCGACGCCGCTGCGCCGGGATGTCGCGGCGGCGCCCGGTCCCCGGTTCGATCACCGCGCACTGCGATGAGATCAGTCACCCTGGCTGGCGGCCCCGAACGGGCAGGCACCAGACTGGGCGCACCGCAGGGGAGTATCCCGCTCGCGGTGGCATCGTCAACACGGCGCCCGGTCCTTACCGGAACGGGCTCCCGGTGCCATCGGTCGGCCGGCGTCAGCGTCATCGACGGGAGAGACCTCGGGCCGCTGTGTGCTGCCCGAAAGAGTCTCCGGAGGCCCCTGGACATGACCGTTCCCACCTGGCTGTGGTTCGCCACCATCGGCGGGCTCGTCGCCGTCATCCTGGCCGACCTGTTCCTGGTCGACCACAAACCGCATGCGGTGACGATCCGCGAGGCCACCCGCTGGGTGCTGTTCTACGTCGCGCTGGCCGTGGTGTTCGGCGTCGGCGTCTGGCTGTTCGCGGGCGGGATCTACGCCGGGGAGTTCTTCGCGGGTTACATCACCGAGTACTCGCTGTCGGTGGACAACCTGTTCGTCTTCGTGATCATCATGGCGGCGTTCAAGGTCCCCGCGATCCACCAGCACCGGGTGCTGCTCATCGGCATCGTGATCGCGCTGATCATGCGCGGCATCTTCATCGCGGTCGGCGCTGCCGCCATCGAGCGGTTCAGCTGGGTGTTCTACCTGTTCGCCGCGGTCCTCGTCTACACGGCGATCAACCTCGCCAAGCAGGGGACCGAGCACGACGAGGAGTTCAAGGAGAACCGGGCGCTGCGCCTGCTGCGCCGCGCGCTGCCGGTGACCGACGACTACCACGGCTCGAAGTCGTTCGTGACGATCGACGGCAAGCGCTGGGTCACCCCGATGCTCATCGTGATGTTCGCGATCGGTTCGACCGACCTGCTGTTCGCACTCGACTCCATCCCGGCGATCTTCGGCCTCACCCAGGAGGCCTACCTCGTCTTCACCGCCAACGCCTTCGCGCTGATGGGTCTGCGGCAGCTGTACTTCCTGCTCGGCGGGCTGCTGGAGAAGCTGATCTACCTGTCCTACGGGCTCGCGGTCATCCTCAGCTTCATCGGCGTCAAGCTGGTGCTGCACGCGCTGCACGAGAACTCGCTGCCGTTCATCAACGGCGGCGACCCGGTTCCCGTCCCCGAGATCGGGATCGCGGTCTCGCTCAGCGTCATCGTCGGTGTCCTGGCGATCACCACCGTGGCCAGCCTGATCAAGGCGCGCCGCGACCCGTCGCTCGTGCACCACGTCGAGGTGTCCGGCGCCGGCACCGACGACGCACCGGCGGTCGAGTCCGGGAGGCCGGCACCGGCAGGATCGGTCGCGGTCCGAGATTCGGGCCGGCGCGACGCCGGCGCCGGCGGGGAGTGACCGGAGCACACGCCGGCGAGCGTGCGCCGGTGGCTGTCGCGCCAGCCATGAGCGCACGCTCAGGCCGGAGGCCGGGGCGGCAGCGCCGGTACCGGGCGGGTCAGGGCGCGGTTCCTTCGAGGTGGTGCAGCACCACCTCGTCCAACCGGCCGCCGGTGATCTCCGCCGTCATCCAGGTGTGCGTCGGCTGACGGCGCCGGTCGGTCGGCGAGCCCGGGTTGAGCAGGTGCAGCCCGCTCGCCGTGGTGTCCCACGGGATGTGGCTGTGCCCGAACACCAGCACGTCGGTGTCCGGGTAGGCCTTGGCGCAGCGGCGCTCCCGGCCGGTGGCGGCACCGGTCTCGTGCACCACCGCCAGCCGGACGCCGTCGAGCTCGGCCCTGGCCACCTCGGGCAGCCGGGCACGCAGCTCGGGACCGTCGTTGTTGCCGTACACGCCGATCAACCGGGCGGCCCGGGCCTCCAGGGCGTCGAGCAGGTCGGCCGACACCCAGTCCCCGGCATGGATCACCACGTCGGCCTCGTCGACGGCCGCCCACAGGGGTGCGGGCAGGTCGCGCGCCCGCTCGGGCAGGTGCGTGTCCGCCATCAGGAGCAGGCGCACGACCGGGACCCGGACGTCAGCGGACGTCCAGCAGGTCCACCACGAAGATCAACGTCTCGCCGGGCTTGATCACGCCGCCGGCGCCGCGGTCGCCGTAGCCCAGCTGCGGCGGGATGACCAGCCGGCGCCGGCCCCCGACCTTCATGCCCTGGACACCCTGGTCCCAGCCGGAGATGACCTGGCCGGCGCCCAGCGCGAACTCCAGCGGCTGGCCGCGGTTCCAGGACGCGTCGAACTCCTCGCCCGTCGAGTGGGCCACGCCGACGTAGTGCACGCTCACCCGCGACCCGGCGGTGGCCTCGGCACCCTCGCCGGCCTGGATGTCCTCGACGAGCAGGTCGGTCGGCGGGGGACCGTCGATGGGGTCGATCTCGGGCTTCTGCTGTGCCACGGGGTGTCCTCCAGAGGTGGTCGAACGGTTCGGGCCCACAGCGTGCCAGATGATCTCTCCCGCTGCTCCGTCCCGGTGTGCGGACTCCCGGGGTCGCGGGGTGGCCGGGGAGGCTATAGACAGGCACCATGACGCCTGATCTCGCCACCGTCCGTTCGTTGCACCGCTTCCCGGTGAAGTCGATGCAGGGCGAGGATCTCGACGAGGCGATCGTCGAGCCGGCCGGGGTGCTCGGCGACCGCGCCTACGCCGTGGTCGACGCCGCCGACGGCACGGTGGCCAGTGCGAAGTACCCGCGCAAGTGGGCGGCGCTCCTCGGGCTGCGGGCGGCGTTCGTCACCGAGCCCCGGGCCGGAGCGGCACCGCCGCCGGTGGCGGTCACGTTCCCCGACGGCGTCGTCCGGCGCAGCGACGAGCCGGGACTCGACGACGCGCTGTCCGCGCTGCTCGGCCGCACGGTGCGGCTGGAGAGCCGGCCGGCGCCGGAGGCCCAGTTCGAGGAGCAGTGGCCCGACATCGACGGCCTGGCGCCCGCGGGCTTCATCGAGGCGACCACCGTCGAGCACAGCGCCGAGGGCGAGGCGGTGAGCCGCATCGGCATCGGCTCGCTCGCACCGGAGGGTACGTTCTTCGATCTCGCCGTGCTGCACGTGCTCAGCACGGCGACCCTCGAAGCGCTGCACGCCGCCGCACCGGCATCGGACTTCGACCCGCGCCGGTACCGGCCCAACGTACTGCTCGACGTCCCGGGCGCGGACTTCGCCGAGGACGGCTGGGTCGGCAGCAACCTCGAGTTCGGTGCCGGCCTGCGCGTCACCGTCACCATGTCCACGATGCGCTGCGTCATGACCACGCTCGCCCAGGACGGCTTCGCCGAGGACCGCGACACCCTGCGCACCATCGCGAAGCACAACCGGCGCACCATCGAGGGCATGGGCACGTGGGCCTGCGCCGGGGTGTACGCCGACGTCGACGGCGGCGGCACCGTGCGCCGCGGTGACGTCGTGCGGATCGTGGGGTGAGCACATCCACCGCCGGTGAGCGGACCTACACCGCAGACCCGAAGCGGTGGCGGGCGCTGAGTGTCACTCTCGTCGCGGGGTTCATGAGCCTGCTCGACGTGAGCATCGTGTCCGTCGCGCTGCCGTCGATGCAGCGTGGCCTGGGCACGAGCCCCGCCGAGGTGCAGTGGGTCGTCTCCGGGTACGCGCTGGCCTTTGGCCTCGCCCTGGTGCCCGCCGGCCGGCTCGGGGACGCGCTGGGCCGGCGGCGGATGTTCCTGCTCTCGTTGACCGGGTTCGTGCTGTTCAGCGCGCTGGCCGGGGCCGCCCCGACAGCGGAGCTGCTGATCGCGGCACGGCTCGCGCAGGGGCTCGCGGCCGGAGCATTGGCCCCACAGAACTCCGGGCTCGTCCAGGACCTGTTCCGCGGTGCCGAGCGCGGCCGCGCCTTCGGCCTCTTCGGGGCCACAGTGGGTATCTCGACGGCGATCGGCCCGGTCGCCGGGGGCGCCATCCTCGCGGTGGCCGGCGAACCCGACGGCTGGCGCTGGATCTTCTACGTCAACGTCCCGATCGGTCTGGTCGCGCTGGTGCTGGCGGCGAAGCTGCTGCCGCGGATGCGCGCGGACCGCCCGCGTGGACACATCGACGGCGTCGGGGTCGCGCTGCTCGGCGGCGCGGTGCTGGCCGTGATGCTGCCGCTGGTGCAGGCCGAGTCCGGCGGTTTGTCGCGGCTGTGGTGGCTGTTCGTCGTGGGCGTCGTGCTGGGCGTGGGGTTCGTGAACTGGGAGCGGCGGATGGTGCGCCGCGAGCGGGAGCCGCTGCTGGACCTGCGACTGGTCACCTCGACGCCCGGTTACGGCTCCGGGGCCGGGCTCGGGCTGGTCTACTTCGTCGGCTTCAGCGGGATCTGGCTGGTGTTCGCGATCTTCTTCCAGACCGGCCTGGGGTACACGCCGTTGCAGTCCGGGCTGGCGGTGACGCCGTTCGCGATCGGCTCGGCGATGTCGGCGGTGCTCGGCGGGCGGCTCGTCGAGCGGCTGGGCCGGTTGCTCACCGTCGTCGGGCTGATCGGGGTCACCGTCGGCCTGGCCGCAACCGCGCTGGTGCTGCGCGTCGCCGAGCCCTCGGTGGCCGGGGTGTCGATCATCGCGCCGCTGCTGGTCGCAGGGGTCGGTGGCGGACTGGTGATCTCGCCGAACATCACGATGACGCTGCGCTGCGTCCCGGTGCGGATGGCCGGCTCGGCCGGTGGCGCGCTGCAGACCGGGCAGCGCATCGGCTCGGCGGTGGGCACGGCGGCGCTGGCCGGGATGTTCTACGCCGTGTTGTCCGGCAGCGGCGGTGACCACCGCTCGGCGGTGGCCGCCGCGCTGGGCGGCGCGGTGGTCGTCGTGATGATCGCGCTGGTCATCGGCATCGTGGAGTGGCGGGCCGGGCGGTCCCGGGCCGGCGGCCGGTCAGGGAGGACGGCGAACTTTCCACAGGAGTGATCAGTCGGTCAGGCCGGCGGGGCGGGCACACCCAGTGCGGTGCGCAGGAAGTCCACCTGCAGCAGCAGCAGGTTCTCCGCCACGATCTCCTGCGGTGTCATGTGCGTGACCCCCGACAGCGGCAGCACGCTGTGCGGGCGCCCGGCCGCCAGTAGCGCCGAGGACAGCCGCAGCGTGTGCGCGGCGACCACGTTGTCGTCGGCCAGCCCGTGGACCAGCAGCAGCGGCCGGTTCGGGCGCTCGGCGGTGGCCGGGGTGGCCGCGTCGTCCAGCAGCGACGACCGCCGGTAGGCCTCCGGGTCGGTCTCCGGCCGGCCCAGGTAGCGCTCGGTGTAGTGGGTGTCGTACAGTTTCCAGTCGGTCACCGGCGCCCCGCCGACGGCGACGTGGAAGACGTCCGGCCGGCGCAGCACCGCGAGCGCGGCCAGGAACCCGCCGAAGGACCAGCCACGGATCCCGACCCGGCTCAGGTCGAGGTCGGGGTGGCGCTGCGCGGCGGCGCGCAGCGCGTCGACCTGGTCCTCCAGCACCGGGTCGGCCAGGTCGCGGTACACCGCGCGCTCCCACTGCGGCCCGCGTCCGGGCGTGCCCCGGCCGTCGGCGACCACCACCGCGAAGCCCTGCTCGGCGAACCACTGGCTGGTCAGGTACGCGCCGCGCGCGGCGAGCACCCGCTGGGCGTGCGGCCCCCCGTACGGGTCCATCAGCACCGGGAGCTTCTGCCCGGGCTCGTGCCACGACGGCAGCAGCACCGCCGTGCGCAGCTCGCGCTCACCGGCGGCGAACAGCTCCACCCGCGGTTCCAGGCCGGGCGGCTCGGCGAAGGAGGTGATCGTCAGCTCGCGGCCGGTGGCCGGGCGCACCCGCACCGACGGCGTGTCGTGGATGAGGTCCTGCCCGCTGACGACCAGCGTCCCACCGCCCATCCAGCCGCCATACACCCCGGGGGCCGGGGTCAGCGCCTGCAGCCCGGCCTTCCGCGACCACGACCACAGCCCGATCGAGACCGGGTCCTCCGATGCGTTGAACAGCACCGTGTCGCCGTCCACGTCCAACACCCCGCGGAACTGCAGTGACGGCGGCGTCACGGGCTCACCGTCGACGAGCAGCCGGTGCGCGCCCTCGCAGTCCGCGGTCCATACCAGTTCGCCACCGGCCAGCCGCGCGGGCACCCCGGGGAGGATGTCCACCCAGCGGGGGTCGGTGCTGACCGCGACCGGGTTGGTGGCGCCGTTCACCGGGTTCACCCGCAACACCTGCAGCGTCTGCTGGTCGCGGCTCTGCACGGTGATGAGCAGGCCGGTGTAGTCCCAGGTCGCGTCGACGAGGTACTCGAACGCGGCCGTGTCCCACTGGACCGGGGTCCGGGTGCCGTCCAGACCGATGAGGTGCAGCGTGACCTCGGCGTTCGGGGTCCCGGCGGCGGGGTAGGCGACGGTGGCCGGCTCGCGGTCGGGGTTGGCCGGGTCGGCGATGTGCCAGCGCTGCACGGGGGAGTCGTCCACCCGGGCGACGAGCACGGAGTCGCCGAACGGGGACCACCAGAACCCCCGCATCCGGCCCATCTCCTCGGCGGCCACGAAGTCGGCCAGCCCGTAGGTGACGTGCTCCGCCTCCGGCTCGGCCAGCGTGGTCGTGGTGCGGGCGGCCAGTTCGTACACGCGCAGCGCACCCCCGGCGACGTAGGCGACGCGGGTACCCGTCGGGTCCGGGCGCGGGTCGATCACGCCGTCGGGGGTGTCGACGAGACGCGGGGTCAGCCCGGCCACGAAGGCGACGACGTAGAGCCGTCCGGACAGCGTGAAGGCCGCCATCGTCACCGGCCGGTCGGTCGCGTAGCCGACGATGCCGCCGGCCTGCTCCCGGCTGCGCTCGCGGCGCGCGCGCTCCTCGGGTGGCAGGTCCTCGTCGGTCCCGTCGCCGCCGGTGTCCAGTGCGCGCGGATCGACGACCAGGCGCTCCTCGCCGGTCGCGACGTCGAGGGTCCACAGGCAGTTCAGCGGATCTGTCCCACCCTTGCTACGCAGGAACACGACCCGCTGACCGTCGGGGGAGACCGTGATGCCGCGCGGGGCGCCCAGGGTGAACCGCCGGGTCCGGGCCTGCCGGCGCGGGAAGCTGTCCGTCACGGGGGATCAGTCTGCGCGCTGTGCCGGGCGGGGCGTCGCGCGGGTCACAACTGGTGTGACACGCCCGCGGCCGGTCGTCCGGTTCGTCCCGTCCGGATCGGGTCCCGTGACCTGCCCGGCCACGGCGGCCGGGGGCGCTGGTCTTTCAGTAGCTGAAAGTCGGGGTGCCGGGCCGACGGGTGGGCGTGGTGACCTGGCCCCAGCACCCGATCCGACCCCGCCACCACGCAGGGAGACACCGATGTCTGAATTCGTCCGGGACCAGTGGTACGTCGCGGCGTACGCCTCGGAGGTGGGCCGCGAGCTGCTGGCCCGCACGATCCTCGGCGAGCCGATCGTGCTCTACCGCACCGGCGGCGACACCGCCGTCGCGCTGGCCGACCGCTGTGTGCACCGCCGCTTCCCGCTCTCGGAGAGCAAGCTCGTCGACGACACCATCGTCTGCGGCTACCACGGCTTCACCTACGGCACCGACGGCGCGTGCGTCGCCGTCCCCGGGCAGAAGCGCATCCCGCGCACCGCCCGGGTCCCCTCCTACCCGGTCGTCGAGCAGGACTCGTTCGTCTGGGTCTGGATCGGCGACGCCGAGAAGGCCGCGACCACACCGGTGCCGCGCGCGCCGTGGCTGGCCGACCCCGGCTACGCCACGGTCTGCGGGATGGAGCCGCTGAACGCTCGGGCGTCGCTGCTGGTCGACAACCTGATGGACCTGTCCCACGAGACCTACCTGCACGGCGGCTACATCGGCACCCCGGAGGTCGCCGAGACCCCGATCACCACCGAGGTCGACGACGACGCCGGCGTGGTCTACGTCAGCCGGCACATGGACGACACCGAATGCCCGCCGTTCTACGCCAAGTCCACCGGCCTGGCCGGGCGGATCACGCGCTGGCAGGACATCGAGTTCCACCCGCCGTGCCTGTACCTGCTGCACAGCCGCGTCGCGCCGGTCGGCGTACTGCCGAACGCCGACGGCACCGACCCGGACGCCTTCCACGTCGAGGTCGTCTACGCGATCACGCCGTCCACGGAGAACAGCACCTACGACTTCTGGGCCGTGGCCCGCGACTTCGCCCGGGACGATGCGGAGGTCTCGGAGTTCCTGCGCGAGTCCAACCGGACCGTGGTGCTCCAGGACGTCGACGCGCTCAACGTCCTGGAGAAGATCATCGCCGACGAGCCGGCCGGCTACCAGGAGCTCAGTATCAACATCGACACCGGTGGGCTGGCCGCGCGCCGGATCCTGGCCCGGATGGCGCGGGCGGGTGACCCGTCGAAGGTGGGCTCGTGACCGGCGCCGGACCCGGGACGCCGACCCGGATGCTGCGCGGCGAGCACGTGCGCCGCGTGGTCTGGCTCCCGGGCACCGACGTGCTGCGCGGCACCTGCTTCTGCGGGGCCGAGCGGGACGCGGAGGATCCGGTGGAGCTGTGGGAGTGGCTGCTCGCCCACCCCGACCACGGCCGCCCCGCCGCGGTCCCGCCCCGACCGGCCCCGCGCGAGCTGGTCGGCGCCTGACGGTGTTCGTGCGCGGCGCGCACGTCGACCTGGAGCTGCGTCCCGATCTCGTCCGGCAGTACTCGCTGTGCGGCGACCCGACCGACCGGACCCGGTGGCGGCTCGGCGTCCTGCGTGAGCCGGACGGCCGCGGCGGCTCGGCGTTCGTGCACGACGAGCTGGCCGAGGGGACGAAGGTCCGGGCCCGCGGCCCGCGCAACCACTTCGCGCTGGCCGGCGCCCCTCGCCGGCTGTTCATCGCGGGCGGCATCGGGATCACCCCGATCCTGCCGATGCTCGCGGCGGCGGACGCGGCCGGCAGCGACTGGCGGCTGGTCCACGGCGGGCGCACCCGCGCGTCGATGGCCTTCCTCGCCCGAGCTGACCGACCGGTCCGGGCTCACCCTCACCGTGTCGCCGGACCGCTCGATCCTGCACACCATCGAAGACGCCGGGATCACCGTCCTCTCGTCGTGCCAGGAGGGCACGTGCGGGACCTGTGAGACCGGGGTACTCGCGGGCAGGCCCGACCACCGCGACTCGTTGCTCAGCGCCGACGAGCGGGCGGCCGGCGACACGATGTTCGTCTGCGTGTCCCGGTCCTGCTCGCCCCGGCTCGTGCTCGCCCTCTAGAGATCAACAGCCGCCCACCCCGTCGAGGAGGACGAGATGAGCGAGCCCCTGCGCGGTCGCACGGGAACGACCGGTGCCGCGGTGCCGCCCAGAGTGCCGTACAAGCCGCTCTGGGCGGCGCTGCTGCTCGGCTGGCTGGTCAGTTATGCCGACCGCACGGTCACCGGCCCGGTGATCGCCTGGATGATCCAGAACAAGGTCGGTTTCATCGGCGACTCGGCCAACCCGGCGACGCTGGGCGGGCTCATCGGCTCGCTGTTCTTCGTCGGATACATGCTGACCCAGTACCCCGGCGGGAAGCTCGGCGACCGGTTCGGGCACCGCGAGATGATCGTCGTGTCACTGCTCTGGGCCGGTGTCATGACGCTGGTGTCCGGGCTGGTCGCGGGGCTCATCGCGTTCGTCGCCGCGCGGGTGCTGACCGGGCTCGGCGAGGGCGTCTTCTACTCCAACGACCGCACGCTGGTCATGGCGCACACCCCGGTGCCCAAGCGCACCCTCGGTCTCGGCGTCGTGATCACCGGGCTCTCGATCGGGCTCACCGTCGGCATCGTCGCGACCCCACTGCTGATCGACTGGGGCCGGTCCCTCGGCATGGGCGACGAGGCGTGGCGGGTCCCGTTCTACGTGCTCGGCAGCGTGACCCTGGTGGTCGCCGCGGTCGCCGCGTGGTTCTTCCGCCGCAGGCTGGGCGGGTCGCTGCGGCTGCGCGCCCCGTTCCTGCGGCTGGTCGCGTACTCGGCGCCGACGTTCGTCGCGGTGCTCACGCTGTTCTGGGTGTCCGACCAGCTGGGCTGGCCGGAGTGGGCGACCGCCGGGGTGGCGCTGCTGCTCGCCGGCGTCTACATCGCGGTGATCGTGCGCAACGAGATCCGCGCCGGCCGGGCGTCGACCCTGCTCAGCCGGGACGCGCTGCTGATGTACATCGGATTCATCGCGGTGTTGTGGAACCTGTGGTTCTTCTCGTTCTGGTCCGTGCTCATCGTGCGCGAGGCGGCGCAGAGCAGCCTGACCGCGGCCGCGCTCACCGCGGCGTTCAACGCGGTCGCGGGCATCATCGGATTCCCGGTCGGCGGCTGGCTGGCCGATCGCCGGGTGCGCCGGGGCAAGGGCCGCAAGCCGCTGTTGATCGGGCTGACCCTGGGGTACGCGCTGCTCGTCGTGCTGTTCGGGTTCAGCGTGATGGGCGGCGAGCAGCCGTCGCTGCTGCTGCTCGGACTGCTGCTGTTCAGCTCCGGGGTGCTGTTCAACGCGCTGCAGCCGGTCCAGCACGGCATGACCGGTGATCTGGTGCCACCGGACCAGCGCGGGTCGATGTTCGGGCTGTTCAACCTGATCGCCGAGGTGGGTGCGGTCGCGAGCCCCGTGGTCAGCGGGCTGCTGCGCGACGCCACCGGCAGTTGGGCTTCCGGGGTGTTCGTCGCGGCCGCGCTGATGTTCGGCTCCGCTGTGCTGTATGCGCTGGTGCGGGAGAAGATGCCCGTACCGGTGTGACGAGAGGGGTGCGGATGGCGGCAGGGGCGGCGCCGCGCTCGTTGTCGGGAAAGGTGCTCGACGTTCTCGACGCGTTCTCCGCCGACGCCCCGGAGCTCACCCTGTCCGACATCAGCCGCCGGACCGGGCTGTCGCTGAGCACCACGCACCGCATCGTCCGTGAGCTCAGTGAGTGGGGCGGGCTCGAACGCCAGGGCCGTGGGCCGTACCGCATCGGGCTGCGGCTGTTCGAGGTCGCGTCGCTGGCGCCGCGGGGCCCGCAGCTGCGCGAGGTCGCACTGCCCTACCTGGAGGACCTGTACGAGGCGACGCACGAGAACGTGCAGCTCGCGGTGCGCGAGGGACTCGAGCTCGTGTTCCTGGAGCGGATCACCGGCCGGGACGCCGTCCGGGTGCTGACCCGGGTCGGCGGCCGGTTCTCGCTGCACGCCACCGGGGTCGGGCTCGCGCTGCTCGCCTTCGCGTCGCCGGAGGTCCAGGAACAGGTGCTGTCCGGGCCGCTGGAGCGCTGGACGGAGCGGACCGTCACCGACCCGGCGCAGCTGCGCCGCATGCTCGCCGACGTCCGCCGCACCGGCGTCGCGATCAGTGACCGGCAGGTGACCATGGACGCGCTGTCGGTGGCCGCGCCCGTCGTCGGGGCGGACGACTGCGTGGTCGCGGCGTTGTCCATCGTGGTGCATGCGGACGGCGCCGCGCCGCACGCGCTGGCGCCCGCGGTGCGGACCGCGGCCCGCGGCATCTCGCGGGCGCTGGGTTCCCCGACGGCGCGTCGGCATCCGACCGGGGCGCGCCGCCGCGCGCCCGGTCCGTGAGCGGTCCTCCGGCAGCGCGCCGGACGCTCCCGCTCAGCCTGGGTGCACCGCCGTCGGCGCGGTGCACCCAGGCTCAGTCGACGCAGGGCACCCCGTCCGCGGTGATCGCCGGCGCGGTCGTCGGCTGTGCGGTGGTCGTCGGCGCCGGCAGGGCGGACTCCCGGCCCGCCGCGGTGGTCGATCGGGTGCCGGGTGCCGGGGTCGCCGCGGTGGGGACGGCCCCGGTGAGCGCCGCCTGCACGAAGTAGCGGACCTCCCGGGCGTCGATCTCCACGGCGATCCCGTCGGCGGGCGTTCGCAGGTCGGAGCGCAGGGTCGGGATCGTGCGGAACACGACGTCGTCGCCGGGCAGACACTGCAGCTGACCGATCATCGCGTCGAGGTCCCAGCCCTGGTCGATCACCACGTAACGCGTCACGACCTCGACGATCCGCTGCATGGAGGCCGGGTCGCAGAGAGTCCCGCTGTCATGATCCGGTGCGTCAGACCGGCCATGTAGGCCTGCTGGCGGATGACCCGGTCGAGGTCACCGTCGGTCAGCCCGTGCCGCTGCCGGTCGAAGGCCAGGGCGGTCACACCCTGGACGGTCTGCGGCCCGGCCGGGAGAGGTCGACCCCGGAGTAGGGGCCGTCGTCGACGGGGCCGTCGAGGCAGACTGGGATGTCGTCGATCGCGTCGGTGAGCTCCACGAGCCCGGCCAGATTGATCTCGGCGTAGTGGTCGACACGGACGCCGGTGAGCTGCCCGAGGTGAGCGACAGCTCCATCTCCTCCAGGGCCCGGCGGTAGGCCGAATTGATCTTGTGGCGGCCGCGGCCACCCGTGATGTCGACATAGGAGTCGCGGGGGATTCGACACCGCGACGACCGGGTCGGCCGGATCGGCCGGGATGCGCAGCAGGACGATCGTGTCGGGTGGAGTCGGCCGCCGTCGTTCCCGGCGTGCAGCCGCTCGAGGACGTCGACCGGCAGCGGATCGCCGTGTGCGTCCAGGAGCCACCGTCCGCCGGCGGCGGCCGCGGACAAGCCTACGAGACGGTGCGTGGACACGCCGGTCGAGTGATCATCATGCGAGTCGGTGATGATCGGCCCGAGCGGTGGTGATTACTGTCTCAACGTTTGAACTTGATCGTGCCGCGGGGAGACGATCGCGGTCGAAAGCGGGCTGCGCCGTCGTCCGAGTGCCCGCCGCTCCCCCGTTGGTCGTCGACGACGGCTGAGGCCGACGGCATGACCACCGGAACGAGAGGCGAGGTCCACGTGCCGCTGCAGGGAAAGCTCGAATCGATCTATGCGGACGTCCTGGCCCGCAACGCGGGTGAGGCGGAGTTCCACCAAGCCGTCCGCGAGGTCCTGGAGAGCATCGGCCCCGTCCTGGAGAGGCGCCCGGAGATCGCCGACGCGAAGATCATCGAGCGGATCTGCGAGCCCGAGCGTCAGATCGTCTTTCGGGTGCCCTGGGAGGACGACCGCGGCGAGATCCACATCAACCGTGGGTTCCGGGTGGAGTTCAACAGCGCGCTCGGGCCGTACAAGGGCGGGCTGCGCTTCCACCCGTCGGTGTTCCTCGGCACCGTGAAGTTCCTCGGCTTCGAGCAGATCTTCAAGAACGCCCTGACCGGGCTGCCGATCGGCGGCGGCAAGGGTGGGTCGGATTTCGACCCCAAGGGCCGCTCGGACCGCGAGGTGATGCGGTTCTGTCAGGCGTTCATGACCGAGCTGCACCGGCACATCGGCGAGTACACCGACGTCCCCGCCGGCGACATCGGCGTCGGCGGCCGGGAGATCGGCTACCTGTTCGGCCAGTACAAGCGCATCACCAACCGCTACGAGTCCGGCGTCCTCACCGGCAAGGGCCTGATCTACGGCGGGGCGCAGGTGCGCCGGGAGGCCACCGGCTACGGCTGCACGTTCTTCGTCGAGGAGATGCTGGCCGTCCGCGGGCAGTCCTTCGAGGGCAAGGACGTCGTCGTCTCCGGCTCCGGCAACGTCGCGATCTACACTATCGAGAAGGTCCACGAGCTGGGTGGGCGCGTGGTGGCCTGCTCGGACTCCAGCGGCTATGTCCGCGATCCCAAAGGCATCGACATCGAGCTGCTGAAGGAGATCAAGGAGATCCGCCGGGAGCGGATCAGCACCTACGCCGAGGCCAAGCCGGACGCCGACTACGTGTCGGGCCGCTCGGTGTGGGAGGTGCCCTGCGAGGTCGCCATGCCGTCTGCGACGCAGAACGAGCTCACGGCCGAGGACGCCGCCACCCTGGTCCGCAACGGTTGCATCGCGGTCGGCGAGGGCGCGAACATGCCCACCACGCCCGAGGGGGTCCGGGTGTTCCTCGACGCCGGGGTGGCGTTCGGGCCCGGCAAGGCCGCCAACGCCGGTGGTGTCGCCGCGTCCGCGCTGGAGATGCAGCAGAACGCGTCCCGGGACTCGTGGACGTTCGAGCACTCCGAGGAGCGGCTACGCAAGATCATGCGCAGCATCCACGCGCGGTGCGGTGAGGCGGCCGAGCAGCACGGGATGCCCGGCAACTACGTGGCCGGCGCCAACATCTCCGCCTTCACCCGGGTCGCGGAGGCCATGCTGGCGCTCGGACTGGTCTGAGCGGAACGGCCCGCCTCCGTGGTCGGAGACGGGCCCGTTCTCCGCCCCGGCTAGCCGGTGGTCCCGGCCTTCCGGCGGGCACGGCGGTAGATCAGATGGTCGAGCCCGAACCGGCCCGAGCCGTGCACGGCGAGAACGAGGCTGAGCAGGCCGAGCGCGATGACCAGTTCAGGACCGTTGTGGTCCATGGCGAACAGGCCGCTGGTGTGCACGAAGACCCAGGCACCGGCCATGTTCAGCGCCATCAGAACGCCGACCACCGGCACCGCGAGGCCGACGATCAGCGCGATGCCACCGACCAGTTCCCCGAGCACGTTGGCCGGCCCGGTGATCGCGGGCAGCGGGACGCCCGCCTGCGCGAAGAGCCGCCCCACCCCGGCCAGGCTGCCGCCGAAGTCGTATTCGAGCTTGGCGTGCGCCAGCATCATCACTCCGAGGCCGACGCGGCTCACGAGAAGTACCAGGTCGCGGGCCGTCTCGACGACGGTCGCAGATCGGTGGACGCCGGTGGTGTCTGCGGTGGTCATGATTGCCTCCCTCCGAGGCGTTCGGGTCCCGGGCCGGTGGTCCGGTGGCTCTCACCCGGTCGTCGAACGCGCCGGCCTCGAATCGACATCGGACGGGCCCGAACCCGTCGGTATCGGTCAAGTCCGAGGTCCCGATCCCGGGGGGCCGCCGGCCAGGCGGAGGTGAGCTGCAGCCCGGCCCCTACGGGACGGTGTCACGTCCGCGATGGCGCGGTCCCGCGACCGGGTCCGGCCCTCCCCGGCCACCAGTGCCTCGACCACTCTCATGGTGACGACTCCTCGACGTCATGCTCCTTTCGGAAGAGTCTCGAACCTCAACAGGACTCGAGGTCAACACGTGTCATCGCGGCTCGACGGACGGGCGGGCGGAGCCGGAGGTGGACCAACCGCGCCGCCGACGGGGTTGGCGTCGCAAGGCGCGGGTAATCCCGTTCCCGGAGTCAGGCCCTCACCCGACCGGGGGTTCCAGCTGCATCGAGCACACAGGTCGGGTGAGGGCAGGTGGACAGCACTCGGTATCTGCGGAACCATGCCCCAACTGGGTATGGGTATCGAGAGGTTGCGGTGATGGCCGAGTTCGGGCCGATCCTGGTGCTGCTCGCCGTGGCGGTCGGGATTGTGGCGTTGCTCTGCGGCGCGTCGGCGCTGCTCGCGGTCGAGCGCGCGGCCCTCGACGTTACGCCGTTCACCGGTGGGCTTTCACCGACCGAACACGCGTTCTCCCGTTTTCACGTGCGCTGGTACCCGGTGACGATGGTCTTCCTGGCGTTCGACATGGAGATGCTGTTCATGTACCCGTGGACGCTGGTCGTCTCGCGGGTCGGTGCCGCCGCGGTGATCGAGATGTTCCTGTTCCTCGCCATCCTTCTGGCCGGTGTGCTCTACGCATGGCGGGAGGGAGCGCTGCGGTGGACCTGAGCCGAGTGCTGCAGCAGTTCGCCGTGGGGCGACCCCATGTGCTCGTGGTGCCCGTGGTGGGGGGCACCGCCGCCCGCCTGGAGGTCGAGGCCGAACTGGCACGGCGAGGTTGGCCGCCGGCCACCACTCCGGCCGATGCAGATGTGCTGGTCGTGGCAGGTGTCCCGGGGCGCGCGATGACGGCCGTCATCGGCACCGTGTGGCGGCAGGTACCCGCGCCCCGGGCGTGGGCCCGGGTCGCGACCCCGGACATGGCCCGGCGCGGTCTCGACACGGCACTGGCCGCCCTGCGCGATCCGAACGGTGCGCCCGACGCACGGGGACCGGGCGGCGGGGAGCACGGTGACCGGCGGGGGGAACAGTCGGCTGCCACGCCCGGCCCCGATGCTCGCCCAGGCGGGCACACCGGGCACACCGACCACGGTCCTCACGCCCACCACGGCGGGCACGGCGGTGGCCTGGCGCTGCCGGGTGGGCTGGCGATGGCCGACCTGGGCGAGGACCGGGACGGGCTGGCGCTCGACCGGCTGCACGTGCCGCTGGGCCCGGTCCTGCCGGACTGGCCGGCCGGGCTCGTGCTGCGGGTGGTGCTGCAGGGCGACGTGGTGCAGCAGGCCGAGGTCGAGGTGCTCGCCGCCGACCAGGCGGTCGACCGGCCGTTCTGGCACGGACCGGACGAACGCCGGCTGGCGTCCCGCGAGCTGGACGCCCTCGGACGGCTGCTGTCCGTCGCGGGATGGCCGGATGCGGCGTTGCGGGCCCGCCGGCTCCGCGACGACCTGCTGGCCGGTGTTCCCGCCGACCGGCTGATCGCCGCGGCCGCGACGTTGGAGCGACGGGTCCGCCGGTCGCGCACGTTGCGGTGGCTGCTGCGGGGCATCGACGCGGGCGGCGTCGAGGTGAGCACCTGGCTGGAGCGGCGGTTCGACGTGGTGAGCGCGGCGCTCGCCCGGCTCGTCGACCCGGCGCTGCCCCGTCCGAACCCGGCCCCACCGGTCGATCCCGCGCAGCTGCCGGACCTGCTGATCGGCCTCGAGCTAGCCGCGGCCCGGCTCGTCGTCGCCGCCCTCGACCCGGACACCGACGCCGTACGGGCACCCGCGAACGGCGAGGCGCGCCATGCCGGGTGAGACGTCGTCCGCGGTGGCGCCGCTCTGGTCGGTCGCGGTGCTGCCGGTGGTGCTCGCCGCTGCTGCCTGGGCCGCACTGGCGCTCGACCTCGCGCTGGACGCGCGCGCGAGCGGCGGCCCGTCAGGGCTGCGAACCGCGCTGGTCACGCCGTTGCGGGAGGCCGTCCGGCTGCTGGTGAGCCAGCGCCGGCGCACCGTGGCCGCCGATCGGGTGCTGTGGCGCCTCGGCGTGGCGGTGTTGCCGGTGGCCGCGGTGCTGGCCGCCGCGGTCGTGCCGCTGGGGGAGCGCCCGGTCGCCGACCTGTCGGTCGGGGTCGTGTGGTTCAACACGATGGAGGTGCTGGCCTGGGCGGCGGTGTGGATGGTCGGCTGGGGCGCGAACAGCGCACTGAGCCTGGTCGGGGGTTACCGGTTCGTCGCGCAGGGCCTGGCCTACGAGCTCCCGCACATGTTCGCGATCATCACCGCCGCGCTGGGCGCGGAGAGCCTGCGGCTCACCACGATCGTCGACGCCCAGCGCGATCTCTGGTTCGTCGTGCTGATGCCGGCCGCGTTCGCGGTCTACCTGCTGTCGGCGGCGGCGATGGCGTTCTGGGGCCCGTTCGACGCGCCGGTCGGGCGCGACATCGCCGGTGGTGCCGCCGCGGAGCTGTCCGGGGTGGACCGGCTGCTGTTCACCGGCGGCCGCTGGCTGCTGCTGGTGGCGGCCGCGGCGATGGCGGTGCCGCTGTTCCTCGGCGGCGGTGCCGGGCCGCTGCTGCCGGCGTGGGCGTGGCTCGCGGTCAAGACCGCGGCTGTGCTGGCCGTGCTGGTGGTGCTGCGGCGGCGGGTGCCGACGCTGCGGATGGACCGCTACACCGAGTTCGCCTGGGTCGTGCTGATCCCGCTGACCATGGCGCAGGCACTGGTCGTCGCGCTGGTCGTGCTGGGCCGGGGAGGGATGTAGATGCTCGTCGCGCAGATGCTCGGGCCCGCAAGCGGTCCTTCAGTCGTCCTGTTCTGGATGCTGGCCGTCGCCGCGCTCGTGTCCGGGTTCGGGGTGTTCCGGTTGAACTCGATGGCGCAGGTGACCTTCGCGCTGCTCGCCTCGTTCGTGGCCGTGGCCGGGGAGGTGCTGCTGCTCGGGCTGGGCTACCTGGGTGTGGTGATCGTGCTGATGATGGTCATCGAAATGGTGATCATGGCCGTGTTCATGATCATGTACATGATGAACCCGGCCGGGCTGATGCCGATGGCGATGTACCACAACAAGGCCGGTGCCATGATCATCTCGGTGGGCACCTTCGTGCTGCTGGCCGCCGGGATCCTGCTGGTGCCCTGGCCGCAGCGGGCCGGCGAGCCCGCCCCGGATCCGACGTTCGCCCTCGGCGAGGCGCTGATGGGCGGGCAGATGCTGACCATGATGACCCTCGGCGTCGCGCTGTTCGCCACCATCGTCGCCACCGTGGTGCTGGCCACGAGCCGGGGCCGCTACGACCGGCTCGGCGACGACCTGCGCCGCCCGGTCGCCGACGACCCGGTTCCGGGTGGAGTCGGGCGGTGAATCCAGGATGACGCTGCAGCTGTTCCTGCTGCTCGGTGCCGGGCTGTTCGCGATCGGGCTGTACGGAGCGCTGTCCCAGCAGTCGATCGTGATGCTGATGATGGGCCTGGAGCTGATGCTCAACGGCGTCATCGTCGCCACCGCGGCGTTCTGGTACTACGTCGCACCCGGCGGCACCGACGGCCAGGTCCTCATCGTCGTGATCATCACCGCTATGGCGGTCGAGATGGCCGCCGGTTTCGCTGTGGTCACCGCGATCTACCGGGCGCGGCAGGTGGACATGACCGACGACGCCGCGGACCTGAAGGGCTGAGCGGTGCTGCTCTGGTCGCTGATCGCCGTGCCGCTGGCCGTCGGCGGGTTGCTCGCGCCGGCCGGGCGCCGCGCCGGCCGTGTCGCGCCGGCGGTGGGTCTGCTGGTCGCCGCGGTGACCGCGGTGCTCGCGGTGGTCGCCGCGGTGCGCCGCCCGGTCGTCGACGCCCCGTTCCTGGCCGGGATCCGGGCCGGGCTCGCGGTCGACGACCTGTCCGCGCTGATGGTCGTCACCGTCGCCGGCGCCACGCTGGCGGTGCTGTGCTTCGCTGCCGGCGAGGAGGACCTGCGGTCCGCGCGGTTCGTCGGCCTGATGCTGCTTTTCGCCGGCGCCATGCTGGTCACCGTCACCGCCACCACGCTGCCGGTGCTGCTGATGGCGTGGGAGGTGATGGGGGCGGCGAGCTGGGCGTTGATCGGGTACTGGTGGCGCGACCTGGAGCGGGTACGCGCGGCGCACACCGCGTTTCTCAGCACCCGGGCCGCGGACCTGGGACTCTACATCGCCGCCGGGGCGGCGCTGGCCGGTGGGGTCGGCTCGCTCGCGCTCGCGCAGCTACCCGTTGCGGCCGGCCCGTGGCTGCACGTGGCGACTGCCGGGATGGTGCTGGCGGCGCTGGGGAAGTCCGCGCAGCTGCCGTTCAGCTACTGGCTGTCGGGTGCGATGGCCGGCCCGAGCCCGGTGTCGGCGCTGCTGCACTCGGCCACCATGGTGGCCGCCGGGGCCTACCTGCTGCTCCGGCTTGCGCCGCTGCTCGAGGTCTCCGTGTGGGCGGCGCCGGTGGTGGCGTGGGTGGGCGCGGCGACGGCGCTGCTGCTCGGGCTGGTCGCGGTCGCCCAGACCGATCTCAAGCAGCTGCTCGCGGCGTCGACGTGCGCGCAGATCGGATACATGGTGCTGGCGGCGGGGGTCGGCGGCGTGGGTGCCGGGGCGCTGCAGCTGATCGCGCATGCGGCGACCAAGAGCCTGCTGTTCCTGGCGGCCGGGGCGTGGTTGGTGGTGCTGGGCACCCAGCACCTCGGCGAGCTGCGCGGCGCGGCCCGGCGGTTCCCGCTGGTCGGGGTCACGTTCACCGTCGGTGCGGCATCCCTGGCCGGGCTGCCGCCGCTGTCGCTGTGGGTGAGCAAGGACGCAGTGCTGGCCGCCGCGCTGACCCGCAGCCCCGCGCTGTACGCGGCTGGGCTGGCCGCGGCGGTCGTCTCCGCGGTCTACAGCGCGAAGGCCCTCTGGTGGGTCTGGCAACCCGCCCCCGACACAGCCGCCGCCGCGGGCGGGACCGGGCGGGTCAGCGCGCCGACGCGCCCGCCGCTGGTCGTCCTCGCGGTGCTGGCCGCGACGCTCGGCGCGCTCGCGTGGCCGCTGGCCGTCTCACCCGCGCCTGCAGCGTGGGAGCTCGTGCTCTCCGCCGCGCTGGCGGTGCTGGCCGTGGTGGTCACGTTGCGGCTCGGGGACCGGCTGCCGGCACCGGCGCCGCTGGCGGGCTGGCTCGGGCTCGAACGCGCCGCCCGGGCCGCGGTGGTGCGTCCCACGCTCGCGCTGGCACACGCGGCCGCCCGGTTCGACGACCAGGTCCTGGACCGTGCGGTCACGGCGGTCGCCTCGGGCACGGTCGCGCTGGCCCGGGCCCTGGACCGGCGGGGGGAGTGGAGCGTGGACGGCGCGATCCGCGCGATCGCCGCCGCAGGGCTCGCCCTGGGCCGGCTGGCCCGCCGCCCGCAGACCGGACAGATCCACCAGTACTACGCCCAGGCCGCCGGGGCGCTGGCGCTGCTGGCCCTGTTCCTCGTGGTCGTGAGGTGAAGCCGTGCTCTCGGTGATCGTGTTCGCGCCGCTGGCGGTGGCCGCGGTGCTGCTGCTGGTGCCGCGAACGGCGCCGCGCCCGGTGTTCCTCGGCTCCTGGATCGCGGTCAGCGTGCTCGACCTGGCGCTGATCGTGGTGGTGTGGGTCGGACTCGATCCGGGCCCGAGCGGGTTCGGCTTCACCCAGCAGGTGCCGTGGATCCCGAGCGTCGGGATCAGCTACCACGTCGGGGTCGACGGGCTCTCGCTCCCGCTGGTCGCGCTCACCGCTGTGTTGTTCGGAGCCTGTGCGGTGTTCGCGCTGCGCGAGACCCGTCGGGTCAAGCCCTACGTCACGCTGTTCCTGGGCCTGCAGACGGTCTGCCTCGGGCTGTTCGTCGCGCTGGACCTGATCCTGTTCTTCGTCTTCTTCGACCTGTCCATCGTCGGCATGTACTTCCTCATCGCCGGCTGGGGGCACGGCGAGCGCGCCCGGGCGGCGGCGCTGAAGTTCTTCCTCTACACCTTCCTCGGCTCGCTGTCGTTGCTGCTCGGGTTCATCGGGCTCTTCCTGGCCGCCGCCCCGCACACCTTCGACATCCCCACCCTGATCCGTGTGAACCCGCTGGCGGGCGGCGGGCTCTACGCCGCGCTGGTGCTGCTCGCGATCGGGGTCGGGTTGGCCGTGAAGACCCCGACCGTGCCGTTCCACACCTGGCTGCCGCCCGCGCACACCGAAGCACCGGCGACCGGGTCGGCGATCCTCGCCGGGGTCCTGCTGAAGATGGGCACCTACGGGTTCGTGCGGATCGCGATGCCGATGCTGCCCGGGGTGTGGCGGCAGTACGCGGGAGCCATCGTGATCATCGGGGTGGTCTCGGTGGTGTACGGGGCGCTGGTCGCGCTGGCCCAGACCGATGTGAAACGCATGATCGCCTACACCTCGGTCAACCACATGGGCTACGTGGTGCTCGGGGTCGGCGCGGCGGGGATCCTGGCCGGCAGCGACGCCCAGGCCCGCGAGCTCGCCACCACCGGCGCGGTCACCCAGATGGTCAGCCACGGCCTGATCACCGGTGCGCTGTTCCTGCTCACCGGTGTCCTCTACGACCGCGGCCGCACCTACGACCTGCGCGCCTACTCCGGCCTCGCCGCCCGCACCCCGGTCTTCGCGGCCACGTTCGCCGTCGCCGCGTTCGCCTCGCTCGGGTTGCCCGGGTTCTCCGGGTTCATCGCCGAGTTCCAGATCTTCACCGGCGGCCTCGACGCAGCCCCGGTACCGACGGCGATCGCCGTCACGGGCATCCTGATCACCGCAGGATTGTTCCTGCTGGCCGTGCAGCGGCTGTTCCTCGGCCCGCTGCGCATCCCGGACGTGCCGGGCACCCCGCGCGCCTTCGCCGACCTGCGGCCCAGCGAAACCGCCGCGGTCGTGCCGCTGCTGGCGCTGGCCACGCTGATCGGGGTGCTGCCCCGGTTCCTGCTCGACGTCATCGAACCCGCCTCGCGGGTCCTGGTGGAGCTGGTCGCCCGGTGACAGGCATGCCGATGAACGAGAATCCCGGGGCCCTGGTCCCGGAACTGCTGCTGCTCGCCGGCGCGGTCCTGGGGCTGCTCCTCGGCGCCTGGCTGCCCCGGCGCCGGCAACGGCTCGTCCGGCTGCTCGCGGCCGGGGCGTGCGTGGCCGGCCTGGCGGCGACCGCGAAGGCCATGACAGGTGCGCCGGAGGTGGTCTTCGGTACCAGCTACGCCATCGACACCGCGACCAACGCCACCCGGCTGATCGTGCTCGCCACCACCCTGCTGGTACTGGCGCTGTCCGTCGAGCGGGTCGCCGGGGACCGCCGCGAGACCGAGTTCTACGTGCTGCTGCAACTGGCTGCCCTCGGCACGGTCCTGATGGCCGGGGCGAACGGCCTGCTGCTGGTGTTCGCCGGGTTCCTGTTGGCCAGCGTCCCCCTCTATGCCCTGGCCGGCTGGGACAAGTCGGCGCTGGGCACCGAGGCGGCGATGAAGTACTACCTGTCCGGCGCGTTCTTCGGCGTCGTGATGCTCACCGGCACCGCGATCCTCTACGGCGCCGGCCGCGGCACCGCCTACGAGACGTTGCGGGAGGGTCTGGCGGTCGCCCCGGCGGCAGCGGTCGCCGGCGGGTTGGTCGCCGCCCTGGCCGGGCTCATGTTCAAGATCGGCGCGGTGCCCGCGCACTTCTGGGTGCCCGACGTCACCGACGGCACCCCGCCCCCGGTGGCCGCGATCGTCACCACCCTCCCGAAGATCGGGGCGCTGGTCGCCACCTACCGGCTGCTGCTCGTCGCGGTCCCGGCCGACGTCGTCGACTGGCCGCTGCTGGTCGCGATCCTCGCCGCCGCGTCGATGACGCTGGGCAACTTCGCCGCGTTCTTCCAGACCTCGGTGCAGCGGCTGCTGGCCTACTCCACGATCAGCCAGGTCGGCTACCTGCTCATGGCCGTCGCGGTCGCCGGGCGGGCCGAGCTCGCGCAGCCGGGATTGCTGTTCTACCTCGCCGGCTACGCGGTGACGAACCTCGGCGCGTTCGCCGTCGTCGCCGAACTCCCCGCGGCTCGCACCCTCGACGACCACCGCGGCCTGGCGCGGCGCCATCCCGGGCTGGCCGCCGCGCTCGTCGTGTGCCTGCTCGGGCTGATCGGCACCCCGCCCACCGCGGTCTTCCTCGGCAAGCTCACCGTCTTCACCGCCGCCGTCGACGGCGGCATGGCCTGGCTCGCCGTCCTCGCCGTGATCAACACCGTGGCCAGCGTCTTCTACTACCTGCGCTGGATCGCCCCCGCCTTCCGCCGCGAACCCACCGACACCCCGGCGCAGGAGGTCCTGCAGCCGGCCGGGACCTGGGCCAAGGCGAGCGCGTACGCGGCCGCCTCGGCATCGGTGCTGCTGGGAATCGCCGGAGGAGCGGTCCTGCCGCTGCTCGACGGGCCCCTCTCGAGCTGACGCCGGGTCGCCCGAACGGCCCGATGACCGGGGGCATGAACGGGCTCGCGTCGAGCCGCGCACCAGGCGAATGTTCGCGGACAGCGCTCTATGCGCGGACGTTGACGGTGGCCATCATGCCGTTGTCCTCGTGGTCGAGGATGTGGCAGTGGTAGACGCTTCGTCCCGGATGAACGGTGAACGGGATGCGCAGCCGGACCCAGCCACGGGCGGGGACGATGACGACATCCTGGGGCGTTCCGGTGGTCGGGGTGCCGTCGCTGTGGGCGAGCACGGTGAACGGCCAGACGTGCAGGTGGAACGGGTGCGCCAGCGGGCTGGTGTTGATGATCGTCCACTCCTCGGTGGTACCGAGCGCCGGAGTCTGGTCGTCGCGCTGGGGGTCGTAGGTGCGCCCGTCGATGGTGAAGCTCATCCCGCCGTCGCCCATGCCCATGCCCATCCCCATCTGAAAGGCGATCTGCCGTCGGCCGGTCATCGGATCGGCGGACGGTGCCTCGGCGGGCAGGGTCGCCGGCAGCGGTGGCGCCGCGGCCGACTCTCCCCGAACGATCAAAGTCGCCAGCGTGACGGGTTCGCTGCGTGCGGCGCCTCTGTTCATGCCGCCCGTTCCCGCCACCCTGCCCCGCTCGTAGGCCTCGGCGGTGAGCTCGTAACGGTCGGCGGTGCCGGGTCGGACGATCACGTCGGCACGGTTGCCCGGCGCGAGCACGACGCGGTCCCGCACGGCGGGGGCGGGCAGGAAGGTCCCGTCCAGCGCGATCTGGGCGAGTTGGTGGCCGGCCAGCCGGATCGGCAGGACCCGGGAGGTGCAGCCGTTGATGATCCGCCAGCGTTGCGGTTGCCCGGGCGCCGCCGGGATGGCGGGTCGGTACTGGCCGTTCACCAGGACCAGTTCGCCCTGCCGGCCCAGCATCCGGTCCATGGGGCTGACCGGGGCGACGCGGCCGTCGCCGTCCAGGGTGGTGTCGGTGACGAGCAGGACCCGGTCGGCGGTGACGGGCAGGTCGGGTCCGCCGTCGACCAGCAGTGCGCCGGCCAGGCCACCGAAGATCTGGTCGGCGACCAGGCCGTGGTGGTGCGGGTGGTACCAGAAGGTGCCGGCCGGGTGATCGGCCGGGATGCGGTACAGGTAGTCGACGGATGCGCCGGGGTCGACGCGGATGAACGGGTTGTCGCCGTTGGCCTGCGGGGAGACCCGCAGGCCGTGGGTGTGCAGGTTGGTGGGCTGGTCGAGCCGGTTGGTCAGCCGGACGGTGAGTTCGTCTCCAGGGCGCACCCGCAGTGTCGGCCCGGGGGAGGCGCCGTTGTAGCCCAGCGCGCTGGTGTCGCGCCCGGCCAGGCGCACGCCCGCAGCGGTGGTCAGCGCGACCTCCAGACGGCCGTCGCGGCTGTCCAGAACTTGGGGCTCCGGAAGGTCTTCGCCGGTGGTGTCGGCCGCCAGCAGGCCGCCCGGGGTGCTGGCGGTCTGGGCGAGCAAGCCCGTGGTGCCGGCGGCGAGGCAGGCCGCGCCGAGCCCGCCGAGGATGAGCGCGCGTCGCCGGCTGATCGGTCGTGGGGTCATTGCAGCTCGGCCCGGCGTTGGCGGTATTCCTGCTCGTCGATCTCGCCGCGGGCGTAGCGCTCGTCGAGGATCTGGCGCGCGGACGAAGCGCCTGCCGGCGAGCCGGTGCCTCTGCCCTGCACGAGTTGGTAGGTCAGGTAGCCGAGCAGACCCAGCCCGATCAGCACGAGGGTCGGCCAGATCCAGAACCACCCCGTCATCCAGCCGCACCAACCGCCCATCATGATCTTCACTTCCCGTCATCGGTGTCGGATCTGGCGAGGCGACGCCCGGCACCGTCGCCGGGCTACCCCCTGTCCGATCGGTGCGTCACTGCGAGCGGAGGTTGCCGAGCGCGCGGCCCGGGTGCGGCGTCCTGCCTCGTCGGCGATGGGGCGCAGGCAGGTTCCAGGCGCGAACGCGTCCCGGACCGGGGTGAGCTCAGGGCTCGACGAACGGCCGGGGTCGGTCACGCAGCGTGGCGAGGCGCTGGTGGTACTCCTGCTCGTCGATCTCTCCGCGGGCGAATCGCTCGGCCAGCAACTGTTCCGGGGTGGGCCGGGTCGCCGTTGGCCGGCCGCTGCGCGCCAGGTAGCGCACCAGTGCGATCACCCCCAAAATGATCAGACTCCAGAGCAGCACCGTGCTGACGGTCATGAGGGCATAACCCCAACCGTTCATCCCGGGGCCGTACCACCACATCATGTCGGGACCTCTCTGCTGTTGCCTGGACGGTGCGGCGCCCACCGGGCGTGCATCAGCCGGGCGGGCTGTGGGCCACGGTGCTGGTCTTTCGTGGAGTGCTCGGGTTCATCCGGGCGGCCGCTCCTGCCCCACCGTGACCGCCCGTCGTCATGAAGATCATCGTCAGCGGGCAGACGGCAGGGCGGCGAGGGCCGCCAGATTCGAGGCCGGGGCACCGAAGGTCATCGCCCCGACGATCGAGACGCGGCCAGGACGTACGACGGAGCATGCTGACGCCTCATGACGGGATCTCTTTGTGGTCGGTGAGCACCGACTCTGTCCCACAACCGGCCGGCGGGGTAACAGCCGATGGCCATGGCCGAGCGGACCCAAAGTCCCGCTCGCGAGGGAGCGTTGGATCCCCGGTGCCCTCAGTGCCGGGTGGCGACGGACCGCGGGTCGACGGCCAGCTCGCCGCGACAGGTGCGGATCGGGGCGCGGGCCGATCTCCTGGGTCGCTCAAGGCCCCGTCGTGCTGCTCGCAGACACCGGGGCCGCCCACGGACGTGGGCGGCCCCGGTCGGGTCGTGCTCAGCTCACCAGCCGCGTGCCTTCCACTCCGGCAGTGCGGGCCGCTCCTTTCCGAGCGTGGTGTCGTCGCCGTGGCCGGGGTACACCCATGTGTCGTCGGGCAGCTCGCCGAAGACCCGGGTCTCCAGGTCGCCGATCAGGGACGTGAACTCCTCCGGGCCCGCGGTCTTGCCCGGGCCGCCGGGGAACAGGGAGTCGCCGGTGAAGATGTGCGGACGGTCCGTGCCGCGGTAGACCAGCGCGATCGAGCCGGGCGTGTGCCCGCGCAGGTGGATGACCTCGAGCTCGATCTCGCCGAAGCGGACGGTGTCGCCCTGGTCGACGAGTTCGTCCATCGGGATCGGCAGCTCCGGGGCGTCGAGCGGGTGCGCGATCTGCCGGGTCTGGAACATCCCGGCGACCGCGCCCAGGGCCTGCCAGTGGTCGTGGTGGCGGTGCGTCGTGACGAGGTGCCTGAGCTCCGGCCGCGTGTCACCGGCGCCGACCAGGTCGGCGAGCCGGTCGGGCTCGTTCGCCGCGTCGATGAGCAGCGCCTCGTTGGTGGCCTTGCAGACCAGCAGGTAGGCGTTGTTGTCCATCGGGCCGACCGACACCTTGGTGATCGTCAGCGCGTCCAGGTCGCGGCGGATGGCGGCGCCGCCGGGGTCGGTGTGCCCGCTGTACTCGTCGAGGACGTCCACGCGCGCAGCCTATCGGTGCAGCGCCCTGCGCGCCGTGCCACGCTGGTGCGAACCCGTTCGGAACCGCGACACCACCGGGCCGGCTCGCGGGAGATCGAACATGTGTGCGATTCTGGCGCCGGGGCGGTCGCCGTGGTTCGGGAATGTGGCGCGCCGGATATCGCGTTGACCATGACAACGGCCCGGCCCACGAGGGCGTCCGGCGCGCGCGGGGTGTCGTCCACCGAGCGCTCGTCGGACGGGAGGTCCTTGTCGGACCTCCCGCCTAGCATGACCGTGACCCACAGATCGGCAGGTCGGATCCCTGCCGGTCAGCAGATCTTCAGGAGGCGCACACCGTGGCCGACCGTCTCGTCGTGCGTGGCGCGCGCGAGCACAACCTGCGCGGGGTCGACCTCGACCTGCCGCGGGACAGCCTCGTCGTGTTCACCGGACTGTCCGGTTCGGGCAAGTCCAGCCTGGCCTTCGACACGATCTTCGCCGAGGGCCAGCGGCGCTACGTCGAGTCGTTGTCGGCCTACGCGCGTCAGTTCCTCGGGCAGATGGACAAGCCCGATGTCGACTTCATCGAGGGCCTGTCTCCGGCGGTCTCGATCGACCAGAAGTCCACGAACCGCAACCCCCGCTCCACCGTCGGCACGATCACCGAGGTGTACGACTATCTGCGCCTGCTCTACGCGCGCGCCGGCGTGCCGCACTGCCCGGTCTGCGGGCACGTGATCGAGAAGCAGACGCCGCAGCAGATCGTCGACCAGGTCCTGGCCATGGCCGAGGGCACCCGCTTCCAGGTGCTCGCCCCGGTCGTGCGTACCCGCAAGGGCGAGTTCGTCGACCTGTTCGCGACGCTGCAGTCCCAGGGCTACTCCCGGGTCCTGGTCGACGGCACCGTCCACCCGCTCACCGACCCGCCGAAGCTGAAGAAGCAGGAGAAGCACGACATCGCCGTCGTGGTCGACCGGCTGGCGGTCCGGGAGTCGTCGAAGCAGCGGCTGACCGACTCGGTGGAGACCGCGCTGCGGCTCGCCGACGGCCTGGTGGTGCTCGACTTCGTCGACCTGCCCGAGGACGACCCGAACCGGGAACGGAAGTTCTCCGAGCGGATGGCCTGCCCGAACGGGCACCCGTTGACGATGGACGACCTCGAACCGCGGACGTTCTCGTTCAACTCGCCCTACGGCGCGTGCCCCGAGTGCCACGGCATCGGGATCAAGAAGGAGGTCGACCCGGAGCTGGTGGTCCCCGATCCGGAGCTGAGCCTCCAGGACGGGGCGATCGCACCCTGGGCCGGCGGGCACACCTCCGAGTACTTCGGGCGGCTGCTCTCCGGGCTGGCGGGCGCCGTCGGGTTCCGGATGGACATCCCGTGGCGCAAGCTGCCCGCCACCGCGCAGAAGGCGGTGCTGCACGGCACCGACGAGCAGGTGCACGTGCGCTACCGCAACCGGTACGGCCGCGAGCGCTCGTACTACGCGAACTTCGAGGGCGTGGTGCCGTTCCTGGAGCGCCGGCTCGACCAGACCGAGTCGGAGTCGCAGCGGGAGCGGTACGAGGGCTACATGCGCGACGTGCCCTGCCCCGCGTGCAAGGGCGCCCGGCTCAAGCCCGAGGTGCTGGCCGTGACGCTCAAGCACCGCGACCAGGGCGATCGCTCGATCGCCGAGGTCTCGGCGATGTCGGTCGCCGAGTGCTCGGCCTTCCTCGACGGCATGGAGCTCGACTCCCGGCAGGCGATGATCGCGGGACGGGTGCTCAAGGAGGTGCAGGCCCGGCTGGGTTTCCTCCTCGACGTCGGGCTGGACTACCTCTCGCTCGACCGGGCGGCGGGCACGTTGTCCGGTGGTGAGGCGCAGCGGATCCGGCTCGCCACGCAGATCGGGTCCGGCCTGGTCGGTGTGTTGTACGTGCTCGACGAGCCCTCGATCGGCCTGCACCAGCGCGACAACCGGCGGCTCATCGAGACGCTGACGCGGCTGCGCGACCTGGGCAACACGCTGATCGTCGTCGAGCACGACGAGGACACGATCCGGGCCGCCGACTGGGCGGTCGACATCGGCCCCGGGGCGGGTGAGCACGGTGGGCACATCGTGCACAGCGGCCCGGTCGCCGGCCTCGAGTCCCACGACACGTCGCTGACCGGGGCGTATCTGTCCGGCCGGCGGTCCATTCCCGTACCCGAGACGCGGCGCCCGGTCGATCCCGACCGGAAGCTGACGGTGGTCGGGGCCCGCGAGCACAACCTGCGCGGCATCGACGTGGACATCCCGCTGGGTGGGCTGGTGTCGGTCACCGGGGTCTCCGGATCGGGCAAGTCGACGCTGGTCAACGACATCCTCGCGACCGTGCTGGCGAACAAGCTCAACGGCGCCCGCCAGGTGCCCGGCCGGCACACCCGCATCACCGGGATCGAGAACCTCGACAAGCTCGTCCGGGTCGACCAGTCGCCGATCGGGCGGACCCCGCGGTCCAACCCGGCCACCTATACGGGCGTGTGGGACCACGTCCGCAAGCTGTTCGCCGCCACCACCGAGGCGAAGGTACGTGGCTACCAGCCAGGTCGGTTCTCGTTCAACGTCAAGGGCGGCCGCTGCGAGGCGTGCTCCGGCGACGGCACGATCAAGATCGAGATGAACTTCCTGCCGGACGTCTACGTCCCGTGCGAGGTGTGCAAGGGCGCCCGGTACAACCGGGAGACCCTGGAGGTGCACTACAAGGGCAAGACGGTCGCCGACGTCCTGGACATGCCGATCGAGGAGGCCGCGGAGTTCTTCGGCCCGATCAACTCGATCAGCCGGTACCTGCGCACGCTGGTCGACGTCGGCCTCGGGTACGTGCGGCTCGGGCAGCCGGCGCCGACGTTGTCCGGTGGTGAGGCGCAGCGGGTGAAGCTGGCCAGTGAGCTGCAGAAGCGCTCCAACGGCCGGACGATCTACATCCTCGACGAGCCGACCACCGGCCTGCACTTCGAGGACATCCGCAAGCTGCTGCAGGTCATCAACGGCCTGGTCGAGAAGGGCAACTCGGTGGTCGTCATCGAGCACAACCTCGATGTGATCAAGACCTCCGACTGGACCATCGACATGGGCCCGGAGGGCGGCTCCGGGGGCGGCACGGTGGTGGCGCAGGGGACACCCGAGCAGATCGCGGCGCACCCGACCAGCTACACCGGGCAGTTCCTGAAGCACCTGGTGACGCCCGAGGCGGAGCCGGTTGCACCCGCGCGCAAGCCGGCCCGGCGCCGCAAGGCAGCGGCCGCGAGCTGATCCCCGGGTTGATCCCTGACGGGCGCCGGCGTGGTCGACACGCCCGCGTCCGTCACCGACTCCGCGGCAGATGAGCTGGGTCCGCCGGTCCCGTGGCAGGACCAGGCGGAGTCGCTGCTGGTGCCGAGTTGACCGAGGCACCTCGAGGCGCTGACCTGGGGGGTGCTCGAAGGCCACAGCAGCACCGTCGTTCCCCGCAGCCCCGGACAGCCCGATCAGCGTGGATGCGGCACTATCCGGATATAGGGGCGCGGCGACTGCCAGCCCTCCGGGTAGGTCCGTCGTGCCTCCTCGTCGGAGACCGAGCCGGCGATGATCACGTCTTCGCCGTATTGCCAGTTCACCGGCGTCGCGACCTTGTGCTGCGCGGTCAGCTGCAGCGAGTCGATGACCCGGAGCACCTCGTCGAAGTTGCGGCCCGTGGTCATCGGATATACGAGGACCAGCTTGATCTTCTTGTCCGGGCCGATGACGAAGACGTTGCGCACCGTCTGGTTGTCGGCCGGCGTGCGCTCGACAGCCTCGCCCGCGGTGTCGGCCGGCAACATCCCGTAGAGCTTCGACACGTTGAAGTCGGAGTCGCCGATCATCGGGTAGTTCGGCGCGTACCCCTGCGTCTCCGTGATGTCGGCGGCCCACTTCGCGTGGTTGTCGACCGGGTCCACCGAGAGCCCGACGATCTTGACGTTCCTCTGGTCGAAGTCCGGCTTGATCTTGGCCATGTAGCCCAGCTCGGTTGTGCAGACGGGGGTGAAGTCCCTCGGGTGCGAGAACAACACGGCCCAGGAATCGCCGATCCAGTCATGAAACCGGATACGGCCTTCCGTCGTCTCGGCCTCGAAGTCAGGGGCCACGTCACCGATCTTGAGCGTCATCGCGCTCCTCCCTCCTTTCGGTGACGAACTGGAGGGTCCAGGCTCCCACCCGCGGCGACCGGGGACAACGCACCCGATCCCATCCGCTGTCGCTCCAGACCAGGTCCGGCGGCAGACTGCTGCCGAACGGCAGAGCCGATCACCAGCGGCCGCACCAACACGGGCATCCCGCGCCAGCGGTCATGCCTCAACCGCTCGACCCGGAGCATCTCGCCGATGTCGGCCAAGACCGGCCGGTCGCACCGGCAGCCGAGGGCGAACGCCGCCCACGGACCGGCGAGCCGCTGCTGCCAGCTCCGCAGCCGGGGCGCGTCGGCCAGCACGTGCTCGCAGAAGAGCAGCCGGCCACCCGGCCGCAGCACCCGGACGATCTCCGCGAGCGCGGCCCCCGGGTCCGGAACCGTGCAGAGGACCATCGTGGAGACGACGGTGTCGACCGAGGCGTCCGGCACCGGCAGCGTGTCGGCGGGTGCCGCGAGCACCCGGACCCGGCCCCGGCCCGACCTCTCCACGCGCCGGCGCAGCGCCACCACCATCGGCGCGGACGGCTCGGTGAGGAGAAGTTCCGTCACGTCGTCCGGATAGTGGGCCAGGTTCAGCCCGGTACCGGCGCCGATCTCCAGGACCCGGCCCCGGGCTCCGGCGAGCAGCGCGGCCCGCCGGTCCCGCATGCCCCGGCGCTCACCGAGCCACAGGAACGGGTCGTAGGTGCGCCCGACCAGCTGTTCCCAGCCGGCCGCGGCCACGCTTGCCTGTACCGGAGTCATGGTGGTCATCTCACACCAGGCGGTGGAAGCGGGCGAAGCCGTCCTCGCCGGGCGCCATCTCGAGGTCGTCGGACCCGGCATACGCGATACGCTCCGGGCTGATATGCCGCCGATCCGGTCTGCGGTGGTCCCGCGCGCTCGCGTCGCGGGGGACCCGCCCCACCTTCCACCAAGGAGGGTGCTGGTACCCTTCGGAATGCGACCACCCTGTCGTGCGTTGTTGTCTACGTCAGGGCGATCAAGTGGAGCCCCGCTCCCACCTGTGCACTCGAAGTGCCCGGGTCCGGTCCGGCGACGAGCCATGACGCTCGTCGCATGATCGACGGGTCTTCGCTGTCGTCGCACCGCAACGACGTCGATATCAAGGAGACCCCATCAGCACAGAGACGCGCATCAACGACCGCATCCGCGTTCCCGAGGTCCGACTTGTCGGCCCGAACGGCGAGCAGGTCGGCATCGTGCGTATCGAGGACGCCCTGCGGCTGGCGCAGGAGGCCGAGCTGGACCTCGTCGAGGTCGCCGCTCAGGCCCGCCCGCCCGTCTGCAAGCTCATGGACTACGGCAAGTTCAAGTACGAGAGCGCGCAGAAGGCCCGCGAGTCCCGCCGCAACCAGCAGCTCACCACGATCAAGGAGCAGAAGCTCCGGCCGAAGATCGACACCCACGACTACGAGACCAAGAAGCGCAATGTCGTGCGCTTCCTCGAGGGTGGCAACAAGGTCAAGGTCACGATCATGTTCCGCGGTCGCGAGCAGTCCCGCCCCGAGCTGGGGTTCCGGCTGCTGCAGCGGCTCGCCGAGGACGTGGTGGATCTGGGTGTCGTCGAGGCCGCGCCGAAGCAGGACGGCCGCAACATGACGATGGTGATCGCTCCGCTGAAGAAGCCGGCCAAGCCGAAGCCCGCCGCGGCGGCTAACGCCGACACCACGGCGGAAGCGCCCGCCGAGGAGCCGCAGGCCTGACGGTCTGCACGGAACGCACCGCACGACAAGACACAGACGTCCACCCCGGGACGTCTCTGGTGAACGGAACAGTCATGCCCAAGAACAAGACGCACAGCGGGATGTCCAAGCGGGTCAAGGTGACCGGCAACGGCAAGGTCATGCGGCAGCAGGCCGGCCTGCGCCACCGCCTCGAGGTCAAGCCCAGCACCATGACCCGTCGACTCACCGGCAAGGTTCCGGTCGCCAAGGCCGACGTCAAGCGGGTCAAGAAGCTCCTCGGCCTCTGACGCTCCGCGCTCACCCTCCCCGCTGACCCGACCGGGCGGCGCCCCCGACCGCCGACTGGTCGCACGAGAGACAGGACACACCCATGGCACGCGTGAAGCGCGCGGTCAACGCTCAGAAGAAGCGCCGGACGACCCTGGAGCTGGCCAGCGGTTACCGCGGGCAGCGTTCCCGGCTGTACCGCAAGGCGAAGGAGCAGATGCTCCACTCGCTGAACTACGCCTACCGCGACCGTCGCGCCAAGAAGGGCGACTTCCGGCAGCTGTGGATCACCCGGATCAACGCCGCCGCGCGCGCCAACGGCATCACCTACAACCGCTTCATCCAGGGCCTCAAGGCCGCGGGTGTCGAGGTCGACCGCAAGAACCTCTCCGAGCTCGCCATCAGCGACCCGGCCGCGTTCACCGCGCTGGCCGAGCTGGCCAAGGCCAACGTCCCGGCCCGGACGGCTCCGCAGGACGGGACCGCCGCCTGAGCGGTCCCGGCACCATGCTCGGAACCGAGCGAACCCCGCGCGTCGTCGCAGCCCGCAAGCTGCTGCGGCGCGCGGGGCGTGACAAGGCCCGGCGTTTCCTCGTCGAGGGGGCTCAGGCCGTCCGCGAGGCGCTCGCCTGGGGCGGCCGGGTGTACGAGCTGTTCGTCACCCCCGCCGCCGCGGAGCGCAACGCGGAGTTGGTCGACGCGGCCCGGGCCGCCGGTGTCACCATCTCGGAGATCACCGACCGGGCGGCCGAGGGGCTGTCCGACACGGTGACCCCACAGGGTCTCGTCGCCGTCTGTTCGCTGGTGGACGCCCCCCTCGCCACCGCACTGCGCGGTACGCCCGCCCTGGTCGCGGTGCTCGCCGGGGTGGCCGACCCGGGCAACGCCGGCACCGTGATCCGGGCGGCCGACGCCGCCGGGGCCGATGCCGTGCTACTGGTGGGCGACACCGTCGACCCGCACAACGGCAAGGCCGTCCGAGCCTCCACCGGCAGTGTGTTCCACCTGCCGCTGGCCCGCGAGCGCGACCCGATCGCGGCGCTGCAGGCCTGCCGCGACGCCGGACTCACCCTGCTGGCCGCCGACGGCCACGGTGAGCTCGATCTGCATTCCCCGGACGCCGCCACCGTCCTCGCCGGTCCCACCGCGTGGATCTTCGGTGGCGAGGCGCACGGGCTGCCCGCCACCGTGGCCGAGGCGGCCGATCACCGGGTGCGGGTGCCGCTCTACGGCCGCGCGGAGAGCCTCAACCTGGCCACCGCGGCCGCGATCTGCCTGTACGCGAGCGCCGGCGCCCGGCGCAGCATCCCCGCTCGAACCGGCTGACCGGCGGTACTCTGGCCCCTCCACGAGGAGGGTTGCCGTGGGCCTGCCGGGGATCGAGCAAGCCAGGGCTGCCGTCGCGCGTGAGGCCTGGCCCGAGGCGTACGTGCTGCTCACCGGGCTGGCCGACCCCGGGCACCCGCATCCCGATCTCGCGCCGTCCGATCTTGACGCGCTGGCCGACCGCCTGGTGGCTCTGCCGGGTCGAGGAGTCGGTCGCGGCCCGGCAGCGTGCCTACACCGGCCACGTCGCGGCCGGCGCCGACCGCGCGGCCTGCGGATCGGCCTGGTTCCTGTTCTACGAGCACCACCTGGCTGGTCGCGTGGCCATCGCCGCCGGCTGGCTGGCCCGCTCCCGCCACCACCTGGACGGCGGCCCGGAATGTGTCCAGCACGCGTACCTCGCGCTCGCCGAGGTGTTCTGGCCCAGGCGTGCGGGGACCGCGCCGCCGCACTGCGCGCCGCCCGGCAGATGACCGCGATCGCGCAGCGGTGCGGCGACCCGGACCTGTTGGCCATGGGCCGGCAGCTGGAGGGCGATGCGCTGCTGGCCGTCGGCGAGCGCGGGCGCGGCCTGGCGCTGATCGACGAGGCCATGTGTGCCGTGCCGGCCGGTGAGCTGAGGGCGCTGTTCACCGGTTGGATCTACTGCCTGGCTCTGCCGTCGTGCATCGCTGCGGCCGACCGGCGCACGAGGCGTTCGGGCGTGCCCACGAACTGGGCCGCGACCCTCAGCCGGGGCTCGTCCTGCTGCGGCTGGCTCAGGGTCGGGTGGGCCCGGCGGCCGCCGCGTTACGGGTCGCGCTGTCCGCCCATGGTCAGCGGTCGAACCCGGTAGGCCGACGCCGCCCGATCCGCTGATCATGCAGCGTGCCGAGGGTGGCGTGCGGTGTCAGGGGAGCCGCGGACGCCCCGTCGACGTGACGACCGCGGGCCGTGTGGGCTGTTCCGCCCATACCCGCCCGGCCCCAGGGTGGGCGGTTCCGGCGATGCCCGGGCGGCCCGGCCGGGCCTAGAACGGACCGCACACACCGGCACCGGGAGGGGTGGCGATGAGCCGGACCATCACGACGCAGGCGTCGGGCACCGCTACGCTGTCCGGGTCGATCCGGGGGGAGGTCCGCACCCCGCAGGACCCGGGCTACGACGCCGCGCGACAGGTGTACAACGCCGAGCACGACCGGCGCCCGGCCGTGGTGGTACGCGCCGCCGGAGTGGCTGATGTGATCACCGCCGTCCGGTACGCCCGCGACCACGGGTTACTGCTCGCCGTGCGCGGCGGGGGCCACAGCATCGCCGGGTTCTCCACCTGCGACGACGGCCTCGTGCTCGACCTCGGCGGGATGCGCGGCATCCGGGTGGGGCCCGTCGCGCGGACGGTACGGGCCGAGGCCGGGTGCACCTGGGGGCCTTCGACCACGCGACCGCCGCGTTCGGCCTCGCGACCACCGGCGGGATCGTGTCGAGCACCGGTATCGCCGGGCTCACCCTCGGCGGCGGCCTGGGCTTCCTCACCCGTCGCTGCGGCCTGGCCTGCGACAATCTGCTCTCGGCTGACGTGGTCACCGCCGACGGGCGGTACCTGACCTGCGACGCCGAGCGCGAGCCCGAGCCCGAGCTGTTCTGGGCGCTGCGCGGCGGTGGCGGCAACTGCGGGGGCGTCACCTCGCTGGAGTACCGGCTGCACCCGGTGCCCGACGTGCTCGGCGTGCTCACCGTGTTCCCGCTCGACGGCGACGTCCTGCGCGGCTATGCCGACCTCATCGCCGCCGCGCCCGTTGAACTCGGGGCGCTGCTGGCCGTCGCGCTCGGCCCGCCGGTGCCGTTCCTGCCGGAGCGCCGGCACGACCGGCCGGTCGCGGTCGTGCTGAGCTGCTGGAGCGGATCGCCCGACCGGGACGACGACGTGCTCGCACGGCTGCAGGCACTGGGTCCGGTGCTCGACCGGCAGCTCGGGCGGATGCCGTACCCGGTGGTGAACACGTTCTTCGACGCCACGTTGCCGGCGGGGCTGCACCACTACTGGAAGGGCCTGTTCGCCGCCGACCTGACCGACGGCGCCATCGCCGCGCACCTGGATCACGGCGCCGCCACACCGACCCTGCAGACCGCCACCCTGGTGTTCCCGATCGACGGCGCGTGCCACGACGTCGCCGCGGACGCGACAGCGTTCGCCTACCGGGACGCCCGGTTCGCGATCGGGCTCGGACCGAGCTGGACCGACCCGGCGGACAGCGCGGCTCACATCGCGTGGGGCCGGGCCTACCACGAGGCGCTGCTGCCACACTCCATGGATGGTGGCCACGTGAATTTCGCCGCAGCCGAGGACGCCGGCCGGGTGCAGGCCGACTACCGTGGTAACTACGCGCGGCTGCTGGCCGCGAAGCGGCGCTACGACCCGGAGAACCTGTTCCGGCTCAACCACATCGTCGTGCCCTGAGGCCGCGGCGTAACCGCGACGACGTCGTCGTTCGCGCTGCTCTACGATCGCGGGCGTCCCGCCCGTCGAGGAGAAGACCCCCCATTTCGATGTCGTCCGCCCCCGCCGACCACGATCGGCCGCCCACCCTGCTCGCCGATACCGCCTTGCAGCAGGCCGTGCAGGCCGCCGAAGAGGCTTTCGCCGGAGCCGAGGACCTTGCTGCCCTCGCCGCGATCAAGCCCGCCCACCTGGGTGACAAGGCTCCGTTGCAGTTGGCCCGCCGCGAGCTCGGCTCGCTCCCCGGCCCCGAGCGGGCCGACGCCGGCAAGCGCGTCAACGCGGCCCGGGTCCGGGTCCAGGAGGCCTTCGACGCGCGCCGCGAGGTGCTGACCGCCGAGCGCGACGCGAAGGTGCTGGCCGAGGAGGCCGTCGACGTCACGCTGCCCTGGGACCGCCGCCCCCGCGGGGCCCGGCACCCCATCACGCAGATCTCCGAGCAGATCGCCGACGTCTTCGTCGCGATGGGCTACGAGGTGGCCGAGGGCCCGGAGGTCGAGGCGTCCTGGCTGAACTTCGACGCGTTGAACTTCGGCAAGGACCACCCGGCGCGCACCATGCAGGACACCTTCTACCTGGGCGACCCGGAGAAGGGCCAGGACTCGGGCATGGTGCTGCGCACCCACACCTCCCCGGTGCAGCTGCGCGCGCTGCTCGAACGCGAGCTGCCCGTCTACGTGGTGTGCCCGGGCCGCACGTTCCGCACCGACGAGCTCGACGCCACCCACACCCCGGTGTTCCACCAGGTCGAGGGCCTCGCCGTCGACAAGGGCATCACCATGGCCCACCTCAAGGGCACCCTCGACGCGTTCGCCCGCGCCATGTTCGGCGAGGAGTCCCGCACCCGGCTGCGCCCGTCGTTCTTCCCCTTCACCGAGCCGTCCGCCGAGGTGGACGTGTGGTTCCCGGAGAAGAAGGGCGGCCCCGGCTGGGTCGAGTGGGGCGGCTGCGGCATGGTCAACCCGAACGTGCTGCGTGCCGCCGGCATCGACCCGGAGGTCTACTCGGGCTTCGCGTTCGGCATGGGCCTGGAGCGGACCCTGCAGTTCCGCAATGGCCTGCCCGACATGCGGGACATGGTCGAGGGCGACGTCCGGTTCAGCCGCGCCTTCGGCGTCTGAGTCCTTTCCTCTTTCTCCCAGTCAGGAGTACGTCGTGCGCGTTCCGGTGTCGTGGTTGGCCGACCACGTAGGGGCTGCTGACCCGACCGAGCTGCCCAGCGATCCGGACGAGGTCGCCGAGGCGTTCGTCCGGGTCGGCCTGGAGGTCGAGGACGTCCACCGCGGCCCCGAGCTGACCGGCCCACTGGTCGTCGGCCGGGTGGCCGAGATCTCCGAGCTCACCGAGTTCAAGAAGCCGATCCGCCACTGCCAGGTGGAGTTCGGCCCGGGCCTGGACGGTACGCCCGTCCGCAGCGGCATCGTCTGCGGCGCGCAGAATTTCGCCGTCGGGGATCTCGTCGTCGTCGCGCAGCCGGGAGCGGTCCTGCCCGGTGGGTTCGCCATCTCGGCACGCAAGACCTACGGCCACGTCTCCGAGGGCATGATCGCCTCGGCGCGCGAGCTGGGCATCGGCGCCGACCACGCCGGGATCCTGGTGCTGCCGCCCGACACGGCCGAGCCCGGTGACGATGCGATGCCGCTGCTCGGACTCGACGACGCGGTCATCGAGCTGGCCGTCACGCCCGACCGCGGGTACTGCTTCGCGGTGCGCGGGCTGGCCCGTGAGCTCGCCGCGTCGTTCGACGTGGACTTCACCGATCCGGCCACCCGGGTCGAGGTGCCGCAGGAGGAGTCGTCGTCCTGGCCGGTGCGCATCGAGGACGAGATCGGCGCCCCGCGCTACGTCGCCCGCCGGGTGTCCGGCGTCGACCCGTCGGCTCCGACCCCGTGGTGGATGGCGCGCCGGTTGCTGGCCGCCGGGATGCGGCCGATCTCGCTGACCGTCGACGTCACCAACTACGTGATGCTCGAGCTCGGGCAGCCGCTGCACGCGTTCGACGCGACCCGGCTGTCGGGTGAGATCGTGGTGCGGCGGGCGAAGGAGGGGGAGAAGCTCACCACGCTCGACGACGTGGAGCGTGCCCTCGACCCCGACGACCTGCTGATCACCGACGACTCCGGGCCGATCGCGCTGGCCGGCGTGATGGGTGGGGCGTCGACCGAGATCCCCGCCGTGCACCAGCCCGGTGCCACCGTCGACGTCCTCATCGAGGCGGCGCACTTCGATCCGGCCGTGATCGCGCGCGCCGCGCGCCGGCACAAGCTGCCCAGCGAGGCGTCGAAGCGCTTCGAGCGGTCGGTCGACCCGCAGCTGCCGCCGATCGCGGCCGAGCGCGCTGCCCGGCTGCTCGTCGAGTACGGCGGCGGCACGATCGTGCCCGGCCGTACCGACGTCGGCGCCGCGCCGGCGCTCGCCCCGGTCCGGATGCCGCTGGAGCTGCCCGACCGGACCGCCGGAGTCACCTACGAGCGTGGCGCCACGGTGCGCCGGCTCGCGCAGATCGGCTGCACGGTCGAGTTGGACACCGGACCCGATGGGCACGGGCTCGTGGTGGCCACGCCGCCGTCGTGGCGGCCCGACCTGGCCGCCCCGGCCGACCTGGTCGAGGAGGTGCTGCGGCTCGAGGGCTACGAGACCATCCCGTCGACGCTGCCGCCCGCGCCGGCCGGCCGCGGTCTCACCCCGGCGCAGCGCCGCCGGCGCGCGGTGTCGCGCGCGCTGGCCGAGGCCGGGCACGTCGAGGTGGAGCCGTTCCCGTTCGTCGGCGACGCGGTGTGGGACGCGTTCGGGCTCGCCGAGGACGACGTGCGCCGCCGCACCGTGCAGGTGCTCAACCCGATCGACGCCGAGCGGCCGCGGCTGGCGACGACGCTGCTGCCCGGGCTGCTCGACACGCTCGTGCGCAACCGGGCCCGTGGCCTGGAGGACCTCGCGCTGTACCAGATCGGTCAGGTCGTGCTGCCGCATGCGGAGCCGGTGCCGATGCCCGATCCCGGGGTGACGGAGCGCCCGTCCGATGAGGAGATCGCGCAGATCAACGCCGCGCTTCCGGCCCAGCCGGTGCACGTCGGCGTGGTGCTGGCCGGTGACCGCGAACCGCGCGGCTGGTGGGGGCCGGGGCGCCCGGAGAGCTGGGCCGACGCCATCGAGGCGGCCCGGCTGGTCGGCCAGGCGGCCGGGGTCGAGCTGCGGGTGACCCGGGCCGAGCTGGCGCCGTTCCACCCGGGGCGGGTCGCCGCGCTGCGGGTCGGTGACTGGGTCGTCGGGCACGCCGGAGAGCTGCACCCCAAGGTTGTCGAGGCGCTGGGGCTGCCGCCGCGGACCTCTGCCATGGAGCTCGATCTCGACGCGCTGCCTCTGGAGGAGCGTCGCCCGGTCCCGCGGGTGTCGCCGTACCCGCCGATCTCGGTCGACGTCGCGCTCGTGACCGCCGAGGACGTGCCGGCCGCGGAGGTGGCCGACGCGCTGACCGAGGGCGGTGGCGAGCTGCTCGAGGAGGTCCGGCTGTTCGACGTCTACACGGGGGAGCAGGTCGGCGAGGGCCGCAAGTCGCTGGCGTTCTCGCTGCGGTTCCGCGCCGACGACCGGACGCTGACCAACGAGGAGGCCAACGCGGCCCGCGACGCGGCCGTCGCGGTGGCGGCCGAGCGTCACGGGGCCGTCCTGCGCGGCTGATGGGCCCGTGCGCGGTACGTGGTGCCCGGACGCCACGTACCCGCGCTCGTGATCAGCGGGGGAGCCGGGCCAGTGCTTGCTGCGCCGCGGCGCGCCACGCGTCGTCGGACGGGCCGCGGTCCCGCAGCACGATGATCGTCACCAGGTGGCGCGGGCTCGCGAGCTGCAGCGTCGGCCCGCTCCCGGTGTCGACCAGCGCCGCCACCTCGCCGATCCCGGGCAGGTCACGGCGCCCGCCCGCGGGCGTGGCCCGGACGAACTCCGCCGGGGTGCCGGTCCGCACCGCGTAGACGTTGATCGCGCCGATCGGCGTGGGGAAGCCCTCCGCGGCGTGTGCCCAGCAGCTCGTGCCGGTCGTGCCGTCGCCGCGGTGGACGGTCAGGTTCTCCGGTTCGAGCACCGGTTCGCCGATCAGTGCGGCGAACTGGGTCGCATCGAGCAGGCACTCGTCGGAGAGCACGTCGGAGTCCAGCGCGCCGCGGGGCCGGGCGGGAGCGGCCGTGCGCGACGTGCCGGGCGGCTCGGTGGCGACCGCGCTCGGCGGCGCTGCGACCGGGCTCGGGACGCCGTCGACGGACCGGGCGCACCCACTCGCGAGCACTGCGGCCAGCACCGCGATTCCACCCAGCGCGCTCGCCGCTCCCCGTCGCACCGCTCGGACGGTAGCCGAGGCACACCGTTCGCGTGGCCGTTCCCGGGTGGTGCCCGCCCCGCCGGGATCGGCGAAGCTGGGGACATGGAGCAGATGGTGGTCAAGACCAGGCAGGGCGAGGTCCGGGGCCGGGGATCGGGCAGCGCTGACGACGTGCTCGCCTTCCTCGGCATCCCGTATGCGGCGGCACCCTCGGGGTCGAACCGGTTCCGCCCGCCGGCCGCCGCGCCGGCCTGGGAAGGTGTGCGGGACGCGGTCGAGTTCGGCCCGACGGCGCCGGGCCCCGGCTACCCGCCGCCGTTCGACGTGCTGCTGCCCGAGCCGTCCCGGCCGGGCGATGACTACCTCAACCTCAACGTGTGGACGCCCGACCCGGGCGGTTCGGGGTTGCCGGTGATGGTCTGGATCCACGGGGGCGCGTTCGTCAGCGGGTCCAGCGCGGTGCCGATCTACGACGGCGCCCGCTTCGCCCGCGACGGCGTCGTGTTCGTCAGCCTCAACTACCGCCTCGGCGCCGACGGCTTCGCCCTGCTGCCCGACGCGACCCCGAACCGCGGCCTGCTCGACCAGGTCGCCGCGCTCCGCTGGGTGCAGGACAACATCGTCGCGTTCGGTGGTGACCCGGACAACGTCACCGTGTTCGGCGAGTCCGCGGGCGGGATGAGCGTCGGCACACTCCTGGCGATGCCCCGCGCGGAGGGGCTGTTCCGCCGGGCGATCCTGCAGAGCGGTGCCGCGCACCACGTGCTGAGCCCCGCCACCGCCTCGCGGGTCGCCGGATATCTCGCCGAGCAGTTCGGGGTCGCGGCTACCCGGGAGTCCCTGGCCGCGATCCCACCGGCCGACCTGGTGCGCGCCCAGCGGGCGCTGGCCGCGCAGTTCCAGGCCGCCCCCGATCCGGCGAAGTGGGGTGAGATCGTCGCCAACCTGATGATCTTCGAACCGGTCGTCGACGGGGACGTGCTGCCGGGCCCGCCGATCGAGCGGGTGGCCGCGGGGACGTCCGCCGGGATCGACATCCTGGTCGGCGCGAACCGCGATGAGCACCGGTTGTTCCTCGTCCCGACCGGGGTCGCCGACACGATCACCGACGCCGCGCTCGCCGCCGTCGTGGCGGGCTATCGGCTACCGCCCGGTGCGCTCGACCGTTACCGGGCGGCCCGCCCGGACGCCGTACCCGGCGTTCTGCTGGCCGACGTGATGACCGACTTCTTCTACCGGCTGCCGGCCGTCCGGCTCGCCGAGGCGCATCCCGGCACGCACCTCTACGAGTTCGACTGGACCTCACCCGCGTACGGCGGCCGGCTCGGATCGTGTCACGCGCTCGAGCTGCCGTTCGTGTTCGACACCCTGGACGTCCCGGAGGCCGAGGCCCTGGTCGGCGAGGCCCCGCCCCAGCGGTTGGCCGACGCGATGCACCGGGCATGGGTGGGGTTCGCGGCGACCGGCGACCCGGGGTGGCCGGCGTACGGGGACACGCGCACGGTGCGGCGCTTCGGCGCCACGACCGAGACCGTCGACGACCCGCGCGGTGAGCTGCGCGAGCTGTGGGCCGGCATCCGCTGAGGCCCGGCGTCCGTTACCGTCCACGGCGTGCCGCTGACCGGGCTCGTTCTCTACGTACTGTTCGCCGCGGTCTTCTTCTACGTGCTGTACTTCGTGGTCCGCGCCGCGGTGCGGGACGGGATCGTGCAGGCGCGCCGGAAGGTCGACGAGTAGCCGGCCCCTGGCCTGTGAGGCGGATGGCGGCCGGTCGTCCTGCTCTGCCGGGGTGATGTGGCCCGCGGCCGGTGGTGGAAGCCTGCCGGAGGCGGCCCGTAGGCAGCGCGCGACGAGCTGCGCCTGCGCAGCGCGCGTCGTTCGGCGTGGCCGGCTCGGAGGCTGAGCGGGATCGAGGTCGGCCGGATGCCGCGGATCGAGCAGGACGCGCTGGACGTGGTCCTCGAGGTGCAGCAGATCGCGACGGCGCCGGCCTGCTCGGTGGCGCAGCGGGCGGAGGCGCTGCTGGAGCCGCTGCACCGGCTGATCCCGTTCGTCGCCAACTGGTTGGCGCTGCTCGATCCGGAAACCCGGGAGTACACCTCGTTGGCCACCGGTGGGTATGACGAGCGGCTCCGCCGCCGGCTGGAGGGGCCCTCGGTGATCTCGGACGTCGAGCTCGTGGGGCTGGATCGGACTCGTCCGGCGATCTGTGTCCGGGATTTCCCGGTTCCGGCCCAGGAGGTGCCGACGTGGGCGGACTACTTCTGGCCGGCGGGGTTCCGGGAGGGCGTAGGGGTGGGGCTCTTCACCCCGGACGACCGCTATCTGGGAATGCTCGGGCTGCAGACGGACACGACCGCCCATCCCACCGACGAGGCGCGCGACCTGATCGGTCTGCTGGCGCCGATGATCGCGGCGGGGTTGGATCCGACCCGCACGGTCGGGGAGGTGGCCCGAGCGGTGCGTGGGGCCCACGGCGGCGGGGTGGTCACCCGGGGCGGTGCTGTCCTGCCGTTGACCGGCTTGTCCGATCACCCGTTGTTGAGCCCGGGCTCGGCGCTGCTCCCGGTGGCCGCCCGGGTGGTCGGGGGCGGGTCGCAGTACGCGTCGTTCCTGTGCCCGTACCTCGACCGCGGGGTGCTGGCCCTGCGGCGGGTCACGGTGCTGGCCTGCGCGGACGAGCCGCCGCATTTCCTGCGTGCGGCGATCGTCGTGTCCGATGCCGGGCAGCGGCGCGGACTGACCGTCATCGAGCTGGAGTTGCTCGGGATGCTGCTGGAGGAATGGCTCGACGGGCGGGTCGCGGCCGCGCTGGGCACCTCCGGCCGGAAGCTCGCCGGCTACATCGAGTGTGCAGCGACGCGGCTCGGTGCCCCCAATCGCAGCGTCGCTCTGGCTCGCGCCCTCAACCAGGGCCTCTACATCCCGCCAGGTCTCGGTGACCCGGCATGACAGGGGGCTGAGACGACTGGGTAGGTGGGGTCCGGGGGCGGCGGCCGCCGCCGCGATCGCCGCCGAGGTGGCTGGGATCGCCGCGACGGAGATGAGCATCGAGCAGCGGCCGAGGCCCCGCCGGACGATGTTCCGGTGTGGGCCGAGCACCTCGGATACTGATGAGCGGCCAGGGCAGGGCAGCCTGAGATCCCGTGGCGGGTCAAGCCGTCGTGGCGGGCGCGGCCTCCCGGCGCGCCACCTCCGCACGGACGATCGGGGCGACCTCGGTCCCCAGCAGCTCGATGGCACGCATGACGTCGCGGTGCGCGACGGTGCCGAGCGCGAGCTGGGTGAGCGAGCGCTGGTGGCCGAAGATCTCGTGCTGGAACAGGATCTTCTCGGCCACCTCCTCCGGGCTGCCCACTGCCATCGCGCCGCGAAGCCCGGTCTGCGCAACGAAGTCGGCCCGGGTGCTCGGTGGCCATCCGCGCTCGCGCCCGATCCGGTCCATCACGTCGGCGTGGCCGGGGTGGTACTGCGCGATCGCGGCCTCGCGGGTCTCCGCGACGAACCCGTGGGTGTTGAGGCTCACCGGCAGGTTCGCGTGCCCCGAGCGGCGGGCGGCCTCACGGTAGAGCTCGACCAGCGGCGCGAACCGTTCGGGTTGCCCGCCGATGATCGCCACGGCGAGCGGTAGCCCGAGCGCCCCGGCCCGGACCACCGACTGCGGGTTGCCCCCGACGGCGACCCACACCGGAAGCGGGTCCTGCACCGGCCGGGGGTGGACGGGCTGATCGGTCAGCGCCGGGCGGTGCCGGCCCGACCAGGTCACGCGCTCGTGCGCGCGCAGTTCGAGCAGAAGAGCGAGCTTCTCGGCGAACAGCTCGTCGTAGTCGGACAGGTCGTGACCGAACAGCGGGAACGACTCGATGAAGGACCCGCGCCCGGCCATGATCTCCGCGCGGCCCTCGGAGAGCAGGTCGAGCGTGGCGAACTGCTGGAACACGCGCACCGGGTCGTCCGAGCTCAGCACGCTGACCGCGCTGGTCAGCCGGATCCGGTTCGTGCGCTCCGCCGCGGCGGCCAGGATCATCGCCGGCGCCGACGCAGCGTAGTCGGCGCGGTGGTGCTCACCGATGCCGAACACGTCCAGCCCGACCTCGTCGGCCAGCGCGATCTCCTCGACGACCTCGCGCACGCGCCGGGCCGGACCGACGCCTCCGGGCCGAGGGTCGACGTCGGCGAACGTGTACACACCGATCTCCACGACCCGGTGCAAGTCGTCGGGAGGCGAGATCATTCCCGGTTACGGTCTCCAGCCGTGATCACGCACCGGCGGCCGAGGCGTTGCGCCGCGAGCTGCGCGAGGAGCTCGGCGCCGAGCCGGACGGGATCGCGCAGGTCGGGGTCCTGGAGAGCATCGTCACCTGCACCGGAAGACCCGGCCACGAGATCGTCTTCGTGTTCGTCGCCGTCCTGCGCGACCGATCGTTCTATGAGTGTGACGGCGTCGGGGTCGTGCAGGACGAGGGCAGCCCGGTCAGTTGGCGGCCGCGGGCGGCGTTCCGCGACGGTTCCGCCCGGCTCTGTCCCGAGGGCCTGCTCGACCTGCTGGTCCGGCATGAGAACGGGAGGTCGCCGCTCCGAGGTGCTTGAGGGCCTCCTTCCTGGACAGCGACGAGAGCCCGGGGTGCGCGGCCACGATGGCCCGCACCCAGTCGGACCGGGTTGCGGCGCAGCCAGTGGTCCGGATCGACCGACCACTGCCGGAGCACCGGGGTCAGCTCGGCGGGGTTGGCCAACAGCAGCGGGCCGATGCGGCGGGACGCGATCTCGTCGACGTGGTCCCACCACGCACCGCTCACGATCGAGTTCCGGTAGAGCGGCACCCAGGACGGGGCCTGCCACGCCGCGTACCGGCGGTGCCCGGTGAGAGCGAGCGCGAGGTAGCGCTCCTCGCGTTAGCGGGCGCCGTCCCACAGGTCCTGGACCGCGGCCGCTGAGCTCGGCCGCCGAGCTCAGCGGGTGTGACGCCACGATCGCGCGCAGCGGCAGCTCCCGCACCGGTTTCGGCGCACCCCGCAACGGCGTCTCGGAGCGCATGTAGCGCTGCATGTCCGGCGCCAGGGGCCGGGTCGCCGGCCGCGGCCGGCCCGTCGCGGACGGCCGTGACGAGCGTCGTCACCGGGCCGGGGGTCTGGGCGGCTGCCTGCACGGCGGGCACACTACGGGCCGGCCCCGACGGAACCGGTTTGCATCATCTTCCGTCGCTCTGCATAATCATCCACGTGGTGCGGATCGCGGTGGCGGGAGCGAGCGGGTATGCCGGGGGAGAGCTGCTGCGGCTGCTCCTCACACATCCCGAGGTGGAGATCGGTGCGCTGACGGCCGGGGGGAGCGCGGGCACGCCGCTGGGTCAGCACCAGCCGCACCTGCTCCCGCTGGCCGACCGCATTCTCTCGGACACGAACGCCGAGACCCTGGCCGGCCATGACGTCGTCTTCCTCGCGCTGCCGCACGGCAGGTCGGCCGAGCTGGCGGCCGAGCTCGGCCCCGACACGGTCGTGATCGACTGCGGCGCCGACCACCGGCTCACCGACGCCGACGCCTGGACCCGCTGGTACGGCGGCGAGTACGCCGGAAGCTGGCCCTACGGGCTGCCCGAGCTGCCCGGCGCCCGGGGCGCGTTGCGGGGGACGAAGCGGGTCGCCGTCCCCGGCTGCTACCCGACGGCGATCAGCCTGGCCCTGTTCCCCGCGCTCGCCGCCGGCCTCGCCGAGCCGGACGTCGTGATCACCGCGGTCACCGGGACCTCCGGCGCGGGCAAGTCGCTGAAACCGCACCTGCTCGGGGCCGAGGTGATGGGCTCGCTGAGCGCGTACGGCGTCGGCGGCGGGCACCGGCACACCCCGGAGATCGCCCAGAACCTGTCGGTGGCCGCCGGTACACCCGTCACCGTGAGCTTCACCCCGGTCCTCGCCCCGCTCCCGCGCGGCATCCTCGCGTCCTGCTCGGCGCCGACCGACGCCACCGCCGAGCAGGTCACCGAGGCCTACGCGAAGACCTACGCCGACGAGCCGTTCGTCCACCTGCTTCCCGACGGGGTCTGGCCCACGACCGCGGCCACCCTCGGCTCCAACACCGTGCACCTGCAGGTCACGGTCGACCCCGACGCGCGCCGGCTGATCGCCGTCGCCGCCATCGATAACCTCACCAAGGGCACCGCCGGAGGTGCTGTGCAGTGCATGAACCTGGCCCTCGGGCTGCCGGAGACCACCGGCCTGCCGTTCACGGGGGTGGCCCCGTGACCATCGTTACGCCCAAGGGCTTCCGGGCGGCGGGCATCGCAGCGGGGATCAAGGCCAACGGCAACCCCGACCTCGCACTGGTCGTCAACGACGGGCCCGAGCAGGTCGCGGCCGGGGTCTTCACCCGCAACAAGATCAAGGCCGCACCCGTGCTGTGGTCGCAGCAGGTGCTCACCACAGGGCGGCTGCGCGCGGTCGTGCTGAACTCCGGTGGCGCCAACGCCTGCACCGGACCCGAGGGCTTCCAGACCGCGCACGCCACCGCCGAGAAGGCGGCCGAGGTGCTCGGCTGCGGCGCGATCGAGGTCGCGGTCTGCTCGACCGGGCTGATCGGCGCCCAGCTGCCGCGCGACACGGTGCTCACCGGTGTGGAGACCGCTGCGGGCGAGCTCGCCGCCACGCCGGAGGCCGGGCTCGCCGCGGCCACCGCGATCATGACGACGGACACCGTCGCCAAGCAGGCCGCCCACTCCGACGCGGCGGGCTGGAGCATCGGTGGTCTCACCAAGGGCGCGGGCATGATCGCTCCCTCGATGGCCACGATGCTCTCGGTGCTCACCACCGACGCGGTGATCGACGCCCCCGCTCTCGAGCAGGCACTGCGCGCCGCGGTCCGGGTCAGCTTCGACCGGCTCGACGTCGACGGCTCGATGTCCACCAACGACACCGTGCTGGTGCTGGCGTCCGGTGCCTCCGGCGTGACCCCCGACCCGGCGGCGTTCACCGCCGCGCTCGCGGGTGTCTGCAAGGACCTGGCCCAGCAGATGCAGGCCGACGCCGAGGGCGTCACCAAGCGGATCGCCGTGCGCGTCAGCGGTGCGGCGGGCGAGGACGACGCGGTCACCGTCGCCCGCACCGTGGCCCGCGACAGCCTGGTCAAGACGGCCATGTTCGGTTCGGACGCGAACTGGGGCCGGATCGCCGCCGCCGTCGGTTACTCCGATGCCGCAGTCGACCCCGACACGCTCGACGTCACGATCAACGGCGTGCTGCTGTGCAAGGGCGGCGTCGCGGCCGGTGGCCGCACGGACGTGGACCTGTCCGGCAAGGAGATCGAGATCGAGATCGAGCTCGGTCTCGGGGACGGTGCCGCGGAGATCCTGACCACCGACCTGTCGCACGCCTACGTGGAGGAGAACAGTGCCTACCCCTCCTGAGCCCGAGCTGACGAGCGTGGCCCAGCGGCTCAAGCGGGCCGGGGAGAAGGCGGGCGTGCTGGCCGAGGCGCTGCCCTGGCTGCAGCGTTTCCACGACCAGATCGTCGTGGTCAAGTACGGCGGCAACGCCATGATCGACGAGGAGCTGAAGCAGGCCTTCGCGCAGGACATGGTGTTCCTGCGCCTCGCCGGCATCCACCCCGTCGTCGTGCACGGCGGCGGCCCGCAGATCACCGCCATGCTCGACCGTCTCGGGCTGCCCGGGGAGTTCCGCGGCGGCCTGCGGGTCACCACCCCGGAGACCATCGACGTGGTGCGCATGGTGCTGGTCGGTCAGGTCGGCCGGGAGCTGGTCGGGCTGATCAACCAGCACGGGCCCTACGCCGTCGGCCTCTCCGGCGAGGACGCGCACCTGTTCACCGCGGAGAAGCGCACCGCGCTGGTCGATGGCGAGCCGGTCGACATCGGGCTGGTCGGCGACGTCGTGCAGGTCAACCCCGACGCCGTGCTCGACATCGTCCGGGCCGGGCGGATCCCGGTGGTCGCCGGCGTCGCCCCGGACCGCGACGGCACCGTCTACAACATCAACGCCGACAGCGCGGCCGCCGCGCTGGCCGGCGCCCTCGACGCCGCGAAGCTCGTGGTGCTCACCGACGTCGAGGGCCTCTACGCGAACTACCCCGACCCCGAGTCGGTCATCAGTGAGCTGACGGCCGACCAGCTCGAGCCCATGCTCCCCGACCTGGAGAGCGGCATGGCGCCGAAGATGGAGGCCTGCCTGCGGGCGGTGCGCAGCGGGGTCGGGCGGGCGCACGTGATCGACGGGCGGGTACCGCACTCGGTCCTGCTCGAGGTCTTCACCAGCGAGGGAGTCGGAACGATGGTGATCCCATGAGCGAGTTCACGAGCGAGTCATCGGCGCAGCGTGAGCTTGTGAACGAACCGTCGGCGCCGAGCAACGCGGATTTCCAGCAGCGCTGGCAGGGCGCTCTGATGAACAACTACGGCACCCCGCCGCTCACGCTCGTGCGCGGTGACGGCGCCGAGGTGTGGGACGCCGGCGGCCGCCGCTACCTCGACCTGCTCGGCGGCATCGCCGTCAACGCGCTCGGGCACGCGCACCCCGCGGTCGTCGACGCGGTGACGGCGCAGATCTCCACGCTGGGCCACGTCTCGAACCTCTACATCAGCGAGCCGCCGGTGGCGCTGGCCGAGAAGCTCCTCGAGCTGCTCGACGTTCCGCAGGCGCGGGTGCTGTTCTGCAACTCCGGCGCGGAGGCCAACGAGGCCGCGTTCAAGATCGCGCGGCGCACCGGCCGGCCGAACATCATCGCCGCGGAGGACGCCTTCCACGGCCGCACCATGGGCGCCCTCGCGCTCACCGGGCAGCCGGCCAAGCGGACGCCGTTCGAGCCGATGCCGCCCGGGGTCAGTCACATCCCCTACGGCGACGTCGCCGCCCTGGACGCGGCGGTGACCACCGACACCGCCGCGGTGTTCCTCGAGCCGATCATGGGTGAGGCCGGCGTCATCGTCCCGCCGGAGGGGTACCTGCGGGCAGCGCGTGAGATCACCGCGCAGCGCGGCGCGCTGCTGGTGCTCGACGAGGTGCAGACCGGCATCGGCCGTACCGGCGCGTGGTTCGCCCACCAGGGCCTCGGCATCGTCCCCGACGTGGTGACGCTCGCCAAGGGGCTCGGTGGCGGGCTCCCGATCGGTGCCTGCATCGGGGTCGGCGCGGCCGGTGGCCTGCTCGAGCCCGGCCACCACGGCACAACCTTCGGCGGGAACCCGATCAGCTGCGCCGCCGCGCTCGCGGTGCTGCGCACCCTCGCCGACGGCCTGCTCGAGCACGTGAACCAGGTCGGCAAGGAGATCGCGACGGGAATCGCGATGCTCGGCCACCCTCTGGTCCGCGAGGTCAGCGGCGCCGGTCTGCTGATCGGCGTCGGCCTCACCGCGCCGGTCTCCGCGGCGGTGGCGAACGCTGCCCGCGACGCCGGCTACCTGATCAACAACGCTGTTCCGGACCGGTTCCGGCTGGCTCCGCCCCTGGTGCTCACCGAGGCCCAGGCGGGGGAGTTCCTGGCTGACCTGCCGGCCATTCTCGACAAGGCGGGTGAGACCGGTGCCTAGGCACCTGCTCCGTGACGACGACCTGACCCCCGACGAGCAGCGCGAGATCCTCGACCTCGCCGACGCCATGAAGGCCGACCGTTTCGGGCACCGGTCACTCGCCGGCCCGAGGTCCGTCGCGGTGATCTTCGACAAGTCCTCGACGCGGACCCGGATCTCGTTCGAGGTCGGGATCGCCGAGCTCGGCGGCAATCCGCTGATCATCGACGCGGGGGCCAGCCAGCTCGGTCGCGGCGAGACGATCGAGGACACCTCCCGGGTGCTCTCGCGCTACGTCGACGCGGTCGTCTGGCGGACCTCCGGCCAGGCCCGGATCGAGGCGATGGCGAGTGGCTCCCGGGTGCCGGTCGTCAACGCGCTGACCGACGAGTTCCACCCGTGCCAGGTGCTGGCCGACCTGCAGACGATCCGGGAGCGCTTCGGCCGGCTCGCCGGACTCACGCTGACCTACCTCGGCGACGGCGCCAACAACATGGCGCACTCGTTGCTGCTGGGCGGCGCGACCGCGGGCATGGACGTGCGGATCGCTGCGCCCGAGGGCTTCACGCCGCACCCCGACGTGCTGCGCGACGCCAAGGCCCGCGCTGCCCAGACCGGTGGCGGCGTGGAGCTGATCGCCGACCCGAACGCCGCGGTCGACGGCGCCGACGTCCTGGTCACCGACACCTGGGTGTCGATGGGCCAGGAGAGCGACGGCTTGGACCGCGCCGCCCCCTTCCGTCCGCTGCAGCTCAACGCCGGCCTGCTCGCCCGGGCCGCCGAGGGCGCGATCGTGCTGCACTGCCTGCCCGCGCACCGTGGTGACGAGATCACCGACGAGGTGATCGACGGCCCGGCCAGCGCGGTGTGGGACGAGGCGGAGAACCGGTTGCACGCCCAGAAGGCGCTGCTGACCTGGCTGCTCCAGCGATGACGACCGCCCGGTCCGACGCAGGGGCCGCGCGGCCCGGCGCGGCGAGCCGGGTGGCACGGCAGGCCCGTATCGTCGAGCTGATCACGCAACGCGCCGTGCGCAGCCAGGGTGAGCTGCTCACCCTCCTCGACGCCGAGGGGATCGACACCACCCAGGCCACGCTGTCACGCGACCTCGACGAACTCGGCGCCGTGAAGCTGCGCGGCGCCGACGGGGGAGCACCGGTCTACGTGATTCCGGAGGCCGGCAGCCCGGTCCGCGGTGTGGAGGGCGGCACCACCCGACTGGCCCGGCTGATGGGGGAGCTGCTCGTGTCGGCGGACGCGAGTGGGAACCTTGCCGTGCTCCGGACCCCACCCGGGGCCGCGCACTACCTGGCCAGCGCGCTGGACCGGGCCGCACTGCACGACGTCGTCGGCACCATCGCCGGGGACGACACGATCCTGGTGGTCGCCCGCGAGCCCCTCACCGGCGCCGAGCTCGCAGAGCGACTGCAAGCGCTACCGACGAAGGAGAACTGACATGACGGACCGGGTCGTACTGGCCTACTCGGGTGGGCTGGACACCTCGGTGGGCATCGGATGGATCGCCGAGGAGACCGGTGCCGAGGTGGTGGCCGTGGCCGTCGACGTCGGCCAGGGCGGCGAGGATCTCGAGGAGATCCGCAAGCGGGCACTCGCGTGCGGCGCGGTCGACGCCGTCGTCGCCGACGCGCGTGACGAGTACGCGGACGGCTACTGCCTGCCCGCGCTGCAGGCCAACTCGCTCTACATGGACCGCTACCCGCTGGTCTCGGCGCTGTCCCGGCCGCTGATCGTCAAGCACCTCGTCGAGGCCGCCAAGTACCACGGCGCGTCGACCGTCGCGCACGGCTGCACCGGCAAGGGCAACGACCAGGTCCGCTTCGAGGTCGGCATCGGTGCGCTCGCCCCCGACCTGAAGGTGATCGCCCCGGTCCGCGACTTCGCGTGGACCCGCGAGAAAGCCATCGCCTGGGCCGAGGACCGCAACCTGCCGATCGACGTCTCCAAGAAGTCGCCGTACTCGATCGACCAGAACGTGTGGGGCCGCGCGGTCGAGACCGGCTTCCTCGAGGACATCTGGAACGCCCCGATCGAGGACGTCTACTCCTACACCTCGAACCCGGCCGAGCCCCGCGAGGCCGACGAGGTCGTGATCCGGTTCGACAAGGGTGTGCCGGTCGCGATCGACGACAAGCCGGTCTCGGTGCTGCAGGCCATCCAGGAGCTCAACCGGCGGGCCGGTGCGCAGGGCGTGGGCCGGCTCGACATGGTCGAGGACCGCCTGGTCGGCATCAAGAGCCGTGAGGTCTACGAGGCCCCCGGCGCGATCGCGCTGATCACCGCGCACCAGGAGCTCGAGAACGTCACCGTCGAGCGCGACCTCGCCCGGTTCAAGCGGACCGTCGAGCAGCGCTGGACCGAGCTGGTCTACGACGGCCTGTGGTTCTCCCCGCTGAAGGACGCGCTCGACGCGTTCGTCGCGCAGACCCAGGAGTACGTGTCCGGCGAGGTCCGGATGACGCTGCACGGCGGCCGTGCGGTCCCCACCGGCCGGCGCTCCGACGCGTCGCTCTACGACTTCAACCTGGCCACCTACGACGAGGGCGACGCCTTCGACCAGTCCCTGGCCAAGGGTTTCGTGCAGCTGTGGGGCCTGCCCTCGAAGATCGCCGCCCGCCGGGAGCAGCGGCTGCGGGGCTCCGGGTCGTGAGCTCGGCACTCTGGGGCGGCCGGTTCGCCTCCGGACCGGCCGACGCGCTGGCGGCCCTGTCGAAGTCCACCCACTTCGACTGGCGGCTGGCGCCGTACGACCTGCGTGGTTCGAAGGCGCACGCCCGGGTACTGCACCGCGCCGGTCTGCTCACCGACGCCGAGCTCACCGGGATGCTGTCCGCACTGGACAAGCTGGAGGCCGACGTGGCCTCCGGCGCGTTCGGTCCCGTGGAGTCCGATGAGGACGTGCACACCGCGCTCGAGCGCGGGCTGATCGAGCGGGCCGGTCCGGAGCTGGGCGGCAAGCTGCGCGCCGGGCGGTCCCGCAACGACCAGGTCGCGACGCTGTTCCGGATGTGGCTGCGTGACGCGGCCCGCCGGGTCGGTGCGGGCGTGCTCGACGTCGTCGACGCGCTGGTCGCACAGGCAGGAGCGCACCCGGACGCCCCGATGCCGGGGCGCACGCACCTGCAGCACGCCCAGCCGGTCCTGCTCGCGCACCACCTGGCGGCGCACGCGCACGCACTGCTGCGCGACGTCGACCGGCTGCGCGACTGGGACGCTCGCGCGGCCGTCTCGCCGTACGGGTCGGGTGCGCTGGCGGGGTCGTCGCTCGGGCTGGACCCGGAAGCGGTGGCCGCGGAGCTGGGCTTCGACTCCTCCAGCGAGAACTCGATCGACGGCACCGCGTCGCGGGACTTCGCGGCCGAGGCCGCCTTCGTGCTGGCCATGGTCGCGGTGGACCTGTCCCGGCTGGCCGAGGAGGTGATCGTCTGGGCGACGGCGGAGTTCTCCTACATCACTCTCGACGACGCGTTCTCCACCGGCAGCTCGATCATGCCGCAGAAGAAGAACCCGGACGTCGCGGAGCTGACCCGCGGTAAGGCCGGACGGCTGATCGGCAACCTGACCGGGCTGCTGGCCACGCTCAAAGCGCAGCCGCTGGCCTACAACCGGGATCTGCAGGAGGACAAGGAGCCGCTGTTCGACTCCGTCGAGCAGCTCGAACTGCTGTTGCCCGCGGTGGCGGGGATGGTGGGCACGCTGGTGTTCCACACCGACCGGCTCGCCGAGCTGGCCCCGGCCGGGTTCACCCTGGCTACCGACATCGCCGAGTGGCTCGTCCGGGCCGGTGTGCCGTTCCGGGTCGCGCACGAGGCGGCCGGCGGGTGTGTCCGGACGGCGGAGGCTCGGGGTGTCGGCCTGGAGGACCTGACCGACGCGGAACTGGCCGGCGTGCACCCGGCCCTGACCCCGGCCGTTCGCGAGGTGCTGACCGTCCAGGGGTCCATTGCGTCGCGCAACGCGCGCGGCGGGACGGCGGGTCAACGGGTCGCTGAGCAGCTCGACGGACTGCGTGCGGCGATCGCCGGGGCCCGGTCCTGGGTCGGATGACGGTCGAGTCCGAACCGCAGCTCCTCCCGCGTGGCGAGCTGGCAGCCGATGTGCTGCCGGCCGCTGCGCGGTTGCTGGGGTGCACGATCGAGGCCGACACCCCCGACGGGCAGGTCGCCGTCCGGCTCGTCGAGGTGGAGGCCTACCGCGGCGCGGACGACCCGGCGTCGCACAGCTACCGCGGTCGTACCCCGCGCAACGAGGTGATGTTCGGCCCGCCGGGGTTCCTGTACGTCTACTTCGTCTACGGCATGCACTTCTGCGCCAATGTCACCTGCCTCGACGACGGTGACGCGGGCGCGGTGCTGCTGCGTGCGGGGGAGGTGACGTCGGACCTGGGCGTCGCCCGGGCCCGGCGCCCGACGGCCCGCCGGGACGCCGATCTGGCACGTGGACCCGCACGGTTGGCCTCGCTGCTGGGGCTGGGGCGGGAGCACAACGGCGTCGACGTCACCGACCCGGCGTCGCCGGTGCGGCTGCTGGCCGGTCCGCCGGTCGATCCCGCGACGATCCGGAGCGGCCCCCGGGTCGGGGTGGTGGCCGCGGCGGATCTGCCGTGGCGGTTCTGGCTGGACGGCTCACCTGCCGTGAGCCCCTACCGGCCGGGACGGGTCCGTGACCGTTCTGTGACTTTACGTCCGAAATAGGGAAGCCTAGCCTACTTTCGTGTCCGCCTCCCCTCACTCCCCGTCACGGGCTCTCCGCAGCCTGCGGTTCCTCGCCCTCATCTGCACCGCGCTGCTGGCGCTGGCTGCCTGCAGCTCGTCGGAGTCCCCGAGCTCCGGTGCGGCCGCATCGACCGTGCCGAGCTCCGGGGGCGTCTTCCCCGTCTCGGTCACGCACAAGTTCGACACCACGATCGTCCCGTCCGCCCCGCAGCGGGTGGTCTCCCTCGGCTACACCGACCAGGACGCGATCCTTGCGCTCGGCGTCGTACCGGTCGCGATCCGCGAGTTCACCGGGAACAGGCCGTCGGCGACATGGCCGTGGGCCCAGGACGAACTGCAGGGCCAGCAGCCCCAGGTGCTGGGCGGTGAGATCAACCTCGAGACGCTCGCCGCGCTGCGTCCCGATCTGATTGTCGGTGTGAGTGCCGGGCTGACCCGGGAGCAGTACGAGTCCTACTCCCGCATCGCGCCGACGATCGCGCAGCCGGAGGGGTTCGTCGACTACGGCACCCCGTGGCAGGACACCACCCGGCTGATCGGCGCCGCGCTGGGCAAGAGCGCCGAGGCGGAGAAGCTGGTCACCGACCTGGAGAGCCGGTTCGCGAAGGTCCGATCCGACAACGCGGAGTTCGCCGGCAAGAAGGCGGTGGTCGCCGCCCGCAGCTCGGCCGAGGCCGCGAACTACTTCGTCTGGAGCTCGCAGGACTCGCGCGGCCGGTTCCTGTCCGCACTCGGGTTCCAGGTGCCTGCGGAGTTCGACCAGCTGGCGGGCGACCGGTTCTACGCCGACATCAGTGCGGAGCGGCTGAACCTCCTGGACCAGAGCGATCTCGTCGTGTGGATCACCATTCCCGGCACGGAGGGATCGGAGATCGAGCAGCAGCCGGGGTACCCCGCACTGCGGGTCGGGCAGGAGGGCCGCGTCCTCACCCTGACCGAGGAACAGGGTGTCGCGCTGTCGTTCGGCAGTGTGCTCAGCCTGCCGTCGCTGCTCGACTCGCTGCCGCGGGAGATCGCCGGGCGTCTCGCCGCCTGACCTCGGTCCGGTCCGTCGACGGCCGGTGCCCCCACCCCGGGGCACCGGCCGTACGGATTGGGGGAGGATCGAACCGTGAGCACGAACATCCTCGACGAGCTGGAGTGGCGCGGCCTGATCGCGCAGAGCACCGACCTGGACGCCTTGCGGAAGGATCTCGACGGGCCGGACCCGTTGACGCTGTACTGCGGCTTCGACCCGACCGCCCCCAGCCTGCACGCGGGAAACCTGGTGCCGCTCCTCACCCTGCGGCGCTTCCAGCAGGCAGGGGCGCGGCCGATCGTGCTCGCCGGCGGGGCAACGGGGATGATCGGTGACCCCCGCGACACCGGTGAGCGCACGCTGCAGACCACCGACGTCGTCGCCGAGTGGGCGAACCGCATCCGCGGGCAGCTGGAGCGGTTCGTGGAGTTCGACCCCTCGCCGACGGGAGCCCTGGTCGTCGACAACCTGGACTGGACCGGGGGGCAGGGCGTGCTGGAGTTCCTGCGTGACGTCGGCAAGCACTTCTCCGTCAACGTCATGCTCGGCCGGGAGACCGTGAAGCGGCGCCTCGCGGCGGAGGGCATGTCCTACACCGAGTTCAGCTACCTGCTGCTGCAGTCGCAGGATTACCTGCGGCTGTACCGCGAACACGGCTGCCGGTTGCAGATCGGCGGCTCGGACCAGTGGGGCAACATCGTCGGCGGGGTGGAGCTGATCCGGCGCGTGGAGGGCGGTACGGCACACGCGCTCACCGTGCCGTTGGTCACCGACTCCGAGGGCCGCAAGTTCGGTAAGTCCACCGGGGGCGGCAACATCTGGCTCGACCCGGAGATGACCTCGCCGTACGCCTGGTACCAGTACTTCGTCAACGTGGCCGATGCGGACGTCGGGCGCTACCTGCGGCTGTTCACCTTCCTGTCGCCCGAGGAGATCGAGGCACTCGAGCGGGACGTCGCCGAACGGCCGCATCTGCGCGCCGGGCAGAAGCGGCTCGCGGAGGAGCTCACCACGCTGGTGCACGGCGAGCACCACACACGCCAGGTCGTGGCCGCCAGCAAGGCCCTCTTCGGACGCGGTGATCTGCGCGAGCTCGACGCCGGGACGCTCGACGCTGCCCTGGCGGAGATCCCGACGGCGACCGCTCGGCTCACCGAACGGCCGACGATCGTGGACCTCCTCGTGGACACCGGTCTCGCGGAGAGCCGCGGTGCCGCCAGGCGCACGGTGAACGAGGGCGGTGCGTACGTGAACAACACCAAGATCAGCGACGAGAGCTGGTCGCCCTCGGAGAGTGACCTGCTGCACGGCCGGTGGCTCGTGTTGCGCCGGGGGAAGCGGAATCTGGCCGGGGTCCAGGTGCTCGGCTCCTGACGCCGCTGGCCGGAGCAGGCGTGGGCCGCTCACTCCGGCCCGTGACCGTCCTCGGCCCAAAGAGCCTCTGAGCTGGGCGAATGACGAACAGTGGACCCCGATTTGACTTCCGTGCGACGCACTGGGTAACTTTCTCCTCGTCGCCACGGCGGGCAGCACGACAGACCGGGACGGTTTCACCGGCCCAAAGTCAGCCCCCGGACACGGCGGCCAACCCGGAAAGCCACCATCCGCCAGGATGTGGGCGCCGACACATGGGTCTGGCGGTTGACACCGCGAACAGGACCATGTAGCTTAGAAAAGTTGCCCCGGCCCGATCCGTGAGGATCGTGATGGTGTGCGGGTGTCTTTTGAGAACTCAACAGTGTGTCGAGCTTGTTTATGAATTGGTTTTTGTGCCAGTTTGTTTGACGTGCTGCGCGGTGACCCCGTCATCGTGGCAGTGCGTGTTGGAGCCAGATTTTGTTGGAGAGTTTGATCCTGGCTCAGGACGAACGCTGGCGGCGTGCTTAACACATGCAAGTCGAGCGGTAAGGCCCCTTCGGGGGTACACGAGCGGCGAACGGGTGAGTAACACGTGGGTGACCTGCCCTCAGCTCTGGGATAAGCCTGGGAAACCGGGTCTAATACCGGATATGACTACGCGTCGCATGGCGTGTGGTGGAAAGTTTTTTCGGCTGGGGATGGGCCCGCGGCCTATCAGCTTGTTGGTGGGGTGATGGCCTACCAAGGCGACGACGGGTAGCCGGCCTGAGAGGGCGACCGGCCACACTGGGACTGAGACACGGCCCAGACTCCTACGGGAGGCAGCAGTGGGGAATATTGCGCAATGGGCGAAAGCCTGACGCAGCGACGCCGCGTGGGGGATGACGGCCTTCGGGTTGTAAACCTCTTTCGCCATCGACGAAGCCCTTCGGGGTGACGGTAGGTGGAGAAGAAGC
>NZ_JAHDTG010000035.1 GCF_018531475.1 Pseudonocardia mahuensis
CAGACCGGCGAGACTGTCACCCGAACTCCTGGTAGGCGGCTGGCGTAGACAACCGTCCGGCTACCAGGAGTTCACCTCATGATCGGGGAAGACACGACGAACACGCCCACATCGTGATCAACACACCACGGCCCCGAGTTCCAAAACGCTCACTGACAGATCAGCAGCCGTTTCCCTCCATCCGGACAGCGAGTGTGGAGTGTCAGCGGCCCGGGGTCCGAGGATCGTGTGCCGGCCCCGGAGGCATGTCGGGCGTCTCAGCCAGGTGGCGGTCCGTTTCCGGTGCGTCGATGGAGAACCCGTACTACCTCGGTCCCGAGAGCGTCCGCGCCTGACCTCTCACCGGGCCTGATCCGGTCCTCGCCTCGCTGTGGTGCCGCCAGTGCACCGGACCCGGAGCAGGCCGGCTGTCCTGGCCGGTGGCCCGACCACGCACACCCGCTCTCACCCGTGACTCGAGCAGCAATGGTCAGCGCGCTGTGGTGACCCGCTCGACCAGGTCGAGGATCAGTGCCGTCGGCAGGCGCCGGGTGCCCGGCTCGACACCGGGGTCGTCGGGCGGCCAGACATCCTCGCCCCACAGCAGATGCACTCCCGCGGCCCGCAAGGTCGCCAGGTGCGTCTGCCACGCCGGATGCCCGGCGTGCGCGGTGCTGACCCGCGGAAACACGACCACCGGAACCGCCCGGCTGCCGATCGCCTCATGGGCGGTGGTGAGGGCCTGGTTGTCGGCGATCCCGAGGGCGAGCTTGGCGACGGTGTTGGCGGTGGCCGGCGCAACGACGTAACAGTCCATCGGCGGGTGTGGGCTGCGCTGGCCGGGCAGCCGCGGCTCGTCACGGACGATGAAGCCGGTGAGCATCTCCAGCCGGGCCCGCTCCCCGGTGTGCGCCAGCCACGTGGCAGCGGTGGGCGTCAGCGTGATCGCGACCTGCCAGCCCCGTTCCAGGGCGGGCTCGACGAGGTCGGTGCGGATGGTCTCGGTGCCACCGGCTCCGGAAGCGATCAGCCCTATCACTCCGCGCGGGTCGCTCACGGCGCGACCCGGCGCGGCTGCGGGAGCTCCGACAAGGCGCCGGACGGGCCGCCGCCGGCGACGGGGGCGCGGTGCATGACGCTCACGTTCTCACGGACGTCCCGGCCGTGGGGTGCTTCGCAGCGGGGCTCGGCGCCGCGAGCGGTCCGAACATGCGCATCCGGCTCCCGCCGAGCCATTCGAGTTCCGGCTGGTCGCTGGTCCGGGCTATGTGACCGGGGCCCATGGCACGCCCTTCCGATGAACCTTCGGTAGTCGGTTGGACGAAGAGCGGATCCATGTCCGGTTCGGGACAACAGCAAGGTCAGCGCCAACCGGGGACGTCGAAGTGACCCGTCGCGACCACCTGGCCCGCCTCATCGGTGACCCGCACACCCGCGAGCATGGTCCGGTCCACCGGTGCGGGCCCGCCCCAGAACGCGTCGCCGTCCAGGATCGGGATCGGGGCGGAGGCCATCCGCGTCCCGTCCCGGAACAGCAACGTGCACGTCACCATCCCCCCGGGACGCTCGGCCTCCAGGTACATGTAGAGCCACGACGGATCTCCCGGGTAGGCGTAGGCCTGCCCGGTCTCCCCGCCCTGCGTGGTCAGCGCGGCGAACAGCACCGAGCGTTGCCCGGCGACGCCGCCGGCCTGCGGGCCCGGTGCCGTGTTCGCGGCCGGCACCCAGCCCGGACCCAGCAGCACGACGGTGACGGCGACCGCAGCGGCCATCCGCCAGCCGGTCGTCGGCCGTGCCGGGCGGAGTCGGTCCATCACGCGGCTCTCGAACCCCGGTGGCGGCTCCGCATCAGGAATCAGTGCACGCAGCCGGTCGTGCACCCGGGCCAGCCCCTCGACCTGCGAACGGCACGGGGGGCAGCACTGCAGATGGGTGAGCGCCGCACCGGCGAGCAGCAGGTCGTCGTCGAACGGCTCGACCGGCTGGCGGTGGATCCGCACGCCCCTCCTCCGGCAGGCAGGCGGGGGCGGCGGGATGACGGGGGACCGGATCCCGTCGCCCGAGCACAACGACCGTCGCACACGATGCGGCATCCGCAATCCCTGCCACCGGTCCGTCGTAGTCGTCGGCCGTCCGCTCCGGCGCCCGTGACCGCGGCGATGGTCCCGGCTGCAGGGTCATCGCCGCCGACGGCCGGCCTCCGGTGCATGGGATGCTGTGCTCGTCCGCGCGAGACGTACGGGATGACGACGTCGACGGCCTACGGTGCCGTGGAGGAAGGGGCGATGTCCGCAGTCGCCGAGGAGGGCGCGGCCGGGACCCGCAGGGCCGGTCGGCGTCCCGTCACGTCGCGGTCGGAGATCGAGCACATCGCGCTCGACCTCTTCACCCGGCGCGGCTTCGACACCACCACGGTCGACGACATCGCCCAGGCCGCCGGCATCGGGCGGCGGACCTTCTTCCGCTACTACGCGTCGAAGAACGACGTGCCGTGGGGTGCGTTCGACGAGCAGCTGCACCGGATGCGGGCCACCTTCGCCGCGCTGCCCCCGAAGATCCCCGTGATGGCCGGGATCCGTGCCGCGGTGCTGGACTTCAACGAGGTCGATCCGGACGAGCAGCCCTGGCACCGGCGCCGGCTGCGGCTGATCCTCGACACGCCCGCGCTGCAGGCCCACTCGACCCTGCGCTACGCCGCGTGGCGCCAGGTCGTCGCCGACTACGCGGCCCTGCGACTCGGCGTCCCCAGCGACACACTGATCCCGCAGACGATCGGCCACGCCAGTCTCGGTGTCGCCCTCGCAGCTTACGAGCGCTGGCTGACCGAGGAGGGTTCGGAACTGCGCGACCTGCTGGGCGAGGTGTTCCGTTCGTTGGAGCACGGGCTGGTTGCCCCAGGCGCGGAGACGGTGCTCGGCGACAGCGCTCAGTGACCGTCGGTGCCGCGCGGTCTCTCCGGGACGACGAACGGGGTGACCGACGGAAATCGCCGGCCACCCCGCTCATAATCCCAGAACCTCAATCCGCGCCGAGTTCATGCATTCTCGGATCGGTTCATTTCGATCCGAGTGGGAGATGAATTCTCGGAGTCGATTCAGCCGACCGCTGGTGCGCTCGGGGCCGGGGGCACCGCACCGGGCACACCCGGGGCCGGCGGCACCGCTCCCGGAGCCGTCGGCAGCCCGCCTGGAGGGGGCGGCAGTTCACCGGGCACGGCGGGCAGCTCACCGGGCACGGCAGGGAGTTCACCGGGCACGGCGGGCAGCTCACCGGGCACGGCAGGGAGTTCACCGGGCACGGCGGGCAGCTCACCGGGCACGGCAGGGAGTTCGCCGGGGATGGCGGGGGGCTCGCCGGGGACGGCGGGCAGCTCACCGGGGACGGCGGGCAGCTCACCCGGGACCGGCGGCACATCGACCGGGGCACCCGGCAGAGCGGGAACCCCGGGAAGCGCCGGGGCCGCCGGCGGGGCCGGGAGCGAAGGCACCGGGACCGGCGGTTCCACCTGCTCGACGCCCACGGCCTCATCGGTGGTCACCGGCAGCGCGGCCGGGACGGCCGGGACAGCCGGAACAGCGGCGACCGGGGGCGGAACCGGGACGAGCCCACCGAGCAGGCTCGGAAGCAGGCCCTGCACCGTCACCAGGACGCCGTTGAGCAGCCCTCCGAGGGGGGTCGGGGGGACGGCAGGCACGACCGGGACGGCGGGCACGGGAAGTGGTGGCGGCTCGAGCTGAACCGGGGCGACGGCGACGTCGGCGGCCAGGGAGGGCTCGGCCGCAGCCGACCCTGCCCCGAGTACGGCCACGGCCCCACCCGTCGTCAATGCGACAATCGAGTAAGCCACTTTTCGGGTGCGCACGAAAGCCTCCTGTGCCGGGGCTGGAAGATGACGAAGAAATCATGCGCGGCCGTTCTTTCCGACACCAGGGCGTCGGTTCCCGACTTCGCGAATTGCGCCGAACTCTCGATCACGCACCGCAACGTAAGGGGGCGGAAACCCCCATTGGACGGTCACGCTAAAGAGTTGCAGAGCCGAGTCGTCACCCTGACGCGCCGAGCGGGCAGGGGTCGCCTCGCCGACGAGCGGCGGTAAGGTCACCCGTCGGCGTACGACTTGCGCCATCCACTCCTGCTGCCCTCCAGCGTGACGGGCCGTGATCAATTCGGCGGTCCCGGGCACCGATCGTGATCGCGGCCGCGCCTCGGGGCTCACGTTCTGACGTGTGGTTCCGGACGGCCTCGTCCCATCCACCCGGTGAGTGGCTCGGGTACCACCCCATCGGGGCGCCCGTCGCGCGAACGACGACGGCCGGACACCGGGGAGCGGCTGCTCCCGATGCCCGGCCGTCGCGAACGGTGCGGAGGGTTGTCTAGCGGCCCCGGCTGAGCCGCTCCAGGCGACGCTGCGTGGGCCAGCGGACCGAGGTTGCCCAGCCCAGCTTCTCGAACGCCCAGATGATGCGGGCCGAGATGTCGACCTGGCCGCGTTTCACCCCGTGCCGGGCGCAGGTCGGGTCGGCGTGGTGCAGGTTGTGCCACGACTCGCCGAAGGACAGAACGGCCAGCCACCAGACGTTGGCCGAGCGGTCACGGGCGGCGAAGGGGCGGTTGCCGAAGATGTGGCAGATCGAGTTGATCGACCACGTGACGTGGTGGAGTACCGCGACCCGGACCAGCCCGGCCCAGAACAGCGCCGTCAACGCGCCCCAGAAAGACCAGCTCACGAGGCCGCCGATGAGGGCGGGGAGGCCGAGGCTCGCGACGGTCAGCCAGATGAAGGCGTCGTCCACCCGCTTGATGTCGCGATCGGCGAGCAGGTCGGGGGCGAAACGGCGGGCGTTGGTGTTGTCCCGATCGAGCAGCCAGCCCATGTGCGAGTGCCAGAAGCCCTTGGCCAGAGCGGCGGGGCCGCTGCCGAAGAGCCACGGCGAGTGCGGGTCGCCCTCCTTGTCGGAGAACGCGTGGTGACGGCGGTGGTCGGCGACCCAGGAGATCACCCCACCCTGCAGGGCGAGGCTCCCGGCGACGGCGAGCGTGATCCGCAGGGGCCGGTTGGCCTTGAACGAGCCGTGGGTGAAGTAACGGTGGAAACCGACCGTCACGCCCAGCCCGCTGACGAGGTAGAAGCCCAGTGCCAGGCCGACATCCACCCAGCCCAGCCCCCATCCCCAGGCCATCGGGACGGCGGCCGCGAGGGCGAGCAGCGGCACCGCCATGAAGATGACGACCAATGCCTGTTCGGTTGCCGAGCGGCGCCCGTCGGTGATCGGTGCGGCGGCGGAGGGAGGACGTTCCTGCAGGATCGAGGGCATACGGGACCTTCGGTCGAGGGGATCCGAGAACCGCCGGCGGCGGCGCAGCGGGTGTTGTCGGCAGCACGGGCCGCGACGTCGTGGGTGGCTTCGGGTCGCCCGCAGCCCGTTGCCACGTGACCGACCACCAAAGATAACGATAGCGCAACGAGTCGGTCGTCGGTTCCCACAGTCGGGTTGTGCCCGTCCGCAACCCTGCGTGATACGTTGTCCGCGGTTGCAGTCGTGTCTTCCTCGATCGTTGTGAAGCGTCCGTGGAGAGTGACGGTGGGCTTCACGGGCGTTCGGTGGTCTTGGCTCCCCTGCGTCGGTGGCGCCCACGCAGCCTCCAGCCGGCATAGTGTCGGCCGGATCCGCTTCACGTGTGGGAGAACAGTTATGCCGCAGGGCACCGTCAAGTGGTTCAACGCCGAGAAGGGCTTCGGCTTCATCGCCACCGACGACAACGGTCCGGACGTCTTCGTCCACTACTCGGCCATCCAGTCGGATGGGTTCCGCACCCTCGAGGAGAACCAGCGCGTCTCGTTCGAGGCGAGCCAGGGCGCGAAGGGTCCGCAGGCCGACACGGTCCGCCCCATCTGAGACCGTCTCAGGCGACGGCCCCAGCGGCCGATCCGGTGCCGGCGATCCCCTTCGGGATCGCCGGCACCGGCATTTCCGGGGCAGGGTCGCTCAGACCGCCTGCTGCGTGACCCACTCGGCGGTCAGCCGCAGGCCCTCGGCCACCCCCCGCGGCGCGAACCCGAGCCCGCAGGCCTGCGCGTCCTCGATGTGCACGGGAGGGAACGCGCCGTAGACCTGCGAGCGCCGCGCGAACGTCCCGGCGTCGTCGGGCAGTGACGATCCCGGCGGCAGGGTCCGCACCCGGTGCGGGCTGCCGACCTGCTCCGCGAACGTGTGCAGGACCCGCCCGAACGGCGCCACCTCCCCGCACAAGACGTACCGCCGGCCCAGCTCACCCTTCTCGAGCGCCAGCAGGTGGCCCGCCGCGGCGTCCTCGGCCAGCACCCAGCCCACCGGCGCGTCGACCACGACGTCGATCTCCCCGCGGGCGGCCGCAAGGAGCAAGCCGTTGTAGCTGAGCGGACCGCGCGGGCTGGGGCCATAGACACCGACCGGGTTGACGATCGTGGCGTGCAGCCCGTCCCCGGCCGCGGCGAGGACGAGTTTCTCGGCCTCGGCCTTGCTGACGGAGTAGGCGTCGGTCAGGGCGGGCGGCCCGGACGGGTTCTCGCTCACCAACCCGGAGGCGTCCATGACGGCGGCGCTGCTGCTGGTGTAGACGAAGCGCGGCACGCCGGCCTCGGCCGCCGCGGTGAGCATCGCGCGAGTGCCCTCGACGTTGCTGCGGCGCGTCTCGTCGCGGGAGTGCCCGACCGAGCCGGCCAGGTGCAGCACGCCACTGCAACCCCGGGCAGCCGCACGCAGGGATGCACCGTCGCCCGGGTCGGCGAGATCGGCCACGGCGAGTTCGACGCCCTCGGGTAGCACCGCGGCGGCCCGGACCGGATCGCGCACCGCGGCGCGCACCGCCTCGCCCCGGCGCACCAGCAGGTCGACCAGTGCGCTTCCCAGATATCCGGTGGCCCCGGTGACGAGCAGCATCGGGCCATCATGAACGACACGGGCGGGTCCGGCGGGCACCGCTCATCGGCCGAGTCGTCGGATGACCGGCAGCTGCATCGAATGGAGTAGCCGCCGATCCCCGGTCGCGGACCGGTCGCCCCGCGACCACCGGCGGGTGACGGTCGCGCGCCGGGGCTCGGATCCACTCGTCTCGCGGTCACGTGCGGTCACCGCTGGCGCTCCCACGGTGCGTACCCGACACCTCATGCTTGGTGTTGAACCACACAGAACACCGGCACGAACACACGTTTACGAGGAGGTCGGACGATGTCGTGGTGGGACAGCTACCGGGCCGTCTACGGCGCGGAGCTGAGGGCAGCCGCGCGCGAATACGTCGACCACGGGTGGCCGCTGGTCCCGGGTTCGGGCGCCGACGTGCTGCTGGACACCGGCACCGTCCTGGACGTCGTCGAGGTACCGGCGGAGCTCGGCCGGTACGCATGTGCCCAGCTGCGGGACCGCGGGCTGGTCGTCCCCGTCGCGGCCACCCCGCAGGGCACCTGGTGGTTCCCGATGAGCCCCGGCTACGGCCTGCCTGCCGAGCTGAGCCTGCACGCCGACGTGGTGCTGCACACGGACGGCATCGGCGTCCTCGCCCCGCCGACGGAACGTCCCGACGGCTGGGTGCACTGGCGGGTCGCGCCGGCGCTCACCGGCTATCGGGTGCCGGACGCGGACGTGATCATCGGAGCCGTCACCGACGCCGTTCGGTGGCGGGCAGCAGGAGGCGATCTGCGGCCGGGCGCCCAGCGGCCCGCAGCGGCGATCGCCGGCGGCCCGCGGTCGAGGTCCTAGCCCCGACCGCAGGCCGCACCCGGCTCGCCTCCCCGTTGTCGTGGTTCGTCTCGCCGCGCCGGGGATGGCCCGGGTGCACCGGTGCGGCGCCCGAGGGGGCACTTCTCCCTCGCCGCGCAGCCGCACCAGCGACTCGGCCGGGGCCGGCGGATCACCGTCGGTCCCGGCCTGAACCAACGTGACGGGCCCCCGGAGCCGTGGGGGCAGCACGACTCCGGGGGTGCTGTTCCCGGCGGGCTGGGACGAGAACCCCGCCTTCCGGGGCGCGGCGGGCCGGACGGCGAGCGCCCGGCATCGCACTCCGCCCAACGTGGCCCGGGGCGGGCGCGATACGCCGACTCGCCCGATCCGCGCATCCTGTCTTCGGCGCGCCGGGCACTATGGGTTCGTGCAGATCTCCCAGACGCAGGGGCGGGCCCCGTCGGCGCGACCCGCCGCGCTCCCGCCGACGCCGCGCCCCCGCCCGGCCCCACAGGTCCCGCTGGGCGCGTTCGGCCCGCTGGACGAGGAGGCCAAGCGACGAGATCTGCGCAAGATGAAGCTGGTCGCGACCGGCTTCCTGGTGGGCGCCACCATCGTCTTCCTGCTGGCCCGCTGGTGGGAGGTCAACGGCGGGCCCGGTTGGACCGGGTACGTGCGGGCCGCTGCCGAGGCCGGCATGGTCGGGGCCCTGGCCGACTGGTTCGCCGTCACCGCGTTGTTCCGGCGGCCGCTGCGGCTGCCGATTCCGCACACGGCGATCATCCCGACGAAGAAGGACACCATCGGCGGCAGCCTCGGTGACTTCATCGGGGAGAACTTCCTGTCCGAGGCGGTGGTGCGGGACAAGCTCGAACGGGTCGGGGTGGCCTCCCGGGTGGGCGCCTGGATCGGGCAGCCGGAGAACGCCGACCGGGTCACCGCCGAGCTGGCCACCGCCGCCCGCGGGATCGTCACCGTGCTCCGTGACGAGGACGTGCAGGAGATCATCGAGCAGGTCCTGGTCCGCAAGCTGCTGGAGCGCCCGGTGGGCCCGCCGCTGGGCAAGGTGCTCGAAGGTGTGCTGGCCGACGGCTCGCACCGCCGGCTCGTCGATCTGGTCTGCGACCGTGCCTACGACTGGGTGACCGCGAACCACGACATGGTGCTGCGGGTCGTGAGCGAGCGGGCACCGAGCTGGACGCCGCGGTTCGTCGACGAGATGGTCGCCGACAAGGTGTTCCTGGAGGTGCAGAACTTCGCCTGGGCGGTCAAGACCGACCCCGAGCACCCGATGCGCAAGGCCGTCGACACGTTCCTCATCGAGTTCGCCGGCGATCTGCAGCGCGACCCGGCCACCATCGCGCGCGCCGAGCAGGTCAAGCAGCAGATCATCGACCATCCGGACGTGCAGCGCTTCATCGGCCAGGCGTGGGGCACGGTCAAGGGGATGATCCTCGACGCCGCCGCCGACCCGTCCAGCGAGCTGCGCCGCCGGGTGCGCGACGGTCTGCTCTCCCTCGGCGCCCGGCTCAACGCCGACCCGGAGCTGCGCGCCAAGATCGACGGTTGGCTGGCCGAGGCGGCCGGGTACGTGGTCCGGCACTATCGCAGCGAGATCACCACGCTGATCACCGACACGGTCGCCCGTTGGGACGCGGAGGAGACCTCACGGAAGATCGAGCTGCAGGTCGGGCGCGACCTGCAGTGGATCCGGATCAACGGCACCGTCGTCGGCGCCCTGGCGGGCCTCGCGATCTACACGGTCTCCCAGCTGCTCTTCTGACTCCCCAACCTCACCTCAAGGGTCACGAAGCTGGCTTTCGCGACGTCCAGCGTCATGGAAGCCACCTTCGCGTCATGCCGGCTCGACGTTTGCCGGCGGCGGAGGGGCGTGCCGGGGGAGAAATCGGACGACTTCTGTCAGAAGGCGGCCCTAGTGTCACCGCCATGAGCGAACTGGCCGTACGGGTCGAGGGACTGCGGAAGAGCTTCGGGTCCACCCGCGCCCTCGACGGCGTCGACCTGGAGATCCCGACGGGCACAGTGCTCGGTCTCCTCGGCCCCAACGGTGCAGGGAAGACCACGACGGTCCGCATCCTCACCACGCTGCTGCGGCCCGATGCCGGCCGGGCGTGGGTGGCCGGGCACGACGTCGTCGCGGAACCGCAGGCGGTGCGCCGGGCGATCGGCCTGTCCGGGCAGTACGCCGCGGTCGACGAGAACCTCACCGGGCTCGAGAACCTGTACATGGTCGGCCGGCTCTACGGGCTGAAACGGGCGGCGGCCAAGGCCCGGGCCCGCGAGCTGCTGGAGCGGTTCCAGCTCACCGAGGCGGCCGAGCGGCCGTCGAAGACGTACTCCGGCGGCATGCGCAGGCGGCTCGACCTCGCCGGGGCGCTGGTCGCCGCCCCGTCGGTGGTCGTGCTCGACGAGCCCACGACCGGCCTGGACCCGCGCGGCCGGCTCGACACCTGGTCGATGATCTCCGAGCTGGTCGCCGACGGCGCCACCGTCCTGCTCACCACGCAGTACCTCGAGGAGGCCGACCAGCTGGCCGACAGCATCGTGGTGATCGACCACGGCCGAGCCATCGCGAGTGGCACGGCCGACGAGCTCAAGGCGCAGACCGGCGGGGAGCGGCTGCAGGTCGTGGTGGCTCAGCCCGGCCAGATCGATTTCGCCCGCGGGGTGCTCGCCGACGTCGGGACCGGCGACCCGGTGGTCGACGAGCACCTGCGCCGGGTGTCTGTGCCGGTCAGCGGGGGGACCAAGGCGTTGGTCGAGGCGCTGCGCCGGTTCGACGGCGAAGGGGTGGAGGTGCTCGACGTCGCGATGCAGCGACCCACTTTGGACGACGTGTTCCTGACCCTGACCGGGCGTCCGGCCGATGACGGCGACACCCAGAAGACGGAGGGCGCGGCATGAGCGCAGTGACCCAGGCGATCCGCGACGGGGGCGTCATCACCTGGCGCAACCTGGTGGCGATGAAGCGGGTCCCCGACGCGCTGCTCGCCCTGACCGTGCAGCCGATCATGTTCGTGGTGCTGTTCGCGCTCGTGTTCGCGGGCAGCCTGGGCGGTGACGCCTACCGCGAGTTCCTCATCGCCGGGATCTTCGCCCAGACCGTCGCGTTCAACGTCTTCTTCACGACCATCGGAATGGCCAACGATCTGCAGAAGGGGATCATCGACCGGTTCCGGTCGCTGCCGATGTCCCGGATCGCGGTCGTGCTGGGCCGTACCACGGCCGACCTCGGGGTCGGGGTCATCACGCTGGTCGTGATGTCGCTGACCGGCCTGGTCGTGGGGTGGCGGATCCGCGGCAGCGTGCTCGACGCGCTCGCCGGGTTCGCACTGTTGCTGCTGTTCTCGTTCGCGATGTCCTGGATCGGGGTGCTGGTCGGGCTGACCGCGCGCAACGTCGAGGTCGCGCAGAGCGCCGGGCTGATCTGGCTGTTCCCGTTCACGTTCGTGTCCAGCGCGTTCGTCTCGGTGCAGGGCTTCCCGGGCTGGCTGCAGCCGGTCGGGGAGTGGAACCCGGTGAGCGCGGTGGCGCGAGCCTCGCGCGAGCTGTTCGGCAACCCGACCCAGCTGCCGGGTTTCCCGGAGTCGCAGGCCTGGCCGGCGCAGCACGCGGTGCTCTACGCGACGCTGGCGTCGCTGGCGATCATCGCGGTCTTCCTGCCGTTGGCGGTGGCCCGCTACCGCCGGGTCGCCAGCCGCTGACGGAGCGCCCGGTGACCGGTCAGCCGCGGACCGTGCGGCTGGTGGCCGACGACCGGTCAGCCGCCGATCGCCGTGCCGATCGCCAGGCCCAGCCCGGCCGCGCCGAGCCCCGCGAACACCGAGCCGAGCGCGTTGTACGCGGCCAGCAGCCAGCTGCCTGTCGTGGCCAGTTGCACAGTCTCGAAGCCGAATGTGGAGTAGGTGGTCAGCGACCCGCAGAAGCCCACCCCGACCAGGGCGATCACCGTCGGGGACGTCGTCGCGGCGAGGGTCAGGCCAAGCACGAACGACCCGACGACGTTCACCGTGAACGTGCCCCACGGGAAACCGGTGCCGAGCCGGGACTGCACCACGCGGTCGGTCAGGTAGCGCAGCGGGGCGCCGATCACCGCGCCCGCCACCACCAGCAGCGGGATCACCGGGCCACCCGCCCGGACCCCACGCGCCCGGATCCCGAGGATCCCATTGCCCTGGCGAGCACCATCCCGGCCCACGTCGCCAGGAGTGCGGCGGCCAGCGTCGCGGCCAGGTAGCCGAGGGCGATCCCGACGTGGCCGCCGATCAGCAGGAGTTCGATGTCGATCGAGTAGGCGGAGAACGTGGTGAACCCGCCGAGGAACCCGCTGGCCACGAACGGCCGGACCAGCGGATGGGTGTCGACGAGCTCGGTGATCGCCACGATGAGCGCACCGATCAGCAGGCAACCGACGACGTTGATCGCGAACGTCCCGAGCGGGAAGCCACCTCGTGGGGTGGGCAGGACGATGCCGACGCCCCAGCGCGCCAGCGCGCCGAGCGCGCCGCCCACGGCGACGGCCACGACAGGCCGAAGCTGACCCTCGAACGGCCGGACGCGGGCCGGCGCCGGGGCATCGGTCCAGTCGTCGTTGCTCTGTGGGAGGGGTTGGCTCACGACTTCTCACCTCCGCGCCGGCGGACCCCGGCGGGGCCGGGGAGGTGATCCCGCGACGGTACGGGGTACGCCCCTGCCGACCCTAGTCCGACGTCTCTCTGTGTGGTCGATGCCACCTCACCTGCGCAAGCACGGCGCTTGCAAGAGCTAGCACCCATGCGTACGGTCGAGGACATCGGAGCGGAGGTGAGTACCGATGACCAAGCAGGACAAGCCTGCCGAGATGGTCGGCCACGCCGTCGAGCAGGTCGGCCACGCAGTGGGACAGGCCGTCGACGACATCGGTACCTACATCCGCGCCCAGCGCGAGTCCGCCCAGGTGTCCCTGCGGCAGCTCGCGAAGGCGGCCGGCGTCAGCAACCCGTACCTCAGCCAGATCGAGCGGGGGCTGCGCAAGCCGTCGGCCGAGATCCTGCAGCAGATCGCCAAGGGGCTGCGGATCTCCGCGGAGGCGCTCTACGTGAAGGCCGGGATCCTCGACGAGAGGCCGGCGGGCGCCGTCACCGACGCCGTGCTCGCGGATCCCGCGCTGTCCGAGCGCCAGAAGCAGGTTCTGCTCGACATCTACCAGTCCTTCCGACGGGAGAACGACCCACCGGTCGCCCCCGGCGCAACCACAGTGTCTTCTGAAGAACAGGGGAAGTGATCACCATGGCCGTGTCGCTGCCGACCGCCGCGGACGTCCGAAAGGCCCGCGAGCAGGCTGCCAAGAACGCCGCCGAGCGGGCCGAGGTCGCCCGTACCCCCCTGCTCGCCGTGCTCGGTGCCGGCGACTACGCCATCAGCACCGTCACCCGGGCCGTCACCACCGCGCGCACCCGCGCCGCGGAGCGGGCCGACACGGTGCAGAACCGCGTCGCCGAGTTCCCCCACGAGATCGAGGACCTGCGCGGCAAACTGACCGCCGACGAGCTCCGCAAGGTCGTCGACCAGGTCCGCACGCAGGCCGAGCAGTACTACGCCGGGCTGGCCGAGCGCGGCGAGGCCGCCTGGGACAAGCTGCGCAAGCAGCCGCAGGTCAAGCAGGCGCTGACCACCATCGAGTCGGTCACCGAGCGGCTCGACGCGCGTGTCGACGAGTTCGTCGACGACGCCCACGACGCCGCCGAGAAGGCGCTCACCACCGTTACCCGCCAGACCCGGTCGACGGGGGAGAAGGCCGCCCAGGCGACCCAGCGGTTCGCCGGTGAGGCAGCCGAGACGGTGACCGAGGTGAGCAAGGACGCGAGCAAGGCCGTCGCCGAAGCGGGCAAGGACGCCGCGGCCACCATCGACGAGGCCGGTGACGAGGCCGCCTCGACCACGCGCAGCACCACGCGCAAGGCCGCCAACCGCACCGCGCCGAAGGCCGCCACCCGCAAGCCGGCCACCCGCCGGACCAGCGCCACCGGTGCCAACGGCGCCAAGTCCGGAAGCTGAGCGGCGCCGGACACCGCACCACCACAGCGGCCCCGGGACCACGGTCCCGGGGCCGCTGTGCGTGTCTGCGAGGGACCGGGGATGTCACGAGTGGCTCCGCGCACGTAGTCTGGCGGGGTGGACGTGCTGCAACACCTGGACTTCTACATCCTTCGGGCTCTGTGGATCCTCGGGATTCCGGTGGGTGCGTACGCGTTCATCCACGCCCTGCGCCAGCGCGCCGACGCGTTCACCGCGGTCGGCAAGCTGACCAAGAACGCCTGGCTGGGCATCACCGGCGCCGGATTGCTGGTGCTCGTCCTGTTCAAGGGGCCGTTGAGCAACGGGACCCTGTTCTGGCTGGCCGGGCTGGTGGCCGTGCTCGTCTACATAGTGGACGTCAAGCCTGCGGTGGTCGGGGTGCAGCGCGGAGACCAGCGCTGGTGACCGACCCGCGCTGGGCGGTCCTCGGCACGCTGGAGGCCGTCCCCGCGCTCGACCGTCCGGATCTGGTCGCTGATCCGGTGGCGCATGCGCTCAAGTTGCTCGATCCGGCCGATGCGGCCCTCGTCGGCGTCGCGGAGATCGACCCGGACCTGGCCGACACCGCCGCGTTCTGCGCCGCCTACTCCTCGCCGCCCGAGTCCTCGGCGAACTGTGTGGTGGTGGCCGGTCGGCGCGGTGAGGAGACCCGTTACGCGGCCTGTCTGGTGCTCGCGAACACCCGCGCCGACGTCAACGGGATCGTGCGCAAGCGGTTGAACGCGCGCAAGGCGTCGTTCGCGCCGATGGACGACGCGGTCGCGCTGACCGGGATGGAGTACGGCGGGATCACGCCGGTCGGTCTGCCCGCCGAGTGGCCGGTGCTCGTCGACCCCGCGGTGGCGGCGGCCCCGGCGGTCGTCATCGGCAGCGGGATCCGTGGCAGCAAGCTGGCCCTGCCCGGCGTTCTTGCGGCAGCGCTGCCGGGTGCCGAGGTCCTCGAGGGTCTCGCCCGCTGATCCTCTCCGCAAGCAGCAACATGCTGCTGCGCCCCGAAATACCGCAACGAGGCTGCTGGTTGATACTGCTGGGCTCAAGGTTCCTGCGTTCGCCGCCAGCGGACTTACTTGAACGCTGGAATGTGTTCAACGGTGTAAGCGTTGAACCGGGCATGACACAGACGCTGAAGCTGCCGGTGCTTCCGCTCGCCGACTCGGTGGTGCTGCCCGGCATGGTGGTCCCCGTCCGACTCGACGAGCAGGAGACCCAGGCAGCGGTCGACGCGGCGAACAGCGTCGACCGGCGGGTGCTCGTCGTGCCGCGACTGGACGGCAGGTACGCCGCGGTCGGCACGATCGCGGTACTGGAACAGGTCGGCCGGCTCCCCAGCGGGGAGAAGGCGGCCGTGGTGCGCGGCGAGGGCCGCGCGCGGATCGGCTCGGGCGTGCCCGGGCCGGGTGCGGCGCTGTGGGTCGAGGCGACCCCGGTGCCTGATGAGGCCCTCACGGGGCAGACGAACGAGCTCGCCAAGGAGTACAAGGCGCTCGTCGTGTCGATCCTGCAGCAGCGCAACGCGTGGCAGGTGATCGACTCGGTGCAGCAGATCACCGATCCCGGACAGCTGGCCGACACCGCCGGTTGGGCCTCCTACCTCGACATCGAGCAGAAGGCGCAGCTGCTCGCCGAGACCGACGTGACCCGTCGGCTCGAGCTGCTCATCGCGTGGACGCGGGAGCACCTGGCCGAGCTCGAGGTCAGCGAGAAGATCGCCGAAGACGTCCGTGAGGGCATGGAGAAGACCCAGCGCGAGTTCCTGCTGCGTCAGCAGCTGGCCGCGATCCGCAAGGAGCTGGGCGAGGACGAGCCCGAGGGCGCGGACGACTACCGAACGCGGGTCGAGAACGCCGACCTGCCCGAGCACGTGCGCAAGGCCGCGCTGACCGAGGTCGGCAAGCTCGAGCGCGCCTCGGACCAGAGCCCGGAGGCGGGCTGGATCCGCACCTGGCTGGATACGGTCCTGGACATCCCGTGGAACGAGCGCACCACCGACACCGACGACCTGGTCGCGGCCCGGGAGATCCTGGACACCGACCACGCCGGTCTCGACGACGTCAAGGAACGACTGATCGAGTTCCTCGCGGTGCGGGCGCGGCGCAACCGCCGCGGGCTCGAGAAGATCGGCGGCCGGGGCTCCGGCGCGGTGCTCTCGCTCGTCGGCCCGCCCGGTGTCGGCAAGACGTCACTGGGCGAGTCGGTCGCGCGGGCGCTGGGCCGCAAGTTCGTCCGGGTCGCCCTGGGTGGTGTCCGGGACGAGGCCGAGATCCGCGGGCACCGGCGCACCTACGTCGGCGCGCTGCCGGGCCGGATCGTGCGGGCCATCCGCGAGGCGGGCTCGATGAACCCGGTCGTGCTGCTCGACGAGATCGACAAGCTCGGCTCCGACTTCCGGGGTGACCCGTCGTCGGCGCTGCTCGAGGTGCTCGACCCGGCGCAGAACCACACGTTCCGCGACCACTACCTCGAGGTCGACCTCGACCTGTCCGACGTGCTGTTCCTCGCGACGGCCAACGTCGCCGAGACCATCCCCGGCCCGCTGGCCGACCGGATGGAGGTGGTGACGCTCGACGGCTACACCGAGGCGGAGAAGGTCGCCATCGCGCGCGACCACCTGCTGCCGCGGCAGATCGAGAAGGCCGGCCTGGAGCCGTCCGACGTCGAGTTCACCGAGGTCGCGCTCGGCATGATCGCCGCCGAGTACACCCGCGAGGCGGGCGTGCGGCAGCTGGAGCGGGGCCTGGCGAAGGTCCTGCGCAAGGTCGCCGTGCAGCTCGACTCCGGCACCCAGGTGCCGGTCACGATCGACGCCGACGCGCTGGTCGGGTTCCTCGGCCGGCCGCGGTTCACCCCGGAGTCGGCGGAGCGCACGGCGGTGCCGGGTGTGGCGACCGGCCTCGCGGTCACCGGGACCGGCGGCGACGTCCTCTTCATCGAGGCCACCGCCATGGACGGTGACCCGGGTCTGACCCTGACCGGGCAGCTCGGCGACGTGATGAAGGAGTCGGTCTCGATCGCCCTGTCGTACCTGCGGTCGAAGGGCCTGGCCGGGGAGTTGGCGTCGAAGAAGCTCCACGTCCACGTGCCGGCCGGCGCGGTCCCGAAGGACGGACCTTCGGCCGGTATCACGATGGTGACGGCGCTGGCGTCGCTCGCCTCCGGGCGGCCGGTGCGCTCGAGCGTCGGCATGACCGGTGAGGTCACGTTGCAGGGCCGGGTGCTCCCGATCGGCGGGGTCAAGCAGAAGCTGCTGGCCGCGCACCGGGCCGGCCTGACCGACGTGATCATCCCGAAGCGCAACGAGCCGGACCTGGACGACCTGCCCGGGTCCGTCCGCTCGCAGCTGCGGGTGCACCCGGTGGCCGACGTCGCCGACGTGCTCGAGCTCGCGCTCGAGCCCGCGGCGTCCCCCCGGGAGGTCGCTGCGGCGGCCTGATCCTCGGGCCCCGGTACGTCACGAACGGCACTTTCGCTCACATCTGGTGAGCGAAAGTGCCGTTCGTGTGTCGGGTGGTGTTCCGCCACGATGACGGCCTCGAGCCCGCCGGCTGCGGGAATGTGACGGGCCACCCGTCGTTACAGGGGAGGTCACCCGCCGAGAAGGAGGAGCGATGGCCTTTGCCCTGCCTGATCCCGCGACCGAGTTCGGCGCCCGGGTCGCCCGCCGGTTGCACTCCGAACCCCTGGCCTGGCTCACGACCGTCGACGGCGCCGGCACCCCGCAGCCCGCGCCGGTGTGGTTCCTGTGGGACGACGCGTCGAACTCGGCGTTGATCTACAGCCAGGGCGGCGCGAAGCGGCTCGACCACCTCCGGGCGAACCCTCGGGTCGCCCTGAACCTCGACGGCAACGGCACCGGCGGCGACATCGTCGTGCTGACCGGCGAGGCCGTGGCGGCACCGGACGAGCCGTCCGTCGACCGCAACCCCGCCTACCTGGACAAGTACGGCACGCGGATCCGCGAAGGCTGGGAGACGCCGGAGAACTTCGCGTCGATCTACTCGGTGCCGCTGCGCTTGCGGCCGCGTCGGGTGCGAGGGCACTGAGCAGTACCCTGCCGGCCCCTCAGCTCAGTGGAAGACCACGGTCTTGTTGCCCTGCACCAGCACCCGGTCCTCCAGGTGCCAGCGCAACCCGCGGGCGAGCACGAGCCGCTCGATGTCGCGGCCGCGCCGGACCATGTCGGCCACCGTGTCGCCGTGGTCCACCCGGATCACGTCCTGCTCGATGATCGGACCCGCGTCCAGGTCGGCGGTCACGTAGTGGCAGCTCGCGCCGATCAGCTTGACCCCACGGGCGTGCGCCTGGTGGTAGGGCCGGGCGCCGGCGAACGAGGGCAGGAAGCTGTGGTGGATGTTGATCGCCCGCCCGGCCCAGGCCGCGCACAGCTCGGGCGGGAGGATCTGCATGAACCGGGCCAGCACGATCGCGTCTGGTTCGTGGATGTCCACGAGCTTGCGGACCTCGTCGAACGCGGCGGCCTTGGCGGCGTCACGGTCCGGGGTGTCCGGGCCCGGGAACGGCACGTGGTGGAACTCCACCCCGTGGGCCCGGACGATGTCGGCCAGCCCTTCGTGGTTGCCGATCACCGCCTCGAGCTGCACCGGTAGCTCACCCGCGGCGACCCGGCCGAGCAGGTCGTGCAGGCAGTGCGGCTCCTTGGTCACCAGCAGCACGGCGCGCTTGAGCACCCCGGTGTCGGTGACCTGCCAGCTCGTCTCCGGGCCGAACTCCGCGGCGACCTCGGCGAACCGGGCCCGCAACTCGTCGGCATCGAAGGGCACCGAGTCGGCGCGTACGACCTGGCGGGTGAAGAACCAGTTCTCCTCCGGCTCGGCGTGGTAGGCGGCCTCGACGATCCAGGCGCCCGCGTCGGCCAGGAATCCCGAGATGCGGGCGACGATGCCTGTGCGGTCGGGGCAGCTGAGCGTCAGGACGTATCGCCGGTCGGCAGCGGGTTCCACGGACGGCATCGTGCCATGCGAGCCAGGACGCTCCGCCGGGATCCCGGGCGCCCGCGAGAACCGTCACACCCGAGGGCCGGTGCGGGCCCCGGGAGGCAAGCTCGCGCCGTGAGTGTCGACGACGTGGATCGCACCCGCCGCCGCGCGGTGGCAGCGATGACGTTCGCAACCGGTGTGATCATCGCGAACAACTACTACGCGCAGCCGCTCGAGGCTGCCCTGGCCGCCGAGTTCGGCGCTCCGAGCTCCGCCGTCGGCGTGGTGCTCACGATCATCCAGCTGTCCTACGCGCTCGGGCTCGCGACCCTGGTCCCGCTCGGGGACCTGCTCGAACGCCGCCGGCTTGTGGTGACCATGCTCGGCATCACCGTCGCCGGACTCGTCGTCGTGGCTGTGGCGCCGACGCTGCCGTTGCTGGCCGCGGCGGCCGGGCTCGTCGGGCTGACGACCGTCGCCGCGCAGGTGCTCGTCCCCTTCGCCGCCGAGATCGCCCGCGCCGGCGAGCAGGGCAAGGTGGTCAGCACCGTGATGAGCGGGCTGCTGATCGGCATCCTGATCTCACGTGCGGTCGCCGGGCTGGTGGCCGAGGCGTTCGGCTGGCGGGCGGTGTTCGTGCTCGGGGCGGCGCTGACGGCTGTGGCCACCGTCGCGCTCTGGCGTTCGCTGCCGGTGGTGCCGCAGGCCGGGAACATGAGCTACCCGAGACTGCTCCGGTCGGTGTTCACGCTGATCCGCGAGGAGCCGGTGCTGCGTCTGCGGATGGCGTACGGGGCGTCGGTGTACGCGTCGTTCGGCGCGCTGTGGACGTCCATCGGATTCCTGCTCGCCGCGCCGCCGTTCTCGTTCAGCGACGCCGCGATCGGATTGTTCGCCCTGTTCGGGGTGGCCGGGGCGCTGGCTGCCCGGTTCGCCGGTGGCCTCGCCGACCGGGGCCGGGCACACGGGGCGACCGGGGCGTTCATGGCGGTGGCGGCGGCGTCGTTCGCCCTGCTCGCGCTCGGTGCGCACTCCCTCGTGGCGCTCGCCGTCGGGCTGGTCGTCTTCGACTTCGGCGTGCAGGGCAGCCACATCAGCAACCAGAGCGTCGTGTTCGCACTGCGCCCACAGGCGCGCAGCCGGGTCAACACCGCCTACATGACGGTGTACTTCCTGGGCGGGGCGACCGGCAGCGGGCTGTCCGCGTTCCTGTACGCGAGTCACGGCTGGGCCGCGGTCTGCTGGATCGGCGCGGCGTTCCCGACGGCGGGGCTGCTGGCCTGGGTCGCCGAGTCGGTGTACCGCCGCCGCTGCCCAACGCATCAGCGCAGATAGTCCAGGGTGAAGGCGGTTTCCGAGGCCAGCAACCGCGTGACCTGCTCGGCGACCGTCGCCTCGATCTTGCCGCCGATCAGCGGCACCCTGACCGTGACGTCGGCGTGCACCACGAACTCGCTGGTCCCGGCGTCCGCGCCGTTGAGGTCGGCCAGCCGCATCCAGCCGGTGGCCGAGGCCGGCGTGCCGGGGATCCGGACGGTCACCTCGCCGTCGTAGCGGCCCTCGCCCGTGCGGGTCCAGCGCTCCGAGCGCTCGATGACGATGTCGTCGGTGAGGACCTTCTGCACGATCGGCGGCAGGTGCTCGGCGTCGAGGCCGTGGCGGAGTCGGTAGCGCGCACCGTGCACGTCGGCCGTGTGCTCCTGCAGCCCGGCGCCGGGCCCGCCGAGGTGCTCGAGCCTGGCTCGCAGGTAGTCGGGATCCACCATCGTCGCGTAGACCTCGTCGGCGGGATGCTGCGAGGTGGACCGGTAGTCGATCGAGCGCGCCATGGCCGGAGGCTACCGTTGCCGGTCGTGCGCACCCCTGCCCCGATCGTGGCCGCCCCGCTCGCCCCGCACACGACGCTGCGCCTCGGTGGGCCGGCGAACCGGCTCGTCGAGGCCGATTCGGCCGACGTCGTGGTCGACGCGATGCGAGCCGCCGACGCCGCGGGCGAGCCCGTGCTGCTGCTCGGTGGCGGCTCCAACGTCGTGCTGGCCGATGCGGGTTTCCCCGGCACCGTCGTGCGGCTGACCAGCAGTGGGCAGCGCATCGAGCGCCGTCCGGACGGCACGGTGCTGCTCACCGTCGAGGCGGGGGAGGACTGGGACGGCGTCGTCGACGCCACCGTCGCGAACGGTCTCGGCGGGCTGGAGTGCCTGTCCGGGATCCCCGGCCGCACCGGTGCCACCCCCGTGCAGAACGTGGGCGCCTACGGCGTGGAGATCGCCGAACTGCTCGTCGACGTGGACCTGTACGACCGGCGGGCCGGCGCGGTCCGGTCGCACGTGCCGGCCGCCGAACTCGGCCTGGGCTACCGCACGAGCATCCTCAAGGGCCGCGACGCCGCGATCGTGCTGCGCGTGCGTCTCGCGCTGCCGGGGGGCGCCGACAGCGCCCCGATCCGCTACCCCGAGCTCGCCCGGGCCCTCGGCGTCGAGCCCGGCGCCCGGGTGCCGGGCGCCGCGGCCCGCGAGGCCGTGCTCGGGCTGCGCCGGGGCAAGGGCATGGTGCTCGACGCCGGCGACCACGACACGTGGAGCGCGGGGTCGTTCTTCACCAACCCGGTGCTGCCGGAGGCCGAGGTCCCGGACGTCGAGGGGCTGCCCCGGTGGCCTGCCGGGGCCGGCCGGGTCAAGTTGCCGGCCGCCTGGCTCATCGAGCACGCCGGGTTCCGCCGCGGCCACCCCGGTCCGGGCGGGCGGGTCGGGCTGTCGACCAAGCATGTCCTCGCGCTCACCAATCGCGGCGACGGCACGGCCACCGATCTGCTCGAACTGGCGGCCGAGGTGCGGTCGGGGGTGCGGGACCGGTTCGGCGTCACCCTGCACCCGGAGCCCGTTCTGGTGGGCTGCACGCTCTGAGTTCGTGTCACCCGATGCATCCGGGTGGCCGTCTTCGGACACGAATGTACGTCACCCGATGTGGTGGTCGTCGTTGTTCCGGATGACGGGGCAGCCATCCGTGCAAACAGACCGACCGGGTGAAGCAACCGGATCTCCCCTCATGCGTCCGTCAGGACGAGACCGGCAGTACAGGGGAGAGAATGCGACGGATCCTGCTCATTCTGGCCGTGGTGCTGATCGCGTCCGCAGGTGCGGTGACGGCGGCGATCGCCGTCCCGGCGGCGTTCGGCCCGGCGGCGGAGGTGACATACCGGCCCGGCATCGGCGTCTCCGACGCCAACCCCGCGGACCCGGTTGGGGTCACGGTCACCGGCGGCGCGCTCGAAGCGGTCCGGTTGCTCACTCCTGAGGGCCGCGAGGTGCAGGGCGAACTGACCGGGGACCGGTCGGCGTGGGCCACCACCGAGCCGCTCGGCTACGGCCGCACCTACACCTGGAGCGGCTCCGCCACCGGCAGCGACGGCCGGGTGATCCCCGTCGAGGGCTCGTTCACGACGCTGACCCCGCAGGAGCGCATGCGCGGGATCCTCAACATCGGCCCCGGCGCCGCGGTGGGCATCGCGGCCCCCATCCAGATCCAGTTCACCGGCCACGTCGCCGACCGGGCCGCCGTCGAGCGCAAGCTCAGCGTGACGACGTCGGTGCCGGTCGAGGGCGCCTGGGGCTGGCTGCCCGACGAGAACGGCGGCTCCCGCGTGCACTGGCGCCCGCGCGAGTACTGGCCGAGCGCCACCACGGTCACCGTGCAGGCTCCGCTCTACGGTCACGACTACGGCGACGGCCGCTACGGCGCGGCCGACCTGAACAGCACGTTCACCATCGGCCGTGCCCAGGTCGTGACGGCCGACGTCGCGACCCATCGGATGGTCGTGACGGTCGACGGCGAGCAGGTCGCCGACTACCCGGCCAGCTACGGGCTCGAGTCCGACCCGAACCGGGTCACCCGCTCGGGCATCCACGTCGTCACCGAGAAGTTCACCGAGAAGCGCATGGTGAGCGAGCGCTACGGCTACGACGCCGTCCAGAAGTGGGCGGTGCGGATCAGCAACAACGGCGAGTTCGTCCACGCGAGCACCGACACCCTCGGTGCGCAGGGCAAGGAGAACGTCACCCACGGATGCATCAACCTCGCGCCCGGGGACGCCGAGGCCTACTACGCGTCCGCGCTCTACGGCGACCCCGTCGAGGTGACCGGCTCCTCGGTCCAGCTGGCGGAGCGTGACGGCGACCTCTGGGACTGGACCCTGTCCTGGGAGCAGTGGAAGCGGCTCTCCTCGCTTTCGGAGTAACCTCCCTTCGTCCAACATCGCATCCGGCCGGGCAACCGCGCTAGCGGTCGACCGTCCACCAGGGTGAGATCGGGGCTCGCTCGGGGGATGGGAATGCGACGACTTCTGCTGGTCCTGGCCGTGATGCTGGTCGGATCGGCCGGCCTGGTGACCGCGGCTACGGCCGCGGGCCGGGGCGGGGGTATCGAGACCCCGGCGCTGATCGCGCCGAAGGCCACGGTGCGCTACGAGCCCGCGGCGGGCGCCGGGGGCATCAACCCGGCGGCTCCGGCCTCCGTGACCGTCGCCGACGGCACTCTCGACAAGGTCGACCTGCTCAACGACACGGGTGCGCCGGTGTCGGGCGCGCTGACCGCCGACCGGACGACGTGGACGGCGAGCGAGCCGCTGGGCTACGACAAGACCTACACGTGGCGCGGCACCGCCACCGGCTCCGACGGCCGGAGGGTCCCGGTCGAGGGGTCGTTCGCCACGGTGAAGCCGGTCGAGCGGGTCCGGGGCACGCTCAACATCGGCGACGGCCGGACCGTCGGCATCGCGGCCCCGATCGAGATCCAGTTCAACAGCCACGTCCGCGACCGCGCCGCGGCGGAGCGCGCCCTGTCGGTGACCACGTCCGTGCCCACCGAGGGCGCATGGGGCTGGCTGCCCGATGAGAACGGCGGCTCCCGGGTGCACTGGCGGCCCAAGGAGTACTGGCAGCCGAACACCCGGGTCACCGTCACCGCGAAGCTGTACGGGGTGGCCTACGGCGACGGTGCATACGGCGCCACCGACGTGACCAGCACCTTCACGATCGGCCGCGCGCAGATCGTGAAGGCCGACGTGAACTCCTTCCAGATGGTCGTGATGCGCGACGGCCAGCAGGTGGCCAGCTACCCGGCCAGCTACGGGCTCGGGTCCGACCCGAACCGCAACACCCGCTCGGGGATCCACGTGGTCAGTGAGAAGTTCACCGACAAGCGCATGGTCAGTGAGCAGTACGGCTACGACGTGATGGAGAAGTGGGCCGTGCGGATCAGCAACAACGGCGAGTTCATCCATGCCAACCCGGCGTCGTCGGGCGCGCAGGGCTCGTCCAACGTGACCCACGGCTGCGTCAACCTGTCGCTGGAGAACGCCCGGGCGTACTACGCCACCGCGCTCTACGGCGATCCCGTCGAGGTCACCGGCACCCCGATCGCGCTCTCGGCGAAGGACGGCGACATCTGGGACTGGACGCTGAGCTGGCAGCAGTGGAAGGGCCTGTCCGCCCTCTAGATCGCCCGTCACACCCGGCCCGGATTTCCGATCGGGCGGTTCGGGTAAGGCTGCCCCATGAGTGACCGCACCGATCCCGCTCACGCCGACCTCGACGACCGCGTCGCCACCCGCGCGGAGCCACTGCCCGAGGAACGGGCCGTGGAGCAGGCCGAGGAGGACCGCGGGACGCGCGAGACGGAGGCCGCGGAGATCCTGCGGGACTCCGAGGAGCGGGTCGCCGAGGCGGCCGGCGGCGACACCCCGGGTGACGCCGCGGCCGAGCACCGGCGCTCGGAGGAGACCGCCTGACGACGGTCGGCCGGATGGCTCCGGCTCAGCCCCCGCGGTGGGCACGCATCGCCGACGCCTGCGCCCGCGGCTTCATCACGATCTGGTCGATGTTGACGTGCGGTGGCCGGGTAGCGGCCCAGGCGATGGCGTCGGCCACGTCGTCGCTGGTCAGCGGCGTCAGCCCGCGGTAGACGTCGTCGGCCTTCTCGGCGTCGCCGCCGAAGCGGACCAGGGAGAACTCGGTCTCCACCATGCCGGGGGCGACCTCGCTGAGCCGGATCGGCCGGCCCAGCAGTTCGCCGCGCAGCGTGCGGTGCAGCATGGCCTGGGCGTGCTTGGCGCCGGTGTAGCCGGCGCCGTTGTCGTAGGGCTCGAGCGCGGCGATCGAGGTCACGGTGATGATGTGCCCGTCGCCGGAGGCGAGCAGCGCCGGCAGCAGGGCCTGGGTGACGCGCAGCGTGCCCAGGACGTTGACCTCGTACATCCAGCGCCAGTCGTCCTCGTTCGCCTCCGCGACGGGCTCGAGGCCCTTCGCCCCGCCGGCGTTGTTGACCAGCAGCTTCGCCTCGGGCACGGCGGCGGCGAAGGCCGCGACCGACTGGGGGTCGGTGACGTCCAGCCGGATCGCGGTGCCGCCGATCGCCGCGGCGAGCTCGGTGATGCGGTGCAGCCGGCGCGCGCCGAGGACCACGGCGAAACCCTCGTCGGCCAATCGGCGCGCGGTGGCGGCGCCGATCCCGGAACTTGCCCCGGTGACGACGGCGACGGGTCGGTCGGAGATGGGGGGCGGTGGGAGGGAGGTCACCCCCGACACCTTAGAACTCGGGAACTGCGCCGATGGACGGACTCACCGTCGTTTAAAGCGCCCCGCACCGGCAACAGAGCTGCAGATCGGTGTCCTGGACGCCCGGAGGCGGAGATGCCCTCAGCCGAGGCCTTGTTGCGCACCACGCGCCCCGCGCCGGGCTGCCGCGCGCTGCCAGCGGAAGATCCCGTACCCGATCCCCCCGAGCAGGGCACCGGCCACACACGTGGTGAACCAGATGTCCAACGGGCGCCCGTCGATCAGGTATGCCAGCAGCAGCACGGCCGCCCCGGCCAGCCACCCCAGAGTGCCCACCGCGACGACCAGGCTCATCTCGCCGAACCGGTGGGGCAGAGGTGGTGGATCGATCACAGTCTGAGCCTACCGGCCGTCCCGGGCTTACGGTGACCGCGTGAAGCGCCTGACCCCGGTCTCGAGCATCGAGCAGCCGACCGGAACCAGCTCCCCCGTCGAGCGTCTCTTCAAGATCTCCGAGCGCGGGTCCACAGTGGGCCGCGAGCTGCGCGGGGGCCTCGTCACCTTCGTGACGATGTCCTACATCATCGTGCTCAACCCGCTGATCCTCGGCAGTTTCGTCGCCGACAGCCCGGGCGCGAAGGTCGACGTGCTGGGCAACATCCTGCCCGTCGCCCAGGTCGCCGCGGTGACCGCGCTGGTCGCCGGCGTGATGACGTTGCTGATGGGGCTGGTCGCCAACTTCCCCTTCGCGATCGCCACCGGCCTCGGGATCAACACCCTGATCGCGGTGACCTTCGCGCCGCTGATGACGTGGCCCGAGGCGATGGGCCTGGTTGTGATCGACGGTCTGATCATCATGCTGCTGGTGGCGACGGGCTTCCGTACCGCCGTGTTCAACGCCGTCCCGGCGGAGCTCAAGGCGGCGATCGCGGTCGGGATCGGACTGTTCATCGCCTTCATCGGCTTCGTCGACTCGGGGCTCGTGCGCCGGCTCCCCGACGCCGCGAACACCACGGTCCCGGTGGGGCTGGGCATCGGTGGCTCGATCGCGTCGTGGCCGACGGCCGTGTTCGCGGTGGGCCTGCTCCTCACCGGGATCCTCGTGGCCCGCGGGGTGCGGGCCGGGATCCTGATCGGCGTCGTGATCAGCACGGTGATCGCCATCGTGGTGGAGGCCATCGCCCAGGTCGGGCCGTCCAACGGAACGAACCCCAAGGGCTGGTCCCTGAGCGTGCCGACCCTGCCGGACCGCATCGTCGGCCTGCCCGACCTGTCGCTGGTGGGGGACTTCTCCTTCGGGGCGTTCGCCCGCCTGGACGTCATCACCGTCGCGCTGCTGATCTTCACGCTCGTCCTCGCGAACTTCTTCGACGCGATGGGCACGATGACCGGGCTGGGCAAGCAGGCCGGCCTGATCGGGTCGGACGGCCAGCTGCCGAAGGTGGGGCGGGCGCTGATGGTCGAGGGCGCCGGCGCGGTGGTCGGCGGCGCTGCGTCCAGCTCGTCGAACACCGTGTACATCGAATCGGCGGCGGGCATCGCCGAGGGCGCCCGGACGGGTCTCGCCAACGTCGTCACCGGGCTGCTGTTCCTGGCCGCGATGTTCTTCACCCCGCTCTACCTGGTGGTCCCGATCGAGGCGGCGGCACCGGCCCTGGTGATCGTCGGGGCGCTGATGATGCGGCAGATCGCGGAGATCGACTTCACCGAGTTCCGGATCGCGCTGCCGGCGTTCCTGACGATCGTGATCATGCCGTTCACCTACTCGATCGCGAACGGGATCGGCGCCGGGTTCATCAGCTACGTGCTGCTCGCGACCGCGACCGGCCGGGCGCGTGCGGTGCACCCGCTGATGTGGGTCGTCGCGGCCGCGTTCGTCGGGTACTTCGCGATCGGCCCGCTGAAGGTGCTGCTCGGCTGAGGACGCGAGCGCCGTGTGTAGTTGCTGTAAGCTAACTACATTGTGAGTGCCGTTCTCGACTCCCCGACCGGCTCCCCCTCCGCGTCCGCCCCCGGGGGCGTGTTCGCCTCGTTGCGGGTGCCGAACTACCGGCTGTTCGCCGGCGGCCAGGTGGTGTCGCTGATCGGGACCTGGATGCAGCGGGTCGCCCAGGACTGGCTGGTGCTGGACCTGTCGAGCGGCAGTGCGACCGCTCTGGGCATCGCCGCCGCACTGCAGTTCTCCCCGACGCTGGTGCTCTCGCTGTGGGGCGGAGTGCTCGCAGACCGGGTGGACAAGCGGCGGATGCTGATCGCCGTTCAGGTCGCGATGGGCCTGTGCGCGCTCGCGCTCGGGCTCGCCGACGTCACGGGCGTGGTCACGCTCTGGCAGGTGTACCTGCTGTGCCTGCTGCTCGGCTGTTTCTCCGCGCTCGACGTCCCGGTGCGCCAGGCCTTCGTCTCCGAGCTGGTCGGACCCGGCCAGCTCGGCAACGCGGTGGCCCTGAACTCGCTCACCTTCAACCTGGCCCGGATCGTCGGGCCGTCGGTGGCCGGGCTGTTGATCGTGGCCGTCGGCACCGGCTGGGTCTTCCTGATCAACGCGGCGAGCTTCGTCGGGGTGGTCACCGGCCTGGTGCTGATGAACCAGTCGGGTCTGTTCCGCAGTGAGCGGGTGCCGCGGCGGTCCGGACAGCTCCGGGAAGGGCTGCGTTACGTGCGGGGCCGCCCGGAGCTCGTCGCCGTACTCACGCTGGTCTTCCTCGTCTCGACCTTCGGGATCAACTTCTACATGACGCTGGCGCTGCTGGCGCGCAACGTCTTCGGTCGCGGGGCCGAGGCGTACGGGCTGCTGACCACGCTGCTGGCGGTCGGCTCTGTCATCGGGGCGACGCTCGCGGCGCGCCGCGGCGGGCGTCCCCGGCTGCGGCTGGTGGTGGGATCCGGGCTGGTCTTCGGGGTGTTGGTGACCGCGGCCGGCCTGATGCCGACCTATCTCGCCGCGGGCATCGCGCTCGTGCCGGTGGGGTTCGCGGCGCTGACGTTCACGACCGCGGCGAACTCGGCGGTGCAGCTCTCGGTCGACGCGACGATGCGCGGGCGGGTGATGGGCCTGTACATCCTGCTGTTCCTGGGCGGCACGCCGCTGGGCGCGCCGCTGCTGGGCGTGCTGGCCGAGCGATGGGGCGGCCGGGCGCCGCTGGTGCTGGGCGGGGCGGTCACGGTGGTGTCCGTGCTCGTCGTCGGGGTGCTCCTGCTGCGCCGCCGCGGGGCGACCGGATGGAACCCGATCGGGTGGGCCCAGGTCTTGCGTGCAAGGCAAGGCTAGGCTAACTTAATCGACGTCGCTTCGTGGTGGGAGCGGCGCGTCAGTTCGGGAACGGATCGGGCCCCGGCCGTACGGCCGGGGCCCGATCCGTGTGCGGTGCCCGGCAGCCCCGCTCAGGCGGGTCGCCGGTCCCGGGGCCCTCGCCCAGCAGCACACCGGGCGAACAGCGCGATCAGCACCGGACCGATGCTGACGAGCATCGCCGTCGTCCCGGCGTCGACGCGCTGCTCGGCGGCGTCGAGCGCGCCGCTGCCGCCCGCGAGTCGCCCGAGGGCCAGCGGGCCCGGCGCGAACGCCTGGCCCACGTAGCGGATCCCGACGAAGGCCCACGCCCACGCCGGCGCCGTCACGGTGACGGCGGCGAGGCCGCTCCACGCGTACCGTGAGGCCGGGATCGTGGACGGTCGGGTCACGCCGGAACGCTATGTCGTCGGGGCCCGGGAGCGCGCCGTGATTTCCCTCTGGTGCGTGAGCGCAAGTTAGGCTAACCTCAGTCACGTCGCTTCGTGGTGGGAGTGGCGCGTCAGTTCGGGAACGGATCGGGGCTCCGACCTCCGGGTCGGGGCCCCGATCCGTGTCACGACGAGCAGCGGCCCCCGGGGGTCATCGGGCCGGTCGAGAGCCGACGCCCGTCTCCGGCGAGCCCGCTGCGCTGTTTCCGTCCCAGGCGTACTGCCGCACCCAGTCGACCTCCATCCGTGACTGCGCGGGGGTGCCGCCCCGTGGGAACCAATCCAACTGGATGCACAGGTGCATCGGGCCGGGCGGGAAGATGCTCGTGTCGGTCGTGCGGTACCACTCCTCGCCGTCGACGTAGGCGGTGATCGATTCGGGCGTCCACTCCACTGCCCAGTTGTGCCATTGCGTCGCGTCGATCTCGACCTCGCCGTGGACCTGCGAGTTGTCGGGGCCGTGGTGGACGACGATGTCGGTCTTCTGTCGCGTGGGGTCTGTCATCTCCATGAAGTCGATCTCGCCGCCGACGGGGAAGTTCTCCGCGTCGGGCCACAGCAGGAGCAGCGCGTTGTACGAGGGGTCGCCGGCCGGGGCGCGGACGCGGCCCTCCCACCGGCCGTACCTCTGCCCCGAGTTCCAGGCCATCCCTCCGGTCGTGCCCGAGGAGTCACCGGTGATGGTGAGGACGCCGTTCTCGACGGACAACGCGCTGGGGGAGCGGGTCCCTTGGCCGGCATGCCCCGGGCCGTCGTAGAGGCTCCACTGCTCGGTGCCGCCGTCGAACTCGTCGGCGCGGTTCGGGGTGCCCCAGCCATACCGCTCGGCGGCGGTGGTACCGCTACCGCCGGCTGTGGCGTCTGCGGGGCCGCCACCGTTGGCACCTGCCCTGGCGCCGGTAGCGGCACCGGCGGTGCCGGTGGACGGGTCGACTGCGCCGGCACCGGTACCGGCGCCCGGGTCGTCCGCCCTGACGCCTCCGGTGTCGGTGCTTCGGTTCGAGACGGGGGCGTCGACGCCGCCGGGGCTCGGCCGCTCGCCGCCACCCGGGCTGTCGCCGGTCTCGCTGCCGCCCCCGGTAGCGCCGGAATCCGCGTCCCGGCCGGAACCGACATCACCGATCACGTCGGTGTCCCCGTCACCGGCCTCCGGCGCGGGCTCGCCGGGATCGCGGGCCGATCCGGGGTCGCCGTCCGCCGAGCTGCCGACGGTCCCGACCTGCGGCTCGACCTTGTCGAGATCCCGACCGGCGGCGCCGACGTCGGAATCGATCGGGGAGCGGACCCGGGTGGCATCGGATCCGGCGCCCGGCCCGGGTGAGCTCCTGCCCGTCAGGTCGCGCTCGTCCGCGTCCGAGCCCGAGCCCGAGCCGAAGTCCGAGTCGGAGCCGACCCCGGATGCGCCGGGGCGGCTGTCCGGGTCCGACGTCACGTCCGGGTCCGCAACGTCGGACCCGGACGTGACGTCGCCGAGGAGGCCGGTGCCCGTCGTCGCGGCGCGTGGTCGGCCCCCTGTCGCGGAGCCGGATCCCGGCCCCGCAGAGCCTCCTCCGGCCGGCGTCGGCTCCACCCGTACGACCGTCGCCTCCCCGGGGAGCCCACTCAGATCCGGCGCCTGGGTGCCCGGCCCGATGGCGATCACCACCACCGCGACCCCGGTGGAGACGTAGCGGCGGATCAGCTGTTCGAGCTCGTCGATGGTCATGGGCGATGCTCCTGTCGTTCCTCGTCGCTCAGTCCTCCCCGACCGGGAGGCCGGGGGTCGCAGGGGTCGCGGGGGTCTCAGCGCTGACCAGCCAGCGGCCGTCGGGCTGCCGGGCCAGCACGAGGTAGCTGGCGATCTCGCCGCGGTGCAGGGCGGCCTCCGGAGCGCCCGGGGGGCCGGTCGTGGTCGAGACGGTGGCCCGGTAGCCGCGGCGGACGTCGCGCCGGTCGGCCGCCACCAGTTCGAGTGACGTCACGGCTGCGGTCCGCACCGCGCCGGGTGGTGGTGCATCGAGCACCACGACGCCGACCTGCGCCGGGACGCTCGCGGGTTCGGCGTAGCCGGTGGCGCGCCGGTGGGTCCGCCCCGCGTCCTCTCCGACCGCGCCGTGCGCCGCGACGAGATAGGCCCGGGCGACGGCATCCGGATCGGTCGGCGGCACGCCGGGATCGACGACGGGGTCGTCTCTGCCGCGCCCGACCGTCGGCGCCGCCAGCTCGGTCCGGTCGTCATCGCTGAGCACCGCGCCGAGCGGCCGTTCGGCGGGCCGGGGACCCTCGGTGGCCGGCCGGCCGAGCACCAGCACGGCGACGAGCACGGCGACCGCGGCCAGGGCGGCCGCGACGAGCGGGCCGAGGGCCCCGTGGACACCCCGGTTCATGACGTCACTCCGCGAAGCTCACGTGGATGTGGTCGTAGTGCCCACCGGTCGCGTCGCGGACGTTGTAGACCCCGCCGCCGGTGTAGCGCCGGCCCCAGCCGCCCTGGTCCGAGACGTCCGGATCCCAGTACCGGCCCTGCCAGATCAGGTACTTGACGCGCAGCGGCCCGGCGTTGCCGCGGAACCACTCGGCCAACCGCCAGCCGTTCGCGAGCTCCTCGCCCTCCGGGAACACCCCCGGCTCGGCGGGGAACAGGTCGCACGCCTTGCCGCGCGGATGGTCGCTGCGGGGGTTCCAGGCGTGCTCGTCCCAGCAGCCCGCGGACCGGATCACCGGACCCTCCCGCCAGCCCCCGAACACGGCCGCAGCCATGTCGAAGCCGTAGCGGGTGGCGCCGGTGAGGCAGCCGTCGCCGGTCGGGTCCGATGCGGTGCAGCCGGTGACGCCGCCGGGGTAGGGAGCCACCGGAGCGGCCGGGTCCGGCGTCGGTTCGGCCGAGGTACCGCCGGGAGCCGGGTCGGCAGGGCCCACCGGCGCCGCGAAGCGCTCGAGGTAGCCGTGCACCCCGTCCAGGTAGCGTCGCACCAGGTCGGCGCACCGGGCGCCGCAACCCGCCTCGCCGTCCCGCGGGATGCCCGTCGCGCTGTCGATCACCCGCCGGCAACCGGCGATGTGGCACACCAACATCGCGTCCAGCGGGTCCGTCGGCTTGCCGGTCGCCGCGAGGTGCCCCGTCACGGCGCGCAGGTTCGCGCAGACCCAGGGGATCGCCACCCGCAGATGGGCCGCCGCGTCGGTCACCTCCGTGTCCGCCCCCGGCGGGCTCGACGGCCACCGCGCCCCACCCGCGGCCAGCCAGTTCTGTTCGCTGAGCTGATAGAGACCGGCCGCGGCACCGTCTCCCCCGCCGCTGGTCGCGGCCGGGTCCCAGCCGGACTCGGCCTGCACCTGGGCGACGACCCACAACGGCGGCAGTTCGGGGCAGTTCGTCGCCGTCAGCTCGGAGATCAGCGGCAGCGACTCCCGGGCCGGCACCGGTATCCGGGCCGGGTCGATCCCCGACGAGGGCCCGGCCGGGTCCTCGCTCGCAGCCCCGAGCAGCAGCAGACCTAGCAGCGCGGCCAGCGCGATGGCCAGCGGCCCGCGCAGCACGGTCGTCGCGCGCACGGCTCACCCGGCCCCCTGCCCCGGTCCCGGGGCAGGGCACAGTGCCCGGTCGGTGTCGTACAGGCCGGTCTCCGTGGGCGTCAGGGTCATCCCGACGGGCAGCCCGACCCGCTCGCCGGACTTGACCAGGTAGCGCCCGCGACCTGGATGCACCGCCCCGGTCGTCCACGACGGCGGCGCCGCCCACGACGTCACCAGGCCCGACTCGCCGGCGCTGATCGGGACCAGTCCGCGCAGCGCGTCCAGTTCCCGCTTCGCCATGCCGCCGAGCACGAGCATCCCGCTGCGCGCCACCAGCCCGCGCGCCTTGGCTCGGTCGGCCTCGGTGGGCAAGGCCGCGAGGTCGTCGAGGGAGTGCGTCACCTGGAACGAGACGACCCCGCGGTGCCGGTTCAGGCGGGTGATCCGATCGGCCTGCTCGACCAGGCCCGGGGCGACCCGCAGCGCCCGCCACAGCTCGTCCTGCACGACGGCGACCGGCTCGATGCTCTCGGGCCGTCCCACGCGGCGGCCGTCGACCACCGCCGCCGACCAGGCCCAGGCGCTCAGCATCGCCGCGGCGAGCACGTCGTCGGCGTCCCCGTCGAGCGCGGAGACGTCGACCGCGACAGCCCGGGCGTGCGGGTCGGCCCGGAACGTCGACGGTCGGTCCACGATGCCGCGCAGCGGCCCGTCGCACAGCAGCGCGAGCGTGTTGACCAGCTCCCGGATCGCCCGCCGGTAGGCCGCGGGGCCGCGGGTGGCGACGATGCCGGGCAGCGGGTCGGCGCCGTACAGCAGCGCGCCCAGCACATCCGGGATCTCCGGGTCGTCGGCCCTGGCGTCGATGGCGGCGTCCAGGGCGGCGGCCAGCAACCGCCGCTCGGTGACCGGCAGCGGGTCCCCGCGGGCGACCACGAGCAGCGCCTCGAGCAGCGCGATGCGGCGGGCACGCAGCGTGTCGGCCAGCGCGGCCCGGTCCGCGCCCACGGCGGCGCGAAGTGCGGCCCGCATCGGTGAGCCGTCCAGCGGGTTGAGCGCGTGCCGGCCGCGCCCGATCCGCCACACGGTGCCGCCCAGCGCCTCGACCAGCGGGCCGTACTCGCCCTTGACGTCGCCGGGCACGACCGCGGTGCCCCCGAACCCGACCAGGCCGGTGATCATGCGTTTCACGAACGCCGACTTGCCGATGCCGGGCTGGCCCTGGACCCACACCCCGGTGCTCGACACCAGGCCGCGGCGCAGCCACTCCGCGGGATCGAGGCCGACCGGCTCCGCGGTCAGCAGGTGCCGGCCGATCGGGACGCCGTGCACCGGGGCGCCCGCCCCGATCGCGAACGGGAACAGCCCGCACACCTGGCTGGTCGTGCCGGCGTGCAGCACCCCGCCCTCGACGTGCGCGGCGCGCCCGCCGCCGGGCGCCGGCCGGCCCCAGGCGCGGGGCGGATCTGCTGCCCGCAGTCCCCGACCGCTCATCGGGCCCGTCCCGCCAGCCCGGCCGGATCCACCCCGAGGCCGAGTGTCGCGGCGAACCCGACGGCCTGTGCGCCCCACAGCCGCCGCAGCCGCAGCCGCGCCGCCCCGCCGCGCTGCTCCACATCGGCCACCGCGGCGGGCAGCAGCGCCGGATCCTCCACAGTGGTCGTCACATAGAGGGTGAACCGGCCCAGTCCGGCGCCCTCGGCCTCCTCACGGGCCGCCAGTTCGGCACGGTCGCGATCGTCGCGGTCACGGTGGGTCTCGTCGCGGCGGGTGCGTTGCGCCCAGCTGCGCCGGAGGTGACCCGCGGTGACCTCGCGTTCGGCGTGCGCCGCGGCGGCGTCGGCAGGGTAGGGCAGGTAGACCCAGGTGACCCTCCGGACGAACGGTCCCGGCGCCATCAACGGCACCAGCACCCGGGCGGTGACGGCCTGTCGCGGCGCCTCCTGCAGCGCCCAGCTCACCGACACACCCGAGTCGTGGCGGTACTCGCCCCATTCCTCGCGAGCTCCGACGGGGGCGGCCTCGGCCCAGTCGAGCAGCAGTTCGGCGTCGTCGGCATCGAGGATCTCGTCGCGGGCCGAGGGGTCGAACGCCGCGCGCACCCGGGCCGTCACACCGGCGACGGGCTCCCGGTCGAGCACGGCGACCCCGCAGCCGGCGAGCCCCGCCTCCAGTCCCGGCAGCCAGCGGGTGGCCTCGGCGACGCCGCCGAGCAGATCGTCCGGACGCGGGACGGCGCGGGCGGGGTCCAGGGTGACGGTCACGTGCGTCGCGGTCTCCGCCGCGGCCGGAGCCTGTCCGAGCAGTTCGCTCATGGTGCGGCGGGCGGCCTCGGGGGCGTCCGGCCGGACGCGGCGGGCCAGGTAGTTCGCGGTTGCCGCGAGGCCGGGTGTGGTGCTGACCGTGACGGCGACCTGACGGACGATCGGGCGGTGCCCGAGATCGGCCAGCCAGGCGCCCCATCCGGCCACCCACTCGTCGGCGCGGCCGGCCTCGGCCAGATCGAGCCCGACCGGCGCGCAGCGCAGCACCGCGGAGAGCGTGCCCGTGCGCTGGTCCCAGATCAGGGCCTGCCGGCCGCCTCGGCCGTCGTCGGTGTCCAGCGGCACCAGCGGGGCCAGCACCCCCGGCAGTTCGTGGCCGCGGGGGTGGTCGCTGAGCACGCCGGCGGAGAACTCCGTCCAGCCGCGGGCCTGTGCGACGCCGAATCGCGCCCGGCGCAGCAGCACCTCGGCCGCGGTGCGCCCGCCGATCCGGACGACCAGCCCGACGATCAGCACCGCCGCCGTCCCCGCCAGCGGCAGTGCCAGTCGTGGGACGAGCGACGCCGCGAGCACCGGGGCGAGGACCGCCCCGAACACTCCCAGCGTCTGGCCGGTGCCGAGCGAGCCGAGGCCCCAGCCACGCTCGGGACGCCACCGCCCGTAGAGCCGCGGCTGCTCGGACTGCGCGGTCACCGGGCCACCTCGAGCGCGGGGTGTTCCGGGCGCGGTACGGCGCGGGTTCCCGAGTTGGCGGATCGCGCGACTCGCCGGGACGGCTCGGGCGACTCGCCGGGGCGGGCCGCGCGGCTGGTGGGGACGTCGGGGATGGGCAGTGGGTCGAGGGGTGTCCCCGGGAGGACGGCGGGCCGCGCACCGACGGTGCCCGGGCCGGTGTGCTCGATGAACCCGGCGAGCGCCACCGCGCCCGCACCCTGGATGCGCCCGTCGAGCCGGACCGCCCCGATGGCCCCGGGCGGGCCTGCCCGTCCGGGCGCGGGCCACCCACCGGCCACCCGGACCGACGACCACGACAGCAGCCGCAGCGTCGCCGGCAGTACCGCGACCGCGAGACCCAGCACCACGATGCCGGCGAGGACGCCGCCCACCCCGGTCGGTGCCGCGGGGGACCCCAGGTAACCCGCCCCGACAGCGAACACCAGGGCGGCCGCCGGCTTGTGGACGACGAGCGCGACGGCCCACGGTGCGAGCCGGGTCAGCCATCCACGGGTCCCGGCGGTGAGCGACCCGGCGGCGGCCAGTGGCAGTGTCGCGGCGATGGCGAGCAGCGCGATCTGACGCACGACCAGCGCCATCCACAGCGCGGCGGCGAGCAGCAGCACGCACACCGCGGCGAGCAGCAGCAGGAAGGGCTCGGCCAACCCGGCGCGGCCGGTGAGCCGCTCGGCCATCAGGGCGCCGACGTCACCCGCCGCGCCGGGGCCCGGTCCCAGCAGCGCCACCGCGATCGCGTCCCCCGTGATCAGCGCGGCCTGCAACACGGCCATCCCGAGCGCGGTGGCGAGCACGAACCGGGCGAGCCCGGTCGCCACGGCGACGATCGGCTCGCCACGGCGGAGCACCACGATGCGGATCGACTGCACCAGCACGGCGGCGGTCAGCACCCCGAGCAGCAACGGCCGCAACACGGACTGCGCGCCCACGACGGCGGGCTGGTCGAGGCCTGCACTGGGTACGGCGAATGCGGCCGCCGCCTCACCGGCCATCGAGGAGGCGGCCCGGGCCGCCGACTCGACGATCGCGATGAAGGCAGACCCCGGCTCGGCGGTGGGGCTCGACCCGGTCATCCGGCCACCACTCCGACGAGGGCGGCTGCCCCCGCGGCGAGCGCGAGACCACCGAGTACCCACGCCGCGCTGACCAGTCCGTCCTGGGCCAGGGCGCTGCGTCGCCGCCGGCCCACCACGACCAGGCCGGTGCACACCAGCAGGCCGAGGACGCCTACGACCAGTACGCCACGCTCCAGCCAGGCGACGACGAGGTCGGTGGCGGCGGCCGGCCCGGTTGTTGTGCTCATGGTCGTGCTCCGTTCAGTGCGATGAGCCGGACGGATCGCCGCGGCGAGTCGGCGGTGGCGCGCTCAGCGGGTGGCACGATCCGGACACCGCGCACGGGCCGGACATGTGCGCCCACCGGTTTCGGCGGTGGGGCGGCCCGCTGTGGCGCCGCGCTGTCCTGACGGAGCCGTCCGGTCGCGGCGATGCTGGTCGCCAGCCGGCGCAGTGCCGTGACGTAGCTGCGGAGCGGGCGGGGCAGTCCGTCGACCGGCTGGGCGAGCAGGCCCGCGGCCTCGGCCAGGGGGTCGGTGAGTTCGCGCCAGCGGCCGACGCGCGGCAGTACGACGACGGCGGCGAACTGGGGTTCGATCATCCGCAGCCGCGCGTGCAGCGGCCCGCGGGTGGGCACGGCGCCGTCCGCGGTCACCGCGAGGACCGGGCGCGAGCCGTGCCCGAACCGGTCGGCGACCCGGGCCGCGCGGCGCAGCGAGTCCCCGGTGCAGCGGCACACCACCACGTCGACGCGGGTGTCGACGGCGCGGCCGGCGTCGTGCCCGCGCAGCGCGACGGCCACCGTCGTGGTTCCCACGCCGCCCGCGACGCCGGCGACGACGGGTGCACGCAGGCCGGTCACCACGCGCCGCCGGTGCGTTCGGCGACGGGTGCGTCGTCATCCAGGGTGGGGTCGGTGAAGCCGGAGCCGTCGTCCGCCTCGCCGGCGGGCTCCGCCGACGGCTCGTCCTCGCCGAGGGTCTCCTCCCACGCGTCGACCACCAGCCGGCTGCCGTCCAGGGCGATCGGCACGCTGATCCGGATCCAGTAGGAGGCCAGGCTGCGCCAGCCGCGGCCGGTGGGCGCGGGCGCGACGGCCGGGGTCCCGACGATCTCCGGCTCGGGATCGACGGGTGGGTCGCCGCGCCCGCCCACCGGGCGGTACGGAGTGACCCGGACGCGGACGTCCACCAGCACCCGGCCGTCACCGTCGGGCCGGACCAGCCCGGGCAGGGCGAACTCGGCCCGCTGCCGGCCATGTCCGGACCAGCCCAACCGCGCCGGATCGCCACCGGGTACGGGCAGGTAGTCGGCGAGGACGAGGCCGCGTCGGGCCGGGTCGTCCTCGTCCCAGGACAGGTAGTCGACGGCGAACGCGCCGGCCAGCGCCGCCGCCTCGGCAGGATGTGGCGCGGGCTGCGGGTCCACGGGGCACGCGCCGGCGGATGGGACGGACGCACGCGAGCCGGACATCGGAGTTGCGCCCCGGGCCGGGGTATCGCCCCACGCGAGCGGCGGGGTCCCGGGTCCGGGAGCCGGCGGGTCGGTGTCACGGATCGGGGGGAAGCCGTGCGGGTCTGTCGGTGGGTCGTCGGCCGGTCCGGGCGCAAGCACCTCCTCGGCCCGGGACAGGCGCTGGGCGGGGCGGGCGGCCCGGGTGGCGGGGCCGCCGCGGTCGTTCGCGGGGTCGGCCGTGTAGGACGGAGTGCTCCACGGAGCCGGCCCCACCGGGGGGCCGGCACCCGGGCCCCGCCCCGGCGGGCCGTGGCGGGGCGGGCCGTAACCGGGCGGGGGGCCTTGGGGGATCCAGGGTGCCGATCCGGGTGGTGACGCCGGGGCGGGCCGTCCGAAGAGCCGGAAGCGGGCCACGCCCCGTCACCTCTCCCGATCGGGGTGGGAGACGCGGGTGGTGCCGGTGGATCGCTCGGACATGGTTCCCCCGTCTGCAGGCGCACGCCATCGCCACCCGGCGGGTCGGCCGGGTGCGCCAGGCTGGCTGGCCCCGGTCGGGCCGGGGCGGGTGACGGCGGTCGGGCGGAGCCGGGTGGCTCCGGGGGTTGATCACCATCACCAGGACGGACCGAATGTAAGAGCGGGCACCCGGCGGGGGTGGCCGAACACGACCGGCGTTCGCGATGGTGAATCCGGCGAGCCACGAGGTCAGTGGTGCGGGTCCAGCCGGCGGGGGCCGGGCGGACCATCGCCCGCTCCCTGGGTAGGTATCCGTGCCACGGATGCCGCCAGAGCCGGCCCGCGCGCGGATCTACCGCGACTCGCGCGCGGATCTACCGCGACTCGCGCACGGATCTACCGCGACTCGCGCACGGAGATACCGCGACTCGCGGGGGTCAGGAGGGGATGGGCCAGGTGTGTACCGGCTCGTTGGCCGCCGACGCCTCCACGTAGCGCGCGAGCATCCCGCGCAGCGCGGTTCGCCGATCGGCGCCCCGGGCCTCGAGGGCGGCGACGGCGTCGAGCTGCCAGGCGCTCCCGGTCCGCCGCGTGACGCAGCGTCGCTCGATCACCGACAGGTAGCGGTCGATGACCTCGCTACTGACGCCCCACCGGGCCAGACCCTCGTGCGCCTGCGGGAGCAGCTTGCGCAGTACCAGCTCGTCGGGCCGGATCCAGCCGGAGCCGGGCCAGTACAGCGGGCCCTCCATGCCGTGCCGGGCGGCGGTCGTGAAGTTCTCCTCGGCCGCCTCGAACGACATCGAACTCCACAGCGGCCGGTCGGCCTCGACGAACACGCGCAGCAGCCCGTAGAAGAACAGCGCGTTGGCGACCATGTCGACGGCGGTCGGACCGGCCGGCAGCACCCGGTTCTCCACGCGCACGTGCGGGGAGCCGTCGGCGATGTCGTAGACCGGGCGGTTCCACCGCCAGATCGTGCCGTTGTGCAGCCGCATCTCGTCGAGCCCCGGGACCCGGCCGGCCTCCAGCTCGGCCAGCGGATCGGTGTCCTCGGTGACGGGCATCAGGCCGGGGAAGTAGCGGGCGTTCTCGGAGAACAGGTCGAGGATCGAGTTGATCCATCGTTCGCCGAACCACACCCGCGGCCGGACCCCCTGGTTGCGCAGTTCGACCGAGCGCACGTCGCAGGACTGGCCGAACAGTGGGATCCGGGTCTCGGCCCACAACCGCGAGCCGAGCAGGAACGGCGAGTTGGCCCCGGCCGCGAGCTGCACCCCGGCCAGGCACTGCGCCGCGTTCCAGTAGGCGGCGAACTCGCCGGGCGCCACCTGCAGGTGCAGTTGCATCGACGTGCACGCCGCCTCCGGCGCGATCGTGTCGAAGTCTGCGACCAGTCGCTCGGGCGCGACATCGTGCCGGCCGGACGGGTCGTCGCCGGTGATGTCGAGCCGGATCGGCTCCCCCCGGGCGGTCAGTATCTGCTCGTTGAGCACCGCGTAGCGCTCGTCGTCGGAGATGGCCCCGGCGATGAGGTGGTCGCGCTCCAGCGTGGGCAGGATGCCGATCATGACCAGGCGTGACGCGCAGTCCCGCGCCTTCGCACGAGCCATGGCCAGCTCGTCGAGGAGGTGGTGCTCGAGGTGACGCCACTCGTCGCCGGGCAGCAGCCGCGGCGGCAGGTTCAGCTCGATGTTCCACCGGCCGAGCTCGGTCTGGAACTCCGGGGATCCGATCGCATCGAGCACGGCGGCGCCGGTCAGCGCGGGCTGCAGGTCGCGGTCGATGAGATTGAGCTCGACCTCGATGCCGGTCATCGGCTCGTCCTGGGCGAACGGGCGCTCCCGCAACATCACGGCCAACGCGTCGAGGCAACGGTGCACCTTGGCCCGATAGCGCTGGCGGTCCCGCCGACTGAACGTGGTCCGGTCGACGTCCTGGCCCATGCGTGCACTGCCTCCCTGCTCCCCGGGCCCGGACGAGCCGGAGCCTGCGCCGACGCCGGTCGGGCGACTATCCACCGTGGCACACCGCCGATGACTGCGGTACCGGCTGACCGGATGACGGCATTCGGGGTGCCCATCCCGGCCTGCAACGATGCACTCCCGTGGCCACCATCACCCCGGTCCGGGATCCGGACGACCCCCGCATCGACGACTACCGGGACCTGACGAACGCCGACCGCCGGCCGGACCGCCCCGGCGGTCGTGGCCTGGTGATCGCCGAGGGCGTCGTGGTGGTCCGCCGGCTGATCGACTCGCCCTACCCGGTGCGCTCGCTGCTCGGGGTGCCGCGGCGGCTCGCGAAGCTCGCGGACGACCTCGCCGGCCTCGACGTGCCCGCCTACGAGGCCGACGCGGACACCATGGCCACCGCCGTCGGCTTCCATCTCAACCGTGGGGTGCTCGCGGTGGCCGACCGCGCTCCGGCCCCCGACCCCGGCGAGCTCGCCCGGTGCGCCCGCATCGTCGCCGTGCTCGAGGGGGTCAACGACCACGAGAACCTGGGCGCGTTGTTCCGCAACGCCGCTGCACTCGGCGTCGACGGCGTGCTGCTCGGCCCGCGGTGCGCCGATCCGCTGTACCGGCGCAGCGTCCGGGTCTCGATGGGGCACGTACTGCGGGTGCCGTTCGCCACCCTGCCCGGCGACTGGCCGGGGTCACTCGATCTGCTGCGCTCAGCCGGCCTGCGGGTGGTGGCCCTGACCCCGGCCGTCGACGCCGAGACGATCTCCGCGGCCGGGTTGAGCGGCTCCCGGGTGGCGCTGCTGCTCGGCGCCGAGGGGCCGGGCCTGACGCCCGAGGCGCTGGCCGCGGCCGACCACCGGGTCCGCATCCCGATGGCCTCGGGTGTCGACTCTCTCAATGTCGCAACGGCGGCCGCGGTCGCGTTCCACGCCGTGTCCGCGCCCGTAACCTGAGGTGGTGCACCTCGCTGCGGGGGGACAGGTGGTGCCCGGGGATCGGCGGCCGGGCGATCCCGCGCTGCCCGAGGAACTCCAGGCCGCCATGACGGAGTGGGCGGCCGTCGCGTCGACGGTCGGGGCGAACGGTGGGCCGGCCGAGCAGAGTCTGGTCCGCCGCCGGGGCCGGCAGCTCGCTGGGCGCCTGGCCGAGGCGGTGGGCCGGCCGGTGGAGTTCACCGACCCGGTGACCGGGCGGACCGAGGAGGTCTGGGGCCGGGCCACCGGCCCGCTCCCGCGGCTCGCGCCGCGGTCGCCGACGCCGTGGGCCACCGGGCTGACCATCTCGGCGTTCTTCGCGCTGCTCACCGCGATCGCCGACATCGTGCTCAGCCGGGCCTTCGCGGACGCGTTCGGGTTGCTCTGGATCCCGGCGAACCTGCTGGTCGTGTCCGGGCTGGCGCCGTCGCTGTGGCTGCTGCGGCGCACCCCGTTCTGGCGCTGGCCGGCGCTCGGTGCCGCGGCCGGTCTCGCGGTCGCCTGGGTGTGCCTGCTGCTGGGCCTGCTGGGTTGACCGGTCAGCGCTGCCCGCGCACGCCCAGCAGCACCTCGTCCCAGGACGGCACGACGGGCTTGCCCTTCTTGGTGCGCCGGTTGCCCTGCGCGGGGGCCACCGGAGACTCGGCGGGCGTCTGTTCGGCGGCCGGTGCCGGCTCCGTGGTGGCCGCGGCGGGCTCGGGCCGGGCTGTTTCGGCGCCCGGCGGCTCGGGTGGGGTCGTCTCGGCGGGAGGCTCGGCCGGGCGTTCGGGGGAGCGCTCGGCGGGGCGCTCAGGCGCTCGTTCGGCCGGCTGCTGGGGGGAGCGCTCGGCGGGGCGCTCAGGCGGGCGCTCGGGCGGGCGTGGTGGCGCCACCACCGGCGCGGTGGCGGTGGCCGGGCGGCGTTGCTCGGGGGGGACGGAAGGGCGGCCTGCGGACCGGTCCGCCGGGCGCTCCCGCACCGGGGATCCCGACGCGGCGGCGCGGACGATCTGCTCCTCGACCGGCTCCGCGGCGGGCGGTTGTTCCTCGGGGCGTCCGATGTCGATCACGGGGCCGACCGTGCGCAGCGGGCGCATCGGCAGCCCTTCCACCAGATCGCTGGCGTGCTCGTCGATCGCGGTGACGGTGCCGCCGTGCGCGCCGGGCTGGAACGTCCAGTGTGCCTCGTTGTCCGAACGGCCGGCCCGCCAGCACAGGGCGACGACCCACTTGCCGTCCTCGCCCTTCCACGAGTCCCACTCGGCGTCGAGATAGTCCTGGCCCCGTAGCCCGAAGGTGTGCGCGACGACCTCGCCGAGCGTGCGCACATCGGGACCGTCGGCGCGGAGCGGATGTGCGCCTTGGGCCAGTTCGGCGGTACGGGAGCGCTCCAGCAATACCGGATACGCGAATCGTTCGATCTTCTGCAGTGGCACTCCGGCCGCCGAGGCGACCTGCTCCACGGACGCTCCGGCCCGAATGCGTGCCTGGATCTCGCGTGGTCGCAACTGGCTCTCCAACTCGATCGCGATCTGGCCGAGCCGGGTCAGGTCTCCCCGGGCAGCAGCGCGCAACTGCTCGTCGGCCGGGACGGTGAAGCGTTCGCGGCGGGCCGGATCCTCGAGGACGACGTGGCCGTCCTCGGTGACCCCGACGACCCGCAACGCCCGCATCGACGGCCTCCCCGCTCTGTGTCGTCCCCGTCCGGGTGACGGTAGTTGCCGAGCTGCAACCTGCGGCGGAGGCGCGCCGAGGCCGATTTGCCCAGCTCCGGGCCGCTGGGTGCCTCGCCGCGCGCTCCCGAACGAAGGAAGCGTACTCAGCGTTGCACGACGCGGCGGTCAGGTAAAGATGGGGCAGGTGTTACAGATGTGACTACTTTCCGTGACAAGCACGGAAGCCCGGAACACAGACCGGGCCGGCGGTCACCCACCGGCCCGGCCCCATGTGCGCAGCTCAGCCGAGCCGCTCGACCACGTAGTCGATGCAGGCGGTCAGGGCGGACACGTCGTCCGGCTCCACGGCCGGGAACATCCCGACGCGCAGCTGGTTGCGGCCCAGCTTGCGGTAGGGCTCGGTGTCGACGATGCCGTTGGCGCGCAGCGTCTTCGCAACGGCGGCGGCGTCGACGGAGTCGTCGAAGTCGATCGTGCCGACGACCTGCGAGCGGTGCGCCGGATCGGCCACGAACGGTGTCGCGAACGACGACTTCTCGGCCCAGGAGTACAGCCGGCGCGAGGAATCGGCGGTCCGGGCCACGCACGCGTCGAGCCCGCCGAGGCCGTTCATCCAGTCGACCTGCTCGGCGAGAAGGAACAGCGTGGCCAGTGCCGGGGTGTTGTAGGTCTGGTCCTTGGCCGAGTTGTCCACGGCGGTGGCCAGCGACAGGAACGGCGGGATCCACCGATCGCCGGCGGCGAGCTCCGCCACCCGGTCCAGCGCGGCCGGGCTCATCAGGGCGATCCACAGCCCGCCGTCGGACGCGAAGCCCTTCTGCGGCGCGAAATAGTAGGCGTCGGCCTGCGAGATGTCGACCGGGAGCCCACCGGCGCCCGAGGTCGCGTCGATCACGACGAGCTGGCCGTCGATCGAGGCCTCCGGGCGGACCACGGGGACCGCGACGCCGGTCGAGGTCTCGTTGTGCGCCCAGGCCAGGATGTCGCAGGACGGGTCGGCGGCCGGCGCCGGTGCGGAGCCCGGCTCCGCGGGGATCACGACCGGGTCGGCCAGGAAGGGCGCGCCACGGGTGGTGTCGGCGAACTTGGAGGAGAACTCGCCGTAGGTCAGGTGCAGGGCCCGCTCGCGGACCAGCCCGAACGCGGCGGCGTCCCAGAAGGCGGTGGACCCGCCGTTGCCGAGTACCACCTGGTAGCCCTCGGGCAGCGAGAACAGCTCCGAGAGCCCGGAACGCACCCGGCCGACCAGCGACTTGACCGGCTTCTGGCGGTGCGAGGTGCCCATCAGCGCCGCGCCGGTGTCGGCCAGCGCGGCGATCTGCTCGGGGCGGACCTTGGAGGGCCCGCAGCCGAACCGGCCGTCGGCGGGCTTGAGGTCGGCAGGGATCTGCAGGTCAGCGGAGGACGCAGGGGTCGAGGACGTCACGACCTCCAGTCTGCAACCTCCTGGTCCGTGGGTCGCGCGCGGGGCGAGCGGCGTGCGTCGCCCACCGCCGGCCGGCCCCGACCGGAGAGCCGTGCTCCCGCGGTCACCCCGCGCGCAGATCGCCACCGGCGGGTGGCGCCCCGCGGAACGTGCGCCGGTAGGCCAGCGGGGCCACGCCGATCGCGGCGTGCAGGTGCTGGCGCAGCGACACCGCCGTGCCGAAGCCGGCCGACGTGGCGATCCGCTCCACCGGCAGCTCAGTGGTCTCCAGCAGCCGCCGCGCCAGTTCGACGCGCTGCCGTGCGAGCCAGCGGCTCGGGCTCAGCCCGGTCTCCTCGCGGAACCGGCGGGTGAACGTGAGAACGCTCATCCGGGCGTGCCCGGCCAGATCCTGGGGCGACAGCGGCTCGCCGAGGTGCTCCAGCGCCCAGGACCGGGCGGGGGCGGTCCCGGCCCGGCCCGGTTCGGGCACGGGCCGTTCGATGAACTGCGACTGGCCGCCCTCCCGCCACGGCGCGACGACGCTGCGCCGGGCCACCCGGTTGGCCACCTCGACACCGTGGTCGCGACGGATCAGGTGCAGGCACAGGTCGATCCCGGCGGCGTTCGGGCTCACCGCTCCGTTCGGCGTCCGACGGGTGGCGGCCACCGCGCTCGTCCTCGTCGCCTCGGCAGCGGGCTCACCGTGTTCATGACGGCGAGCTGGCAGCTGGTGCTGCTGTGGGGCGTGGTCGTCGGGCTCGGTACCGGGTCGATGGCGATGGCCCTGGTCGCGACCGTGGTGGGCCGTTGGTTCGTCGCCCGCCGGGGCCTGGTGTCCGGGGTACTCACGGCGGGCACCGCGACCGGCCAGCTCGTGTTCCTGCCGCTGCCGGCCGCCACCGCGGCGGCCGCCGGCTGGCGGCCCGCGGCGCTGACCGTCAGCGTCGCGGCGCTCGCGGTCGTGCCGCTGGTGCTGTGGCTGCTGCGCGACCGCCCGTCCGACGTCGGTGTCCTGCCCTACGGCGGTACGGCCGACGACGTGGTCGAGCCGCTGCGCAGCGGCGCCGCCCCGGCCGGCCCTGGGCACGTTCGTCCGAGCCGCCCGGACAGGTCGCTTCCGGCTTCTCGCCGGGGGTTTCATGGTCTGTGGGGCGACGACTGCGGGCCTGGTCCAGTCCCACTTCGTGCCGGCCGCGTACGAGCACGGGATGCCGGCCACCACGGCGGCGAACCTGCTCGCCCTCGTCGGGATCTTCGACCTGGTGGGCACCGTGTTCTCCGGCTGGCTCACCGACCGCTTCGACCCGCGCGTGCTGCTTGGGGCCTACTACCTGCTGCGCGGCGTCTTGCCGGCCCTGCTGCCGCCGCTGTTCGGGCCGGACCTGCAGGCCCACATGCTCGCGTTCGTCATCTTCTACGGCCTGGACTGGGGGGCCACCGTGCCGCCGACGCTCGCCCTGTGCCGGGAGATCTTCGGTCCGGCCGCGGCCGTCGTGTTCGGCTGGGTCCACGCCTCGCACCAGCTGGGGGCCGCGGTCGCCGCGCCCGGGGCCGACCTGGTCCGGGATGCACTGGGCAGCTACGACGCGGCCTGGTACGGCGGCGCGGCCCTGTGCGTGCTGGGCGCCGCGTTCTCGATCGCGATCCGCAGGCGCCTGGTGGGGCCTACCGCCTCGTGAGCGGCGATGGTCGCCCCGGCGACCATCGCCGCTCACGAGGCGTCAGCCGTGCGTGATCTCGTCCCAGCCTGCGATCTCATGGGGACGGCGCGGGCCCGGGCCGATGTACTGGGCCGACGGGCGGACCAGCTTGTTCTCCCGCTTCTGCTCCATGATGTGCGCCGACCAGCCCGCGGTCCGCGCGCTGGTGAACATGGCGGGCATCATGTGCGGCGGTACCTCGGCGAAGTCGAGGATCACCGCAGCCCAGAACTCGACGTTCGTCTCGATCGGGTGGTCCGGGCGGCGCTCACGCAGGATGCTCAGCGCGGACTGCTCCAGCGCGGCGGCGACCTCGAACCGCGGCGCGTTCAGCTCCTGACAGGTGCGTCGCAGCACGCGGGCCCGCGGGTCCTCGGCCCGGTAGACCCGGTGCCCGAAGCCCATGAGCTTCTCCTTGCGGTCGAGGATGCCCTTGACCAGCGCCTCCGGGTCATCGGTCCGCTCGACCTCGGCGATCATCGGCAGCACCCGGGCCGGCGCGCCACCGTGCAGCGGGCCGGACATCGCCCCGATCGCGCCGGACAGCGAGGCCGCGACGTCGGCCCCGGTGGAGGCGATCACCCGTGCGGTGAACGTGGACGCGTTCATGCCGTGCTCGGCGGCCGACACCCAGTAGGCGTCGACGGCCTTGACGTGGGCCGGGTCGGGCTCGCCGCGCCAGCGCACCATGAAGCGCTCGGTGATCGTCGAGCACTCGTCGATGCGCGACTGCGGCACGGCCGGGATGCCGATCCCGCGGGCCGACTGTGCGACGTAGGACAGGGCCATCACCGACGCGCGGGCCAGCTGGTCGCGGGCCTCCTCGGCGGTGATGTCGAGCAGCGGGCGGTAACCCCAGTACGGGGCGAGCATGGCCAGCGCGGCCTGGACGTCGACCCGCACGTCACCGGTGTGCACCGGGATGGGGAACGGATCGGCCGGCGGCAGACCCGGACCGAACCGGCCGTCCACTAGCAGCGCCCAGACGTTGCCGAAGGTGACCTTCCCGACCAGATCCTCGATGTCGACGCCGCGGTACCGCAGCGCGCCGCCGTCCTTGTCCGGCTCGGCGATCTCGGTGCGGAAGGCGACGTGACCCTCCAGCCCCGATCTGAAGCCGGGCGGGGGCGGGGGTACCGCCTTTCCGTCCGTCTGATCTGCAGCATCCAGCGCGGTCGGCGCGGTGGCCGCAGTCGGCGCAGTGGACACCCGTCCTCCTCTTTGTCGTCCCCGACTGGTCGCACCGGCATCCGACGCCGGGCGGCGCCATTGGCCGATGCCCGCTCGCACGGCGGACCTTTGTCCGGTTCGCGAGCTGCCCACGGCCGCTGTGGACGGTTAACGTGGTTGGCGTCACCCTGCCTCCGAGCGGCGGTGGAGGCAACGACATGGGCGGGTGGCATCGGTCACCGGCGCTGCTTCCGCACCGGCCGCTCGCGCTCTACGGTCGGGCCCGGCGATGAGGAGGTGCCATGACGGACGCGACGTCGGACGTGCAGCTGGACGGGATGCGGGTCGACTATACGCTCGAGGGTATCGACATCGATCAGCTCGCCCCCACCTGGCACGAGCAACTGGCCCGCTGGCTGGCCGAGGCCGAGGAGGCCGGAGTCGCCGAACCCAACGCCATGGTGCTGGCCACGGCCGACCCGAACGGGCGGCCCTCGTCGCGCACGGTCCTGTGCAAGCGCCTCGACCCCCGTGGAGTGGTCTTCTACACGAACTACACATCGGCGAAGAGCCACGACCTGCGCCATGGCCGGACGGCCTCGGCGACCTTCCCCTGGTACCCGCTGCACCGCCAGGTGCACGTGCGCGGCGCCGTCGAGGAGGCGACCCCGGAGGAAGCCGACGACTACTGGGCCACCCGGCCGCGCGGCGCGCAGCTCGGGGCGTGGGCGTCGGCGCAATCGGCCGTGGTGGCCGACCGCCGGGTGCTCGATGAAGCGCTGGAGGGAGCCGCCCGCCGCTTCGCCGACACCGACAAGGTCCCTCGCCCGCCGCACTGGGGCGGATGGCGGATCGTCCCCGAGCAGGTGGAGTTCTGGCAGGGCCGGGAGAACCGGATGCACGATCGGCTGCGTTTCGAGGTCGACGGGCACGACCGGTCGTGGCGGGTGCACCGGCTCGCGCCCTGATCGCCCGCCGATCGTGGACCGTCCGTACGTCCCTTTCGTCCGGAAAAGCCCACTCTGTACGGAGATCCTGTTCACCCGGGCGGTCGTGGGCCCGCTGGGGGGCGGGGCGACGTGGTAGTACCTGATCGTGTGACAGGTCGTGGCCAGGAGGAGCCGACGCGCCCCATCCCGGCGCCCCAGGATCCCCCAACCCACCGGCTGCCGGGCGGCCCCGACGCGCCGACCCGGAATCTCGGCGCCGGGTCCGAGGGCCCCACCCGCAAGATCGCCGCCGGTCCGGGAACGCGGACCGGGCGGATCCCCGCGGCCATGCGCGGTGCGCTCGCCGACACCCGACCGCTGCGCACCGACTCCTACCGCCGGCTCTGGCTCGCCGGCATCGTCACGGTCATCGGTGCCCAGCTGTCCGTCGTGGCGGTACCCACCCAGATCTACGAGATCACCGGCTCCTCGGCCTACGTCGGGCTGACCGGGCTGTTCGGTCTGGTCCCGTTGATCGTGTTCGGGCTGTGGGGTGGTGCGATCGCCGACGCGATGGACCGCCGGGTGCTCCTGCTGGTCACCGGCGCCGGGATCGCGGTGAGCTCGCTGGCCCTGTGGGTGGTCGCAGCCAGCGGTGTCGGCGGGGTGTGGCTGATCCTGTGCCTGTTCTCCGTGCAGTCGGCGATGCTGGCGATCAACCAGCCGACCCGCAACGCCGTCATCCCGCGGCTGATCCCGCCCGAGCAGCTGCCCGCGGCGAACGCGCTGAACATGACGGTGTTCCAGCTCGGCGCGGTCGTCGGCCCGCTGCTCGCCGGGCTGCTCATCCCGGTCGTCGGGCTGCCCACCCTCTACCTGCTCGACGCGATCGCGCTGATGGCCACGCTGTGGGCGACCTGGCGGCTGCCCTCGGTGCCGCCGCCGCGTTCGGAGGGTGCCCGCCGGCGCGCCGGGCTGCGTGAAGTGTTCGCGGGCTTCCGCTATGTCGCATTGCACAAAGTGCTGCTCGTCTCATTCCTGATCGACGTGATCGCGATGGGTTTCGGGATGCCACGCGTGGTGTTCCCGGAGATGTCCGAGAAGGTCTTCGGCGACCCACCGGGCGGCGGGATCGCCCTCGGGCTGCTGTTCGCGGCCATCCCGATCGGAATGGTGATCGGCGGTCTGTTCTCCGGCTGGCTGCATCGAGTTCGGCGCCACGGCGTCGCGGTGACCGTGGCGATCTGCGTCTGGGGTCTGGGGATCGCGCTGTTCGGGCTGGCGAACTCGCTGTGGCTGGCGGTGCTCCTGCTCGCCCTGGCCGGGGCCGGCGACCTGGTCAGCTCGGTGTACCGGTCGTCGATGCTGCAGACGGTGGCCACCGACGAGATGCGCGGCCGGATGCAGGGTGTCTTCATCGTGGTCGTCGCGGGCGGGCCCCGGATCGCCGACATGTGGCACGGCCCGGCCGCGGCCGGGCTCGGCGCCGGGGCGGCGGCGACCCTGGGTGGGATCGCGGTGATCGTGGGAGCGATCACCGTCATCGCCCTCTTTCCCGCATTCTGGAACTACCGGGGGCCCACCGAATCGAGGGCGCCTCGCTGAGTGCGTGATGCCCATAACGTGACGCGGGGTCCGGCCGGACCGTGCAGATCGGCCCGGGCGCACTAGCGTTGCGCCCAACACGCAACAACCCGAGTGTGAGAGGGAACCTCCACATGTCTGACGAGTCCGCCGCGAGCGAGACGGCTGTCCTGCGCTACCCAGGCGGCGAGCACGAGATGGCGATCAGCCCCGCGACCGAGGGTGCTTCCGCGGTCGATGTCAGCAAGCTGCTGTCGAAAACCGGATTGGTCACCTTCGACCCGGGCTTCAACAGCACCGCGGCCTGCGCATCCGAGATCACCTACATCGACGGTGACGCGGGAATCCTGCGCTACCGGGGGTACCCGATCGACCAACTGGCTGAGAAGTCGAGCTTCCTGGAGGTCAGCTACCTGCTGATCTACGGCGAGCTGCCGACCCGGGAGCAGCTGGATGCGTTCACCAACCGGGTCAGCCGGCACACCCTGCTGCACGAGGACCTCAAGCGGTTCTTCGACGGCTTCCCGCGCGACGCTCACCCGATGCCGGTGCTGTCCAGCGCGGTCAGCGCGCTGTCGACCTTCTACCAGGACAGCCTCGACCCGTTCGATGAGGACGCGGTCGAGCTCTCCACCGTCCGGCTGCTGGCCAAGGTGTTCACCATCGCCGCCTACGCCTACAAGAAGTCGGTGGGCCAGCCGTTCCTCTACCCGGACAACTCGCTGGGCCTGGTGGAGAACTTCCTGCGGATGACCTTCGGCTTCCCGGCCGAGCCGTACGACGTCGACCCGGACTTCGCCCGGGCGCTCGACACCCTGCTGATCCTGCACGCCGACCACGAGCAGAACTGCTCGACGTCGACGGTCCGGCTCGTCGGCTCGTCCCAGGCGAACCTGTTCGCGAGCATCTCGGCCGGCGTCAACGCCCTGTTCGGCCCGCTGCACGGCGGCGCCAACCAGGCCGTGCTGGAGATGCTGCAGCGCATCCGCGATGTCGAGGACGGCAACGTCGAGGCCTTCGTCGAGCGCGTGAAGAACAAGGAGCACGGTGCCCGCCTGATGGGCTTCGGGCACCGGGTCTACAAGAACTACGACCCCCGTGCGCGGATCGTCAAGCAGAGCGCGGACGAGGTGCTCAAGAAGCTCGGCGTCGAGGACCCGCTGCTCGACATCGCCAAGGCGCTCGAGGAGAAGGCGCTCGCGGACGACTACTTCGTCGAGCGCAAGCTCTACCCGAACGTCGACTTCTACACCGGCGTGATCTACCGGGCCATGGGCTTCCCGACCAAGATGTTCACGGTGCTGTTCGCGCTGGGCAGGCTTCCCGGCTGGATCGCCCACTGGCGCGAGATGATGAACGACCCGCAGAACAAGATCGGGCGCCCGCGGCAGCTCTACACCGGGCCCGCCGAGCGCGAGTACCTCCCCGTGGAGAAGCGCTGACGGTGTGATGCGCCGGCGGCCCGGGTTCCCGGACCGTCGGCTGTTGACCCGGGGCGGCCCGGTGAGCGGCGCCGTCGTCGCCGCGCGCGTCGGCGGCACGGCTACTAGCGTCGCCCCGTGGCCGATTCCCGGGGTGTCTCCGTCGTCTGGTTCCGTCGTGACCTGCGGCTGAGCGACCAGCCCACGCTGCTCGCCGCGGCCGACGCCGGCCCCCGCGCCCTCGCGCTGTTCGTGCTCGACCCCCGGTTGCTCGACCCGTCGGGCCCGGCCCGGCGGACGTTCCTCTACGGCTGCCTGCGCGGGCTCGACGCGGCGCTGGGCGGGAAGCTGCTGGTCGTCCGTGGCGACCCGGCCGACGTGGTGCCCCGGATCGCCACGGCGGTCGGCGCCGCCACCGTGCACATCGCCGCCGACTTCGGGCCTTACGGCCGGGAACGCGACGAGGCCGTCGAGAAGGCCCTCACCGGCGACGGCCGGGAACTCGTCCGCACCGGCTCCCCGTATGCCGTCGCACCGGGCCGGGTCACCAAGGGTGACGGCGATCCGTTCAAGATCTTCACCCCGTTCCGCCGGGCCTGGGCGGACCACGGCTGGCGCGCTCCGGCCGGCACCGGCCCCGGGACCGTCGAATGGATCGACCCGGTCGAGACGGACGGTGGACCGCGAGCGGTGCGGATACCCGCCGACGAGAAGGTCGGCGTCGAGCTGCCCGAGCCGGGGGAGAAGGCCGCGCTGCGCCGGTGGCGGGAGTTCCTCGACGACGCCGTCGACGACTACGCCGACGCCCGGGACCGCCCGGACAAGCCCGGCACATCGCGGATGTCGGTGTATCTCAAGTACGGCTGCATCCACCCGCGCACGATCCTCGCCGACCTGGCCGGCGAGCGGTCCGCGTCCGCCGACACCTACCGCACCGAGATCGCCTGGCGGGAGTTCCACGCCGACGTGCTCTACCAGCGGCCCGACTCGGCGCGGAAGAACTACGACCGTTCCTTCGACGCGCTGCCCGTCGCCTCCGGGAGGAGCGCGAGGGAGAACTTCGCGGCGTGGAAGGAGGGCCGCACCGGCTTCCCGATCATCGACGCCGGCATGTGGCAGCTGCGCGAGCAGGCCTGGATGCACAACCGGGTCCGGATGATCGTGGCCAGTTTCCTGGTCAAGGACCTGCATCTGCCCTGGTGGTGGGGAGCACGGCATTTCATGCACCTGCTCGTCGACGGCGACCTGGCCTCCAATCAACACGGCTGGCAGTGGACCGCCGGCAGCGGCACCGACGCGTCGCCCTACTTCCGCGTCTTCAACCCGATCACGCAGGGCGAGCGGTTCGATCCCGGCGGCGACTACGTGCGCCGCTTCGTCCCCGAGCTCGCGGACGTTCCCGGCAAGCAGGTGCACCAGCCGTGGAAGCTGCAGGAAGGGATCCCGGATGGGTACCCGGAGCCGATCGTGGACCACAAGGTGGAGCGCGAGGAGGCGCTGGTCCGGTACGAGCGGGTGAAGGCGGCCCGCCGCTGAGGTGCGTGGGCTGTGATGATGCCGGGGCCCTGCCCATCGGGTGGCTCTCCCCGCCTAGTCTTCGGCGCACCACCGAAGAGGAGGCTGACGCATGGGCAAGGGGTCGACACCCTCGCGACGGCGCTGGTGGATCGCGCTGAGTGCGCTGATCGTGGCCGCGACCTGGGCGGCGTACCGACGGACGATAGGCCGCAGTGACGCGGCCACCCCCGACGAGGCCTGGCCGGACGCCACGGTCCGGTCTCTGGCGGCGGTCCGCGCCGGTGCGGGTACGTCCGCGGCGCCGCGCGAGCCGGCCAGGATCGGGGCGCCGGACGGGAGCGGGGCGTCGGTCACGCCGATCCGCCGCACCGCACCGGCAGCGGCGACTGCGAACGGTGTAGGCGCGAGCGCCCCGAGCTGCACCGCCGCGCCCGCCATGCCGGCGACCTCCCCGGTGCCGACAAGCGAATCTGCTTCCCCACCCGCCGCGAAGCCTGCGCCCGCTACTGCGCCGGCCGAGCCCCACTCGCCCGACGGGCCGTCGATCCCGGCCGCCGTGCAGGAGTCCCCGTACGGCCCTGGCTCGGCCCTCCCGTTGCCCGACGGTTCCGCGCCGAGCGTGGAATACACGATCAAGGGCAACGGGAAGTCGATGCTGTTCCATACGCCGACCAGCCCGTACTTCGGCCGCACGAAGGCCGGGGTCTGGTTTCGGACCGCGGAGGACGCACGCCGTGCCGGGTTCACCGAGTGGACCCGTAAGCCACGGTCACGTCGTTCGGGCTGAGCTACGGCCTGCGCGCGCTCAGCGCCTCCCGCAGGCTCACCCGAGCGCCGGTCCGCAGCACCGAGTTCTGGTAGATCTTCGCGGCGAGCCACACCACGCCGGCGATCGAGGCGAGGGTCAGCACGATCGCGAGACCGACCTGCCAGAACGGCGCCACCCCCATGGCCGCCCGCGCGGGCATCAAGGTGGGGGAGAACAGCGGGATGAACGAGAGCACCGTCCCGAGGGTGTTGCGCGGGTCGTCGGGCAGCACGCTCACCGCGAAGACGAACGGGATGAGCAGCGGGAACATGATCGGCGCGACGATGGTCTGCAGCTCCTCCTGCCGGGACACCATGGACCCTGCCGCCGCGTAGATCGACGCGTAGAGGAAGAACCCGAGCAGGTACCAGACCACCGCCCAGATCAGCGCCGACGCGGCGGCCGTCGGGATCGTGAGCAGGCCGAACGCGGTCGAGCCGGCGAGCCCGATCGCGCTGAGGATCAGCAGCTGCAGCAGTCCGACCGCACCCAGCCCGAGCACCTTGCCGGCCAGCAGGTGCAGTGGCTTGATCGTCGAGAGCAGCAGCTCGACGACCCGGCTGGACTTCTCCTCGACCACGCCCTGCGCCACAGCTGTGCCGTAGCCGACGAGCGACATGAACAGCAGCGCCGCGACGACGATGGCCAGCGCAAGGCGCTGCCCGCGCTCGGGGTCGGCGGGCGCCAGGGTGATCACGGTGACCTGTGCCCGCGCGGCCACCGTGGCCGGATGTACACCTGCCCTGACCAGCGCGCCGTCGACGGCCTGCTGCCGGATCGTCGAGCCGGCGATCTCCTGCAGTGACGAGTCGACGGTGTCCTGACCGATCAGCCCGTAGCTGCCGGGCCCGCCGACCAGCAGCGCGTCGAGGTCACCGTCGCGGACCTGCTGCTCGCCGGTGGCCCGGTCGACCTCGGTGATCGTCAGCGTGTGGTCGCGCGCGTCGGCGCCCTGACGCAGCGCGTCGCTCAGCCCGGCCGTCTGCGCGGTGACCCCGAGGGTGTTGCTGGAGCTCTGGCTGCCGATGAACCCGAACAGCAGGATGTAGACCGCGAAGATCGCGATGGTGATCAGCAGGCCGACGGCGAAGCTGCGCGACCGGGTCTGGCTGACGAACTCCCGGCGGGCCACGAGCGCGACGGCCCGGCCCGGGCTCAGCGGGGCGCTCACGACGCCTCCTCGGACACGGCGCCTGCGGTGACGACGTCGCGGTAGAGCTCGGTCAGCGGCGGCCGGTAGCGGCTGAACTCGTGCACCGGACCGGCGGCCAGCGCGGCGCGGAGCACGTCCTGGTCCGAGGCGCTGTCGGTGAGCTCGACACGGGTATGCGCTCCGTCGCTGAAGACCACCGCGACACCGGGGAGGCCGGTGGCCCACGCCCCGCCGGTCGGCCCGATCACGTCGATCCGGTCGACGCCACCGGTACGCAGCTCGCCGACCGTGCCGACGGCGACCATCCGGCCGCCGGAGATGATCCCGACCCGGTCGCAGAGCCGCTCGACGAGATCGAGCTGGTGACTGGAGAAGATCACCGGAACACCGGTGTCGGCCTTCTCCCGCAGCACACCGCTCATCGCGTCGACCGCAGTGGGATCGAGCCCGGAGAACGGCTCGTCGAGGACCAGAACCTCCGGGTCGTGCACGAGCGCCGCGCACAGCTGAACGCGTTGCTGGTTGCCCAGTGACAGCTTCTGCACCTCGTCGTGCAGGCGGCCTCCGATGCCGAGCCGCTCGGTCCAACGCCGGGTGGACGACACCGCGGCCCGGGCGTCCAACCCGTGTAGCCGGGCCAGGTACTCCAGCTGGTCGCCGACCTTCATCTTCGGGTAGAGGCCGCGCTCTTCGGGCATGTAGCCGATCCGCCGCCGGCCCTCGGCGTCGATCGGGGCGCCCTTCCAGCGCACCTCCCCGGCGTCGGCGGACAGCACGCCGAGCACGATGCGCATGGTGGTGGTCTTGCCTGCCCCGTTGCTGCCGACGAACCCGAAGAGCTCACCCGGTCGCACGGTGAAGGTCACGTCGTCCAGGGCTACGAGCCGCCCGAATCTCTTACTGATCCCCCCGATGTCCAACATGCGCGGAGCGTAGCGGCGCGATGACAGGGTTAGCTGGATGAGGAGTGTGCGATGTCATGATCTGCCGGTCTCCGCCATGGGGGGCATCGAGATGCCGTAGCCGCGGATCTTGCGGTAGATCGTCGCGCGTGACATGCCCAGCGCTCGAGCGGCCTCCGCCTTGTTCCCGTCGGTGTCGAGCAGCGCGTCGACGATGGCGTCGCACTCGATGGCCTCGAGCGGGGTGAGTACCCGGCGGGTGATCGCCCGGCACTCCGGCGGCAGGTCGGCCGGGGTGATCTGGCCGGTGCGCCGCTTGGCGACGATCTTGCGCAGCACGTGGTAGAGCTGCTCGACGTTGCCCGGCCAGCGGTTGCGCATCAGCACCCGCATGGCGTCGGGGGAACAGGTCAGGTCGGCGCCCCGGGTGAGCCGGGCGATCAGGTGGGGGACCAGTTCGGCGACGTCCTCGACGTGGTGGCGCAGCGGGGGCACGTCGACGGTCCGGGGGAAGGATTCCAGCAGCTCGGAGAGCTCGGGGGAGGTGTACGCCCGGGTGCGGTCCACGGTCGCGACCACCCAGGGTCGTTCCGGGTCGGTCGACTCGCGGTGCGGTTCCAGCGCGTCGCTGAGCGCTTGTACCCCTTCGGCCGAGAGCCGGTCGACGTGGCACAGCACGAGCGTCCCGCTGCCGCCGGTCTCGAGCTCCTCGATGACCTCGGCGATCCAGCGCGGGCCGTAGTCCTCGGCGTCGAGCAGCCGCAGGTGCGCGGCGGGACTGTACAACTGGTGCGTTGCGCGGGCCAGGGTGCGTTTCCCGGTGCCCGGCTCGCCTTGCAGCACCACCCACTCCCGGGACTGGAAGTGCCGGCCGACGGCCTGGCAGCACTTGGCCCACATCGGGCCGGAACCGACGGTGGCCGGCAGCGACGACGGGTGGGACAGCGCCGCCGACCGCGAGGTGGCGACCTCGCCGGACACCAATTGCACCTGCAGCACGCCACCGGAGAGCCCGTCCTCGGTGAAGCTCGGCCGGCAATGCACGCGGGCGATGGCCCCGCTGGGCAGGTCGACGAGCAGCTGGCTTCGGCGCCCCGCGTTCAGTGCCTCGGCAGCGTTGGCCAGTAGCGGTACCTGATCGCCCGGGTCGAGCAGCTCGCGCGCCCGGTCGTTCATCATCAGCAGGTCGTCGCTCAGCGCGAAGACCGCGCCGCGGTTGCGCTGGCACGCGGCCAGGTAGTCGTGCAGGAGCGCGAGTTCCCGGCGCCCGGACTGATCGAGCAGGGTCTCCTCGATCCGCCGGGCGATCGTCGACGCCACCGCGACCATCATGCGGTTGGCCTCGCGGCGCCAGCAGGTGAGGTCGATGACCCCGAGCAGCTTGCCGCTGACGGGGTGCCGGATCGGCGCCCCGGCGCACGCGAGGTCCTCGAGGTGCTCGACGTAGTGTTCGTGCCCGAACACCTGGGCGGGGCCACGGCCCTCGAGTGCGGTGCCGATCCCGTTGGTGCCGACGTAGCGCTCGGCGTAGCTGAACCCGGGGGCCAACCAGACCCGGTCGAGGTGCTGGTTGAGCGTGGAGTCGCCGGTGCGCCGCTCCAGTACGACCCCCTCCTCGTCGCAGAGGATCACGCTGATGGGCTCGTCGCCGAGCTGGTCGGCCACCTCGTAGACGATCGGGGTCGCGGCCCGGGTGAGCAGCGAGTCCCGGTCGGTGTCGGTCTCGTAGGGCAGATCGAGGTGGTCGGCCGGTACGTGCCACTGCCGGGACCGGGTCCACGAGGCGAGGATCGGGGCGCGCACGGTGCCCGGTTCGACCGGATCGTTGACGAGGAAGGACGTGCGCGCGCGGGCGATCCGCTCGGCGGCGGCTCCCGCCGGCACGTCGAGTTCGACACCCGGGTCACGGTCGCGGGTGCCTGGATGCTCGTGGCGGCTCGTGCCCTGCTTCGACTGGACCAACCGGTTGCCCTTTCCGGAGCAGCTGCGGTCCGCGCTATCGCGGCAGCCGGTATCGGTCCGGACGGTACCGCCCGGACGCCGTCGACGATAGAGGCCGGTCAACCGACAACCGTCTCATATTGAGACCGCAGGTCAGGCACCGGAGCGGTGTGATTCCAAGCACGAGATGAGCTGTTCCGTGGCCCGCGAACCCCGGTTCAGACCACCTCGGGTGCACGTTCGTCGCCGAGGACGCCCGCGTCCAGCCCCGGCAGGCGGATGTGGGCCGACAACGGGAACAAACCACGACCCCCGCCTGCCCCTCCGGGCCGGCGGCCCGCGGGGTCGCGGTGGCAGTGCGGTTGCTGCGCCCGACCACCACCACCACCGTGAGGAGTTGACGTGAGTCGACAGAGTCTGGCGAAGGCTCACCAGAAGATCCAGGAACTAGCCTGGGAGCCGCAGTACCACGAGCCGTACATGAAGTACGGCACCGACTACACGTTCCGGAAGGCCGCCAAGAAGGACCCGCTCAAGCAGGTCCTGCGCTCCTACTTCCCGATGCAGGAAGAGAAGGACCACCGCGTTTACGGGGCGTCCGACGGTGCAATTCGCGGAAACATGTTCCGGCAGGTGCAGGAGCGCTGGCTGGAGTGGCAGAAGCTGTTCCTGTCGATCATTCCGTTGCCGGAGATCTCGGCGGCGCGGTCGATGCCGATGCTGTTCCACGCGGTGCCGAACCCGGAGCTGCACAACGGGCAGGCCATCCAGATGATCGACGAGGTCAGGCACTCGACGATCCAGCAGAACCTCAAGCGCCTGTACATGAACAACTACATCGATCCGGCAGGCTTCAACAACAGTCTCCGCGGGTTCCACGGCGACTACTGCGGCACGATCGGCCGTCAGTTCGCGGAGGGTTTCATCACTGGTGACGCCATCACCGCGGCGAGCATCTACCTGACGATCGTGGCCGAGACGGCGTTCACGAACACCCTGTTCGTGGCCATGCCGGCGGAGGCTGCGGCCAACGGCGACTACCTGCTGCCGACGGTGTTCCACTCGGTCCAGTCCGACGAGTCCCGGCACATCTCCAACGGCTATGCCACGCTGCTGATGGCGCTGTCGGACGAGGACAACCGCCAGCTGCTCGAGCGCGACCTGCGCTACGCATGGTGGAACAACCACCGCGTTGTGGACGCCGCCATCGGCACGTTCATCGAGTACGGCACAAAGGACCGCCGTAAGGACCGCGAGTCCTACGCGGAGATGTGGCGTCGGTGGATCTACGACGACTACTACCGCAGTTACCTGGTGCCGCTCGAGAAGTACGGCCTGGTCATCCCGCACGACCTGATCGAAGAGGCGTGGAGGCAGATCTGGGAGAAGGGCTACGTCCACGAGGTCGCGCAGTTCTTCGCCACCGGTTGGCTCGCCAACTACTGGCGAATCGACTCGATGACCGACGAGGACTTCGAGTGGTTCGAGTACAAGTACCCGGGCTGGTACGACAAGTACGGGAAGTGGTGGGAGAACTACAACCGGCTCTCGACCCCGAACGGTCACAACCCGATCGTGTTCGAGGACGTGGACTACGTGTACCCCAACCGCTGCTGGACCTGCATGGTGCCGTGCCTGGTGCGTGAGGACATGGTCACCGCCGAGGTTGACGGCGTGCACCGCACGTACTGCCACGAGATGTGCCGCTGGACCGACGTCGAGGCCTTCCGACCCACTTACCAGGGCCGCGAGACCCCGAACATGGGCCGCCTGGTCGGCCATCGTGAGTGGGAGACGCTGTACCACGGCTGGAACTGGGCCGATCTGGTCTCCGACATGGGCTTCGTCCGGGACGACGGCAACACGATGACGGCGCAGCCGCATCTGAACCTCGACCCGAAGAAGATGTGGACGCTGGACCACCTGCGGCGCTGCCCACCGCTGCAGAGCCCCAACGTCCTGTTCAACGAGATGAGCGATGACGAGCGGGCTGCCTTCGTCGCTGACTACAACCGACAGGGCCCCGCCGGTCGTCCGGCACCCGCCGACGCCTGAGCGCGGGTCAGGCGAGGGGGGAGGGCCGGCCTTCCGGCCCTCCCCCTGCCAGGCCCGGCTCAAATATCCGGTTCTTCGAGGTCAGGGCAGCGGTGACGAGCCGAGAGGCAATGCCCAATGGGTGACAAACACGTAGTGCGTTTCGAGCCGGTCGGTATCGAGATCGAGGTCGACGAAGACCAGACGATTCTGCGGGCCGCGGCCGAGCAGGGCGTGCAGTTGATGCACGGCTGCAAGGAGGGCCAATGCGCGGCCTGCAAGTCGTTCGTGCTCGAGGGCGAGGACATCGAGCTCGAGAAGTACTCCACTTTCGCGCTACCGGACTACGAGAAGGAGGAGGGTTCGACACTGCTCTGCCGGGCGCATGCCTACGAGGACCTGGTGATCGAGCTCCTCAACTACGACGAGGAGATCATCCGGTCCGGGCTGCCGCTCCGGAAGGGCGTCGCGGAGGTGGTTTCCAACGAAGCGGTCACCCACGACCTGCGGCATCTCGTGCTCCGGCTGATCGAACCCGAAGAGATCAAGTTCTTCCCGGGGCAGTACCTGGACATCACGGTGCCCGGCACCGAGGAGAGTCGGTCGTTCTCGATGGCGAACGTCCCCGGCCGGGAGGGGTTGTTCGAGTTCGTCATCAAGATCTATCCGGACGGCCTGTTCTCCGGTTACCTGGCCGACCGCTTGCAGATCGGTGACCGGCTGAACGTGGAGGGCCCCTTCGGCACCTTCACGTTCCGCGAGAGCCGGACGTCGGACCTGGTCTTCGTCGGCGGTGGCGCCGGAATGGCCCCGATCCTGGGCCTGCTGCGGTCGATGGCGGACCGTGGTGTCGAGCGCACGGCGACCTTCTACTACGGGGCGCGAACGCGGCGAGACCTGTGCTTCGAGAAGGAACTGCGGGCGCTCGAGGAGCAGTTGCCCGGTTTCCGCTACATACCGGCGCTGTCCGAACCCGGTGACGAGAACGACTGGACGGGCGAGATCGGATTGATCACCGAGGTGGTCAAGCGTGGCGAATCCGATCTGAAAGGGATGGATGCCTATGTCTGCGGGCCGCCGCCGATGGTGGACGCGGCGATCCCGATGCTGACGGCACTCGGAGTGCGCGAGGACAACATCTTCTACGACAAGTTCACCACCACCGGTGAACCAGAAGGCGAGGACGGCCCATGACCACCACTGAACGTCCGGAACGCAGCGTCCCGAAGCCCGTCTTCACCGACGCGGAAGCAGGCGCGCGGGAATTCCCCGACTCCAGTTCGGGTGCCCGTCACTTCAACTACTTCAACCCGGCGAAGCGGAAGCAGACGCACTACGAGGACGTCACCGTCGAGGTGCAGCCCGACCCGCGGCACTACCTGTCGCAGGGCTGGATCTACGGCTTCGCGAACGGTGAGACCGGATACCCGCTGCACTGGACGAAGCTGAAGGCCTGGGGCGTCGACAAGCCCGAGCCGGTCCGCGGTCCCGGCTCCGGCGGCCTGCCCAAGGACTTCTCGTGGCCGGCGCACGGCTGGCACGAGTTCCGCGATCCCAACGAAGAATGGGAGATGACGCTCTACCGGTACAACGCCAACGTTGTCCGGCAGGTGAACCAGAACGTCGAGAACGCCCGCAACGCCAAGGCTTTCGAGCAGTGGACCAGGAACTGGATCCACTTCGTGGAGCGCAACGTCGGCGCCTGGATGCACGTCGAGCACATCCTCGGCTTGTACGTGTTCGCTGCGTGCAACCGCTCCGGGCCGACGAACATGCACAACACCGCGATGGCGGTGAACAGTGCGCACAAGATCCGGTTCGCGCAGGACCTGGCGCTGTACAACCTGACCCTCACCGAGGAGGTCCCGGGCTTCGACGGCGCGGCGCACCTCGACGCCTGGAACAACGACCCGGTGTGGCAGGGCGTCCGCAAGGTCACCGAGGCGCTGACCGCGGTCGAGGACGACTGGGGCGAGTCGATCTTCGCAACGAACATCGTGTTCGAGCCGCTGCTCGGCGAGCTGTTCCGCAGCAACCTCGTCATGCAGGCTGCCGCGGGCAACGGGGACTTCGTCACCCCGACGATCGTGGGCGCCGGTGAGTACGACTACGCGCAGCGCGACCTGCGCTGGTCGCAGGCCTGCTTCGGGCCGCTGGTCCACGACAAGGAGTTCGCCGAACACAACAAGCAGCTCATGCAGGGGTGGCTGAGCAAGTGGGTGCCGCAGTGTCTCGAGGCGGCCCGCACGCTGCAGCCGATCTGGTCGCAGCCCGATGCGAAGCCACCACGGTTCGAAGACAGTCTCGACCGCGCCAAGAACCGATTCGCCGCCATCGTGACCGACCTGGGTCTGGACCTTCCGAAGGAGCTGAAGCAGTGACCACTTTCACCACCGCCGAGAGTCCCTTCAAGTCCGATCACACCGCGTCGGGCAGGTGCGGCTTCACCCTCATGAACAACCAGGTGGGCGAGATCATCGCCGAGGTGATGGAGACGAAGGACAACGTCACGATCACCCCCCTGCCGTCGATGATCCGGGTCGATGCGACAGGGCGGATGGACGTCGTCTACTCCGAGATCGACGAGGCGGCCGGTGAGGAGGAGGGCTGGTTCAACTCGGCGGAGTTCGAGGAGAACATGTCCACGCACTACGGCCGGATGATCCACGAGGACGACCGGACGATCATGTTCGCCAATCCGGAGGACGCGGCCGAGTACATCGGCTTCGACCTGCAGGCCGTCAAGTAGTCGCACCAACCCGGGTCGCCGCCCGAGGTCGAGGCTTCGGGTGGCGACCCGGCTCGTTGTTCTCACCCCCGCGCACCGAGAAGACGATCACGCGTTCCAGGAGGACCCATGGCCAAGGAACTTCGATTCGGCGAACAAGCCCGTCACCTGCTCCAGGCCGGCGTCGACCAGCTTGCGGAGGCGGTGAAGTCCACCCTCGGACCCAAGGGCCGCAACGTCATCCTGGAGAAGATCACCGGTTCGCCGGAGGTCACCAACGACGGCGTGACGATCGCGCGCGAGATCCATTTGCGCGACCCGTTCGAGAACATGGGCGCGCAGCTGGTCAAGGAAGCCGCGATCAAGACCAACGACATCGTCGGTGACGGCACGACCACCGCGACCGTCATCGCCCAGGCCATCGTCCGTGAGGGCATGAAGGCGATCGCATCCGGTGGCAACCCGGTGCTGGTCAAGCGCGGTATCGATCTCGCCGTCGGCTCCCTCGTCGAGCACCTGTCCCGGGTCGCGCACCCGGTGGACAGCGAGGAGTCCTACGCGCGCGTCGCCGCGATCTCGGCCAACGACGACGAGGTGGTCGGCCGGGTGGTCGCCCGTGCCCTGTACACCGTCGGTGAGGACGGCGTGGTGACGGTGGAGGACTCACCGCTGCTGGGCTTCACGGTGAACTTCGTCGAGGACTTCGAGTTCGACAACGGCTACGTATCGCCGTACATGGTCACCGACCCGGGCCGGCTCGAGGCGGTCCTGGACGACCCGTACATCCTGCTGTGCACCGAGAAGATCAAGAACGTCCAGTCGCTGATGCCGATGCTGGACAAGATCATGCGCGCACCGCGGCCGCTGGTGATCGTGGCCGAGACGGTCGAGGGCACCGCGTTGCAGATGCTCGTGCACAACCACGTCAACCGGACCTTCCAGGCCGTCGTGATCAAGGCCCCCGGGTTCGGGGAGAAGCGGGTGCACCTGCTGGAGGACATGGCGGCGCTGACCGGCGCCACGGTGCTGAGCAAGGCGTCGTCGTTCTCGCTGGAGCAGGTCACGCTGGAGCACCTGGGCCGGGCCGCGCAGGTCCGGGTGACCAGCGACCACACCACGATCATCGGCGGTGGCGGCTCGCGCGAGACCGTCGACCTTCGACTCAGGCAGCTGCACGCCGAGCTGGAGCGGGCGACAATCGGCACCGACGAGGACTTCCTGTCCGAGCGGATCGCCCGGCTGTCCGGCAAGGCCGCGATCATCAAGGTCGGCGCGCCGACGAATGCTGAGCTCAAGGAGATCCGTCACCGGGTCGAGGACTCGTTGCAGGCCACCCGTGCGGCGATGGTCGAGGGCATCGTGGCCGGTGGTGGCGTGGCATTGCTGCATGCCGAACCGGCGCTCGACAAGCTCGACGTCGGGGGCGACTACCGGATCGGCGTCGAGATCGTCCGTGCGGCGCTCACCGAACCGGTGCACCTCATCGCGTCCAACGCGGGCTACGACGGCAACGACGTGGTCAAGCAGGTCTCCGAGCTGGGCGTCGACGAGGGGTTCGACGCGCTGGAGGGGCGCTACGGGAACATGGTGGAGATGGGGATCATCGACCCGCTGCGGGTCGTGCGCTCCGCCCTGCAGAACGGGGCCTCGGTGGCCGGTCTGGTACTCACCACCAACTCGCTGGTGGCCGAGGAGCAGACGCCGTGGAACAAGGCGCTGATGACCGAGTTCGGATCGCTGGACGAGGGGATCCCGCAGCCCTCGCCGGACTCGAGCACCCCGCAGTCGCTGGGGCTCGGACCGTCGGTGGGGTAGTTGCGTCCGCAACCTGTCTGTTCGGGGAGGGTATGACGCCCCCGCGGATGGGAGGGTCGGCCCAGCAGGGTCGGGCCGGGGGGCACGATCAGCACGGGAGGCCGGCATGTTCAGGATCGCCTCCGAACGCTACGTCGTGATCGACGCCCAGGTGCACGCCTGGGACGGCAGCCCGCACAACCAGGCGGGGCCCTCCGGTGAGGCGTTCGTCGCCGATCTCTACCGGCGGCACCGGGCGCTCGACTGCGCCCCCCGCCCGATGCCGGCAGACGAGTTCGAACGCGTCACCGAGCGGGGTCTGGCCATGGATGTGATCGGGTCCGGGCACGTCGACCGGGCCGTGCTGCAGCCCGTCGCACTCGACGAGCTGTTCGTGCTCGGCTTCAGCCCGGAGACCTGGCACGCCGAGCTGGCCGAGCAGCTGCCCGGTCGGTTCGTCCTCACCGGTGAGCTCGATCCGGCTCGCGGTCAGGCCGGCGCGCGTGGGCTCGCGGCCCGGGTCCGCCGGGGTGACCTGCGCGGGCTGCACCTCGCCCCGAGCCGGCGACCTGACGGCTGGCTCGCGCTCTCCGAGCCGTGGCTGCGGCGGGTGCTGGCGCGGTGCGAGCAGTCCGGGGCCGGGGTGGTGCACCTCGGCATCGGGTCCACGGTGCGGCGGGGGGCCGGCTGCCCGGACTGGATGGTCGACCGGCCGGGCCCGGGCTCCGGGCGTGACCGGTCGGACCCCGGCCGCCCGCGCTGGCCACAGTGGGCCGACCCGGTGCGGGCCGGCTCCGCGCTGCCGGTGCGGACCCGGGCGGCCCGGCCGCGTCCCCGCAGCGGGTTCGACGCGGCCGAGCTGCGCGAACTGGCCCGGGCGCTGCCCCGGGTCCAGTTCGTGCTGGGCGCGGCCTGCCTGCCGACCGTCCAGCTCTGCCGGCTGGCCCGGCTACCCAACGTGCACGTGCTGCTCACCGACCTGCTCACCGCACTGCGGGTGCGACCGGTCGAGGCCGCCCGGGCGTTCGGCGAGCTGCTCGTCGCCTTCGGCGGGCACCGGCTGCTGTTCGGCAGCGGCTACCCGCTGGTGCGGCCGGGGCGGCTCGTCGAGGAGCTCGCCGGCTTTCGCTTCCCCGCCGAGTTGCGGGCGGAGTTCGGCGAGCTCGACATGCCCACCCGGCACGCGATCCTCGGCGGCAATGCCGCCCGTCTGTACCGCATCCCCCAGCTCGCAGGCACGGCCCACCGCGACGTCACCCTCCGCCGCCCCGGCGCGGGTTCGTAGCGGGATCCGACCGAGCGAAAGCGGCTCCCGCTGCACGGCGAGAGCCGCTTTCGCGTGCGGGAGGGGTCAGGCCGGGACGGGTTCGCGGCCGGGGATGGCGGTGGGGTGCGAGATGGAGATCCGCGCGGTCTCCGGCATCAGCAGGATCGGGACGATCGCGATCGCCGCCGCGCCCATCAGGTAGTACGCCGGGATCATCGTGTTGCCGGTGCTGGTGATCAGCGCGGTGATCACCAGCGGTGCGGTGCCGCCGAACGCCGCGGTGGACGTCGAGTAGCCGATCGAGAAGCCGCCGTAGCGGTTGCGGGTCGGGAACATCGCCGGCAGCGCCGAACCGATCGTCCCGAGCATGAGCACCAGCAGCACACCGAGGATGGCCATGCCGGCCGTCACCGGCAGCGGCTCCTTCATCTCGACCAGGCCGAAGGCGGGGTAGCTGAGCAGCAGGAACCCGACGGCGGCGCCGAGCAGCAGCGGCTTGCGGCCGATCCGGTCGGACAGCGCGCCGACACCCGTGATCACGAGCAGCATGCCGACCATCACGCCGATCAGCACGAGCAGCGACTCGGTCTCGCTGATCTGCAGAACTTGGGTCAGATACGTCGGCATGTAGGTCAGCAGCGTGTACACCGCAACGTTGAGCAGGATCACGAAGCCGATCAGGTTGAGGATCTGCGGCCAGACGTTCCGGATGACCTCCTTGAACGGTGCGCTCGTCGTCGCGCCGGAGGACTCCGCCTGCCGGAACGCGGGGGTGTCCTCCAGCTTGTTGCGCAGATAGAAACCGATCAGGCCGAGCGGGCCGGCGATGAGGAACGGGATCCGCCAGCCCCAGCTGTTGAGCGCCTCCTCGGAGAGGCCCAGCTGCACCGCGGTGGCCAGCGACGCGCCCAGCACGGTGCCGGCGAGCGTGCCGAACTCCAGGAAGCTGCCGAAGAACCCGCGCCGGGAGTCGGGCGCGTACTCGGCGATGAACGTGGCCGCGCCGCCGTACTCGCCGCCGGTCGAGAAGCCCTGCACCAGCCGGGCGACCAGCAGCAGGATCGGGGCGGCGACACCGATGGTGGTGTAGCTCGGGATGAGGCCGATGCAGAACGTGGCGACCGACATCAGCACGATCGTCGTGGCGAGCACCCGGCGGCGGCCGAACTTGTCACCGAGGGGCCCGAGGACGATGCCCCCGAGCGGGCGCACCACGAACGGGATCGCGACGCCGGCGAAGACCAGCATCGTCTGCGCGGCGGGGCTCGCGTCGGGGAAGAAGGTGGCCCCGATGGTGGCGGCCAGGTAGCCGTAGATCGCGTAGTCGAACCACTCGATCGCGTTACCCATCGCAGCGCCCGCGACGGCGCGGCGCACCGTGCGTTCGTCCGGTTCATCGACCGCCACCTGCTGCGAGGTGCTCTGTTTTGTGGGCATGTTCCCTCGTCCCCGACTCGATCCGGGCCGCCACGCTAGCTCGGGAGGGGGGACGATGCAGGGCGGAACGGTTAACCCGGCCAGCCCGTGGGTAGGGGGATCATGCCGGACAACGGGGATGACCAGGCATAGGCCCAACACACCGTGCCATCGCCCACAGTGACGCGGATTCGCCGGTAATCCGGGCCCTCGTACGCGTCCAGAGCGGGCAGCAACGCCGCCGCATCGCGCACCCGCACCACCCAGCCGGGCGCCCCGGGGCCGGTGCCCGGGCGCAGCGCCGGGTAGCCGCGACCGGTGTCGAACACGGTGCCGGCGGCGCTTGCGCGGTGCGGCACTCCTGCGGCGTGCGGCGCGACGAGGCACCACGACGGCTGCCCGGGCTGCAGCAGCCCGTACACGAACACGGCGGCCGGCCACTCGTCCGGGCGCGGGGCGCCGTGCACCGTCATCGCATCCAGCCCGTCGTCGTCGGCCGGCCGGCCGACGAGGACGAGGGCGCCCGTCTGGGTGGTGGCGGTGCAGCGGACCGGGTCGCCGGCGACCAGCAGCGGGCGGCGGATCACGGCGTTGCCGAGGTAGCACCAGGGAGCGTCGACGCGGGCGCCGTCCTCGGTCCGCACGACCCCGCTGTGCAGCCGGGCCAGCCGGTAGCGCCCGCCGCGGCCCTCGCAGATGTCCAGCACCGCCATCTGCTGGGGCGTGGCCATCCAGACGGCGTGCTCCTCCACGACGCCGGGGGCGGCGGCGAGCACGGCGGGGCGCTGATCGTCGCGGACACGCCGTCCGTGTGCCCAGACCGCGGCGAGGCCCTCGGTGCGCGCCCGCAGCACGACGACGGGGCCGGCGAGGCCAAGGTTCCGCCGCAGCCAGGAGATCTTCGACGGGTTGCGGTTGGAGCCGTAGGTGAGCAGCGGTACCCGTGCCGCGAGCGGCGGCGCGCCCCGATGCTCCAGCCAGTCGTCGAGATCGGCCCCGTCGACGCGCCACCCGGCGCGCGCGGCCGGATCGGGCCGCAGCACCCGCCCGGCGTTGTCGACGTGCACGTACGAGGTGGGCGGGACGGCACCCGGGTAGGGGGCGGCCGGGAAGTCACCGTCCGGATACGTCACCGACAGGCGGCCCGGAGCATGATCTGCAGGCTAACCGGGCCGCGGCCCGGCTCCCGCGGTGTCCACCGCCCGCGTGCGGTGCCGCATCGCCCGCGCCGCCAGCCCGTACCGCGGCGAGCCGACCAGCGCGACCACGAAGCAGGCGGCGCAGACCAGGCCCATCGCGCCGGCGATCGAGCTGTCCAGCCCGAGCGCGATCCGGTGGCCGGCGACGGCGCCGATCCAGCCGATCCCGACGGTCAGGCCGACCATCACCACCAGCCGGTCGGTGAGCAGGTACGCCGCCGCCGCCGGCACGATCAGCATCGTCACCACGAGGATCGCGCCGACGGCCTCGAAGGCGGCCACCGCCGTGACGGCCACCGCGACGAGCAGCAGCCGCGACAGCAACCGCGGGCGCAGCCGGACCGTCGCGGAGAACTCCGGGTCGAACGTGGTCGCCTTGAGCTCCTTCCACAGCAGCGCGACCAGGGTGAGGTTCGCCAGCACGACGATCGCGAGCACGACGGCGGCCCTGGCGACCTCGACGCCGCCGAGCGTGACCGTGTCGAACGGGGTGAACGCGATCTCCCCGTAGATCGTGGAGTCGAGATCGAGGTGGATGCCGTCGGCGAAGCGGGTCACACCGAGCACGCCCAGGGAGAACAGTGCGGGGAACACCAGCGCGATCGCCGCGTCGGAGGCGACCAGCCCGCTCGCCCGCAGGGCGTCGATGGCCAGCACGCACAGCACCGCGAACGCTGCCGCGCCGGCGATCACCGGCAGCGGGGCCCGGGTCTGCCCGACCAGCCAGACGGCCACGATCCCGGGCAGCACGGCGTGGCTCACCGCGTCCGACAGCAGCGCCATCCGGCGCAGCACCAGGAACGGGCCGAGCAGCCCGCAGGCTGTCGCGACCAGCCCGGCGACGATGACGATGGTGAGGTCGTCGGTCATTGCGCCTCCGGAGCCCGCGCGCGGTGACGATCGCCGGGACGACCATGTCCGCTCACGAGGGCGCGGAGCTGGGCGATCGCGTCGTCGCCGAGGCTGCCGCGCAGGTCGGCCGGATCGGGCTCGCGGGCGTCCGGCATCGTCACCGACGCGCCGTGCGCCAGCCAGGCCGACCACAGCATGCGCCGCTCGGCGAGATCGGTGCGGGCCGAGTGGCCGGTGGTGGTGAGCGCACCGTCCGGGGTGAGCAGCCCGCGGCGGCGCAGCGCCGCCCGCGCCCGCCGGTCGCGGCGGCCCCGGTCCGGGGCGCCGGGAT
>NZ_JAHDTG010000036.1 GCF_018531475.1 Pseudonocardia mahuensis
CTGGATCAGCAAGAAACGTCGCTGCGTGCGGGACTACGAGACCCTGCCCGAACACCACCAGGCGATGATCCACCTCGCCATGATCATGACGATGTCGCGCCGTCTCGCCCGCACCGCGCACCGGTAACCGGAGTTTCAAGATGCGCTCTGAGATCAGTGCCCGCGGGCGATCCACTCGTCGAGGTGCGGCAGTTCGGCGCCGATGGTCGTCGAGTCGCCGTGTCCGGTGCGCACCGTGGTGTCGCCGGGAAGCGTCAGCAGCTTCCCCCGGATCGAGTCGATGATCGTGTCGAAGCTGGAGAACGAGCGCCCGGTCGCGCCCGGTCCGCCGTTGAACAGCGTGTCCCCGGTGAACACCGTGCCGAGTTCGGGCGCGTACAGGCAGGACGAGCCGGGGGAGTGCCCCGGGGTCTGCAGCACGCGCAGCTCGATCCCGCCGGCGCTCAGCACGTCGCCGTCGGCCAGCTCCCGGTCCGGGGCCCGGTTCGGGTGCGTCATCTCCCACAGCGGCGCCTCGGCCGGGTCGAGCAGGATCGGCGCATTGAACCGGTCGGCCAGGCGCGGGGCCTGGTTGACGTGGTCGTCGTGCGCGTGCGTGCACACCACGGCCACGACCCGGCGCCCGCCGATCGCGTCCGCGATCTTCTCGGCGTCGTGCGCGGCATCGATGACGATGACCTCGTTCTCGTCACCGACGATCCAGACGTTGTTGTCGACGTCCCAGGTCCCGCCGTCGAGGGAGAACGTCCCCGAGGTGACGACGTGGTCGACGGGACCCGCGTTCGAGGCCGTCACAGGACCACCACCGAACGCAGCACCTCGCCGCGCTCCATCCGGTGGAACGCCTCCTCGACGGCGTCGATGCTGATCTCCTCGGACACGAACTTGTCCAGCGGCAGCCGGCCCTGCAGGTACAGGTCGATCAGCGCCGGGAAGTCGCGCGAGGGCAGGCAGTCGCCGTACCAGGACGACTTGGTCGCGCCACCGTGGCCGAACACCTCGATCAGCGGCAGCTCGACGGTCATGTCCGGGGTCGGCACTCCCACCAGCACGGCGGTACCGGCCAGGTCACGGGCGTCGAAGGCCTGCCGGAACGTCTCCGGCCGGCCCACCGCGTCGACGACGACGTCGGCACCGTGCCCACCGGTGAGCTCCCGGATGGCCTCGACCACGTCGGTCTCGTGCGCATTGATCGTGTGGGTGGCGCCGAACTCCTTGGCCCACTCCAGCTTCTTCGGGTCCATGTCCACGGCGATGATCGTCGTGGCGCCGGCCAGCGTGGCGCCGGCGATGGCGGCGTCACCCACGCCGCCGCAGCCGATCACGGCGATCGAGTCGCCCCGGCCGACCTGGCCGGTGTTGACCGCGGCACCGAGCCCGGCCATCACACCGCAGCCGAGCAGGCCCGCGGCCTGCGGCCGGGCTGCCGGGTTCACCTTGGTGCACTGGCCGGCGTGCACCAGGGTCTTCTCGGCGAACGCGCCGATGCCCAGCGCCGGGGTCAGCTCCGTGCCGTCCTCCAGCGTCATCTTCTGGGCGGCGTTGTGGGTGTTGAAGCAGTACCAGGGCTTGCCCTTCTTGCAGGCCCGGCACTGGCCGCAGACCGCACGCCAGTTCAGGATCACGTAGTCGCCGGGCTCGACGTCGGTGACGCCCTCGCCGACGGCCTCGACGACGCCGGCGGCCTCGTGCCCCAGCAGGAACGGGAACTCGTCGTTGATCCCGCCCTCGCGGTAGTGCAGGTCGGTGTGGCAGACCCCGCAGGCCTGCACCTTCACCACGGCCTCGCCCGGGCCGGGATCCGGGATGACGATCGTCTCGACCGAGACCGGCTGGCCCTTGCTGTGCGCAACGACCCCGCGGACCTTCTGCGGCATGACTGTTGCCTCCAGACATCTCGTCGTGAGCGGTGGCTCTTTTCATAAGAAGCCTTTCATGTGATCGGTACCCGGGCGCGTCGGGTTCGGCACCTCTCGATTGGGTATCGACGGGTGCGTGATTGAGCGCGAGGACCAGGGTGAGGTCGCCGTCATCCGGCTGGCCAGGGAGCCCGTCAACGTCATGGACGTCGAGTTCCTGGAGGCGATCTGGAAGGAGATCCGTGAGCTGCCGGGAGGGGACGCCCGGGCCGTCGTGATCACGGGCACCGGCGGCACGTTCTCCGCCGGGGTCGACCTGGGGCGCTTCCTGGGCGGTGGGCAGCACTACGTGCACAACTTCCTGCCGCTGCTGGGCCGGGTGTTCGAGGCGGTGTTCACCTGCCCGCTGCCGGTGGTCGCGGCCGTGAACGGGGACGCCGTCACCGCGGGCTGCGTGCTCGCCTGCTGCGCGGACCGGCGGTTGATGGCCGACGGCGACGCGCAGATCGGGGTCCTGGCACTCAAGGTGGGCCTGCCGATCCCCCGGGTCCTGCTGGAGATCCTGAAGTTCGCGGTGGGCGAGGCGACGGCCGCGAAGCTGATCCTCGGTGCCGAGACACACCCACCGCGGGTGGCCGCCCGGCACGGACTGATCGACGAGATCGTCGCGCCGGGCAAGCTCCTGGACCGTGCGGTCGAGGAGGCGAAGCGGATGGCCGAGGAGATCCCGGCGGACACCTTCAACGTCGCCAAGGCGCAGCTGCACCGCGACGCCGTCGAACGCATCGACCGCTACAGCCGCGACGAAGATCTCATGGCGCAACGGCTGTGGGTGGAGCACCAGGTCGACGGCTGGGTCGCGGGTTACCTGGAATCGGCCGGCGAGACCGGCTGAGCGGGCGGGCCCGCCGGTCCGAGTAGGTTCCCGGCATGATCGAGCGTGAGGATGTCGGGACGGACGGCCGGATCGCGGTGCTGCGGCTGGCCCACGGGCCCGTCAGCGCCATGGACCTGGAGCTGTGCCAGGCCGTCACGGAGCAGCTCCGGGGGCTCGTGGCCGACCCGGCGCGGGCGGTCGTGCTCACCGGGACCGGGTCGTCGTTCTCGGCCGGGGTCGACCTGCGCCGCATCCTCGACGGCGGGCCGGACTACGTGCAGCGGTTCTTCCCCGCGCTGGCCGAGATGTTCCAGGTGGCGTTCGAGCTGACCAAGCCCGTCGTCGCCGCGGTCAACGGGCACGCGATCGCGGGTGGCTGCGTCCTCGCCGCCACCGCCGACGTCACGTTGATGGCCGACGGCAAGGGGCGGATCGGCCTACCCGAGATCAAGGTCGGGGTGCCGTTCCCGCGAATCGCGCTGGAGGTCGTGCGCTACACCGTCGGCGAGGTCGCGTACCGCCGGATGATCCTCGGTGCCGCGACCCACACCCCGGCCGACGCCCACGCGATGGGCTTGGTGGACCAGGTCGTCGACCCGGCGGAGCTGACGGCGCGCGCGATCGAGGTCGCGCAGGGACTGGCGGACAAGGTCCCCGCCGATACGTTCGCCGCGACCAAGACCCAGCTCCGCCGCGAGTGCCTCGAGCGGACCGCCCGCTACGCCGACGAGGACGCGACCGGCATCGCGCTGTGGAGCCGGCGGGCCACCGACGGCTGGATGGCGCGCTACCTGGAGTCGGTCACCCGGAAGTGATCTCCGACGGCGCCCCCGGCCGCTCCATCCCGCGTCCGGGCGCCGCTACGGTGCGGGCATGTCGCTCGGCAGCCCCGTCAACAGAACCGTCGGTACCTCCGCCGCGCCCCCGGTCGGGACGGCCCTGGGCGTGGTCGCCGGGGCCGGGCGGCCGGGTCCGTCCCGGATCGTGGCGCCGATGGGTGACGCCGTGCTCGACGTGGGCGCCCTCGCCGCCACCCGGGGCGGCCCGCATCCGGAGTTGCTGGGCCTGCCCAACCTCGACGGGCTGCTCGGGGCCGGCCGGCCGGCCTGGCGCGAGGTTGTCGGCTGGCTGTCCGAGCAGCTCGCCGACCCGGACCGGCTGTCGGGATACCTGCTGCCCACCTTGGGTGTGGTCCCGGTGCTGCCGTTCACGGTGGCCGACTACGTCGACTTCTTCGCCTGCGAGCAGCACGCGGCCAACGCCGGGCGCATCATCCGCCCGTCCGGTGAGCCGCTGGCGCCGAACTGGAAGCACGTGCCGGTGGGGTACCACGGCCGCGCGGGCACCGTCGTCGTGAGCGGTACCCCCGTCATCCGGCCGTCGGGACAGCGCGGGCCCGGGGACGCGGGACCCAGCCGGGCCCTGGACGTGGAGGCCGAGGTGGGCTACGTGCTCGGATGCTCGGACACGGCTCCCGGCCGGCCGGTGCCGATGGACGAGGCGCTCGACCACGTCTTCGGCGTGGTGCTGCTCAACGACTGGTCGGCGCGGGACATCCAGGCCTGGGAGAGCCGCCCGCTCGGCCCGCTGCTCGGCAAGTCGTTCGCGACGTCGATCTCGGCGTGGGTGACACCGCTCGACGAGCTCGCCGCGGCCTGGGTGGAACCGCCGCCGCGCGATCCGCAGCCACTGCCGTACCTGCTCGGCCCCACCGACCGGGGGCTGGACCTGACGATGGAGATCCGGCTCAACGGCGAGCTCGTGTCGACCCCGCCCGCCGCCGACCTGTACTGGACTCCGGCCCAGCTCGTCACACACCTGACGTCGAACGGCGCACCGCTGCGGGCCGGGGACCTGCTCGGCTCCGGCACGGTCTCGGGTGCGCGCCGCGAGCAGCGGGGCTGCTTCCTCGAGCTGTCCTGGGGCGGCAGCGAGCCGGTGGCGCTCGCCGACGGATCGTCACGCGCCTACCTGCAAGACGGCGACGAAGTGACGATCACCGCCACGGCCCCCGCCCGCTCCGGCGGCCGCCTCTCCCTGGGCGAGGTGAAGGGCAACGTCCTCCCCGCCCTGTAACGCGTGCCCCCGCCGTCCACCCCGTGCGCGTCGTGGAGCCCTGACGCACCTCCGCGCCCGCCTAGGACGCGTTGTGGACCCTCAACGCTCTTGGGGGGCGGGGGGCTGGGCGCGTTGTGGAGCCCTAACGCGGTTGGGGGCGGGGGCTGGGCGCGTTGTGGACCCTTGACGCGGTTGGGTGTGGGCTACAGGGGGAGGAGGGGGGTTGGGGTGCCCAGGGCGTCGGCGATCAGGGGCGGGATCTCGCGCTTGCCCGTGCCGTCCGTTGCGATGACCACGTACACGGTGCGGGCGGCGCATGTCACCGCGTCCCTGCGACGCACCTCGAAGTCCAGGGCGAAGCTGGTGCGGCCGATCCGGGCGGTCGACACCGCGACGACGATCTCGTCGCCCCAGCCCACGCCGGCCTTCCAGTCGATCTCGGAGCGGACGAGCTGCACGTCGTACCCGGCGTCGGTCATCACGGAGTAGGGCAGGCCGCGGTCGAGCAGGAACGCCGTCATGGCGTCGTCGAACCAGGCCAGGTACCACGCGTTGAACACGACGCCCTGGGCGTCGACCTCGAGGTAGCGTACGTTCACCGGGTGCGTGAAGAGATCAGCCACAACCGCACAGTAGGGGCGGCTGCGCCGGTGCGGGATCCTTCGGCCGGCGCGTAGACGATGAGCACCGAGAGGTCCTCGGGTGTCGCCCGCGACACATCCCGCGGCGCGTTCAGCCGATGCGCTCGCGAATGGTCCGGTTGACCGCGCGGCCGAACGCCGTGACCACGCCCTGGACCGTGATCGGCTTGAGCCGGCTCATCATGGCCGCCAGCCGGCTGCGTTCCTCGACGGGCCGCCCGGCGTCGCGGTAGGGCTGCAGGACCTGCCGCTGGAACAGCGCCATCAGGTCCTCGGCCAGGGCGGTGGTGTGCTTCTCGATGAGCTCGTGGGAGTCGCGCAGCAGCGTCGCCGGCAGCCCGGAGTCGAGCATCTCCAGCCCCGGACCGAGTGGTCCGTGCAGCCGGATCCGCTCGCCGCCCGGTTCGCCGTTCCCCTCGCCGTGCCCGAGCCGTTCGACGGCGCCGAGGGCCTCCAGGGCGTCGACGGCATCGTCGTCGAGCGCCCGGCCGGCGCGCCGGTCGAGCTCCGCGCGGTCGACCTCCTCGAGTTGTTCGGGCACCCACGGGGTCAGCAGCGCGCGTTGCAGCGCGAGTTCACCTGCGCCCGCGGAGTGCGGCACCCGTTCCAGGTACCGCTCGATCGCGGCGAGCGTGAATCCGAGCGCGGACAGCTCGCTGACCAGCTTCAACCGGGCCAGGTGGTCGGGTCCGTAGAGGCCGGTGCGGCCGCGCAGCTGCGGCGGCGGGAGCAGCCCGCGCCCGGCGTAGAAACGGATGGTGCGCACGGTGACGCCGCTGCGATCGGCCAGCTGGTCGATGGTCAGCAGTTCCCGTTCGGGTGCAGATCGTTGCGGAGTCGGCACTGCCATGGGTGAAGGCTACGGCAGCCCTTGACCTATGTGACAGTACTGCTGTAACAAAAGAGTCGAACGGCGCCATCGGCCGTCGCGGCCTGTCGCCGCAGCCGTACCCGCAGCCGTGTTTCTTCGCCAGAGCAGACGAGAGGTTCGCATGAGCGAGATCCCCGAGGCGTACATCTACGACGCGATCCGCACGCCACGCGGCCGGGGCAAGGCCTCCGGCTCGCTGCACGAGGTCAAGCCGGTCTCGCTGGTCGTCGGACTGATCGACGAGATGCGCGCCCGGTTCCCCGAGCTCGACCCGGCCACCATCGACGACGTCGTGCTCGGTGTCGTCTCGCCGATCGGCGACCAGGGCGGCGACATCGCCAAGACCGCCGCGATCGCCGCCGGCCTGCCCGACACCGTCGCCGGTGTGCAGCTCAACCGGTTCTGCGCCTCCGGCCTGGAGGCGGTCAACACCGCCGCGCTCAAGGTCCGCTCGGGCATGGAGGAGATGGTCCTCGCCGGTGGCGTCGAGGCCATGTCGCGCGTCCCGATGGGCTCCGACGGCGGCGCGTGGGCGATGGACCCCGACACCAGCTACCAGACCGGCTTCGTCCCGCAGGGCATCGGCGCCGACCTGATCGCCACCCTCGAGGGCTTCTCCCGCGAGGACGTGGACACGTTCGCCGTCGAGTCGCAGACCCGCGCCGCCAAGGCCTGGGCCAACGGCTACTTCGCCCGCTCGGTCGTGCCGGTGAAGGACCGCAACGGCGTGACGATCCTGGACCGGGACGAGCACATCCGCGCCGGTGCCACGCTGGACAGCCTGGCCGGCCTGCAGCCGTCGTTCGCGATGATGGGCGAGGCGGGCGGCTTCGACGCCGTGGCGCTGCAGCGCTACCACTGGGTCGAGAAGATCGACCACGTGCACCACGCCGGCAACTCGTCGGGCATCGTCGACGGCGCGGCGCTGACGCTGATCGGCACCGAGGCGGCCGGTAAGGCCGCCGGGCTGACCCCGCGGGCCCGCATCGTCTCCACCGCGCTGTCCGGCGCCGACCCGACGATCATGCTCACCGGCCCCGCGCCGGCCAGCCGCAAGGCGCTGGCCAAGGCGGGCCTGACCGTTGACGACATCGACCTGTTCGAGATCAACGAGGCGTTCGCCGCCGTCGCGCTGCGCTTCATGCGCGACCTCGACCTCGACCACGGACGAGTCAACGTCAACGGCGGCGCCATCGCCATGGGCCACCCGCTGGGCGCCACCGGCGCGATGATCCTCGGCACGCTGGTCGACGAGCTCGAGCGCCGCGACCTGCGCTACGGCCTCGCCACGCTGTGCGTCGGCGGCGGCATGGGCATCGCGACCATCATCGAGCGGCTCTGAGCGCTCTCCACGGACACGAAAGGACTCGAAACACTGTGAGCGAGCAGAAGGCCGTCCGCTGGGAGCGCGGGGAAGACGGGATCGCCATCGTCACCCTCGACGACCCGGGCCGCAGCGCCAACACGATGAACGACCGCTACGTCGCCGCGATGGGCGAGGTCGTCGACGCCCTGGTGGCGGAGAAGGACAACCTCACCGGCGTCATCGTCACCTCGGCGAAGAAGACGTTCTTCGCCGGCGGTGACCTGGACTCGATGTCCAAGGCGACGCCGGCCGACGCGCCGGCGATCATGGAGAACGTCGCCACGGTCAAGGCCCAGCTGCGCAAGCTGGAGACCCTCGGTCGCCCGGTCGTCGCCGCGATGAACGGCACCGCGCTCGGCGGCGGCCTGGAGATCGGCCTGGCCTGCCACCACCGGATCGGCCTCGACGCCAAGGGCGTCATCTACGGGCTGCCCGAGGTCACCCTGGGCCTGCTGCCCGGTGGCGGCGGCATCACCCGGATCACCCGCATGCTCGGCATCGCCGACGGGTTCATGAAGGTGCTCGCGCAGGGTCAGCGGCACAAACCGGCCAAGGCCCTGGAGATCGGCATCATCGACGAGCTGGCCACCAGCGTCGAAGAGATGATGGACTCCGCGCGGGCGTGGATCGCCGCGAACCCCGAGGCCGCGCAGCCGTGGGACAAGAAGGGTTACAAGATCCCCGGTGGCACCCCGTCCAACCCGAAGCTGGCGTCGATCCTGCCGGCGTTCCCGGCCAACCTGCGCAAGCAGATCAAGGGCGCCCCGATGCCCGCGCCGCGCAACATCCTGGCCGCGGCCGTCGAGGGCACCCAGGTCGACTTCGAGACCGCGCAGCGCATCGAGAGCCGCTACTTCACCGAGCTGGTCACTGGCCAGGTCTCGAAGAACATGACCAAGGCGTTCTTCTACGACCTGCAGCACATCAACGGCGGCGGCTCGCGACCCGACGGCTACGAGAAGTGGCAGCCGACCAAGGTCGCCGTGCTCGGCGCCGGGATGATGGGTGCGGGCATCGCCTACACCTGCGCGCTGTCGGGCTGGGAGGTCGTGCTCAAGGACGTCTCGATCGAGGCGGCCCAGAAGGGCAAGGCGTACTCCGAGGGCCTGGTCGCGAAGGGCGTTCAGCGTGGCAAGACCACGCAGGAGAAGGGCGACGCGCTGCTCGCCCGGATCACGCCGACCGCCGACTACGCCGACCTCGCCGACTGCGACATCGTCATCGAGGCCGTCTTCGAGAGCGTCCCGCTCAAGCAGGAGGTCTTCGGCGAGGCGGCCAAGTTCATCAAGCCGGACGCGCTGCTGTGCTCGAACACCTCGACGCTGCCGATCACCGAGCTCGCGTCGGGCGTGGACCGGCCGGCCGACTTCATCGGCCTGCACTTCTTCTCCCCGGTCGACAAGATGCCGCTGGTCGAGATCATCCGCGGTGAGCAGACCTCGGACGCGACGCTGGCCAAGGCGTTCGACGTGACGCTCGGGATGAAGAAGACCCCGATCGTCGTCAACGACAGCCGCGGCTTCTTCACCAGCCGGGTCATCGGAACCTTCATCAACGAGGGCATCGCGATGATCGCCGAGGGCATCGACCCGCAGACGATCGAGCAGGCGTCCTCGCAGGCCGGCTACCCGGCCCCGGTGCTGCAGCTGATGGACGAGCTGACCCTGACGCTGCCGCGCAAGATCCGCGAGGAGACCAAGGCGGCCGTCGTGGCCGCGGGCGGCACCTGGGACGTGCACCCGTCGGAGGCCGTGATCGACCGGATGGTCGACGAGTTCGACCGCAAGGGCAAGAGCTCGGGCGCGGGCTTCTACGAGTACGCCGACGGCAAGCGGACCCGGCTGTGGCCGGGGCTGCGCGAGCAGTTCGGGGCGACCAACCACGACGTCGACCTGCACGAGCTCTCCGAGCGGATGCTGATCATCGAGGCGCTCGAGACCGTCAAGTGCTTCGACGAGGGCGTGCTCACCTCGATCCCGGACGCCAACATCGGCTCGATCTTCGGCATCGGCTTCCCGGCCTGGACCGGCGGCGTGATGCAGTACATCGAGGGCTACCCGGGTGGCCCGGCGGGCTTCGTGGCCCGCGCCGACGAGCTGGCCGCCAAGTACGGCGACCGCTTCGCGGTCCCGCAGTCGCTGCGGGAGCGCGCCACGGCTACCGCCGCCGCCTGATCGCCTGATCGCACACCGACGCCCGGGGCCGCACGGTCCCCGGGCGTCGGTGCGTCCGGGGCGTGATCATCCGTTCAGGGACAGCAGCGCCACAGGTGACGCTGCCGTCCCTGAAGCAGCGATCATGAGTTCTGGGGGTCAGGCGTAGTAGTCGTTGCCCCGGGAGAACTCGACGAACACGCAGGCCTCGTCGCCGACGGTCCAGGCGTCGTGCCCCGGCGGCAGCAGCATGACCTGGTTCGGGCCGAACTCCTCGGTGCTGCCGTCGTCCATCTCGACGCCCAGTCGGCCGCTGAGCACGATCGCGACGTGCGGCAGTTCGCAGCTCTCGGTGCCGGCGTAGGACTTGAGGTCGTTCGACCAGCGGGCGCCCGGGTCGAACCGCACCCGGGTCACGTCGATGCCGTCGAGCTGGGCGGTCTGCTTGCTGATCAGGCCGTGCACGTCGGGTGCGATCGCATCGAGATCGGCCTTCTGCATGGCGGGGGATGCCGCGGAGGTCATGTGCCTACCTTGAGGAAGTGCGTCGGTCGTCCCGTCCGGTCGGCCGGGACGGCACGAACCGGCATCGTCGACGATCGCGCCGGGGGCCAGTCTTGGTGCTCGCCGAGGGCGGGGTGACCGCCGATCGGCGGCATGTCCTCGGCCCTCGACGAGATCGGTGTCACGGTCGCGCCCCGGCTCTCCTCGTCGGTCAGCCACAGCGTCATCTCCCTGGGCGAGGTGATACCTGACGGATACCAGGCGTTCCCGCTGCTCAGCGGGGGATCGTCGGTTGCAGCACCGCCTCGACGACCGCCTCGGTCCGCAGGTGTGTGCCCTCCTGGTAGCCGGGGTCGCGCACCATGTCCGAGAACGCCCGCCGGCTCGGGTAGGAGACGAGCAGCACCGCATCCCAGTCCTGCCCCTGCTCGGCGACGATCGGGTCGGCGCCGTGTCCGAAGTAGAGGATCGACGCCCCGACCTTCTCCGCGAACGGGCGGAAGTGCGCGATGTACTCGTCGTAGCGCTGTGCGCCACCCTCCCCGAAACGCAGCAGGTTGAGCATGACGATCGGCTGATCGGGGTCCGCGGCGAGGAACGCCTTCATGTCGGCACCGGTCGGGTTCACGGCCATGGCGACCATCCTGCCCTGGTGTGACCCCCCACCGCATCGCGGCTTCGGGGGGCGAGGCGCCCGGCGATTCGGGCACCATGGACGACGTGGCCGACTGGGTGTTCTCGATCGTCGACCGTCTCGGGGCAGCCGGTGTCGGCCTCCTGATCTTCCTGGAGAACGTGATCCCGCCGATCCCGTCCGAGGTGATCCTGCCGCTGGCGGGGTTCCGGGCGCGGATCGGCGCGGTCGACGCGCTCTGGGTGTGGCCTGCCGCCACCGCCGGTTCGGTGGCTGGTGCGGTCGTCCTCTACGGACTGGGTGCCTGGCTCGGCTACGAGCGGCTGCACCAGCTCGCCGCGAAGCGGTGGTTCGTCCTGTCCAGCCAGTCGGATCTCGAACGTGGACGGACCCTGTTCGACCGGCACGGCGGCAAGCTCGTCCTGTTCGGACGGTGCGTCCCGCTGATCCGCAGCGTGGTGTCGGTACCGGCCGGGGTGGCGAGGATGCCGCTGACGCGGTTCGTGACGCTCACCGCGATCGGCAGCGGGATCTGGAACGCGGTGTTCATCGGGCTGGGCTGGGTGCTCGGCGAGAACTGGGACCGCGTCGAGGGCGCCCTCGGACCGGCGAGCTACGTGGTGCTCGGTCTGGTCGCCGCGCTCGCGATCTGGCTGATCGTGCGCAAGCTGCGGTCCCGGAACGCGTACGTGGGGACGCACCGGGCGTCCTGACCGGGTGCGGCAGCCGGCGGTGCGGCCGGTTGCAGCAGGTCAGCCGGCCGCGCGCCCGGCCGCTGTCGCGGCGGCGACGACGGCACCGAGGTTCCGGGTGCGCTCGTGCACCGCGCGCTGGCGCGTCGCCCCGGTGCCGCGGCGCAGCACGGCGTCGAGCAGCTCGCGCACGGTGTCGAGTTCACCGGCGTCCTCCAAGGCGGGCGCGACGTGCGTCACCAGCCGGTGCAGCACGTCCGCGGCGGGAGCGGGCCGCCACGTCACCGGGTCGAGCAGTACCCCCTCGAGCCCGGACCGCCCGGCCCGCCACGACGCCAGCCGCAGCACCTCGGTTCGTACCGGGTCGGGCGCGTCGCCCGCCCGCCAGCGGCGCACCACCGTCTCGACCAGAGCCCGGGACAGTGCCGCGATCAGCACCGCGTCGTCGGGGTCCAGGCAGACGTCGGCGACGCGGATCTCCAACGTCGGGTGCTGCCGCGACAGCCGGGCGTCGAAGTAGAGCATTCCGTCGTCGAGCACGGTGTCCGAGCCGAGGATCGCCGCGACGGTGTCGTGGTAGCCCTCCGGCGAGCCGAACAGCTCGTACGGGCCTGCCGAGGGCCAGCGCGTCCACACCTGGCTGCGGAAACTCGCATACCCCGAGTCGGCGCCCTGCCAGAACGGGGAATTGGCGCTCAGCGCGAGCAGCGGGGCCAGCCACGGCCGGATCCGGTCGAGCGCGGCGACCCCCTCCTCCGCTGAGTCGATCGCGACGTGCACGTGGCAGCCGCAGGTCATCACCTCGTCGACGGTGAGCCCGAACCGCTGCGCCATCCGCTGGTACCGCGGCGACGGCGAGACCGTCGGCTCCGCGGCGAGCGGCGAGGTCGCCAGCGCGGCGAGCTCGACCCCCACGGTGCTCGCCGCCGCGGCCGCCTCGGCCCGGGTGCCGCGCAGCTCGCGACCGAGCTCGTCGAGGCCGAAGCAGGGTCGGGTGCCGGTCTCCACCTGCTCGCTGTGCAGCTCCGCGGTGAGTTCGGAATCACCGTCCGCGGCGCGCAGCACGGCGGACCCGACCGCCCGCGGCCGCCCGCCGGCCGGGTCGACCAGCAGGAACTCCTCCTCGACACCCACGGTGCGCACCGCCATGGCGGCAGTATTGCCGCCGTACCCCGCTCGTGCTGCCGTAGCGTTGCTGGCCGACGGGCGTAGGGCCGGGTAATCCGCTCGCGTCGACGACGAATCGATCGAGGTGGACACGTGGCGACCGACCAGGACTGGGCCGAGGACAAGCAGCTCTTCGTGAAGGGGGAGATCGACCGGGTCGGCGGGATCTCGACCAGCCCCGGGCCCTTGGCAGCGGAGTTCATCGCGCTGGCCGCCGCCCTGCTGGACGCGAGCACGGTGCAGGAGGTGCTGCAGCGGGTGGTCCACGCGGCGCATGCCGTGGTGGCGGGCGCCGACCTGGTCAGCGTCACGATGCGCGCTGTCGGCGGGGGATTCCACACCCCGGTGGAGACCGGCCTGATGGCGACCCGGCTCGACGAGCTGCAGTACCGCTTCGACGAGGGTCCGTGCGTCGAGGCGACGCGCGCGGCGAACCGGGGCGCGGCTGCCAGCGCCGATCTGGGGGCCGGACAGGAGTACCCGCGGTTCGGCCCGGCGGCGGCCGAGCTGGGCGTGCACAGCGTGCTGGCGGTGGGCCTGTTCCCGCACGGCGACGCACCGCGGATGGGGGCGCTGAACTTCTACTCCCTCCAGCGCGGCGGGTTGGACGAGATGGACCGCGACGTCGCGTTGATACTGGCTGCGCACGCGTCCACGGCGCTGGCCGCGACCCAGGCGTGCACCGCCGCCGATCTCGAGGCCGCGCAGCTGCGCGAGGCGCTGCGCAGCCGCGACGTGATCGGGCAGGCCAAGGGAATCCTGATGGAGCGCCGGGGGATCGCGGCGGCCGAGGCGTTCGAGGTGCTGCGCTCGGCGTCCCAGTCGCTGAACGTCAAGCTGGCGCGAGTGGCCGAGACGCTGGTGACCCGCCGCAGCGAACTCTGACCACCCGCCGGAAGAGTCAACCGGGTCGTCCGGGGTAACGACCCGGCCATGGACATCGACCTCGGCGGCCGTACCGCGCTGGTGAGCGGCTCCGCCCAGGGCATCGGCTACGCGATCGCGACCGAACTCGCCAGAGCGGGAGCGAGCGTCGTGCTCAACGGGCGCGATCCCGCCCGGGTGGACCACGCCGTCGAGCTGTTGCGGGCCGAGCTGCCCGAGGCCGAGGTCGGCGGGATCGCCGCGGACGTCGCCGACGAGGCGGACACCGCGAGGCTGCTCGCCGAGCTGGCGCGGGTGGACATCATGATCAACAACGTCGGGATCTTCGGCAGGCGCCCGGTCCTGGCGATCGACGACGCCGAGTGGCGCCGGTTCGCCCGGATGGTGGCCTACCTGAGCTCCGACCTCGCGTCGGCGACCACCGGTGGGGCGCTACGGGTCGAGGGCTGCTACATCGATGCGGTCCTGCCCTGACGACTGATCCGACGGCGGGCCGCGTCCCTCAGTCCGCGACGCACAGCACCGGCTGGTCGACGGTGACCTCGGCCGCCTGCTCGAGCGGCAGCACGTCCTGTGACCGCGAGCTGGTGTCGTCGCCTCGCTGCCGCCGGATGCTCTCGGGGGAGTACCCGCGATCCGCGTCGGTGATCGTCGCGTCGGACACCCGGCGATCGCGTCTGGCAGGGTGTGGCAGCCGCCGCGGGGTGGCTGGAGGAGGCGACATGATCCGCAATGTGGTGATGGGACGGGTGCGTGACGGGGTGGCGCCCGAGCAGGTCGAGCAGGCCCTGCAGGCGCTGCGCGACCTGCGCGTCGACGGGGCGGAGTTCGACCTGCTGGCGGGTAGGGACCTCGGGCTGCGCGAGGGCAACGCCGGCTTCGTGATCACCGTCGACCTGCCCGACGAGGAGGCCTACCGGATCTACGACGCCGACCCCGAGCACAATCGGATCCGCGCCGAGCTGATCGCTCCGATCGTCGAGCGGATCGACCGGGTGCAGTTCCGGCTTCCCGCGTAGCGATCGTGGCCGACCTGCTGCTCGCCGACGCGCGCGCCGCCGTGATCCGCACGGCGTTACGGATGACCGCCGATCGGCTCGTCGTCGGCACCTCGGGCAACGTCTCGGTGCGCCATGGCGACCTGGTCGTGGTGACCCCGTCGGGCGTGGACTACGACCGCCTCGACCTGGCCGACATCCCGGTGGTGGACCTGTCCGGGGTGGTCGTCGACGGCATGCTCGCGCCCACATCCGAGCTGCCGATGCACCTGGCCGCCTACCGCGATCACGGCGCCGCCGCGGTGGTGCACACCCATTCGGTGCACGCGACCGCACTGTCGTTGCTGGTCGACGAGGTGCCGGCGGTGCACTACCAGCTCGCCGACTTCGGCGGCGTGGTCCGGGTGGCCGACTACGCGACCTTCGGCACCGATGAGCTCGCTGCGAACATGTCGGCTGCCCTCGCGGGGCGCACCGGTGTGATCCTGCGTCACCACGGCACGCTCACCACCGGCGCCACGCTCGCCAAGGCCTACAACCGGGCCGCGCAGCTGGAGTGGCTGTGCCAGGTGTGGCTGACCGCCCGCGCCGCCGGTGAGCCGCGGTCGCTGCCCGCCGCGGAGATCGAGCGCTGTGTCACGGCGTTCGCGAATTATGGGCAGGAGCCGGGTGGCACGCGCGCGTCGGAGGACCAGGGCCCCTGCTGCTAGCCGCCGCGGCCAGCTCGGTCGAACCGGGGGCGGCGAACAGCAGGAACGCGAGCAGGATCAGCCCCGGCAGACCAGGGTCGCGCCCAGAGCCCGCAGGTAGGTGGTCCGCGGCGGCGGCTCGGTGACCCGGCCCTGGGGGTCGGATGTCACCGACGGGCTGGCCGGTCGTTCGTCTGGGCCGCCATGCCGGAGAACCCTACGGGCCGACGTGATCCAGAACTTGATCATTCCGGCGAACGAGATCACGGACACGATCCGGGGGAACTCCCGCTAGGACTCGTACGGGTCCGTGGGCTCCGGCACCACCTGGATCTCGGAGACGGTCAGGCTGGGAGTGAACCGGTTGGCCTGCGTCGCGCTACCCGGTTGCACGGTGCCGCGCACGCGCAACCAGGTGTCCGGCTCCAGGTCCCCGAGGTCACCGACCAGTCGCACGGTGTACGGGCGGGCGTCGGCGGCGCAGCAGGCGATGGTCATCCGGGCCAGCACCGTCTCCGCGCCGCGACGGACGACGAAGCCGGTGACGGTGACCTCGCGTCCGTCGAGCGAGCGGGACTCGTCCCACGCCGCCCGGTTCACCACCTCACCGACGCCGAGTTCGAGCGGTCCGGGTGGCAGCGGCGGGTAGAGGTCCGCGTTGCGGACCACGGCGCCGCCTCCACCGGATCGGGCCACGGCGTCGGCGCCCAGCGCGGGCGGGCTCACCAGCGCGATCACCAGAACCGGCAGCATCAGCAGCCACGGGCTCTGGATGCGTCCGTGGTCGTGATCGTGCGGGTCGGCCTCGGTGTGCCCGCTCAGGTCACGGACCAGGGCGACGACGGCGAGCAGCACCATCACCGCGCCCGCGCCCGCGGCCAGCAGCCACCACCGGTGTGACGGCTTGATGTAGCGCAGGTAGGTGTCGTCGGCGGCGATCCGGACGAGCGCACCGCCGAGCAGCACCAGCAGCACGTGCTGGGTGTCGCGGCGCATCAGCGCACCCCGCCGAACACCAGAAGCCCGGCTCCGACCGCACACAGCACCGCGACGACGAAGGTCGCCGGGGCGAACCGCACCACGAACGCGCGGCCGAACGTGCCGGCCTGCAGCGCGATGAGCTTGACGTCCACCGCCGGCCCGACGACGAGGAACACCAGCCGGGGCAGCAGCGGCAGCGTCGACAGCGAGGCGGCGACGAACGCGTCGGCCTCGCTGCACAGCGCCAGCACGACGGCGAGCAGCGCCATCACCACGACCGCGAGCACGAGCTGCCCGCTCAGCGCGTCCAGCCAGGCCGGCGGGACCAGTACCGACAGCGTCGCCGCCGCCAGCCCGCCGAGCACGAGGAACCCACCCGCGGAGACCAGGTCGTGCCGCGCGGTCTCGGCGAGTACCGTCCACCGGCCCGCGCCGGTGGGCGCCGGCGTTCGCCGCCGGGCCTGGCCGGCGATCCACTCCGCCCGCCCGGCCCGCTGCCACAGCCAGCCCATCACGCATGCGGTGGCGAGCGAGCCGAGGAACCGCGCGCCGACCATGCCCGGTTCGCCCGGGAACGCCACCGCCGTCGCCACCAGCACGACCGGGTTCACCGCGGGCGCGGCCAGCAGGAAGGTGAGCGCGGCGGCGTCGGGGACGCCCTGGCCGATCAGCCGCCGGGCGACCGGCACCGAGGCGCACTCACAGCCGGGCAGCACGAGGCCCGCCGCCCCGGCCACCGGAACCGCTGCGGCCGGGTGGCCGGGCAGCACCCGGCGCAGTGCCGCCGGGGAGAGGAAGGCCGCGATCACGCCGGACAGCACCACCCCGAGCACGAGGAACGGCAGCGCCTGCACGCACACCGCGACGAACACGGTGGCCGCGGTGCGCAGCACGGGTGCGCTCAACGCGTCGACGATCATCGGCCGGGCCACGATCGCCCCGATCAGCACGGCGCAGAAGACGTGCAGCGACGTGACGCGAGAGCGCACCGCAGGGATCACGGCGGTTCATGCTGCCAGTCGGGGGCGTGTCCCCGGGGCCGAACGGCGGATCAGGTCTCGTCTCTGTTGTCGACGATCACGTCCGCGCGCTCGCGCGTGCGGCCGGCGGTGTGGAAGGCGTCCTCCTGAGCGGCCCACCCGTCCCGGTGCAGGGCGTAGTCCGGCCAGTCCGCCCGCGCGCGCAGCCGCTGCTCGCGCCGGCCGGGTGGTACGTCGACCCAGATCGCGGTGCTCGTGTACGGGCGCAGCGCCGCGGCCCCGGACCCGCAGCCCTCCAGGATCACGACCGGTGCCGGCGGCTGTTCCCGCCACTCGCCACGGGTGCCACGCACCCAGTCGTACCGGTGCCAGCGTGCCACCCGGCCGGCTGCGAGCGGGGCGGCGATCCACTCCGCCGCGAGCGGGACGGCGGCGGCGAGGCCGTCCCATCCCGGGTAGAGGTCCTCCATCGTGATGACCGGCGCGTCCAGTGCGCGGGCGAGCCGCCCGGCGAGGTCGGTCTTGCCCGACCCCGAGTACCCGTCGATCGTGACGAGCCGGACGCCCCCGGCAGGCGCAGGCCGGGCCCGCACCGCGGCGGCCAGTTCGCCGATGCGCCGCTCGTCCACGGCGTGTCCTCCGGGTCTGTCTCGTCGAGCTCGACGTGAGGCTGGTCCGGACCATGATCCACGCAGTCTCACGTCGAGCTCGACGATCATGCGTCGAGCAACTCACCCTCCTCGATGCCGGGGTCGCTTCCGGCTGCGCGACCCCGGGCTCGCCACCCGAGCAGTGCGTCGACCACCAGGAAGGCGAGGAGGCTGATCCCGAACAGCGGCGCGAACCAGCCGGTCGCGACGGCCGCCAGCACGGCGAGGAACCCGACGGGCTGGCTGGCACGGCGGAACTGGCCGCGCGGTACCGGCCGCCCGCCCCGGCCCCGCGTGGGCCGGCGCCGCCACCACATCCGGTAGCCGAGCACGATCGTCGTGATCAGCCCGACCCCGAACGCCACGAGCAGGAGCTGGTTCACCCAGCCGAACAGCACCCCCATGTGCGCGTCGATGCCCCACCGGGCCAGCTTGGCCATCAGCGGGTACTCGGCGAACCGCACCTCGTCGACGACGGTGCCGCTGCCGGCGTCGATCGCGACGGCGTCCACCTGCGTCGGCCAGCTGCGCTGGATCTCGGTGACCGTCCAGACCGCGCCGGGTTCGGCCGGCAGCGCGATCTCGACGGGCCCGGCGTCGATGCCGGCCGCACGGGCCGTGGCGAGCACCGCGTCGACCCGGCCGGTGCCCCCGCCCGTGGCAGGTGCGCCGCCGTGATCGCCGTGTCCGGCGTGCCCGCTCGAGCCACCGGTGTCGAGCGCCGGGGTGCCCCAGCCGAGCGACGCGCGCAGCTCGCTGATGGTGGCGCCGGCGTAGGTCGACCAGGTCAGCCCGGTGGCGGAGAGGAAGAGCATCCCCACCAACAGCCAGGTACCGAGCGCACCGTGCCGGCCCAGGGTGCGGCGCCGGCCCGTCGCGCCGGGCTCGGGGCGCAGCAGGTCGCGGACACGGGCCCGGCCCGCCGCCCGCCGGGTCCGCCGGCGTGCGATCCACAGTGCGAGCCCGCCGAGCGCCACGACCCACAACCAGGACGCGGCGAGCTCGCTGTAGAGCCGGCCGGGTTCGCCGAGCAGCAGGTTGCGGTGCAACTGGTCGATCGTCGTGCGCAGCGGCAGCACGCCGCTCGTCCCGTAGCTGACCAGCGAGCCCTTCACCTCGCCGGTACCGGGGTCGACGAACACCGTGCGGCGCTCGGACTCGCCGAGACCGGGGTCGGTGAACAGCACCCGGGTCGTCGCCCCGGGTTCGGGCGCGGGCCGGACGGCGTCGAGCTCACCACCCGGCTCGGTGGCCATCGCAGCGCGGACCTGATCGGTCAGCGGAAGCTGCTGGGCCGTGACGGGTACGCGCAGCTGGTCGGCGTAGATCCAGGACTCGAGTTGCGGGGTGAGGACGTAGAGCACCCCGGTGGCCGTGGCCACCAGGACGAACGGGCCGATCAGCAGTCCGGCGTAGAAGTGCAGGCGCAGCACGAGGCCGCGCCAACCGGTGGTGCCGCGGGGTACGCGATCGCGGGGTGGGCTGGATCTGGGGTCGGAGGTCGTGGTCATGCGGGGCTCCGGTTTCGGTGTCGCCGAGATCGGCGCGGGCCGGCCGGGCACGGCGCGTTCACGGGCACGCGCGATACCCGGCCGGGTCGGCCCGGCCGGTGAGGGGGGAGAGATCAGCAGACCGCCGGAGGTCCCCTGTGGACGATCGCGTGCCGCAGCTGGGCGGCCTGGAACCGGAGGATGGGGGCGTGGTCGGGCCGGCACCGGGCCGGGCTGTGCACCGATCGTGGGCGGGTGCCCAGCAGCGCGGTGACGAGCCTGCGCAGGGCCGCCACGGCGCGGTGGGACAGCGCGACGGCGCGCCGCTCCCCGCAGCGCAGCCATCCGCCGGCCACGGCCGCGGCGAGCAGGTGCGCGAGCACCATCAGGTCAGGACCGAGGCCGCCGTGGCCGGTGTGCGGGGTCGGTGCCGGGTCGGCCAGCACGAACACCCAGTGGCTGCCGAGCTGTGCGGTGAGCTGGGCGGCGGCGAGGCGTTCCCAGCCGCGTTCGTCGCGGGTCAGCCACCACGCGGGCCCGGCCATCGCAGCGACGGCGAGCAGCAGACCGGTCAGCGAGGGAGCGGCGCCGGCGGAGAGCAGGTGCCCGCCGGCCGCGGTGACCAGCGCGGCACCGATGGCCGCCACCGCCCGGGCGGGACGGCTCTGCGGGAGGCCTGGGTAACGTCGACGCGGTACGGGCGTCGTCGTCCGCGGCGCGGAACGGTGGGGCGGCACGACGGCTGGTTCAGTGGATCGGGCAGCTCGCGGTCGGGACATGCTGCGAACAGGAGACCACGGGAACGGTCGGCGGAACGAAGCGCGCGGCAACGCCGGATGCCACCATGCGCTGGACCATACGTGGGTACGGGAGCGCGCTCAAGGAACGCCCATCGGTGGTCATCGTGACGCCGGGCGACCGGATGATCACCAAAGGGTGTTCATCCGGCGCGGTATGTGGCTCCTGGTCGGTCGTGGCGCCGGGACGCCGCAGTAGGCCGTTCAGCTGAACCGTCCATAACCGTCGAACCGCTGCCCCGCCACCGCGGCGAGCTCTATCGCGGCTCCCACCCTTCGGCCTCTGCCCGGGCGCCCGCCGCAGTGCGCAGGACGCGGGAGGTGCGGTGGGGGTCGGGCGTCAGGGAGTCGATGAGCGGTGCCGGGCAAGGGGCGGGGCCGATGCCGATCAGCAGTCGTCCCGAGCCGCTGTCGGGGGAGAAGATGCCGCGCGGCAGCTCGAGCAGGAGGTGGAGGGAGAGCCCGAACCGCTTGAGGTTCGCGAACGCGGTTCCCGGCCCGGGTCGCATGACGAAGCCGGGGCCGACGATGAACAGCCCGGTCCCGTCCGGTGCCAGCCGCGTGCAGGCCTCGAGCAGCGCGACGTTGGCGGGGTCCTCTGTTAGGACGAGGGGGCTGTCCGCGGTCTCGATGTGGAACGGCCTGGGCTGCCACCGCCAGGGCGGGCAGCCGAGGACAACGTCCACGCCGGGCTCGAGGGTGGCTGCGGCGGCACGTGCGTCGTCGATGCGCCACACGATCCCGCCCGGTGGGGCGAGGAGTTCGGCGAGCTCGCCGCTGCGGCCATCGGGGAGGATCCCGATCGCCCGCGCAGGCCGCAGCGTGGCCACCAGCGGCGGCAGCATCCAGCCCGCCGCCGCCCATAGGTCGACGACGAAGCGCGGCCGCGTCCTGCGCACGTGCAGGTACGCGCACACGAAGTCGGTGATGAAGGTGGGGGTGGCGAAGACCTCGGGTGTCCCGACGAGGGCGAGGAGCAGGCGCAGATCCTCGCGGGCGAGCGCAAGCCGCCGCGACCGCGCCTCACGGAGCACCGCGACGGGGTCCGGCACGCCGCGTCGGCCGGCTTCCGCGACGAGTTCTTCCCCCGCAGGCTCCATCCGGTTCCTCAGGTCGGCTTGGCCGCCCCGTCGGTGCCCCCGTTGTCAGCAAGGCGGCCGCCTGCTTGGGTGAGGATCGGCGAGATGCTGGTGGGCCCCAGTGCCCGCGAACGGATGCGCGCCTCGCCGGTGACCGCGCCCCAGCCCGCGATGAGCCCGGCCACCGCCTCCTCGTCCTCCGCGCTCTTCCCCGACCGGCGCGCGAACAGCGAAACCACGAGTGTCACGCCGTCGAGCCTTGTCGGCTTCACGACGACGGCGGCCGCGTGGTTGGGCAGCACGGCGAGCAGGACGTTCGGAAATGCGCGCAGCAGCCGTATCTCGCCGTCGCCGTTCGGGGCGAGCGGCTCGAGCGCGGCGGCCGCACCGGCGGTCCACAGCTCGCCGTGGCTCGTCGCCTTGGCCGGCACGATCGTGTCGGGGGCGAGGCACTCCTCCCACCGCCCGCCGTCCGTCGGCGCGCCCAGCGCCTCGAACAGCGCGTCGCTTGCGCGCTTCCAGTTGCAGTCGAGCTCGGCCCAGAGCCGTGCGACATGCTCAAGCCCCCCGAGGGGCTCGAGCCGGGCGGCCGGCCCGAGTGCGCCGAGCTGCTCGTCCAGCGACGGCGGGGGATCCGCGAGCGTCACGAAGATCAGCGGACCCGCGGTCCGTACCGGCACGTCGGCGAGCTTGAGCGGGTTGAAGCCGATGAACTGGCGCATCTCCCGCGTCGGCGCGCCGTCCTGCGCCCGCAGGGCGTCGGTGTCGAGCGAGTGGGCGCAGGAGACGTACGGGCAGTTCGTCTTGTGGCCGTGCCCGCACTGCGCAGGGATGGTCCAGCACGAGCCGTACTGCAGGACGTTGAACGCCGCCCGCAGCCCCCGGTCGGGCCGGCGCTGCACGTGCAGCCCGTGATGGCCGACGGTCGCGGGCAGGAGATCGCCTGGGGCGGGGAGCTGTTGTTCGACGCCGACGCACGCCCACACTCGGGTCCAGATGCGCTCGTCCTCCAGGGCGAGCTCGCGCAGGCCGGCCGGCGTCGGCGCCGGCAGGCTCGCCATGGGCAGCTCTGTGGCCGACATCGCGGTGACCTCCCGTCCGGGCTAGCCCCTTGGCGCCAACGCCGCGATCCGCCTGCGGTTGAGCTCGGGGTCGTACAGAAGCCGGCCGCGGTGCATCACGGCGTCCGCAGGCGGGTCCGGCAGCGGCCCGTCCATCGAGAACCGGTCGAGCACGTTCTTGGTCAGGCGGGAGATGTTGTTGTCGTAGTTGTTGTGCGAGAGCGAGCCGCAGTAGGCGATCGAGCTGAACGCGAAGCACGCGCCGCCGTTGGGCGTCTCGTGGTAGGCGATGTCGCCGCGCACGCGCGGGTGCTCGGTGCCGGTGAGGCCGGCCTGGTTGAAGCCGAAGTCCTCCATCACGAGCAGGTAGCCGTCGGTGTGGCGGCCTGCCGAGGTGGCGACCAGCAGCGTGTGCGGCGGCGAACCCAGCGTCGTGTCGATGATGTCCAGCTCGGTGCCGGCTGCGCCGCCGCCCACGAGGCCGAAGTCGCCTAGGCGCTCGTCGTAACCGATGCCCTCGAACGCCCAGGAAACCCGTGGGTCGTTCGACTCGGGCGTGCGCGTGAAGTACGCGCTGATGTCGAACCCCTCGCTTGACATGCCCGTGCCCGCCACGGAGTGCAAGTAGCGGCCGACGTAGCGCCACATGCCCCCGAGCTGGCCGTTGGACTGGTGGTGGTACTCGCCCGGATCGGCGCGCCAGGTGCGGATGCCGGACTCGCAGCGGCGCATCTCGGTGACTTCGCCGCGGCCGTAGGCGGGGTGGAAGGTGTGGATCCAGTAGAAGCCGTCGGCGCCCATGTACATGAAGCGGCCGCCTCGCGCCTTGTAGGCATGGATCGCGTCGAGGTAGTTGGCGTCCTTGTGCTCGGGGTGGCTGCCGGTGATGAGGACGTTGTAGCCCTCGATCCGCTCCAGGCCATCAGCGCTGATGTCCTCGTCGGTGATGACATCGAACTCGTAACCCGTCTCCGTCAACCAGTCGATGAGGTGCAGGTCGGCGTTGAACTGCCACGGCGCCTGCGTGAGGAAGTGATCGTACTTCGGGCGGAACGAGAGCACGGGCCGCAGCCGCGAGGACAGGCAGACGCCGCTGCCGTCGGTGTGGGTGTCGTAGATCGAGCTGCCGTACTCCCGGTGCTCGGCCAGGAACAGGTTCTGGGCCTGCATGATCGGGATGCGGTAGACGAGCAGCTCGGCGCCGGCCGCGTTGGCCGCCAGGTGCTCGTTGGCGTAGGCCATGTAGTCGATCGTCGACATGATCACGCCGATCTTGGCCGTGTGGACCCCCAGTGGCGGGCGGACGAAGAACGGCACGTAGTCCTCGTCGGCCTCCTCCGAGGCGAGCTTGACCGCGTACACAGCGCTCTTCAGGTCCTCGGGGACCTGGAACTCGAAGTCGACGTCCCAGCGGGCGTCGTCGAGGTCGTCGTCGTGGAAGTGGATCGCCCCGTACTCCTGGGGGGCGTGCTGCCAGTTCGTCTCGACGCCGCGCCAGTTGTAGCCGGTCATCGCTCGCGTGGGTAGGTTGACGACGTCGCCGTGCAACTTGTAGGGCCCCTTGTCGACGGCCTGGCGGGTGGAGATGCCCTCGGAGAAGTCCCATGAGGCGACCAGGCAGGTCGACAGCTCGTCGGTCGGGCCCGGCCCGCGACGCTCGTCGAGTTCCGGGCGCACGCCGAGCTTCATCGTCTCGATCTCCAGGCGCGTCAGCGCGCGATTGCACAGCTGCGGGCTGTCGATCTTCCCGTTGTAGTCACCGCCGAGGATCACGCCCGGCACGGGGGAGGAGCGTCCGAGCGGGCCGGTGTCGCGTCGCTCCACGTAGCCGGCAATGACCAGCGGCACGTCGGAGTGCTCGATCCTGGCGTTGACAGTCGCCGCGGCAGGCTCGATCACCGGATCGAGCGCGTAGCGGATCTGCGGCTCGTGGTAGAGCACCGCGCTGCCAGACTCGGCGTCGAATGTCGCCGCGACGAAGTGCCAGGCGCGGTCGCGCACCGGCGCGCCGGTGGTCAGTCGCTCGCCGTTGACGCGCAGCTCGAGTGCCCCGTCCTCGTTGAGGAAGAGGCCGTAGCCGTTGTTGTCCGACCACTTCGTGAGCAGTCCCTGATCCCCGGGCTTCCAGTAGCCCTCGGGCTTGGTGGGCATCGTCGGCCAGATCCAGCACTGCAGCGTGAAGCTTTCCGCCCGGAGCGGGCGACGGTCGGCGACGACCACGTGCGAGCCGCTGTGGATGACCTGCTGGCGACCGTCGTGGCGCCCGTTGAACGGCGCGTCGAGCGGGATCTCCTTGAACCCCGGGCCGGCCGGGTTGGTGTCCCCGTGGATGAGCTGGACGAGCTGGGCGTCATACGCGGGCGGTCCCGCGCAGTTGACGTAGAAGCGGATCGCTTCCCCCTGCTGCACCGACCACTTGCTGCTGTAGCCGGTGATCGGCATCCAGGCCTTGCCGTTGGCCCTGCTCATGGCTACTCCTCAGGCGGCGTCAGGCACGATGACCGGCGCTACGTGACCGCCCAGTTGTCGTCGTGGCGCTTCCAGCCCTCGTGGAAGTCCTCAGGCATCCCATCGGTGATGGGATACTGGTCCAGCCGAAGCAGGAAGATGTCGTGCTGGATCTCGTTCTCGTCGGTGTAGACCTGGTCGTTGAAGAATCGCGGCGGCTGGCCGCGCACCCCGGTGAGCCGGCCGATCCGCCATTCCCTGTCGATCTCGGTGCAGATCACGACGAACTTGCCGCCGTAAACACCCGGCTGCATCGCGCGCATGCGCACGAGCGTCTTGGCCAGGTCCATGTACTGGTGGATGCCGCCGTAGGGTTCGATCGCGCTACCCGGCCTTTCCGTGCGCAGAATCGAACACCCGGCCACGCCCTTCATGTAGTCGATGCACGCGCGGTGCTCGGCGATCATGCGCGCACGGGGTTCGCTGCCCTTGGGGGGGATGGGGAACATCAAATCCTCCCTCGACAGCGGGCGCTTGCCGGCCCGCTGGCTGCTCGGAACGGGATGGACATGGCTGGGACAGGACATGGCTGGGACAGGATTTGTGCAGGCCGCGCAGGCGTCAAGACACCCGGTGCGGGCCGCACCGGCGCGCCCAGCTCACGGCCACCACGGGGGGGAAACATGCAGCACGCCGCACTGGCTTGCTCGGCCCGGCAAAGCCGGAAAGATCGACTCAAGTTGTGCGTTCGCGGCTGGTCTTCGACGACGCCCGGGTGGGCTGCGCTCGCGCCACAGCGCAACAACAGCGCGCCTGACCTGCACTGACACGACCCCGCGCGAAGGTCACCGTGCATCGGCGTAGCGAGCGGCGGCGGTCAGCCATCTGACCGCAGGTCCCTGCGTGAGCCTGCGCTGAATGCCGAGCCGCCCACGCACGGCTTGTCGGGCTAGGGCGAAGCCCCATTAGGTGGCTGCCGGCGCGACTGCATTTGCCGCGTGGACCATCCCCGAGTGAACGCCGTTCGGAGCGCACGTGAACTCCCGCGCCGGACTAGGATCACCCATGGGCAATGGAGGGACGGGTGCATGTCCCGAACTGGTTCTGACGAGGTCGTCAAACACTGTTGCGACCTCGTCCGGCTGGCATTGGCATCCGACTCCCCCGACGACTTGGTCGTGGCTGCGTCCCAGGATCTCGGTCGGCCACTGGTGCTCCTCGACCCCAGCGGTGCCCCCCTCGTCGCGACGCTCCCGTCCACTGGCCTCGGTCCATCGGTCGCTGCGCTTGCCGCCTCGACGGCCGACGCCGACAAGACGCCCGCAGGATGGCACGTCCTTCCGATCGCGAAGGGGCGCAGGCGGCTGGCCTTTCTCGCCGTGTGCACCGGCGGCACGCAGGACGGCGAGCAGCGCAGGATGCTCGACCTCCTCCTCTCCCTGCTGGGCGATCAGCTTGAGCGAGCCGCGCTGGCGAGCTCAATCCGCTCCGAGCGTCGAGCCGCGCTCATGCGCCGGCTCGTTACCGACCACACGATCACGCCGGCCGAGATTCGCAGCGAGGCGAGGACCGCCGGCCTGGGGCTCGCCGACCTCTACTGGCCCGCCCTGCTCTCATGGACGGTTGGACATCCCGGGCTGCGGACGCTTGCGGATCTGCACGGCGAGGCGCAGCGCCAGGCGCCCGGAAGCATCACGGTGGCGCTCGACAACACGAAGGTCGCGCTGTTGATCCCCGCTCGCGGGTCCGATGCGGCCAACCGGGAGGTCTTGCACCATAGGCTGGCCGGCCTGGTGCGTTACGCGCGCCAGCTCGGGCACCACGACGTCCGCGCGATCGTCGCTGAGCGGAGCGTCGGCGTGGCGCAGCTGCCCGCGCGCGTCGGTGAGCTGGAGCGGCTGCAGCGCTACCTGCCGCACCCCGCCACGCAGGCGCTCGTCCGCCCAGCTCGGTCGTTCGCCCTCGATCACCTGCTGAGCGAGGGACTCGACCGCCGGCGCGCGCGGGCCTTCGTCCGCGGACGCCTCCGCCGGCTCCTGCGCCACGATCTCGACCACGGGACCGACTTGGCGCACGTGCTCGAGCTCGCCCTCGACTTCCCGCGGCGCGACGAGGCGGCCCGCGCGAGCTACATGCACCGCAACACGTTCCGTCGCCACCTGAGGCAGGCGCTCGAGCTCGTCGAGGCGGACCTCGAGGATCCCGACGACCGGCTGGCGCTCCACATGGCCATCAAGCTGCGGAGACTGATGCAGGCGCCGTGGTGGGGGGTGTCGGGCAGCGCGGAGTGCACCGAGGCGGAGACCACCGAGGGGGTCGGACACCTCAGAACGACGTCAGGTAGCGCTCGATCTCCCAGCCCGACACCGCGGCGTGGTATTCGTCGAACTCCGCCCGCATGACCGCGGCGAAGCAGTCGACGAAGTCCCCGCCGGGTAGCCGGCCCAGCGCCTCGCGCAGCACCTCGTCGGCGACCAGCTCGTCGACAGCGGCGGGCAGCGTTCGGGGCGGATGTGCGACCCCCGGCTGGCGAGTTCGGCGGCAGGCAGGGCGAACAGGTCGCCTTGCACCGGGGGCCCCGGGGCGAGTCACGACTGACGCCGTCCATGCGGCAGCCGGCGCGGTGGCGGCCGGGTAGGGATTCGCCGAGCCGTCGACGCCGCGGTGCTCCCCCCGCGCCCGTCCGTCTCGTCGGCGAACAGTGGCTCGCCGCCGGGAGTCCACAGGCTCTGGTGGATATGCGGGCAGCACGAGGGGCGACGAGGGGCGGGGACCGGGAGGGGGAAGTGAGTCCGGCTCAGCTCAGCTGAGACCGTCATTTCCAAGAAGAAGTGGTCCACCGGAATGCCTCCGCCGCCTCGCCACCGGCGAGTCATCCGTCAGGGGAATGCCGATCTGGAATGTGGCGAGTGCTGGCGCTAAGCGACGAGGAACCGCTCCAGCATGGTCTCCAACTCCTGGAGGTGCTCGAGGCGGATCTGCAGGCTGAGCTCAGGCCGGAATGCGTAGCCTCGTTCGGCGACGTTGACCGGACCCCTGATGTAGACGAAATCCTCGTCGGCATCAACCCGTGGCTGAGACCACACCTTGACGGTCGACGCGTCGGACTTCACCGGCCGATTGTGCAACGTGGGTTCCTCCACGACCTCCGTCACCATGGACAGCAGCGACGCGACATCGTCGCTCGGCACTCCGAATCCGACTCCAGGCCACACACGAGGCGCGTAGAACCGCACTCCGTGTCCCGAGGCGCGCCCGCCCAACCGCTGGGTCAGCACCGCCTGCTCAGAAGCCAGTGTGACGTGCCACCGGCGCGCCGACGAGACCGCGGTCATCGTCGCACTCAAATATTTCTCCCTGTGCTCGACATCTGCTTGCGTGGGTGAAAGGTCCACTGATGGCGATCGCCCCCTGCATGCTCACGCAGGGGGCGATCGCCATCAGTGATGGGTCGTTGAGAACGGCCTCAGACGACGGTGACGCCGGTGGCCTGCGGACCCTTGGCGCCCTGGCCGACCTCGAACTGCACACGCTGGTTCTCCTCCAGGCTGCGGTAGCCGCCACTCTGGATCTCGGAGAAGTGCACGAAAAGGTCGGCGCCGCCACCTTCGGGGGTGATGAAGCCGAAGCCCTTTTCGCCGTTGAACCACTTCACGGTGCCCTGAGCCATGTTGTCTCCTCAACAGGTAACGAATACAGACGTCCACTGGTGTGGCGGTCCGAGCCGGTCAAAGACGGGGACTTCTCCGGCTGTTCCTGGAGAAAGATCACACGCCCGCGACATCGTTTCGCGAGCGCAGAAGCACGAACACAAAACCTACGACTGACAACAGTAAACCACACGCCCCGTGATGCCGTGCGACTGGACGGGGCCAAGGGCCCGAAGCGGATCGTGGAGCGACGTCGTAGGCCGGCGACAGCCCCCCACCGCGCTACCTGGGCTACCTGGCCGGGCTCGACCCCGCCTGACCCCGAACCTGAACGCGTACCCGACCCGTACTACCAGGACACCGTCTTCATCCAGACCACCGGCAGCGGGACCTGGAGTGCCAGCTGGCAAGGCGAGTTCAGCAGCTCGGCAGCGCCGAGACGACCACTCTCACGCACGCGGTCCGCGATGCGGCCGGAACCGGGCACCCGAGCAAGTAGGTTTCCGGACACGCCCGGGCGATTCATCCAGCTGTGTCAGCTTCGCTTGCCGGGCTCGGAGTTCGCTTCGGGAACCAGGCACGCCAGGTGGAGGGCGAGGGCATTTCGGTGGTCGCGCAGGTCGCGGCCGAGGAGCCGTTCGATCTTGCGGAGCCGGTAGACCAGCGTGTTGCGGTGCACGTGCAGGGTGCGGGCAGTGCGCACGAGGTGGAAGCCCTGCTCAGCCCATGCCAGTACGGTGGCCCGCAGCTCGTGCCAGTCCGGCTGGTGGGGGAGCGGGCCGAGCACCGTCAGGGCGAACCGGGTCCGGGCTCGCACCCCGAGCGTCGCGAGCAGCTGGTGCAGCCGGAAGTCGGCGATGTGTGCAACGGGGGCGTCCCGGCCCGCGAGCCGGATCGCGGCCATGGCGTCGGCGAGTGAGTCCCGCAGGCCTGTGATGTCCGCGGCAGGGTCGCCTGCGCCGACCGGGAGCGGCCCGTGCTCGTCGGCGAGTGCCGCGGCGGCGCCGGGCTGCCGCGAGGACCGCATCGGTGTCCGTGTTCCGCGGCAGCCGGTGCAGCACCGCGACGTGCGACCGGCCGAGAGTGCCGACGACGTCCTGCATGTCGTGGAAGACCTGCCGGACGGTGCGCAGCACGGCGGGGGTCCCGGCACCTGGGATGCGCTCGACGTCGACCACCAGCGCGACGCGGGTCAGGCGCAGGTCATGGCCGAGATCGTGGGCCGCGGCCTCGACCTCCTGTGGCGCCACGATCGTCGGGTCGTGGTGGGCGATGTCCTGCAACAGGTCGGTCACGGCCTTCTCGCGGACGAGTCGGGAGGTGAGCAGTGACGACTCGCGCAGAAGCAGCTCGGTCTGGTTGCGGACCACCAGCCCGAACCGGCGCACCTGCTGGGGTGGGCCGGTGAGGCCGACGGTGCCGACCACCTCGCCGTCGAGCAGGACGGGCAGCGTGATGCCGGGCCGGACGCCGGTGAGCCGCCGCGCCTGCGCGGCGGTGTGGGTCGCGGGCCGCTCGGTGCGCACGACGTCCACGGACGCCTCGTGGAATGTGCCGACCCTGGTGGGGTCGCCGTTGCCGAGGACCAGCCCGTGTCGGTCGGTGATCATCACGTTGTAGCCGATGATCGCGGTCGTCTCGCTGGCGATCTCCTGGGCGAGCGACTGTGTGAGCACGGGCACCTTCCCGGCAATGACGTTGTGCAGATCGTACAGCTGGGACCGCTGTAGGTCCGGTGCTCGTTGGATGGCTCGCACGGTGACCGCAGCCTTCGGCGTTTCTACCGTGAGCTACCTCACCTCACGGGTTCGGAGGTCGCCATGACCGTCCTCGACTGGGTGCTGCTGGCCGGGTACTTCCTGCTGCTGATCGTGATCGGCGTGCAGACGATCCGCCGGGTACAGAGCGCCGATGACTTCGCCGTCGCCGGGAACCGGATCATCTGGCCGGTGTTCTTCGGCAGCCTCGCCGCGTCGTTCCTGGGCGGCGGGGCCTCCCTTGGCGTTGCGGGCAAGACGTTCAGCGATGGCTACGTCTACATGTTCGCCTTCTTCGGCTACGCCGTGAGCTTCATGCTGGTCGGGCTGTTCGTGGCGCCACGGCTCAAGCGCTACCTCGGCGCGCACACCGTCGGCGACGTGATGGAGGAGCACTACGGACGCGGTTCGCGACTCGTCACCGGCGTGTTGTCGATCCTGCTGTGTGCCGGCATCCTCGGGGCGCAGGCGCTGGCCATCGGGACCGTCGTCAACGCCACGCTCGGCCTGCCCGCCGCGCCGTCGGTGATCGTCGGGATGGGCGTGGTGGTGCTCTACTCGTCCTTCGGCGGCGCATGGGCAGTGATCCAGACCGACATGCTGCAGTTCGTCTTCCTCGGCGTGTTCATCCCGGTGACGCTGGTGCTCGCGCTGGGCGAGGTCGGCGGGCCGGCCGCGCTGGTGGCGGCCCTCCCCGAGGCGCATCTGACGTTCGGGGGCGGCTACGGCGTCGCGGTGTTCGTCGGGCTGTTCGTTGCGTTCCTGCTCGGCGAGACGCTGGTGCCGCCCTATGCGCAGCGCACGTTCTCCACGCCGGACAGCCGCCACGCCCGCATCGGGTTCGCGCTGTCGGGCGCTTTCGCGTTCCTCTTCTACTTCATCGCCGCGACGCTCGGCCTGGTCGCGCTCGTGCTGTTCCCGAACATCGCGCCGGACCAGGCTCTGCCGACCGTGGTGATGAACCTGCTCCCGGCCGGGTTGATCGGGCTCGTGGTGGCCGCGCTGCTCGCCGTGGTCATGTCGACCGCGAGCTCGTACCTCAACTCGATCGCCGTGGTGTTCGTCAAGGACGTCTACCAGCCCTTCGTCAACCCGCAGGTGTCGGCGCAGAAGAAGCTGTGGCTCGAGCGCGGGCTCTCCGTCGGCGTCGGCGTGGTCGCGACGGTCTTCGCGCTGTCGGTGCCGTCCATCGTGGACGCGCTGCTGTACTCGTACACCTTCTGGGCGCCGACGATCGTCATTCCGCTGCTCATCGCGGTGCTCTTCGGCTCGCGGTCGAAGGCCGCGGCGCTCAGCTCGATCACGGCCGGCGCTGTCGTGACGGCCGTCTGGGTGATCTTCTTCCAGGAGCTCACCGGGCTCGACGGGCTCGTCGTCGGTGTCGCCGCCAACCTGGTGGTGTTTGCCATGGTCGCCCTCGTCACCCGCTCGTCCACCCCCACCACGCCGGCGTCGCGCCGGCCCGTCGCCGAGGAGGCGTGAGGACGATGTACGCCGCGTTGCTCTACGGGATCCCCCTGATCGTCGTCCTGGTCACGCTCTACACCGGATGGCTCGGCGTGCGCTTCTACATCGCCGAGGTCGTCAAGGCGCCCGCGCGCACGGAGCGGAAGCACTGATGAAGGTCGTCGTCATCGGCGCCGGCGTGGTCGGGTTGTGCTCCGCGCTCGCGCTGCGCAGGGAGGGCGCCGAGGTGATCGTGCTCGACCGGACGCTCGACGCGCACGGGGCGTCGGCAGGTAACGCCGGCTGGGTGGTACCGATGCTCTCGGCACCGCTGTCCGGGCCAGGCGTGTTGGGCGACGTCGTGCGGGCGACGCTGCGCGGCGAGGGCTCGGTGGCCGCGCGCCCCGCGGCCGGGCTGTTGAGCTGGACCGCCGGATTCCTGCGCAGCAGTGGCCGCCGCCGGCACCAGGCCGGCCTGCGGGCGGTGCTCGACCTCGCCGCCGGGAGCGTCGAGCGCTTCGGCGAGCTCCGCGCATCCGGCGTGGAGTTCGAGATGCACCGCCGCGGGCTGCTGCTGGCCGCCCGCACGGAGCACGGCATGGACGAGGTGCTCGCGCTGGTCGACGGCGCTCGCCGGGCAGGCTACGACGGCTGCACACAGGTGCATACCGGCGCGGGGGCGCGCCGGCTGGAACCCGCGCTGTCCGACAGCGTGCACGGCGCCGTGCACGCCCCGGTCGAAGCGCACGTGCGGCCCGAGTCCGTGTTGGCCGGCCTGCGCGCGGCCCTGGTCGCCGAGGGTGCCGAGCTCCGCGGCGGCGTCGACGTGCGCGGCGCCGAGCGGGACGGCGCGGGCAGGTGGCGGGTGGCCACGTCGACGGGTCCGGTACCGGCGGACCGCGTGGTGATCGCCGCCGGGGTGCCGTCGGCGACCCTGCTCCGCGACCTCGGAGTGCGAGTGCCGCTGCTGGCCGGCAAGGGCTACAGCGTGACCGCCTGCGGCACCGGCACCGTTCCGGTCCACGCGGTGAAGCTGCTGGAGGCGAATCTCGCCTGCAGCCCCTTCGACGGTGGATTGAGGCTCTCCGGGATGTTCGAGCTCGGGGGGCGTGGTGAGGGCGTGCGATCGCGGGCGCTGCGGCGGATCCAGGCCGGCGCCGCGCGCTACCTGCGGGACTGGCGGCCTGCGGAGACCGGGCTGCGGATCGGTGGCCTCCGCCCGTCCACGCCAGACAGCCTGCCGGTGATCGGCGCGGTCCCCGGCCGCGACGGCGTGTTCGCCGCCACCGGGCACGGCACGCTCGGGCTGACCCTTGCACCCGCCACCGCGGCCGCGCTCGCGCCGCTGGTGCTGCACGGCGTCCTCGCACCCGAGCTCGCCCCGTTCGCCTTGGGCCGCTTCGGACAACGCGCCACCGCGGCCGCGGTCTCCGCGGGGCCGATCTCGAGGACCTCAGATGTCGCCCCGACACCCCGTGCTCGATGAAGTGCGGCCGCAGGTTGGGCCGCGCGCGGCCGATCAAGCCAGGCGCGACGCGAGAGGATGAGGCACGTCTTTGCGGAGATCCGACAAGCAGGCAAACTCACGGCGCGCCACGTCGGAATGCGTTCGGCCCACTCGGCGGGTCGGCCGGCGATCTCGCGCTCACTTCTCTTTGCGTGGAGGGATCGGACGGCCGCGGCTGCGGCGCGGCTGGTAGCGCCCCCTGCCGCCCGGGGCGGTGGCGTGGTTTCGTTCCCGGTGTCGAGCGCAGAGTGGGGAGCCGGACCATGCCGTACGTCGTCGACCCCGGGTCGATGCCTACATTGACGCCCTTCCCTAGTGGCAGCAGGTGATGTGTCGTGAGGTCCGGGAACTGGTACACGCCGCGGACAGGGAGGTTGTCGAGACCATCAAGCGGACGAGGCAGCCGTATTTCGTGCTGAACGGCAACGTCTGTGCCCTGCTGGCGGCGAAGGACCACGTCAACGTCTTCGTCTACGACGGCGGGATCGTCCCCGACCCCGAGGGGATCATTACGGGGGGACACGACAACAACCGTGTCGGCGGCTGGCGCAGGATCAAGCGAGGGGTTGACAGTAGCCCCTCGCTCGGCGCCTCAGGTGATGAGGGCATAGGTCCTTCGGGCGGCACGCGTGGGGACGCTTTCGAGCGCGGCGACCCCGGGCAGCGAGGGGATCAAGAGCCCTCGTAGGCCTTGCGCATGGCGGGGAGGTCTGGCTTGCCGAAGCCGGAGAGCATCACCTGGGCGACCCGCTGTGCCTTCGCCTTGTCCGGGTCGTTCATCCAGGCCTCCGCTTCCAGTGCCACTATCTGCCAGGACACTCCAAACCGGTCCTTGAGCCAGCCGCACGGAGCGGGCTCGCCGCCATCGACCAGGGCGGCCCAGTAGCGGTCGATCTCCTCCTCGGTCTCGCAGGGGACGACGAACGAGACCGCCTCGGAGTGTGGAAACTGCGGACCGCCGTTGAGACCGGCGAACTCCTGTCCGCGCAGCCTGAACTGCACGAGCATGACCTCGCCCTCCGGTCCGGGCATGTCCGGGCCGTACCGCTGGACGTCCGTGATCGTCGAGTCGGGGAAGATCGAGCAGTAGAACTCGGCGGCCTTCTCGGCTTGACCGTCGAACCACAGGCACGGGGTGATCGGCTTCAACGGGGACTCCTTCGGTCGTATCGGGTCGATGACAGTGAGACTGGCCCGAGTGCGCAAACTCATCGCCACGAGCGGCTCGGCCTGGGCTACGTGCTGGAGCATCACATTGGCCAAGACGCCGTACTCACTGCGGCACGCCTGCGTGTCCACATGGCTCGACGGCGGCGTTCCGCCCACACAAGTCGCCGAGTGGGCCGGCCACTCCGTGGACGTGCTGTTGGTCGGCCGCGAGCGGCTGCGGCAGATCCTGCGCGAGCACGGGGTGTCGTTCCAGCGGACCCGCACGTGGAAGGAGTCCAACGACCCGGACAAGGAGGCCAAGCTCGACCGGATCGAGGAGGTGACCCGCCGGTTCCCGCACCGCTGCTTCGCATTCGATCAGTTCGGGCCGCTGTCCATCCGGGCCTGCCACGGCGCCACCTGGGCACCCGAAACCCGGCCGACCCGGTTGCCCGCGGCCTACACCCGCACGCACGGGATCCGCTACTTCCACGGCTGCTACAGCCTCGGCGAGGACCAGCTGTGGGGCGTCGCGCGCCGCCGCAAGGGCGGCGACCACACCCTGGCCGCGCTCCGCTCGATCCGGGCCGCCCGCCCGGACGGCGCCCCCATCTATGTGATCATGGACAACCTGTCGGCGAACAAGACCCCCGCGGTGCGGGCGTGGGCGGCCCGGCACAAGGTCGAACTCTGCTTCACCCCGACCTCCGCCTCCTGGGCCGACCCGATCGAGGCCCAGTTCGGGCCGCTGCGCACCTTCGTCACGGGCACCTCGAACCACCCCAACCACCCCGTGCTGGCCCGCCGGCTCCAGGCCTACCTGCGCTGGCGCAACGCCAACGCCCGCCCCCCGACGTCCTCGCCGCCCAGCCGAAAACGACTGGATCCGGCCGGGCAAAGGCGGACAGAGCAAGATCGGCCCCTCACCCTGTTTCAGCAGGTGAGGGGCCGATTTCGTGTGCCAGCTGGTGGTGCCCCCGGCAGGATTCGAACCTGCGACGCACGGTTTAGGAAACCGATGCTCTATCCCCTGAGCTACGAGGGCTTACTGCCAGCATCCTAGCGGCGCAGCGGAGATGGCCTGCGGCCGCGGGGGAGCTGGGATGGTGCGGCCCGGTGGCCTCCGGGTCGCGGCGGCGATGACCGCAGGTCGAGTGCTCGGGGTCCACCTCGATGCGGGTGGTGGACGGCGTACTAACTGATCGTCGCGATGAGCCCCGGCTCGGCAAGGAGAGCGACTCCGCCGGCGATGAGGGATGCGCCGAGCAGCAGGCTCAGCAGTTCGCCCCGGGGGTGCACCTTCTCGAGCACGATCAATGCGGCGATGACCCCCATCCACACCAGGCTCATCATGCCCACGGCGAGCAGGATCACCATGAGCGCCCAGCAACAGCCCACACAGTAGAGGCCGTGCTGTAGGCCCACGAGAGCTGCGCCGCTGCGCGTCTGCACGATCCTCTCGGCGTGCCGCATGACCACGGCGAGAGGCGACCTGCAGTGCCGCAGGCACACTCGCTTGAGCGGGGTCAGCTGGTAGACCCCGGCGACCAGCAGGACGAGCGCGCCGGCCCGCACCGCCTCGACGCCACCGAGCGGCACCAGCGTCTGGAACGCGATGAAGACCGTGTACGCGAACAGGCCGAGGGCGCTCCAGACCAGCAGGTAGGCCGCGGCCATGAGGGGAGTCGCGGCCGGTCCTGCCCGGCGTACCCGGAGGAATCGTTTCGCCACCACGAGGACCGGGACCACGGCCGGCAGCATCATCGCCGCCATCATCACGACCCACATGAGCAGGAACAGACCCATTGCCATGGGCTGATCCATCGACATGGGCGCATCCATCATGGCGTCGTCGGGTGCAGACGCCGGAGCCGCACCGGTCAGAATCCCCAGCCGCATGTCCGGCGTCCCCAGCCGGTGGACGACGAGCCAGGCGACCGCTGACAGGCCGAGGATGGCGCAGGCCAGCCAGAGTTCGGGGCCCCAGGTCCTCCGCAGTGATCGGAGCCCGGACCCCGGCCGATGCCCGCTCGGTCCGGGCTCCGGGGTCATTCGGGTCCGCTCCAGTCGAACGTGATGTGCTTGCTCGACCGGCCCTCCCGATCCCAGGAGAACTCGAAGGCGTCGGCGCGGTCCGCTGTGGCTCGGCCCCAGGTGGCGACCTGGCCGGGTCCGGTCTCCGAACCCGGCAGGTTCACGGTCTGCACGCGGGCGCCTTCCGGCGTCGTCGGCCCCGTGAGCGCCTCGGCCCTGGCCGTGAGCCTGCCGGGGATCTCCGCGCTCCACGACGCCAGGTCGTCGGCGATGGACACCTCGATCGGGCTGAACTCGGACCCGCGCACCTCGGCCCCGAACGTCGACATCAAGGTTCCTGGCCAGCCGCCGGCCTGGCCCCCGAAAATCATCTGCAGCGCTTCCCGCTGCGATTCGTCGGCCCGCTCGTCGAGGAAGACCGCCGCGTATTCGTCGCTGTGCTCGCCCCAGATGTTGCCGACGAACGAAGCGAGAAGCACCACGTTCAGATCGTCCAGGGCCGTGTTCCCGTACCGGCCCTCGCGAATGTGCCAGACGAGAATTCCGTCGCAGTCACCGGTCGTGGGGCTCTGTGCGAACGAGCACGGGCACGGGATGCTGCACTTGCAGACGTCGAACCAGCCGCCGGCGACGTGCCATTCCGGTATGTCAGCCATCGGACCCCCTTTGACCTGCACCGGCCCTCCGAGACCGGTGACGACCCAGTGTCGGGCGTGGGGGGACGCACAGCCATCAGGCAGGTGGCGTAACCGCCGACCCTCCGATCGCCTCTGCGAACATCTCGGCCATGGCCCGCCGGTCAGACCCGGCGGGCCCGCAGCGTCAGCAGCGTGATCTCCGGCGGAGAGCCGACCCGCACCGGTGGCCCCCAGAACCCGACTCCGCGGGTCACGTACAGCCAGGTGTTCTTGATTTTCGTCAGACCGGCGAGAACGGGCTGGTCGAGCAGCGCGACGTAGGTCAGCGGCCACATCTGCCCGCCGTGGGTGTGCCCGGAGATCTGCAGGTCGACGCCGGCCCGCGCGGCGGCGTCGACCATCACCGGCTGATGGGTCAGCAGCACCACCGGCCGCGACGGGTCGCGTCCGGCGAGCGCCGCATCGAGGTCGAACCCGTGCCCGGGTACCCCCGACGCCGCCGCGGTCCGGTCGTCGCAGCCCGCGATGTCGAGGGTGGCGGCACCGCGGCGGACCTCAACCCGTTCGTTGCGCAGCACCCGCACACCGAGTGCCGGGAGGTGCTCGGCCCAGCCCGCGGCGCCGGAGAAGTACTCGTGGTTGCCGGTGACGAAGTAGGCCGGCGCACGCAGATCACGCAGCGGCTCGGCGTAGGAGGCCAGCTCCTCGACGTCGCCGTCGACCAGGTCCCCGACGATCGCGACGAGATCCGGCTCCCCGTCGTTGATCATCGCGACGAAGCCGGTGAGGTCGTTGCGGTCGACGAGCGGCCCCAGGTGGATGTCGGCGATCGCGGCGATGGTGAACCCGTCGAATGCCGGGTCGAGCCGGTCCAGCAGCACCTCGCGGCGCTCGACCCTGGGCCGGCGGGCCATCACCGCGCCGTAGCCCACGGTGCCCAACGCGACGATGCCGGCAGCGCCCGCCAAGACCCGCGACAGGAACCGCCGCCGCTGCGGGTCCGGCCGCCCGCGGGCGACCCGCAGACCGAGCCGCACCACCTCCCCGAGCAGCAGTACGGCCGACGCGTAGAGCACGAGCGCCAGCCACAGGTATCCGACGTGGTGCAGCGGCCGCGCCTCCTCGGGGCCGAGGGTGCGACGGGTGAGGAACGTGGCCAGCACCGCCAGCCCGAACACCATCACGACGGCCGCGCCGACCAGCCGCGTCCGCCGCGTGACGAACACGTCGTGCACCGCCCGCCGGTAGACGTAGAGATGCGAGCCGATCATCACGGCCAGGGAGGCGTACACGAACCACACGAGCGACCATCCTCACCCATCACCGCCGGGCGGGCGCGCGGACCACAGCCGTCCTGGCCTCGCGGCCATGACCGATACTGCAACCGTCGCGCTGCTCGGCACCGGGATCACGGGCGCCGGGATGGCGCGCAACATCCTCGCCGCCGGGCCGCCGGAGGCCAGGCGGCGGTGCAGCCGGTGTTCGACGCGTGGCGGCCCACGACGCGCGGCTGAAGCAGGATCTGGCGGAGGCCGCCGCGCAGCGCTACCGGCGCACCGTCGAAGCCGGCCACGGCGACAAGGACATGGCCGCCGCCTACCTGGCGAGCTTCGAGTAACCCGGCGCCGGGCAGCCCACCTCTCAGGCACCTCTCAGATCGTGCGTCCACACTGGTCGCATGCGAATCCTCGTCGTCGACGACGATCGCGCCGTGCGCGAGTCCCTGCGCCGGTCGCTCGCCTTCAACGGCTACCAGGTCGAGCTGGCGAACGACGGGCAGGCCGCGCTCGAGTCGGTCGCCACCCAGCGCCCCGACGCGATGGTGCTCGACGTCATGATGCCGCGCCTGGACGGGCTCGAGGTCTGCCGACGGCTGCGCGGCAGCGGTGACGAGCTGCCGATCCTGGTGCTCACCGCCCGCGACGCCGTGTCCGACCGCGTCGCCGGGCTCGACGCCGGCGCCGACGACTACCTGCCCAAACCGTTCGCCCTCGAGGAGCTGCTCGCCCGGCTGCGCGCGCTGTTGCGCCGCCGCACCCCGGAGGACATCGCCGCCGCAGCCGGGCAGGGCAAGCCGCTGGTGTTCGCCGACCTGTCGCTGGACCCCGACACCCGCGAGGTGCGCCGCGGCGAGCGCTCCATCAGCCTCACCCGCACCGAGTTCTCCCTGCTCGAGCTGCTGCTGGCACATCCGCGGCGGGTGCTCACCCGGGCCCAGATCCTCGAGCAGGTGTGGGGCTACGACTTCCCGACCACCGGCAACGCGCTCGAGGTCTACATCGGCTACCTGCGACGCAAGACCGAGGCGGACAACGAACCACGCCTGATCCACACCGTGCGCGGGGTCGGCTACGTGCTGCGGGAGTCGCCGGCGTGACGGTCCCGGAGTGACAGGGCAGTGACGAGGCCACAACGGCCGCCGCAGTATCCGGGGTCCCCGAACGGGTACCCGGGATCCGGCGGTGAAGCTCCGGGGATGCACGGCCGGTTCGAGACGCTCGACCGCGTCTCACTGCGCGCCCGGATCGGCATCCTGGCCGCGCTGGTCGCGGCCGGCGCCGTCGTGCTGGTCTCGGCCGCCGCGTTCATCACCGTGCGGGCCAACATCCTGGAGACCCTGGACGACAACCTCCTCCAGCGCGCGTACGCGGCCGCCCAGAGCGAGCTCGCCGACCCGCAGTCGCTGGCCACCATCCCGCCCGAGGTGCTGGGCGCCGGGGACATCCGGATCGCGCTGCTGTCCGCGAACGGGGTGGCCCGCTCCGCCGAGGGTGCGGCGTCCGCGCCACCGTTGGGCGACGCCGAGCTTGCGGTGGCCCGCAGCGAGGTCCCGTACTCGGCGCGCACCGCGGACGCGAGCGACGGCACCTACCGGGTCGTTGCGGTACGGGCCGGCAGCGGGCGCGCCCTCGTGATCGCCCAGCGGCTCGAGCCGACCCAGCAGGTGCTGACCAAACTCGGCCTCGCGCTGCCGATCGTCGGTGGGATCGGCGTCATCGTCGCCGCCCTGGCCGGGGTCGCCGTGGCCCGGGCCGGGCTGCGGCCGGTGCAGCGGTTGACGGCGGCCACCGAGCGGGTCGCGGCCACCGGGGACCTGCGCCCGATCCACGTCAGCGGCTCCGACGAGCTGGCCCGCCTCACCCACAGCTTCAACGAGATGCTCGGCGCGCTCGCCGCCTCCCAGGAGCAGCAGCGCCGGCTGGTAGCCGACGCCGGCCACGAGCTGCGCACGCCGCTGACCTCGCTGCGGACCAACCTCGAACTGCTGGCCGCCGCCGATCAGCCGGGGGCGCCGACGTTGCCCGAGTCGGACCGTGCCGAGATTCTCGACGACGTCCGCGCGCAGGTCTCGGAGCTGTCCCAGCTCGTGGGTGACCTGGTGGAGCTCGCCCGCGAGGACCCGCCGATGGTCGTGGCGGAGCCGGTCGAGCTGACCGATGTCGTCGAACGCGCCCTGGAGCGGGCCCGGCGCCGGGCCGTGGACGTCGAGTTCACGGCCATGTTGACCCCGTGGACGCTGATCGGCGACGCCACCGCGCTGGAGCGGGCCGTGCTGAACCTGCTGGACAACGCGGCCAAGTGGAGCCCGCCCGGGGCGACCGTGCGGGTGCAGATGCTCCAGGTCGACGACTGGACGATCGTGATCGAGGTCGCCGACGCCGGGCCGGGCATCGCGGAGCAGGACCTGCCTCGAGTGTTCGACCGCTTCTACCGGGCCGACGGCGCCCGGACGATGCCGGGGTCCGGGCTCGGCCTGGCGATCGTCAAGCAGGTCGCCGGACGGCACGGTGGCGCGGTGTGGGCGGGCCGGGCCCCCGAGGGCGGCGCGCTGCTGGTGCTGCGGCTGCCGGGCCGCCGGCCGCTGGGATGATCCTGCAGGTGGTGCTCCGGAGCGCGCCGGACCGGAAGCTCCTAGGCTCGACCCCCGAGTCGTCGCAGTCGAACCTTCGGACACGGTGAGGTCATGGCCAACAACACCCCCGGCAGCCCCGCCGAGCCCACGCCCGAGGGGGGCGGGGACGCAGCTGCGGAGGGTCGACCCGCCGACGGCGACACAGCTGCCGGCGAGCCCGTGGCGCCGTCGCCGTGGGCGCCCCCCCACACCCCGGACGACTCCGCCAAGCGGACCGCGGAGATCGACCCCGCCGCGTCGTCCGAACGCGCGGTGGCAGGCGAAGGGCGCTCGGAGACGACCGACCCGACCGGCCGCTGGCTCGGCACCGGCGGGTGGACCCAGCCCGGCGGTTCCCCGGGGCCGTACGGCGGTCAGCACGGCTACGCCGGCGGCCGGCAGCCGAACCCCTATCACTGGTCCGGGGGGCCGGACGGGTACGGCGGCTACCCGGGTGCACCCACCCAGTTCGGCGCCCAGCAGTTCGGAACCCAGCAGCTCGGCACGCAGCAGCCGGGACCCGAGCGGGGAGCCGGCCGCAGCGGGATGGTCCGGATGAGTGCACTGGTGCTGATCGCCGCCGTGCTCGGCGGTGGGATCGGGGGGACGGTGGGCCACGCGCTGGCCGAGCGCGGCGGCAGCGGCGGATCCACCGGCGTGCTCAGCGAGCCGCTCCCCGACGTCGATGCGGCATCGGTACCGCTCAGCCCCGTCGAGGCCGTCGCGCAGCGGGTGCTGCCCAGCGTCGTGCAACTGCGGGTCGAGGGACAGCGCACGGCGGGTGAGGGCTCCGGCATGGTGCTCAGCGCCGACGGGCTGATCCTCACCAACAACCACGTCATCGAGGTCGCGGCGAGCGGTGGCACCGTCATCGCGGTGTTCCAGGACGGCCGCAACGCCCCCGCCACCATCGTCGGCCGGGACCCCAACTCCGATCTCGCGGTCATCCGGGCCCAGAACATCTCCGGGCTGACACCGGTCGAGCTGGGCAACTCCGAATCGGTCCGGGTCGGGCAGCAGGTCGTGGCGTTCGGCTCGCCGCTGGGGCTCGGCGGCACGGTGACCACCGGCATCGTCAGCGCGCTCGACCGTGCCGTCAGCGTCGGCGGCGATTCCGGTGCGAGCGAGGCGACCGTGCTCAACGCGTTGCAGACCGACGCCGCGATCAACCCCGGCAACTCCGGTGGGCCGCTCGTCGACATGCAGGGTCGCGTGATCGGCATCAACTCCGCGATCGCGACCACCGGGGCGCAGGGCGGCTCCATCGGGGTCGGCTTCTCCATCCCGATCAACCAGGCCAAGCGCACCGCCGAGGAGCTGGAGCGCACCGGCAAGGCCACCCGGGCGGTCCTGGGCGTCAGCCTGACCGTGGGTGGTCCGCGGAACGGGACCGGAGCCGTGATCGGGGAGATCACCCCGGGTGGCCCGGCCGAGCAGGCGGGCCTGCGCGCCGGTGAGATCGTCACCCGCGTCGACGACCGCATCATCACCGACGGCAACGAGCTGGTCGCCGCCATCCGGGAGCACGCACCCGGTGACCAGATCACCCTGACCGTCGGCGACCGGCAGGTCACGGTCACGCTGGCCCCACAGACAGGATGACCCGGCGACGGTGTGTGCAGACTCATTGACGTGTGATGCGCGAGTCTGCGAGGTTCGCGCGGTCCCGGTGCGTGGTGCCCCACGGTCCGGGACAGGGCCGCGTCGGCGCCGGCACCCCCTCCCAGCGTCGACGCGGCCCGCTCACCCGGCGGGGGGAGCAGCGGAACGTTGCCGTGGTCGTCCCGCTACGGTGAGCGCATGGAGATGGCGCCCCCGCAGATCGGCCGAGCCCTCGTGGTGATCGTGGACGACCGGGTGAGCCACGGTGAACGGGAAGACAGTTCGGGGCCCCTGGTCACCGAGTTGCTCGAGGAGGCGCGTTTCGTCGTCGACGCGGTGGTCGTGGTGCCCGGGGAATCGGTGGCGATCCGCAACGCCCTGAACACCGCGGTGATCGGCGGCGTCGACCTGGTGATCACGGTCGGCGGTACCGGGGTCTCCCCGCGCGATGTCACCGCCGACGCCACCGCCGGTGTGCTCGACCGGCCGATCCCGGGCATCGCCGAGGCGATCCGGGCCTCCGGGCTCGCGGCCGGTGCCGTGGACGCGGGGCTGTCGCGGGGCCTCGTCGGGGTCTCCGGCAGCACCCTGGTGGTCAACCTGGCGCCCTCGCGGGCGGCGGTGCGCGACGGTATGGCGACGCTCACGCCGCTGGTCGCTCACGTGATCGCCGAGCTGTCCGGGCTCGACTCCGACTGAGCGGTGCGGGCGCCTCAGGCGCCCTGCTGGCTCGGATTCCCCCGGCCGGCCGGGGCGATCAGCGAGCCGGTCGACGTCGGCCGGGCCCGCCATGGTGGCACCACCACGCGTTTCGGGCCGGTCGGGCACCATGGACCCGTGGCAGAACTCTCGGATCGGGTACGGCGGAAGATCGATGAGATCTTCGGTGACGTGTTACCCACGGTCACCCGCGACGAACTCGGGGAGCGGGGCAGCTCCGGGGACGGGGATGGTGCCGCACCGTCGGACGAGGAGTGGCTGCGGGTCAACCGACCGCCGCACCACGATCGGGACTGAGCCCGTTCAGTCCGCGCCAGGACCTGATTCGTCGTCTACCGGTCCCCTGAACGTGATGATCTCGGGGGAAAAGGTAGGGATGGGTGCCGATGTCGTGCCCACCCGCACCACGGGCCCCGATCAGATCAGGCCTCGTGCTTGCCGTTGCTCGTGGTACTGGTCTGGGTCCTGAGCAGGTCGCGGATCTCGGCGAGCAGTTCGACGTCCGTCGGCTCGGCAGGGCCCGGCTCCTCGCCCCGCTTACGCCGGTTCTTGACCGACTGCAGCGGGAGCACGAAGACGAAGTAGACGACCGCCGCGACGATCATGAAGTTGATGACCGCCGTGAGCACGGCCGAGATGTCGATGTAGGTGTTCTCCCTGCCCTGGACGATCGGGATGACGAGGCCGGGGGTGTTGGCGGGCGGGATGGCGTTGAGCAGCGGCTGGATGATCCGGCCGGTGAACGCGGTGACGACGGCACTGAACGCGGCGCCGATGACGACGGCCACCGCCAGGTCGACCACATTGCCGCGCAGGATGAAGTCCTTGAACCCCTTGATCACGTTGCTTCCCCTGTGGTCCGTGGCCCGGCGGATTCCGGGCTAGGGCAGGGTAAGTGCGACCTGTTGGGACAGTGACGCCGCGGCTACCCGCGTCGCGCCGGCGCGGGGTAGTGCGACCAGTACCAGCCGGCCCCGTCCCGCGGGTGAGATCCCCGGTCCGCCGTCGGCGGGTAGCACGGCGAGCACCACTGCGCGGCTGGCCAGCACGACCGGTTCGTCGGCGCTGGGCCCGGCCGTGACGACGTCGACCGTGCTTCCCGGTGTCAGCAGCCCGGCGACGCCCGCGTCGGCCAGCCGGATCGGGACGGTGGCCGCGTCGGGGGAGCCGGTGGCCCGGACCGCGAGTTCGGGGCCGGCGATGCGCAGGTCGGTGAGCGGCTCGCCGGCACGCGCCGCCCCGGCGAGCACCCGGCCCTCCACCTCGTCGATGCGGCGCAGAGCCCCCGCGGGGACGAGGTCGGCGGGCCAGCGCCGGATCGTGAGGTCCTCGGCGCGCAGGGTGGCACCGGCGGCGACGTCGCGCGAGGCGACGAGGAGCGCGACACCACCGGACCCTGCGGCCGGTGACAGCGCGAGGACCAGCGCGAGGATGACGAGCAGGCTGGCGCCGACCCGGCGCGCGATCGCGATCCGGCGCCAGCCCGGCCCGCGTACCAGCTCGACCAGCCGGTGCCGCAGCCGTGGCGAAAGGGCCGTCGCCGCTCTCGACGCCCGTGCCGTTGCCGGCCGGCGGGCCGGACCGCTGCCGCCGCGCATCCCTGCCTCCTCGCCACCGGGTGGAACCCGGTGATGACGGTAGGACGATCAGGCGACGCGGCGGGCGTGACGGCGTGAGCTGTGGACAACCCGCCGACATGTGGACAACGGGGCCGGTGCCGCTCGTCGCGGCCGTCCGGTAGCGGACACCCACGACTTGTGACCGGAGGCGTGGCCCCGGTCACGGTTATCGACGCGGTGCGGCTCAGGAAGCTGCGGTGCGGCTCAGGAAGCGGCGGCGGGGGCGCTGCTCGAGGTGCTGCCCGAGGACGAGCTGCCCGAGTCGCCCGAGCCGGAGGACGACCCCGACGACGCGGCTGCGGTCTCCTTCTTGCCGTTCGGCGACGTCTCCTTGCGGGCACCGTCGACGGCGCCCGAGCCCGAGCGGCTGTCGGTGCGGTAGAAGCCGCTGCCCTTGAACACGATCCCGACCGACGAGAACACCTTGCGCAGCGGTCCCTGGCACACCGCACACTCGGTCAACGAGTCGTCGGAGAAGGACTGCACTGCCTCGAACCGGTGCTCGCAGGCGGTGCAGGCGTACTGATAGGTCGGCACGAAATCCTCCGCAACTGGCACTCCCACACAGAGAGTGCCAGTCTAACCCGCCCGGATCAGATCGTGTCGCCGAGCATCACCACGCCGGCGCGGGGGAGCAGTGCGGCGGTCACCCGGACGTCGTGCGGTTCGGCCGGCAACTCCGCGACCAACTCGTCGTCGTTGAGCAGGACCACCAGCGGCGTACCGGGCCCGGCCAGGGGAAGCGTCCGATCGTAGTAGCCGCCGCCGCGCCCCAGCCGGACGCCGCGGCGGTCGGCCGCGAGCGCCGGGACCAGGACCAGACCAGCTCTCGTGATCGTGGTCACTCCGAGCCGCGGGCCGGTCGGCTCACGCAGCCCCAGCGGCCCGTCGGCGAGCGAGTCCGGGCCGTCGTACCGGGCCCAGTCCAACGGGCCGGCGTGGTCGGGGACGACCGGCAGCAGCACGTCGTGGCCGGCCGCGCGCAGCGCGTCCAGGCCCGCCACCGATCCGGGTTCACGGCCGACGGGCAGGTACGCGCACACCGGCCCGGCGCGCCCCGCCGCCAGCCCGACCGCACCTTCGGCCAGCGCCGCCGCCCGGCCCGCCCGTTCCTCGGGGGTCAGCGCGCGCCGCGCGGCGAGCACGCGCCGCCGCCAGACGTCCTTGCCCTCGACGCCCTGGGCGCCATGGATGGCCTCGGCGCCCCGATAGCCCTCGGCACCCCGGGCGCCCGCGACGGCCCCGGCCTCCCGCGCGCTGTCGGGGCCGTCGCCCGGAGTAGCCGGATCACGTCCGGCGGGCGAACCGGGTGGTTCCGTGCGAGCCGTCACGCCGGCACGGTACCGGCGCGGTTAGGCTCGCCGACCATGAGCGAGTCGCTGCCGTTCCGCTCCGCCGTGGTCCCAGCTGCCGGCCTGGGCACCCGGTTCCTGCCGACCACCAAGACGGTGCCGAAGGAACTGCTCCCCGTCGTCGACACGCCGGGCATCGAACTGGTGGCCGCCGAGGCCGCCGAAGCGGGCGCCCGGCAGCTGCTCATCGTCACCTCGCCGGGCAAGGACGCGGTCGCCGCGCACTTCGCCCCGATGCCCGAGCTCGAGGAGACGCTCAAGGAGCGCGGCAAGGACGCGCTGCTGGAGAAGGTCCGCCGGGCCGCGGAGCTGATCAGCGTGCGGACGGTCACCCAGCACGAGCCGAAGGGCCTCGGGCACGCCGTGGCGTGTGCGGCCGATGCCCTCGCCGACGACGAGCAGGCCGTCGCCGTGCTGCTGCCCGACGATCTGGTGCTGCCCACCGGTGTGCTGTCCCGGATGGCCGCGGTCCGGGCGGAGTTCGGCGGCAGCGTGCTGTGCGCCTTCGACATCCCCGGCCCGGAGATCTCCGCCTACGGGGTGTTCGATGTCTCCGACACTGCCGACCCGGACGTCAAGCGCGTGCACGGCATGGTCGAGAAGCCCCCGGCCGACGAGGCGCCGTCCACCTACGCCGCCGCCGGTCGCTACATCCTGGACCGGGCCGTCTTCGACGCGCTGGAGCGCATCACCCCGGGCGCCGGCGGCGAGTTGCAGCTCACCGATGCCGTCGCGCTGCTGATCTCCGAGGGCCACCCGGTGCACGTCGTCGTGCACCGCGGTGGCCGCCACGACCTGGGCAACCCCGGTGGCTACGTGCGGGCCTTCGTGGACTTCGCGCTGCAACATCCCGACTACGGGCCCGAGCTGCGCAGCTGGCTCGGCTCCCGGCTGGAGGGCTAGTCCGGGTGCGGTCGGTCGACGAGCAGCTGTCCCGGGTGCTGGGCGCCGCGGTCCGGCCGGCGCCGGTGCGGGTGGCGATCTCCGATGCCCAGGGCCTGCGTTCCGCGGAGGAGGTCGTGGCTTCCCGTCCGCTGCCCGGGTTCGACCAGGCGGCGATCGACGGTTACGCCGTGCGCAGCGTGGACCTGGTCGGCGCGAGCGAGGCCGAGCCGGTCTCGATACCGGTGGTGGGTGAGATCCCGGCCGGGTCGCGGCAGCCGCTGCGGCTGCAGCCCGGACAGGCCGTCCGGGTCGTCGCGGGGGCGCCACTTCCCACCCTTGCCGACGCCGTCGTGCCCGCGGACCACACCGACGGCGGGACGGCGCGGCTGCGGGTGCACCGTGGCGTGCCGTCGGCGGCGTTCGTCCGCCGGATCGGCGAGGACGTGCAGCCCGGTGACGTCGCGGTGCGCCGCGATCAGGTGGTCGGCGCGACGCAGGTCGGGCTGCTCGCCGCGGTCGGCCGGGACAAACTCCTGGTGCTCCCGCGACCTCGGGTCGCGGTGGTGTCGGTGGGCGACGAACTGGTCGAGCTGGCCCGCACCCCGGGCGCCGGGCAGGTCGCCGACGTGTGCTCGTACGCCGTCACCGCCGCCGCCCGGGAGGCCGGGGCGGAGACCTCGCGGGCCCGTCTCGTCCGCTCCGACGCGCGCGAGCTGCGCGCCGCGGTCGAGGACCTGCTCCCGTTCAGCGAGGTCCTCGTGGTGTGCGGGGCCGTCGCCGGGAAGGCGGGCGCGGAGGTGCGGGCGGCGTTCGACGGGCTGGGCGAGCTCGACTTCACCCGGGTCGCCATGCACCCCGGCTCCACGCAGGGGTTCGGCCGGCTCGGCGCCGACGCCGTGCCGACGTTCCTGTTCCCGTCACACCCGGCCACGGCACTCGTGCTGTTCGAGGTGATGGTGCGCCCGTTGATCCGGCTCGGCCTGGGCCGCACCGATCCGTACCGACGGATGGTCACCGCCCGGCTGACCGCGCCGGTGTCGTCGACCCCGGGCCGGCGCGGTTATGTCCGGGGGCGGCTGCTGCGTGAGCAGGCCACCGGCGACTACCTCGTCCAGCCCCTCGGCATCTCCGGTACGCACCTGCTGTCCTCGTTGGCCGACGCGAACGGACTGATCGTGCTGCCCGAGGACGTCACCGACGCGAGCGTCGACCAGGTTGTCGGCGTCGCGTTCATGCCGTCGCGCGGCTGAGTCGCTGCGAGGGACCTGACGGAGCTGACGTGGCGCACGCTCTTCCGGAGCGGACCGGACGGCACCCCGGCTGGCCGGCCCGGCTCGGGGCACTGCGGGTGTCGGCGGGTGTGGTCGAGCTGCGACCGGTGCGGTTGCGCGACGCGTCGGCCTGGTCGGACATCCGGATCCGGGACGAACGCATCCTGGCCCCGTGGGAGCCCAGCGCCCCGGGCAGCTGGGCGCAGCGCAACGCCGTCGTCGAGTGGCCGGCGCGCTGGCTGCTGCTGCGCTCCGCCGGCCGGCGCGGAACGGCGCTGCCGTTCGCGGTCACCGTCGACGGCAGGCTGGTGGGCCAGGTGATGGTGGGCAACGTGGTCCGCGAGCCGCTGCTGTCGGCCTACGTCGGGTACTGGTGCGATTCCCGGGTCAGCGGTGCCGGAGTGACGACGGCGGCGGTCGCGCAGGTGATCGACCACTGCTTCTCGGCCGTCGGGCTGCACCGGCTCGAGGCCACCGTCCGGCCGGAGAACGCGGCCAGCATGCGGGTCCTGGAGAAGCTCGGCTTCCGCCGGGAGGGCCTGTTCGAGCGCTACCTCGACGTCGACGGAGCCTGGCGCGACCACCTCTGCTTCGCGATGACCGTGGAGGAGGTGCCCGGCGGCGGGATCGTCGGGCGGCTGGTCGGGGGAGGGCTGGCGGAGCGCGTCTGACGGGGTTCCGCCCCGCCCCCGTGCGGGCCGCGCCGACCGAGCCATGACGCTGCGATCGCCCATACACCGACGAAAGCCTCAAGCGTCACATCCGCCCCGATCGAAACAACAGTCTTCTCGTTGAACACGGCGCGTCGTTTCCGGCCTCCCACCGCCGCACTCACTACCGTGTGCTCGGGTGCGATCTTGACCGGGGTGGCGGGTCGTATCCGGACTGCGCCGACGGGGGGAGGAGGCAGCCGTGCCCAGCTCGCTGATCTTCGCGGGACTGGTGGTGATCTGGCTGCTGATCCTCGTCCCGGCGGTCGCCCGGCATCAGCAGGAGGTGGCGCGGCTGAGCCCGGCCGCGCTCTCCGGGCGGGTGCTGGATCGGCCGCATCAGCGGCGCCGGACCCAGGAGGTGGACCAGGTGGACCAGGCTCAGGAGCCGCGGCCGGTGACGACCCGACCCGACAGTGCCGAGCAGACCGCACGGGTGCCGGCGGCCCGGACCGAGGAGACCCGCCCGGCGGATGCGCCGGTGCTGGTGGGTGCCGGCAGCGGCGCGGGGCCGGTCGACGCCGAGCCGCCGGAGCGGGAGGCCGATGACCGGTTCCCCGCCGAGGACGACGAGCGGCGCTGGGAGCGCCCGCCCCCGCGCTACCGCCCCGGTCGCGGTGGTTTCGATCCGGAGGCGGCGGCACTCGCGGCCCGGGCGCGCTACGCGGTCCGTCAGCGGATCGTGCTCACCCTGCTGGCGCTCGCCGGGATCTCCGCGATCGTCGCCTGGTTGGCGCTGCCGGCGGTGTGGTGGCTGCACCTGCTGGTCGACCTCGCACTCGTCGGCTACCTCGTCTATCTGCGCCGCCAGGTACGTATGGAGGAGGCGATCCGGGCGCGCCGCGCCGCGCGGATGGCCGGCCCCCGTCGCCCCCCTGCTGCCGACGATCCCGAACTGGACGAGTGGGCCCGCCGCGGCCGGGAAGCCGGCCGGGCCCGTCCGGCCACCACGGACGACCTCGACGACGCCGGGGAGGACCTCCCGGAGGATCTGCGCGACGATCTCGACGGCGACGCGACCGACGTCCGCGACGACCTCGACGAGGACGTCGACGACTCCGCCTGGACCGAGGACGCCGACGACGACGACCCCGAGCGGGTCCGCGGCACCGGGGAACCGGTGGGCGTCCTGTCGGCCCGTCCTCGCACCGTGACCCCGCCCGACGGGGACGACGCGGACGAGCCGGAGGCGGCGCTGCCCCGGCTCAACCCGGCCCCGCCACCCCCGCTACCGGCCGGAACGACGCTGGTCGAGGTCGATGAGGAGGACGTCGAGCTGAGCGAACTCGACTCGCCGGGGCGTCCGGACTACCGCCGTGCAGCGGGCGAATGAGGGGCTGCTAAGGTTTCTCCCGTTCGCCGGTCACGGTCGGACGGGTTTGGGGCTGTAGCGCAGTTGGTAGCGCGTCTCGTTCGCATCGAGAAGGTCAGGGGTTCGATTCCCCTCAGCTCCACCACACATCGACCCCGGCCGGGTTCCTGGTCGGGGTCGATTTCTTCGCTGCGGAGGTCGACACGATGCCGACGCTGCCGACGATCCGCCGTCGGTCCCTCGTCCTCGGTTCGCTCACGTTCGCGGCGGGGGCGCTGTCCGCGGTGGCGATCGCCGATCCGTTCAACCTGCTCCTCGCGCCCTGGTACATCGGTGTTCTCGTCACTGTGACGATGGCCCTCGGCACGGCCTTCCTGGCCGGGCTGCCCCGGCGCCGCACCGGGCGGGTGCTGATCGCGGCCGTCGGTGTGGTCGTGACGCTCGCCTGGGTCGGACTGCTCTGGTTCGTGGCCCAGTTCGTCGGCCCCGGCCGGGTGGTCGACGAGCGGGTGGCGGGCGACCACCGGCTGGTGACGGTCGAGGGCGGCGTGTTCGCCGGGGTCGACCCGATCTACGCGGTGCGGCTCCGGGCGGGCAGCGGTCCGTTCGCCCAGGACGCGCTGGTCTGGCAGGGACTCGAGGACGGCGCCGCGCCGACCGACGTCCGGTTCGCCGGCGACGACCGGGTCGAGGTGGTGACGAGCGGCGGCTGCGGCTACCGGTCGCGCTTCGACCGGGTGACGCTCGAGGTCGACCCGGTGCACCGCCCGCTGCGCCTCGACGGGTGTTGAGCCTCCCGGGTCACCCGGCCGACGGCGGCACGAGACCGCCGTCGCCGGATTGGATCACCACCATGATGAACCGCCCGCAGACGAACCACCCGGAGCGCCGCTGATGCCCGCGCTCTTCGCCGCCCCGGCCGCCGTGGCCTTCGGCGTGGCCGACTTCGCGGGCGGACTGGCGGCCCGCCGGGCCTCTACGCTGACCGTCACCGCGGTCGCGCAGCTCACCGGTCTGCTGGCCCTGGTGCCGGCCGTCCTGCTGTTCCCGGGCCACCCGTCCACGGTCTCCGCCGGGATCGGCGTGCTGGCCGGGCTCGCCGGGGTCTGCGGGCTGCTGCTCTACTTCCGCGGGCTGGCGGTCGGCCCGATGGGTGTGGTCGCGCCGCTGTCGGCGGTCGTCGGCGCCGGACTGCCGCTCATGATCGGTGTGTTGCTCGGCGAGCGGCCGGGGCCGGTGACGCTCGGCGCGATGGCCGTCGCGTTGGTCGCGATCGTGCTCGCGACCGCCGGCAGCCGCCGCGACCGGGCCGCCGGCACCGGCCTCGCGCTGGGGCTGGGCTCAGGACTGGGGTTCGGGCTGTTCTTCGTGGCCCTGGACGCCACCCCGGCCGACTCCGGACTCTGGCCGCTGCTCGCCGGGCGGGTCGTGTCCACGACGCTGCTCTCGATCGTCGTCGCGACCCGGTGGCGACGCGGTGAGCCGGTCGCAGGTTGGGGCCTGATGGCCCTCAGCGGCGTGCTCGACACCGTCGCGAACGTGCTGTTCCTGCTGGCCACCCGCAGCGGCCCGCTGAGCGTCAGCGCGGTCCTGGTGTCGCTGTACCCGGTGGTGGTCGTGCTGCTCGCGCGCACCGTGCTGCGGGAGCGGCTGACCGGGCTGCAGCTCACGAGCGTCGTGTTGGCGCTCACGGCCGGCATGCTGCTGGCATCGGGTGGGTGAAGCCCGGCCGGCCGCCCGCGTGGCGCTCCGGTGTGACCGGGCCCGCCCGGCACACTGATCGACCGGAGTGGACGGGACCCGGCACGGGGGTGTCGCGAGCGAGAACAGCGGGGTGCCCGGTGGTCGACACCCTGGACGCGCTCGACCGCCGCATCGTCGGCGCCCTGCAGGTCGACGGCCGGGCGTCCTGGCACCGCATCGCCGACGTGCTCGGCGAGCCCGAACGGACGGTGGCGACGCGCGGCGAGCGATTGCTCGGCTCCGGGATCGTGCGCGTCACCGGGTTGCCCGCGCCGGCGGCCGGGACGATCGTCGGGATCCGCTGCCGGCCCGGGCAGCAACGGCTCGTCGCGCTCGCGCTGGCCCGTCGCCGCGACACCCGCTACGCCCACGTGCTGGCCGGGCCCGTCGGCTGCGTCGCGGAGATCGACTGCCCGCCGCAGCGCCTCGCGGGGCTCGTCATCGACGAGTTGCCGGCGTTGCCGGGGCTGGTGGAGAGCGTCACGTGGACCGTGCTGCGCTACGTCCGGACCTCCCACCAGTGGCGGCCCGGCCTGCTCGGGCCCGAGGAGCGCGACGCGCTCACCGCGTACCTGCCGCTGCCCGAGCAGATGCCCTTCGGGGAGGCAAAGGGGCTCAACCGCGCCGACCAGATGCTGCTCGCCGCCGTGGCGCGCGACGCCCGCCGGGACTTCGCGGAGCTGGCCCGGGTGACCGGGCTGTCGGAGGCGGCGGTGCGCCGCCGGGTGGAGCGACTGCGCTGGGAGGGCCGGCTGCTCATCCGGGCCCTCGTCGACCCTGCGCGGCTGGGGTTCGCGGTCCGGGCGATCGTGTGGGCCCGGGCCGCGCCGCGCGACGTCGAGGCGGTGGCCGCGGGTCTGTGCCGCGAGCCCTGGGTCCGCTACGCGAGTTGCATCTCCGGCGAGCACCAGCTGATGGCCGAGGTCGCGCTGCCCAGCGTGGACGCGCTGCACGACTTCCTGACGACGGCGCCGTGGCTGGCCAGGGCCACCGCGGTGGACTCCGCGCTCATCGCCGCGACGCTCAAGCGGGGCGGGCTGTTCGCCTCGCCGGACGAGTACTGAACCGCTCGGGGCCCGGGGTCAGCGCCACGACGGCAACCAGAGCTGCGAGTTCCACTGGTCCGGGGTGATCGGCAGCCCGACCAGGATCGGCCACAGCCAGGTGAAGTTCGCGACCACCGCGCCCACCCAGAGCGCGACGACGAGTAGCCCGGTCTGCCGGCGTTCCACCGACGCCCGGGCCCGGCCCAGGATCTCGCCCATCACCAGCACCGTCGCCATGATCAGGAACGGTGCCACCGGCGTCATGTAGAAGAAGTACATCTGCCGGTCGATGTTGAGCAGCCACGGCAGCACCCCTGCCGCGTAGCCGACCAGGACCGCGGCGTAGCGCCAGTCGGCCCGGGTGGCGACCCGCCACCCCGACCAGGCCAGGACCGGGATCGCCGGCCACCACAGCGCGGGGGTGCCGACGAGCATCACCGCGCTGATGCACTCGGGTCCCCCGCAGCCGCTCACGTCCTCACCGGAGGCGTAGTAGTAGAGCATCGGGCGTAGACCCATCGGCCACGTCCACGGCTTGGACTCCCAGGGGTGCGGTTCCCCCGGTGGGGTGTCGAGGCCGGAGTGGAACGCCAGCACGTGGCTGCTGTAGTGCCAGAGCGAGCGCAGTGCGGCCGGCACGAAGGACCACGCCCCGCCGGCGCCGATGCCGGTGCCGACGGCGTGCCGGTCGATCGCGGTCTCGCTGCCGAACCACGCCCACCAACCCGACAGGTAGGCCAGCACCGGCACGAGCGCCAGCGCCCAGGCCGCGGGCGCGACGTCGCGGACGAGCGTGCCCAGCCACGGGCGCTGCACGCCCGCTGCGCGGCGCGCGGTCAGGTCCCAGATCAGGGTCAGCGCGGCGAACGCGACCAGCCAGTACACCCCGGACCACTTCACGGCGCAGCCCAGCCCCAGCAGCACCCCGGTGGCCAGCCGCCACCAGCGGACTCCGTAGCGCGGCCCGTACGACGAGTCGTCCACCCGGCCCTCGGCGAGCACGACGGACATCCGTTCGCGGACGTCGTCGCGGTCGCGGACCAGGGTCGCGAAGGAGGCCAGCACGAACAGCGCCGAGAAGACGTCGAGCATCCCCATCCGCGACTGCACGTGGCTCATGCCGTCGCAGATCAGCAGCACCCCCGCGATCCCGCCGAGCAGCGTCGAGCGGGTCAGCCGCCGGGTCACCCGCACGATCAGCAGCACGCACAGGGTGCCGGCCAGCGCCGCCGCAGCCCGCCAGCCGACGCCGTCGTAGCCGAACGCCAGCTCACCGAGCGCGATGAGCTGCTTCCCCAGCGGGGGGTGCACCACCAGTTCGTAGCCCGGGTTGTCCTCGACCCCGCCGTTGCGCACCATCTGCCAGGCCTGCGGCACGTAGTGCTTCTCGTCGAAGACGGGGGTGCCGCCGTCGGTCGGGTAGCCGAGACCGGCGAAGCGCAGGACCCCGCCGAGCAGCGCCAGGCCGATCGCGACCAGCCAGCCGCGCAGCCGGTCGGCCGGCGCGGTAGGGCCCAGCAGAGGCACCGGGCCGGTCGGCGCCGGGGTCAGCGGCGGGCGGGTACCGATCGGCGCGGCGCCGGGGGTGGGTTCGCCGTCGTCGGTCTCCACCGGTCTGCCGGCCGTCTCCCCGACGACGGTGCGATACCCCACGCGAGCCGATCGTAGGCTGCGTGCATGTCGAGAGGACTGCCGACGGGCCCGGCGCCGCGCCCCGATCCCGACGCCGCGGGTCGCCTCGTGCTCGCGGCCACACCGCTGGGTGACTCCCGGGACGCCTCCGGCCGGCTGCTCGAGGCGCTCGCGGAGGCGGACGTGATCGCAGCGGAGGACACCCGCCGGCTGCGTGCGCTCGCCGCGGCGCTCGGCGTGCCCGTCGGCGGGCGTGTGGTCAGCCACTACGACGCCGTCGAGGCGACCCGGCTGCCGGGGCTGCTCGCCGACGTCCGGGCCGGTCGGACGGTCCTCGTCGTGACTGATGCCGGGATGCCGGCGGTGTCCGACCCCGGGTTCCGGCTCGTCGCGGCGGCCGCGGCGGAGGGGCTGCCGGTGACGTGCCTGCCCGGGCCGTCGGCGGTGACCACGGCGCTGGTGCTCTCGGGGCTGCCCTGCGAACGGTTCTGTTTCGAGGGATTCGCGCCGCGCCGGTCCGGTGAGCGACGGCGCTGGCTGGAGACGCTGGTCGCGGAGCCGCGGGCGGCGGTGTTCTTCGAGTCGCCGCACCGGCTGGCCGAGACGCTCGCCGACGCGGTCGCGGTGCTGGGCTGCGACCGGGCGGCTGCGGTGTGCCGGGAACTGACCAAGAAGCACGAGGAGGTGCTCCGCGGCCCGCTGTCGGAGCTGGCCGCGTGGGCGGCGGAGGGGCCGGTCCGCGGCGAGATCACGGTGGTGCTGGCCGGCGCCGCGCCCACCGCGGCGCCGCCGGTGGCGTCGCTGGTCGGCGCGGTGCAGGAGCGGGTCGACGCGGGGGAGCGGCTCAAGGACGCGGTGTCCGCGGTGGCGTCCGCCGCCGGCGTGCCCAAACGGGAGCTCTACAACGCGGCGCTCGCGAACCGGGACTGACCCCGCCATCGAGATCGACGCAGGACTGGTCGCGGGCATGGTCGAACCAGTCTCACGTCGAATTCGGCGAAACGGCCACGGCGGACCGCGCCGTCCGCGAGGCTCTGATCGTGCTCGACCGGCCGTTCCGCGGATCTCTGGCGGTGGCGCGGCCTGCTGACCAAGAACCAGCTGGCAGGCCCGCGGTACCGGCGCGTCTTTCCGGACGTCTACGTGCCGGCCGGTCTGCGGCTCGATCTTGCGACCCGGTCCGAGGCCGCGTTCCTCCTCGTCGCCGACCGTGGCGGGGTCCTCGGCGGGTACTCCGCGGCCACGCTGCTCGGTGCTGACTGCGCGCCCGCCGCGGCGCCGGCGGAGGTCGTCGTTCCCCGCGACGCGCGGCCCCATGAGGGCTGAGGGTCCACCGCGCGCCGGTGGCGCCCGGCGACATGGCACGCGTCGGCCGTTGCCGGGTCACATCGGCCCTGCGCACCGCATGGGATCTGGCACGACGGCTGGACGTCGTCGAGGCGGTCGTCGCGGTCGACGCGCTGGCGAGAAGGGGTGGATTCGCGCCCGCGGACCTGCTCGTCCGGCGGGCGGAGGAACCCGGAGCACGCGGCTGCCGGCGGCTGGACGGGGTCACAGCGCTGGCCGATGCACGGGCGGAGTCCCCGATGGAGACCAGGCTACGGCTGCTGCTGGTCCTCGCCGGACTGCCGCTCCCAATGGTCCAGTACCGGCTGCTCGATGAGCACGGATTCGACGTCGCGCGTTTCGACCTCGCCTATCCGGATGCCCTGCTCGCCATCGAGTACGACGGCGACGGGCATCGGACGCGGGCGCTGTCGAACGACGACCGCTGGCGTGACACGACCACCGGTGACCACGGCTGGCACACCATGCGGTTCGGTTACGACGACATCGCGCTCAGCCGGCCCCGCACCGTCGAACTCGTCCGGAACATGCTCGACCGCCGGCTCCGGCTGTTCCGGGGCGCCTGACTCGCCGAGATCGACGCCGGACTAGTCGCAGACATGATCAAACCAGTCTCACGTCGATCTCGACATGACGGCGGGTGTCTGCTTCGGGGTGCGGCGGAGTTTGCGGGCCACCGGCTCCACGTAGCGGGCTGCGATGGGGCCCAGGACCGCCATGATGAGCACGTACGCGGTGGCCAGCGCGGCCAGCTCGTTCTCCACGGCCGCGTAGCCGACGGCCAGCCCCGCGATCACGATCGAGAACTCGCCGCGGGCGACCAGCGCGGCCCCTGCCCGGGCCCGACCGAGCGCCCCGATGCCCTGACGCCGCGCCGCCCACCACCCGGTGGCGAGCTTCGTCAGCGTGGTGACCACCGCGAGCACGGCCGCCCAGCCCAGCACCGGTGGGATGCTCCGTGGATCGGTGTTCAGCCCGAACACAACGAAGAACACCGCCGCGAACAGATCACGCAACGGCTCCAACAGCTTCGTGGCGTTCTCCGCGGTCGGGCCGGAGATCGCGATGCCGAGCAGGAACGCCCCGACCGCCGCCGAGACCTGCAGCGCCGATGCGAACCCGGCCACCAGCAGCGCCGCCCCGAGCACCTTGAGCAGGAACACCTCGCGATCCGGGCTGTCGACGATCGCGGAGACGAAGCGGCCGTACCGCAGCGCCGCCACCAGCACGACGGTGATCGCCGCCAGCGAGATGCCCACTGCGGCCAGCCCACCGAAGAAGCTGACCCCGATCAGCAGCGCGACGAGGATCGGCAGGTAGAGCGCCATGACCAGGTCCTCGAAGACGAGGACGGAGAGCACCACCGGGGTTTCCCGGTTGCCCAGCCTGCCGAGGTCACGGAGCACCTTCGCCACGATTCCCGACGACGAGATGTACGTGACGCCGGCCATCACCAGCGCTCCGACCGGCCCCCAGCCCAGGATCAGTGCCACCGCCGCACCCGGGGCGGCATTGAGCACGATGTCGAGCACGCCGGCTGTCCACGACCGCTTCATCCCGTGGATGAGCTCGCCGGCGGTGTACTCGAGGCCGAGCAGCAGGAGCAGCAGCACGACGCCGACCTCGCCCGCCAAGGCGGTGAAGTCGCCGATGTCGCCGAGGGGGAGCACCCCGCCGGTGCCGAAGCACAACCCACCCAGCAGGTACAGCGGTATCGGTGACATCCCGATGCGCCCCGCGAGCCTGCCGAGCAGGCCGAGCCCGAAGAAGACGGCCCCCAGCTCGATCAGCGCCAGTGCGGTGTGGTTCACCCCGGCTCAGCCGTGCTTCAGGATCTTGACGGCGCCGTCGAGCCCCACCGATGTCCCGACGCTGATCAGCAGGTCTCCGGCCGTCAGGGTGAAGTCCGGGGCGGGGGACGGGTACACCTGGCCGGCCCGCATGACCGCGACGACGGACACGCCCGTGCGGGTGCGCAGCGCTGTGTCCCCGAGGGGCCGACCGTCGAAGGCCGAGCCCGCGGTGATCGTGAGCCGGCCGGTGCGGATCCCCGGCACGTCGCTGTGCTCCTCGGCGAGCTGTGCGACGAGCTGGGGAGCGCCGAGCAGATTGGCGAGGGTGCCGGCCTCCTCGACGGTGAGCGGCAGCTCCGCCAGGCTGGTGTCCGGGTCGTCGGCCTTGGAGACGATCAGTTCGAGTTCGCCGTCGCGATGGGTGACGACCCCGATCCGGCGCCCCGCCCGAGTTGTGAAGTCCTTACGCACACCGATCCCGGGCAGGGGTGTCACCTCGACGTTCACGGCGCACACGGTAGTCGCCGTATGTGGTTTCGACCGGATGGTTTGGGTACCTGGACCGTCATGGCGCCGACCACGCTGGACCCGCATGTCTTCGTCATCTTCGGCGCGACCGGTGATCTGGCCCGCCGCAAGCTCTTCCCGGGCCTGTACCACCTGTGGCGCCTGGGCCTCATGCCGGAGAGGTTCCGGATCATCGGTTCCGGGCGCAGCGCCCCCGGAACCCAGGAGGAGTTCCGGGACATGGTCCATGCCGCGATCGAGCAGTTCCGCGGAAAGCTCGGGGACCACGAGTCGTGGCACGAGTTCGCCAAGCGGATCGGTTTCGTGGTCGCCTCCGTCGACAACGGTGCCGAGCTGGCCGAGGCCGTCCGGGAGGTCGAGCAGGAGCTGGGTCCGAACACGCAGCGGCTGATCTACCTGTCCATCCCGCCGGCGGTGGCGGAGCCGATGGTGCGCATGCTCGGCAAGTTCGAGCTGCACCAGCGGGCCAAGCTGGTCCTGGAGAAGCCCTTCGGGACCGACCTGCAGTCGGCCAGGCAACTCAACGCCACGTTGCACGAGGTGTTCGGTGAGGAGCAGATCTTCCGCATCGACCACTTCCTCGGCAAGGAGGCGGTGCAGAACATCCTGGCTCTGCGCTTCGCCAACGGGCTGTTTGAGCCGCAGTGGAACCACCAGTGCGTGTGCTACGTGCAGATCGACGTGCCCGAGGAGATCGACATCCAGGGCCGGTCCGAGTTCATGGAGTCCACCGGCACGTTCCGGGACATGATCTCCACCCACCTGTTCCAGCTGCTCGGTTTCGTCGCGCTCGAGCCGCCTGTACGCCTCGACCCGCAGTCCCTGCACGAGGAGAAGGCCAAGGTCTTCCGCGCGATCCGCCCGCTGGACCCGGAGCGCGTCGTGTTCGGGCAGTACAAGGGATACCGGGACGAGGAGGGCGTCGCGGACGACTCGGTCGTCGAGACGTTCGTGGCCATGGAGACCTACATCGACAACTGGCGCTGGTTCGGCGTGCCGATCTACCTGCGCACGGGCAAGGCGATGGCCGAGAGCCGGCGGACGATCACGCTGGGCTTCCGGGAGCCGCCGCTGAAGATGTTCCCCGGGGACGTCGACGACCGGTGCAACGAGCTGGTCCTCGAGCTCGCCGACGAGCCGAGGATCTTCGTCGACGTGCGGGCCAAGATCCCGGGCCCGGACCTGACGCTCGGCCGCAGCCGGATGAAGCTCGACCTGCTCGAGGAGTTCCCCGGCGCCGAGCCGCTCGAGGCCTACGAGCGGCTGCTGCTCGACGTCATGCGGGGCGACCAGACGCTGTTCACCAGCACCGAGGAGGTCGAGCTGCTCTGGCGGCTGTCCGACCCGATCCTGGCGCGTCCGCCGGAGCCCGTGATCTATCCGAGGCGGTCGTACGGTCCGCAGCAGGCGCTGGCGCTGCCCGGTGAGTACGGCTGGCGCGTGCCCGACATGTGAGCCGATCGCCGAGCACGGGTGATCGGTGATCCGGACCGCACGCCGGGCTGATCCACGGTCGGCCGAGATCGATTGACAACGGCCGTTGTCAGATCAATACTCCGGACATGGCGCAGCCCCCGGAACCACTGGGGCCGGACTCGCTGACCTGGCGGTACTTCGGCGAGTGGGTGGCGTTCGTCTTCACCGGGCGCGCCACCCTGCTGCAGGTCATGGACCCCTCGCTCGGGGCGGGCGTGGCCGAGCACTCGACGGTGTTCGACGAGCCGTTCCAGCGGCTGTGGCGCTCGCTGTTCGAGATCTTCGGCGTGGTCTACGACGGCCCGGCCGCCGCGACCACTGCCGCGACGGTCCGCGGCCACCATGTCGGTATCAGAGGCTCCCGGCCCGACGGGGCGCGCTACCACGCGCTCGACCCGGCGACGTTCTACTGGGCGCACGCGACGTTCGTCGAGGGCGTGCGGACCCACGCCGAGACGTTCCACCGCCGGCTGCGCGACGACGAGCTCGACCGGCTGCACGCCGAGGGCGTGCAATGGTGGCGGCTCTACGGGATGTCGATGCGCCCGGTGCCGGCCGACCGAAGCGCGTTCGAGGCGTACTTCGCCCACCACTGCGCGCACGTGCTGGAGCTGACCCCCGCCGCGCGCCGGCTCATCGCGGCGTTCCACGACCCGCCGCCACCCCCTGGGCTGCGCGGGCTGCCGGCACCCGTGTGGCGCGTGCTGCGGTGGCCCGCGGTGCGGCTGCACTGGCTGCTCACGGTGGGCACGCTGTCACCCGCGGCCCGCGAGACCCTCGGCGAGCGGTGGACGTCCCGGCGCGCATGGGCGCTGCGGCTGGTCCTCGGTGTGCTGCGGGCGCTGTGGCGGTTGCCCCGCGGGCGGTGGCGCTACCACCCGCGGGCGATGGCCGCGTTCCGGCGCGCGGCGGGCGTACCGGGACCCGAGGGCCTACCGCAGCCCCCGGCCTGGTCGCACCGCGGCTCGGCCGCCCGTGTCCGGTGAGTCGTACCGTGCACGACCGCGTCAGCCCGTCCGCAGGGCCGCCTGGAACAGCCGCACCCCGTGCTCGACGATCTCGTCGGGACCGGACGGGCGGTCGCCGTCCAGCCAGCAGATGATCAGCTCGGTCAGGCCCCCGACGCAGAACCGGGCGGCGGCCCGCAGTCGATCCTGGTCGGCGTCCGGGGTGAGCGCCCCTGCCCGGGCCGCGACGAGCTCGGCGAACCCGGTGGACGCGGCCCGGCGGTGTCGGCGCAGCGCCGGGCTGCCGATCGGCTCCACGAGCCCGACGGCGTGCCGCGGGTCGTCGCTGATCCGGCCGACGAACGCGCCGATGGCGGCCCGCAGTTGCCCGGCAGGCGTACCGGGAGCCGTCTCCATCGCGGCGAGCACCGCGGCGAGCGTGTCGTCCAGGGACGCGTCGAAGATCGCCAGCAGCAGTGCCTCACGGTCGGTGAAGCTCTGGTAGAAGTAGCGCTCGGTGAGCCCGGCGGCGGCGCACACCCCGCGGACCGTGACCGCGGCCCACCCGCCGTCGGACCACATCCGCAGCCCGGCGTCCATGAGGCTCGCCCGCCGTTCGGCGGTGCGGGCGGCGGCGTCGCGGCCGCCGTAGGTGCGTCGGTCCACGACGACCATCCTTGCGCAGGGCCCGTCCTCGCCCGCGCGGGAAGCCGGTTGGCCGACTGGAATACGCTGGTAGTCATGAGTTCCCGCGTGCTGACCGCCGTGGCGTGGCCCTATGCCAACGGCCCCCGGCACATCGGCCATGTCTCCGGTTTCGGTGTGCCCTCCGACGTCTTCTCCCGTTTCCAGCGGATGTCGGGCAAGCAGGTCCTCATGGTCAGCGGTACCGACGAGCACGGCACCCCGATCCAGGTGCAGGCCGACGCCGAGGGGGTGACCCCGCGCGAGCTCGCGGACAAGTACAACCGGGTCATCGTCGAGGACCTGCAGGGCCTGGGGCTGTCCTACGACCTGTTCACCCGGACCACCACGACCAACCACTACGAGGTGGTCCAGCAGCTGTTCCTGGCGCTGCACCGCAACGGTTACGTGGTGGCCAAGTCGGCGATGGGTGCGATCAGCCCGTCCACCGGACGCACGCTGCCGGACCGCTACATCGAGGGCACCTGCCCGATCTGCGGCTACGAGGGCGCCCGCGGCGACCAGTGCGACAACTGCGGCAACCAGCTCGACCCGGCCGACCTGATCAACCCGCGCTCGAAGATCAACGGAGAGACACCGGAGTTCGTCGAGACCGAGCACTTCTTCCTCGACCTGCCCGCCTTCGCCGAGTCGCTCGGCGCGTGGCTGTCCAGCCGCACCGACTGGCGGCCCAACGTCCTGAAGTTCTCCGCGAACCTCGTCGACGACCTCAAGCCGCGGCCGATCACCCGCGACCTCGACTGGGGCGTTCCGGTGCCGCTGGACGGCTGGAGCGAGCAGTCGATGAAGCGGCTCTACGTCTGGTTCGACGCGGTGATCGGCTACCTCTCGGCGTCGGTGGAGTGGGCCCGGCGCACCGGCGACCCGGATGCCTGGAAGCAGTGGTGGACCGACCCGGACGCCAAGGGCTACTACTTCATGGGCAAGGACAACATCGTCTTCCACTCGGTGATCTGGCCGGCGCTCCTGCTGGGCCAGAACGGGGCGGGCGACCACGGCGGCGAGCCGGGCGCGTTCGGCACGCTCAACCTGCCGAACGAGATCGTCTCCAGCGAGTTCCTGACGATGAGCGGGTCGAAGTTCTCCACCAGCCGCGGCACCGTGATCTACGTGCGCGACTTCCTCCGTGAGTTCGGCCCGGACGCGCTGCGCTACTTCATCGCGGTGGCCGGCCCGGAGAACCAGGACACCGATTTCACCTGGGACGAGTTCGTCCGGCGCATCAACTTCGAGCTGGCCAACGAGTGGGGCAACCTGGTCAACCGCTCGATCTCGATGGCGCACAAGAACGTCGGTGCGATTCCGAAGCCGACCGCGCCGACCGAGGCCGACGCCGAACTGCTCGCGTTCTCCCGGGCCGCGTTCGACACCGTGGGCGATCTGCTCTCCCGCAGCCGGTTCAAGCAGGCGATCGGCGAGGCGATGCGGGTGGTCGCGGCGGCCAACCGTTACCTGTCCGAGCAGGAACCATGGAAGCGGGGGGATGACCCGGACCGCCGTGACACCATCCTGCACACCGTGCTGCAGGTCGTGCAGGACGCGAACACGCTGCTCACGCCGTTCCTGCCGCACGCCGCGCAGAAGGTGCACGAGGCGCTGGGCGGCACCGGGGTGTGGGCTGCGCAGCCCGAGATCCGGGAGGTGCCCGATCTCGGTGGCGGTCCGTCCTACCCGGTGCTGATGGGCGACTACGCGGCCGAGCAGGCCCGCTGGGAGTCGACGCCGATCGAGGTCGGCCGCCCGCTGAAGAAGCCGACGCCGATCTTCACCAAGCTCGACCCGGAGCTGGGCGAGACCGGCCCGGAGTGGGCCCCGATCCAGAAGTGAGTGCCGCACACGGGCGGCGGGAGCGACCGGAGCCGCCGGAGCCGCTCCCGGCGCCGACCGTCGACGCGCACACCCACCTCGACGCGTGCGGCTGCGTGGACGCCGCCGACGTCACCGCCGCGATGGACCGGGCCGCCGCCGTCGGGGTCACCCGTGCGGTCACGATCGCCGACGACCTGGCGGCGGCCCGGTGGGCTGTCCAGGCCGCGCACTGGGACGACCGGGTGGCCGCAGCCGTCGCACTGCACCCCACCCGCACCGCCGCGCTCACCGAGGACGACCACGCCGAGATCGAGCGGCTGGCCCGCGACCCGCGGGTCGTCGCGGTGGGGGAGACGGGGCTCGACTACTACTGGGACCACTCCCCGCCGCAGGCCCAGCAGGAGTCCTTCCGCCGCCACATCGATCTGGCCAAGCGGATCGGCAAGCCGCTGATGATCCACGATCGGGACGCCCACGACGATGTCCTGCGCATCCTCGCCGAGGAGGGCGCACCGGCCGACGTGATCTTCCACTGCTTCTCCGGCGACGCCGAGATGGCCCGGCGTTGCGCCGACGCCGGCTACCTCATGTCCTTCGCCGGGCCGGTCACGTTCCGCAACGCCCGGGCGCTCCAGGAGGCGGCCGCCGGAGTCCCGGAGGACCTGCTCCTGGTGGAGACCGACGCGCCGTTCCTGACCCCGCACCCGCACCGCGGGCGGGCAGGAGAGCCGTACGTCCTGCCGTGGACCGTGCGCGGACTGGCGGCTCTACGTGGCGTTTCCGCCGAGCGGATCGCCGAGAGCGCCGGGCGGAACGCCGAGCGGGTGTTCCGACTCGGCGAGCTGCCGACGGTCGTGCGTAGTGACGCGCCTGGCGCTGAGGGTGCTCGCTCGGCGTAGCGATACTGCCACTCAGCGCTCACGGCGTGTCGCGGGTGCAGCGTGTGCAGCGCCCCCCGTTACGGTTCCGTGATCGCTAAAGCCGGGGTGGGGAACGCTCCCCAGCACAGCGGACACGGTGGTCGGGGCGCTCCCCGATGCACGGCTTCGGCCACCGTCGACGCTCTTCCTCCCCTGCCCGGTCCGACGAGGTCTGGATGCCAGTGGTCGATGTATCCGCTCGCGCGCAACGCCGGGCCGCCCGCGCCCGGCTCGGGCTGATCCCCACCCCGTACCCGGACCGGTACGGCGACGCGGAAGCGGAGTTCTTCCCGGCGCCCTCGACCGCGGCGGAGAGCGCCGACCCCGACCGGGGCGCCGAGCGCAGCGCGGCTCGCTACGCCATGCCCGCCCACGTCGTCGCCGACCCGCCCACCGGCCCGATCGGCCTGTTCACCGACGAGCCGGCGACCGGCCCCATCACCGTGGTCGGTGACGAGCAGGCGGCGGAACCCCTGCCCGTCGTCCCGGACGACGACGCACCCACCGGGCAGTTGCCGCGGATCACCGACTTCACCGGCGACGACACCGCGACCGGGCGCATCCCGGTCGTGACCGCCGCAGCGTTCACGGACTCGCGCGACGAGATGTTCGCCGAGCCGCTCACCCAATCCTTCGCCGCTGTCCCCGCGGCCGCCGCCGGGGCCCGGTCGCTCACCGAGCCCGAGCCGGGCACCGCCGCGGCGGACACCGAGCCGCAGCTC
>NZ_JAHDTG010000037.1 GCF_018531475.1 Pseudonocardia mahuensis
TCGCGCGTTCCTCGACCGCGTCCGCAGCCGGACGCGCGATCAGCAACCTCGGCACGACCGTTCTCCGCTCGACCCGACAGCCTCCACAACCGATAACCTACGCTCTACTTAACGAACGCAGCACTAGGTGTACTCCGGGATCAGCGCGTCGCGGTACGCGGCGGGCAGCTGCGCCACCGTGTCGGAGAACTCCTTGTCGCCGACCGCCTCATGGAGCGCCGCGACCACGGCGCGGGCGTACTCGTGGGCCAAGCCCATGTCGGCGTCGGTCCGTTCGGCGATCTCGGACAGAAAGTCTTCCAGCTCCATCTGCATTCCGATGCCCCGGCCACGGGCGATGCCGCGTCGCAGCGCCGGGCGCAGCTCGCGGGGCACCAGCGGCATCAGATCCTCTGCCTGCCCGCCGGTGATCCGTGCGGCGAGGACCTCCAGCACCGCTTCGGCGACCGGCAAAGCGAGTTCGCGCTCGACGCCGCGTTCGGAGATGCGGTCGAGGAACTCATCCAGCGACAACCGCGCCGGTGGGTGCTCGTCCTCCACCGGTGGCGCCGGCCCCGTGGCCACCGCGTCGTCCAGCCACCGCCTGAACTCCTTCGGCAGCTGCGACCGCATGTCGTCGAACTCCTTGCTGCCCACCGCCCGCCACAACGTGGCGAACACCGCGCGAGCCACCCGCTGGATGGTCGGCCGATCAACGCCGACGTGCTGTGCGATGCGCCGAAAGAACTCGTCGAGGCCGAACTTCTCCAGCGGCCCCTCGTACTCCAGGCACTGGCGCAACCGGCCCGGAAGGCGCGCAGCGAGGTCCTCGGCCTCTCCCCACGAGATGCGCCGCGCCAGCGTCTGCAGCGTGACGCAGGTCATGCGCTCGGCGTCCTGGGCGCGGATGTCCCCCAGCTGCTGAACCGACTTGATGAAGTCCGGGTAGTACAGCATGACCGTTCCTCGGCAATCGCTCCTCTGTACTCAGGGGGTTCCCCGCGCGGGCCAGGCGATGCGGTGACTGAGAACTGGCCAACCCGCTACGAACCGACGGGAACAGCGGACGGCCTGGCGGTCGCCAGGTCCGGACATTTGACGGCGGCCCCGCCGCATGCCGGACGCCGTGTTGTGTCTCGGGGCTGCGCACTACACGATTGGGTGGTGTCCCCGACCGTGCTGCGCCCGCAGTCCGTTGCCGCCGGAGCCCGGCGTGACGACGGTGCGTCGGCGGCTGCGTCGGTGACCCGGATCCTCGTCGCGGATCTGGAGCGGTTCTGGCCGTCGCGCCGGGGCCACGCGTTCGACGAGTTCTGTCGCTGACCTCTCGGCACCTCCCCCGCTGACCCGCGTCCGCGGCGGCGCGCGAGCTCGCGCGCAACTCCCGCATGCCCCACTCCCTCGGAGCCCTCCTCCCCATGCGCACTCTCATCGTGTTCGCCCTCGTCGGGTTCGGCGCCCAGCTCGTCGACGGCGCGCTCGGCATGGCCTACGGCGTCACCTCGACGTCGCTGCTGCTCATCGCCGGGATCAACCCGGCTGTCGCGAGCGCCTCGGTCCACCTCGCCGAGGTCGGCACGACGCTCGCCGCAGGCGCCTCGCACTGGCGCTTCGGCAACGTGGACTGGCGGCTCGTCCTGCGTCTGGGTGTGCCCGGGGCGATCGGGGCGTTCCTCGGCGCGACCGTCCTGTCCGCTCTGTCGACCCAGGACGCAGCGCCGATCATGTCCGGCATCCTGCTGGCGCTCGGCGTCTACATCCTGCTGCGCTTCTCGATCCGCCCGCCGGCGGTGTCGACCGCGCGGGTGTCACCGCACCGCAGGCGCTTCCTGGCCCCGCTCGGCCTGGTCGCCGGTTTCGTCGACGCCTCGGGCGGAGGCGGCTGGGGCCCGGTTGCCACGCCGGCGCTGCTCAGCGCCGGCCGTACCGCACCACGCACTGTGATCGGCTCGGTGGACACCTCGGAGTTCCTGGTCGCGCTCGCCGCCAGCGTCGGCTTCCTGATCGGTCTGGGCACCGAGGTGCTCGACCCGTTCACCATCGGCGGCCTGCTGCTCGGTGGTGTCCTGGCCGCGCCGCTGGCCGCGTGGCTGGTCACGAAGGTCCCGGCGACGGTGCTCGGCACCGCCGTCGGCGGCATCATCATCCTGACCAACGCCCGCACGATCCTGCGGGCCGCAGAGATCGACGGCGGCCTGCGCACCACGATCTACCTGATCATCGCCGCCGCCTGGATCGCGACGGTCGGTACCGCGGTGGTCAAGGTCCGCGCCGCCCGCGCCGAGGTCCTGGGCACGACGGGCACGGTGGCCGAGGGCCACACGGAGGTCGAGATCCCGGCCGGTGGCGGCGTGGCCACCCAGGATCGACGCGCCGACGACCGGGAATGACAGGTCCGGACCTGAGCTGGGCGGGAGGGAACGGGCCACGGGTCAGGCGGCGGAGGAGACCTCTTCCGGGCGGGCCGGCGGGAGGCTGTCCAGGACGGCGCGGGCGACCGCGTCGTTGTAGCGCAGGCTCTGCGCGTTCATCCCGGGCCGGGTGAACGCACCGGCAACCTTGACGACGGTGTGCGGGCCGACTGCGAACCGGCGCGGGTGGACCTCGCCGTCGGCATCGAGGAGCGCACCGTCGGCCGGGCGCACCCGGATGAGCCCGGTGTTGCGCAGTACCGTGCCGTCGTCGTCGCGGAGGATGTCCTCGGCCGCGGCACCGTCGCGGATCAGTCCGGCCAGCAGCGGGTCGACCGTGCGGTCGGCGCTCGGGTCAGGCAGCCGGGCGTCGACGACGACGGAGGCCGTGACCGGCGGGGCGCCGTCGAGCGCGGCGCTGCCGGTGCGGAACACCTGCGACTGCTCGTCGATGTCGACCCACATGCCGGGGCCCAGGAAGTCGATGTGGCCCGCGCGTGAGAGCGCGAGCAGTTCACGCACCCGGAATCCGGGCGGCCCGCTGGCCACGGAGTTGAAGAAGCTCTGCCACCAGTTCACGTCGTAGGCGCGGGACCGGTCGGACAGCACACGCTCCCCCTGCAGTCGGGTGACCTCGCCGTAGACCGACAGCATCGCGATGAACGCACCGAGGTGCGCAGTGTGTGCCGGGTCGACGTGCTGGCGCAGGTCCTCGGCGATCCGGACCCGGACCAGCGGCTGCAGCTCGGCGAGCGTGGCCGCGCGCAGCCCGTCGATCGGGCGGTCGAGAGCGGTGAAGTCGATCCGGTCGACCGGATCCGGAACCGTCTGCGCGATCAGCGCCGCCATCTCGGGGCTGTCCCAGTCCAGCGCGACGAAGCGGTCGGCGAAGGTGTCCCAGTCCAGCCGGACCCGCTCGGGGTGGCCCTGCAGCAGCTCGTGGTACCAGCCCCAGGCGATCTCCTTGGCCATCAGCGGCCACAGCTCGCCGCGCAGCTCGAGCGGGCGGCCGGTGCGGGTCAGCGGGTCGAGCACGTCGGGGCCGAAGAACCGCGGCAGCGGCGGCCGTCCGGCCTGCAGCTGGTAGTGCGTCTTGGAGTGGTAGGGCGCGCCGCGCGGCGAGCCGGCCACCAACCGCGGCTCCGCGCCCGACGGGACGTAACGCAGCTCGCCGTTCGCCTGCTCCTCGAAGCGACCGCCACGACCGGAGAACAGCAGCACGACCAGGTCGATGAACGCCAGCCCCATGCCGCGGACGATCACCGTCTCGCCCGGCGCGATCACCGAGAGGTCGGAGTCGGTGGTCTGCTCCGGCGGCAGGTAGCGCAGTCCGAGCTCCTGCGCCCGGGAGGCGAGCTCCCGCTCGTCGTCGGTCGGGCTCGCGTCCAGGTGCCCGGACGCGAGCACCACGGTGTCGACGCGCAGCGGCTCGGGCAGCCCACCGACCGTGACGAGCTGCTCGTCGCCGTCCTCGGTCAGCGCGGTGGCCCGGCCGCGATGGACGTGCACCCGCACCCGGTCCGGCAGCCCCGCGACGACGCGGCGGAACACCCAGGCCAGGTACTCGCTCTGCAGCCGGCGGCTGGGGAAAGTAGTGTCGGTGACGGCGCGCAGCTCGGTGGCCAACTCCGGTTCGAGATCATCGACCGCCTCCCCGATCAGCCCACCGGTGCGGAGCAGCTCGGCCCACTGCGCGAACGACGGGCCGGGACGGATGGGCCCGGCGCAGACGACGGTGTCGTCGGTGAACATGGTGACGTCGGCCGCCATGGAGTTCATGGCCAGCAGCGACGACTGCTCGTTGCGCCAGATCCGGCCGGCACCCACCGGGTAGGGGTCGATCATGTGCACGTCGAGTTCGCCGCCGGGATAGAGCTCGTCGAGGCTCGCACCGAGACGTTCGAGGATGCCGGTACCGCGCGGCCCGGCACCGACGATCGCGACCCCGGTACGGGTGGTGGTCATCGATTCCCCTCGGAGGAGCACGGCACGGACGGCTGGACGGTCCGTCCGGCTCACTGGACGGCGCTGGTGCGGCAGAGGTCGACATGCCGGCGGCGGGCCGGCCACAGCGTGCACGACGCGACCGGAGCGGTCCGGAAGCGCGTCGCGGAATGCATCACATCGACTGTAAGGGCCGGATGCCACGAATGCATTCCCGAATGGCTTTCACAGGCCCCGGATCGCGGTCGGGTGCCACGACTCGGCCGGGTCCGGCTCGCGCCGGGCGTGGTCGTGTCGTTCCTGGGCTGCGTTGCCGGTGGTCAGCGGCGGACGAGGGTGCGGCGCAGGCCGTAGGCAGCGGCACCCAGTGCCAGCACGGCACCGCCGGAGACGACCGAGGAGACCGGCAGGGCGAAGGCCAGTAGCAGGCACCCGGCCATGCCGAGCGCGGGTACGGCGCGCGGCGGCCGGCCCTCGGCCGGGGTGAGAATCCACGCCGCGGCGTTGGCGATGGCGTAGTAGACCAGCACACCGAAGGAAGAGAAGCCGATCGCTCCGCGCACGTCCACCGTCGCCGCCAGCACCACGACCGCGGCGCCCACGGCCAGCTCGGCGCGGTGCGGAACGCCGATGCGCGGGTGCACCGCGGCCAGGACGTGTGGCAGCTGCCGGTCGCGGGCCATCGCGAAGGCGGTGCGCGACACGCCCAGGATCAGCGCCAGCAACGACCCGAGTGACGCGACCGCGGCGCCGATGCCCACCACCGGGACCAGCCACGACGCTCCCGCGGCCCGGACGGCCTCGGCCAGCGGCGCGGCCGCCTCGCCCAGCCGCGCCGGTCCCAGCACGGTCAGCACCGCGACCGCGACGGACGCGTAGACGACCAGCGTGATACCCAGGGCGAGGGAAATCGCACGGGGGATGGTGCGCCGCGGCTCGCGGACCTCCTCACCGAGGGTGGCGATGCGCGCGTATCCGGCGAATGCGAAGAACAGCAGGCCCGCCGCCTGCAGCACGCCACCGAACGTGGCGTCCGCGCCGAGGTCCAGCCGGGCCGCGTCCGCCCCATCGGACACCAGGCAGGTCGTGACCACCGCCGCGAGCACCGCGAGCACGACAGCAACGATGGTGCGGGTGAGCCAGGCCGACTTCTGTACCCCCGCGCAGTTCACCGCTGTCAGCGCCACCACCGCGGCAACCGCCACCGCGTGTGCCTGCGACGGCCACACGTACGCGCCCACCGTGAGGGCCATCGCCGCGCAGGATGCGGTCTTCCCGACCACGAACCCCCACCCCGCCAGATATCCCCAGAAGTCCCCCAGGCGCTCCCGGCCGTAGACATAGGTGCCGCCCGACGCCGGATAGCGGGCGGCCAGTCGGGCGGAGGAGGTCGCGTTGCAGTAGGCCACGACCGCGGCGGCCGCCAGCCCGAGCAGCAGGCCGGATCCGGCCGCCCTCGCCGCCGGCGCAAGGGCGGCGAAGATCCCCGCGCCGATCATCGAGCCCAGACCGATGACCACGGCGTCGAACATCCCCAGCCGCCGCTGCAACTGCCCCGGGACATCGTCGGCACCGGGTGACGGGGGGCTCATAGCTGACTCCTGGACGGCACAGGCGTGCCCGATCGGCGGCTCCGAGCGCAGGTCACGGAACCCCGGCCGGCCGGCGCGACCCGCACCGGGTCGGGCTCAGAGCTCTGCCGCGGCCGGGATGACGTCGCGCCCGAGGATCTCCAGCGGCTCGATCCGGTGCATCTGCGGCACGATGCCGTGCGCCTCGGCGACACCGAGCTGGGCCAGCTCCTGCAGCTGCTCGAGCAGGGCGCCGGCCTTCTCCCCGTTCGCCCCGGGGTCGAGCGGCAGCATGACGGTCTTCTCGATCTCGTCGTAGTCGCGCCCCTCGGCATCGCAGTGCGCGCGCAGTACGTCGAGCTTGTGCGCCAGCTCCGGGCCGGGGAACAGGTTGCAGGCCTGGGCGTAGCGGGCGACGAACCGCAGCGTCTTCTTCTCCCCGCCACCGCCGATGAGGATCGGCGGATGGGGCTTGCGCAACGGCTGCGGCGAGTTGAGCGTGCGTTCGAGCTGGTAGTGCTTGCCGTGGAAGGGACCATCGTCCTCGCTCCACATCTGCAGGCAGATCTGCAGCGCCTCCTCGAGCCGCTCGAAGCGCTCGGCAGTGGGCGGGAAGGGCAGCCCCAATCCGCGGGCCTCCTGCTCGTACCAGCCCGCCCCGATGCCCAGCCAGGCACGGCCGCCGGAGAGCACGTCGAGGGTGCTGACGATCTTCGCGAGCAGCCCGGGCTCGCGGTAGGTCACCGCAGTCACCCACGCGAGGATCTCGACCCGCGAGGTGCGTGCCGCCAGGTAGCCCAGCGTCGTGTAGGCCTCGAGCATCTCGTGCTCCGGCGGGCCGAGCACGCTGATCTGCCACAGGTGGTCCATCACGCTCACCCGCGCGAAGCCCGCTTCCTCAGCGGTCGTCACGATCCGCGTCAGGTCACCCGCGAGCCCGGGCGGGCCGCTCGGGTAGATGAAGTCCGCGATGTGCAGTCCGATCTTCATACTCGTCCCCCGGGCCGACGATCGGCGTCCTCATCGACCGTAGTCCTGCACCGTGGGGAATCGCCCGGCGATCAGATACATGACCGCTACATGACCGCGCTGCCCGGCCGGCGGCGTGCCACGGGCCCGCCTGCCTGCTCAGGCAGGCGGGCCCGCGTCGTCCTGAAGGTCGAACACCGGACGGTGTCCCGGCCGCCGTGCCCGCAACGGCAACGGCGTGCTGCGCACCGGCAGGCCGTGCGTGTCGGCCTCGAAGTCGGCGAGCATTCTCCGGAACTCGTCGCGGACCGCGCTGGACCCGAAGTCCACCTCGTGCAACCGCTGATCCAGCATCAGTTGCGCGATGATCCCGCGCGGCCGGTCGGCGGTCGTCTGGGACATGAGCCAGTCCTCGAAGGTGGCCATCGGTGTCTCGATCAACGCAGTCGTCCTTCATCGGGGGAGCGGACCGCTCCACCGTGCCACGAGGCGGCGCCGCCCGACCGCTGCGTGTGATCCGATCCTCTCCACCCTCAGCGCAGGACCGCTTGGGTCTGCGTGACCCGCCCGACCAGGCACCCACCCGCGTCGCGCACGTCGGTGTCGATGACGATCATGCTCCGGCCGGCGTGCAGCGGGCGGGCCGCGGCCTCGACGTGACCGCCGCTCACGCCACGCAGGAAGTGGGTCATCGAGTCGACGGTCGCGGTGCCGGTGGCGCCGTCGGGCAGGTTGAGGAAGGCGCTCCAGCCGCCCGCCGCGTCGGCCAGCCCCATCAGTGCCCCGCCGTGCAGCAGCCCGCCAGCGGTGCAGCGCATCGCGTCCCACTCCAGCCGCAGCCGCACCTCGTCCGCCCCGACCACCAGCGCCGTCGCCCCGAGGACGGCGGTGAACGGCATCGCGGCGTGCAGTTGCGCAGTCAGATCGTCGGTCATGGGCGTCAGCGTGTCGGGGGCCCGATCCGCCGTCCATTACCTCCGAGGTCATCGACCGCCCCGCACATCGCTCGCTAGAGTCGCGCCCGTGACGGCTGTGGTCAGCGCCTCCGCCGGGAGCCCCGGCTTCGGCGAGCTGCTGCGCAACTGGCGCCGCCGACGCCGGCTGACCCAGCTGGACCTCGGCATCCAGGCCGACGTCTCGGCGCGGCACCTCAGCTTCCTGGAGACGGGCCGCTCGCGGCCGAGCCGGGACATGGTGCTGCACCTGTCCGAACAGCTGGACCTGCCGCTGCGGGGACGCAACGAACTGCTGGTCGCCACCGGGTTCGCCCCCGCCTACACCGAGCACGGCCTCGACGACGTGGAGCTCGGCGAGGTGCACCGGTCGCTACGCCGGATCCTGACGGGGCACGAGCCCTATCCCGCTCTGCTGGTGGACGGCGCCTGGAACCTGATCGCCGGCAACCGCGCGCTCGGGCTGCTCACCGAGCTGGTCGACCCGGAGCTGCTCGGACCGCCCGTGAACGTGCTCCGGGTCAGCCTGCATCCGCGTGAGCTCGCCCCCCACGTGGCGGATCTCGCCGAGTACTCCGCGCATCTGGTCTCGCGGCTGCGCCGGCAGGTGGCGCACTGCGCGGACCCGGCGCTGGAGGAGGTGGCGATCGAGTCCTTCTTCCCCGCCGACGACGCGACGGCGACCTACCTGCGCTCGCGGTTCAGCTGAACCGCACTGTCCGACGTCCGGCCCGCCGGCGACGCACCACCGATCACGTTCCGCCCCGCCGCTCGCCAGGTGCCGGCGCCGTCGCGCCACGGGCTAGGTTCCGGTCATGACCTCCCCCGCCGACAACGCCTCCCCGGAACTCGTGCACCTCGACGTCGCCGACGGCGTCGGGACGATCACGCTGGACTCCCCCGCGAACCGCAACGCGCTGTCCGCCCAGCTGCGCCGCGAACTGCTCGCCCACCTCGGCGCCGCGCTGGCCGACGACGCCGTGCGCGTCATCGTGCTGACCCACACCGGGCGGGTGTTCTGCGCCGGGATGGACCTCAAGGAGTCACGCGGCGCCGGCGCGCAGGGCCAGGGCGTCAACGAGGTCCCGGCGATCCTGGAACGGATCTGGACCGCCCCGAAACCCGTGGTGGCCCGGCTGAGCGGGCCGGCCCGCGCGGGCGGCGTCGGGCTTGTCGCGGCGTGCGACATCGCCGTCGCCGCCGAGGACGCGACGTTCGCGTTCAGCGAGGTCCGGATCGGGGTCGTCCCCGCGGTCATCTCGGTGACGGTCCTGCCCCGGCTGCTGCCCCGCGCCGCGCACGAGCTGTTCCTCACCGGCGAGACGTTCGACGCCCGCCGCGCCGCGGCCATCGGGCTGATCAACTCCGCGGTGCCGGTCGACGGGCTGGACGCCGAGATCGACCGGTACGTCTCCGCACTGCGACTCGGCGCTCCGGGGGCGCTGGCCGGAACCAAGGAGATGCTGCGTCGGGAGCGGCCCGCGACGATGGCCGAGGACTTCGCCCGGATGCAGGAGCTCTCCGCCGGGTACTTCGCCGGCGAGGAGGGCCAGGAGGGCATCCGCGCTTTCGCCGAGAAGCGCCCTCCGTCGTGGGTTGGCGGCTGATCTCCGGAGCGGGAGTGGCGTGCGGTGCATCCAGCGCAGCGCACGCCACCCCGCAGCATCCGGGGCCGCGACAGGCGTGGCGCCGGGGCGCTTCAGGAGCGCCGTGGGGCCCAGCGGGGGTCGCGGCCGGTGACGCCGAGCGCGCGGTCGAAGGCGGGCGCCGACGAGTCCACGGCGACCTCGGCTCCGAACCAGCCGCCGTCACGACCCATCTGCGCGATGCCGGATGCGCCTTCCAGCACGGCCTCCCCCAGCCCCGGCGGGCACTCGATCCGCTGGCCGGTGGCTGCCGCGACGTCCCAGGCGTGGATCACGAACTCGCTGGTCATGATCGAACCGACCATGGCTGCGGGCATCGTGGAGCCGCCGAGGTCGGTGTCTCCCTCCCACACCTGCGGATCGGTCCAGATCCGCGCGGTCTCCGCGGCCTCCCGGGCACAGACGTCGGCCCACCGGCCCTCGGGAACGTCGATCAGGAACGGGGCCCGCTCGTCGGCCGACCAGGAGGCGTCCCACTCACGCCGGGCACCGGAGCGTTGCGCGAGCAGGAAGCCGAACGCGAGGTGGTTGACGACCCGGCCGACGGTGTAGTCGCTGCACGGGCTCGGGTCGTCGAACTGCTCGGGGCGGGCGCCGCGGATCGCCGCCACGGCGATGTCGATGCTCTGCTGGAGGTGGTCTGCGTGGTCCATGCCCCCGAGCCTGGCCCGGTGCGGGCGCCGGGGTCTTGTACGAACGCGACACCACGCCGGACGACTTACCCTGGGGGACGTGCAGAGCGACACCAGGTCATCGGTCGAGCGCGCCCTGGACGTGCTGGCCGGACGCCGGGTCGTCGCGCTGACCGGGGCCGGTCTGAGCACCGACTCCGGCATCCCCGACTACCGCGGGCCCGACTCCCCTCCCCGCACTCCCATGACCTACGACGAGTTCCGGTCCGGGGAGCCCGCGCAGCGCCGCTACTGGGCGCGCAGCCACGTCGGGTGGGCCCGGATGCGCCGCGCCGAGCCGAACGACGGGCACCGCGCGTTCGCCGGCCTGGAGCGCACGGGCGTGCTGCACGGGTTGATCACGCAGAACGTCGACGGGCTCCACCGGGCCGCGGGCAGCCGCTCGGTCATCGACCTGCACGGGAGGATCGCCGACGTCGTGTGCCTGGACTGCCGGCAGACCACCCCACGCGACGTGCTCCAGGAGCGGCTGGCCGCGCTCAACCCCGGCTTCGTCGCCACCGCGGGGACGCAGGTGGAAACGGCCCCGGACGGCGACGCGGTGCTGGAGTCGGTCGCCGGCTTCCGGATCGCACCGTGCACGGCGTGCGGGGGCGTGCTCAAACCCGACGTCGTGTTCTTCGGCGAGAACGTGCCGCGCGACCGGGTGGCGCAGGCCTACGCGATGGTCGACGCCCTCGCTCCCGGCCCCGACGGCGCCGGAGTGCTCCTCGTCGCCGGATCCTCGCTCACGGTCATGTCCGGGCTGCGCTTCGTCCGACACGCGCACCGGCACGGTATCCCGGTGGTGATCGTCAACCGGGGCCGGACCCGCGGCGACGAGTTGGCCACCGTGCTGGTCGGCGGCGGGTGCTCCGACGTGCTGCCGATGTTCGCCGCCGCGGCTGCCGGGTCCGCAGTCGCCTGACGCATCCGGGCCGATCTCCGCCAGGGGCGGGCCACCACATAGGCGAACAGCACCGCCGGTGCGAGACCGGCGTGCCGGCCCATGTGATCGCACCGGTTCAGGGCCCGTCCCCGGGCCGGCGCGTGTCGGACCGGCGCGTCCGGCGGGCCACCGCGACGTCGACCCCCCGGTCGAGCAGGTCCGCGACCCCCCAGCAGACGGGCAGCACCACGACCACGGCGAGAGCGACCTGGAACGGGAACGCGAGCTGGGTCACCCACAGCTCTACCGCATCCCACCAGTCGGCAAGTGCCCGCACTCCTCACACAGTAGACGGGGCGCCATGTGACTACATTCCCTGACATGTTCGCCGTCTACGCCGCAGAGCCCAACGCCGACGCTCCGCTCGACTCGCTGACCGTGGGAGAACGCCCGGAACCCGAGGTCCCCGAGGGTTGGGTCGCGGTCAACGTCACCGCCGCCAGCCTCAACATGCACGACATCTGGACGCTGCGGGGGGTCGGCATCAAGCCCGACCAGTTCCCGATGATCCTCGGCTGCGACGGCGCCGGGACGCTCGAGGACGGCACCGAGGTTGTGCTGCACTCGATCATCGGCGACCCCAACTGGAGCGGTGACGAGACACTCGACCCGAAGCGCACCCTGCTCACCGAGAAGCACCAGGGCACCTTCGCCGACACCGTCGTGGTGCCGGCCCGCAACGCGATCCCGAAGCCCGCGGGCCTCGCGCCCGTGCAGGCCGCCGTCATGGGCACCGCGTGGCTGACCGCCTACCGGATGCTGTTCACCAAGTCCGGGCTCAAGCCGGGGCAGACCATGCTGGTCCAGGGTGCGTCCGGCGGGGTGTCCACCGCGCTGGTCCAGCTGGGGCGCGCGGCCGGCATGCAGGTCTGGGTGACCGGGCGCACGGACGAGAAGCGGGCGCTGGCCGAGAAGCTCGGCGCGCACGCGACGTTCGCCTCCGGCGAGCGGCTGCCCGGCAAGGTCGACGCGGTGTTCGAGACCGTTGGCGAGTCGACCTGGTCGCACTCCATGCGGGCCCTGCGCCCGGGCGGCGCGATCATCGTCTCCGGCTCGACCAGCGGCCCGAACCCCGGTGCTGACCTGCAGCGACTGTTCTTCCTGCAGCTGCGGGTGGAGGGTTCGACGATGGGCACCCGGAAGGAGCTCGCCGATCTGCTCTCCTTCGTGGCCACCGCCGGCATCTCCCCCGAGGTCGGTCTGGAGCTGCCCATGGACAAGGCAGAGGAGGGCTTCCGGGCGATGTTGAACGGCGACACGGCGGGCAAGATCGTGTTCACGCGCTGACACAGGTCATGAGAGCCGGGACTATTTCCCCAGGAGAGCCGGGCATTTAGTCCTTCCAGCAAGTACAGTCAGTCACCGTGTCTGAGCCATCCAGTCGAACGGCGTCGGGGTCGGTGTCCACCGTCCCGGCGCCGCGCGTGCCAGGCCTGATCGAGCTGCTCGACCAGGTCGATCGTGCGGTGGCTGCCGCGCTGTCCCCCATCACCTCGGCAGAAGGGGTCAGCCGCGACGGCTGGCGAGTGCTGCTGATGCTGGCCCGCGGCGGCGGGCGGAGCATGGGTGAGATCGCGTCCCACACCGCGCTGCCTGCTCCGACCGCAACGCGCGTGGTCGACCGGCTGGTGGCCGGTCACCTCGCGTACCGCCGCAACGACCCCGTCGACCGTCGGAGAGTACTGGTGCACCTCGCCCAGGACGGGCGGGCGGTCGTGGAGCGTGTCTGCGGCCGTGTGGAACGCCGGGTCGGAGACGCGATCGGGTCCGCCCACACTCCGGAGCGCGCCCAACTCGCCGAGCTGCTCGAGATCCTCGCCGATCGCCGCTGCGAGAACGGCTGACCGCTCCCGTCCGTCCGCTGTCCCGTCCGACCCGGCACGGCACCGCGTCACCCGCGTTCCGCCGCCCCGTCCGACGTCCGCGCCGCCGCGGCCATCGCCTTGGCGAGCCATTCCCGGCCCCTCGGGCCGAAGTCGTCGCGAGCCCTGGCCACCCATCCCAGCAGCTCGCGCCGCCCACCGACCACAGCCAGTACCTCCGCGACCGTGACGCCGTGCGCCGGCCGGTCGAGCATCCGCACCGAATCTCCCGCCCGGACCGCCGCCGGTCGCTCCACCGCCAGGTAGCACCCGGGACGACACGCCCGCATGAAACGTACCATCAGATCCGGCACCCCGGCGAAGCTCGCGAACGTCGCGCAGGGGATGCGCGGGGCGGTCACCCGCAGCACGGCATCACCGACCAGCCACCGCTCCCCGATGACGGCGCCGGAGCAGTCGAACCCGGCCACGGTGAGGTTCTCCCCCACCTGTCCCGGTCCCGTCGTGCGCCCGAGTTCGGCGGCCCAGAACGCGAGATCCTCGGCCGCGTAGGCGTACACCGCCTGCTCGGGGCCGCCGTGATGCTTCCGGTCGACGATCACGTCGCCCTCGACGCCGTCGACGTCCAGGCGTACCGCACCGGACGCGGGCCGCTTGTCGATGCCCGACCGCCCGTGCCGGCTGATCACGCCCTGCACGCCCGTCGTCGCCAGGTTGACCGAGACCACCTGTCCGTCGTCCATGCTCAGATCCGCGTCCGGATCCGGTCGGCGAGCACGGCGGCGGCAGCGGCCGCCTCGTCGCGCAGCAGGGCCACCAGGGCGGCGGCGGGCAGAGCACGTGCCAGCGGATAGGCCTGCCCGGCCCACAGCGCCATCCGGTCGGCGTCTCCCTGCGCCCGGATGCGGGCCGTGATGTGGTGCACCTGCGGGTAGGCGGCCGGGGCGGCTGCGGTGTGCTCGTCGAGGAACGGGTTGCGGATGCCACGCGCGATTCGACCGGTGAAGGCCCGGGTGAACTCGGTGCCCGGCCCGTCCGGTGCGGACAGCGCGGCACGGTGCATGGCCTTCGTCCCCGCTTCGGGACAGAGCAGGAAGGCTGTGCCGAGCTGCGCGGCGACGGCGCCCGCGGCGAGGACGGCGGCCACCCCGGCTCCGTCCGCGATGCCACCGGCCGCGACCAGCGGCAGATCCACCGCGGCCGCGACCAGGCGCAGCACGGCGAGCACGCCGAGCGCCTCGCCACCGGCCGGGTGCGTGGCGTCGTCGAGGAACAGCCCGCGGTGTGCCCCCGCCTCCATGCCCTGGACGACCAGCGCATCGGCGCCGGCCCGGGCCGCGACCCGCGCCTCGGCGGGTCCGGTCACCGTCACGACGACCTCGCTGCCCACCGCGTGCAGGCCGCGCACGGTCGCGGCGTCCGGACAACCGAAGGTGAACGACACCAGCGGGACCGGCTCGGCGAGCAGCAGCGCGACCTTGGCGGGATAGCCGTCGTCGTCATGACGCGGCTCGCCGGGCTCGAGGCCGGCCGCGACCAGCCGCTCCCGGTACTCCGCGACGCCGGCATCGCGGCGCGGCCCGGGAACGAACAGATTCACCCCGAACGGCCGGTCCGACAGCGCGCGCAGGGCGGTGATCCGATCGGCGAGCGCGGCGGCGTCGAGGTAGCCGCCTGCGAGGAAGCCGAACCCGCCCGCGGCACCGACGGCGGCCACCAGCTCCGGGGTGGTGCCGCCCCCGGCCATCGGCGCGGCGACGACCGGGACGGCGAGGGCGTCCAGCAAGGTGCTCACCCCCCGCATGCTGCCCCGTGCCCGTCCACCTCCGCGAACGGGTTCCCGCGCGCTACTTCTTCGCCTTGTCCGCGCTCGAGTCGGTGGACAGCGCCGCGACGAAGGCCTCCTGCGGCACCTCGACCCGACCGATGGTCTTCATCCGCTTCTTGCCCTCCTTCTGCTTCTCCAGCAGCTTGCGCTTGCGGCTGATGTCACCGCCGTAGCACTTGGCGAGCACGTCCTTGCGGATCGCGCGGATCGTCTCCCGCGCGATGACCCTGGTGCCGATCGCGGCCTGGATCGGCACCTCGAACTGCTGGCGCGGGATCAGCTCGCGCAGCTTGGTCGCCATCGTCGTGCCGTAGTTGTAGGCCGCGTCCTTGTGCACGATCGCGGAGAACGCGTCGACGGCCTCGCCCTGCAACAGGATGTCGACCTTCACCAGGTCGGACTGCTGCTCGCCGGCCTCCTCGTAGTCGAGGCTGGCGTACCCGCGGGTCCGCGACTTCAGCGCGTCGAAGAAGTCGAAGATGATCTCGGCGAGCGGCATCGTGTAGCGCAGTTCGACACGGGTCTCGGACAGGTAGTCCATACCGCCGAGCTGGCCGCGCCGGCTCTGGCACAGTTCCATGATCGCGCCGATGAACTCCGACGGCGCCAGGATCGTCACCTTGACGATCGGCTCGTAGATCTCCGCGACCTTGCCGGTCGGCCAGTCGGACGGGTTCGTGACGGTCATCTCCGTGCCGTCGTCGAGGACCACCCGGTAGACGACGTTCGGCGCGGTCGAGATGAGGTCGAGCCCGGCCTCGCGCTCCAGCCGGTCGCGGGTGATCTCCAGGTGCAGCAGGCCGAGGAAGCCGCAGCGGAACCCGAAGCCCAGGGCCGCCGAGGTCTCCGGCTCATAGGTGAGCGCGGCGTCGTTGAGCTGCAGCTTGTCGAGCGCCTCGCGCAGTTCGGGGTACTGCGAGCCGTCGACGGGGTAGAGCCCGGAGTAGACCATCGGACGCGGTTCGCGGTAGCCCGTCAACGGCGTCTCGGCGCCCTTGCGCTGCGAGGTCACCGTGTCGCCGACCTTGGACTGCCGGACGTCCTTCACCCCGGTGATCAGGTAACCCACCTCGCCGACGCCCAGCCCCTCGGTCGGCTTGGGCTCCGGCGAGACGATGCCCACCTCGAGCAGCTCGTGGGTGGCGCCGGTGGACATCATCTTGATCCGCTCGCGCGGGGTGATCTTGCCGTCGACGACGCGGATGTAGGTGACGACGCCGCGATAGGTGTCGTACACCGAGTCGAAGATCATCGCCCGGGCGGGGGCGTCGGGGTCCCCGACCGGCGCCGGGACCTGGCGGACGACCTCGTCCAGCAGCTCCTTCACACCCGCCCCGGTCTTGGCGCTCACCCGCAGCACGTCGCCGGGGTCGCAGCCGACGATGTGCGCGATCTCGGCGGCGTAGCGGTCGGGGTCTGCGGCCGGCAGGTCGATCTTGTTGAGCACCGGGATGATCGTCAGATCCTTCTCCAGCGCCAGGTACAGGTTGGCCAGCGTCTGGGCCTCGATGCCCTGCGCGGCGTCCACCAGCAGGATCGCGCCCTCACAGGCCTCCAGCGCACGCGACACCTCGTAGGTGAAGTCGACATGGCCGGGGGTGTCGATGAGGTGCAGGACGTGATCGGTCCCGTCGACCTGCCACGGCAGCCGGACGTTCTGCGCCTTGATGGTGATGCCGCGCTCGCGCTCGATGTCCATCCGGTCGAGGTACTGCGCGCGCATGGCGCGTTCCTCGACGACCCCGGTGAGCTGCAGCATCCGGTCGGCCAACGTCGACTTGCCGTGGTCGATGTGGGCGATGATGCAGAAGTTCCGGATGCGCTCCGGCGGGGTGAACGTGCGGTCGGCGTACGTCGTCACTCACAGATCCATTCGATGCGGGTTCCTCCATCGTCCCACGTTCGCGCAGGTGCCCTCGCGGGCACGTCGGTCTCGGGCCCCGGGCCGGCGGGCTGGCCGCTACCGGGCGAGGAACTCCGGGGTCCTGCCGTCCCACTCCTCGAGCGGGGCGCAGTGCCAGAACCGCTCCGACAGCCGGGGCCGCTCCCTCAGCGGGGCGCGGCCGTTCGCCCAGCGCAGGGTGGGCCACGACCGGCCGTCGGTGGGCGCCCACGGGAACAGCCGGCGCAGCGTGCGCCCGGCGAGCCGGACGTCGGGCTCGCAGACCAGGCACCGAGCGGTCGACAGCACCCGCGACGCCAGCAGGCTGACCGCCGCGGTTTCCGCCCTGCTCCGTCGGGGGAAGATCGACCCGGGCAACGCCGCCGACGAGACCGATGCAGAAGACCCTGGAGGTCGTTGAATGAGCGTCACGCCGATCCCGCCGCTGGACCGCAAACAGGCCGCTGCCGCCGTGCTGGCCGCCAAGAAGCGGCTCGGGCTGCGCTGGGAGAACCTCGCCGAGGTCCTCGGCCGCTCCACCGAGTGGTCCACCTCCGCCCTGCTCGGCCAGCAGACGCTGACCGACGAGCAGGCCGCCGCCGTCGGATCCGCGCTCGACCTGGACCGGTCCGTCGTCGAGGCGCTCACCCTGCCCCCGCTCCGGGGCAAGGACGCCGTGGACACCAGCGACCCGTTGGTCTACCGGCTGACCGAGATGGTGCAGGTCTACGGCGGGGCGATCCGGGAGCTGGTGCGCGAGGAGTTCGGTGACGGCATCGTCAGCGCGATCGACTTCGAGCTGGCCCTCGAGCGCGTCCCCGACCCGAAGGGCGACCGGGTCAAGATGACCATGAACGGGAAGTTCCTGCCCTACCGCGTCTGGTAGCGGCTCAGCCCGGGACCGACGCCCAGAAGCGGGGCGTCAGCCAGATCTGCGCGAGGTCGTGCCAGACGCAGCCCGGGGCTACGCCAGCCGCGTCATGTTCACCGTGACGTCGAGGGCCTCGGCGGACCCGCCGGAGTAGATGCCCTTCAGCGGCGGGACGTCGGGGTAGTCGCGGCCCACTGCGACCCGGACGTGCCGGTGCGCGATCTCGATGTCGTTGGTCGGGTCGTAGCCCCACCAGCCCCCGGTCCACGCCTCGATCCACGCGTGGCTCTCCCCGCTGACCGTTTCCTTCACCTCGGTGTCCGCCCGCGGCAGCAGGTAGCCCGACACGTACCGGGCCGGGATCCCCATCGAGCGCAGCAGCAGCAGGGTCAGGTGCGCGTAGTCCTGGCAGACCCCCTTGCCGGCTTGCCACGCCTCGATCGCGGAGGTGTGCACGCCGGTCGTCCCGGCCTGGTAGGTCAGGTGCTCGCGGACCCAGCGGCACGCGGCGAGCACGGCGTCGGCGGGCTCGAGGCCGCGGCGCAGCGACGCCGCGACCTTGCCGAGCTCGCGGTCGGCGCAGACGTACTCGGTGAACTCGAGCGTCTCGGTGAACCGGTCCCGTGCCGGCTCGGCGGCCAGCTCGGCCCAGGTCGCCGACCGGGCGGGCGCCACGGCGTCGGCGGTCTCGACCACCGAGGTGCCGACGACCTGCAGTTCGGTGTGCGGGGCGTGCAGGTCGAACGCGGTGACGGTGGTGCCCCAGTAGTCGGTGTAGCGATAGGAGCGGGTCGCCGGCGTGGTCTCGATCCGGCTGACGATCACGTTCTGGCAGCTGTCGCTGCGCGGGGTCAGCCGGACCTCGTTGTAGGACTCGTGCACCGGCGCGGAGTACCGGTAGCCCGTCTCGTGCACCAGCCGGATGCGCCAGCCCATGTTCACCCGACCTCCGGCGCGGTCCACGCCACCCAGGGCGCGGCGTGGAAGTACTGCAGCGACACGGCCTCGCCGACGTCGCGGATGCACTCCTGCAGGCCGAGCAGCTGCGCGGGCAGGTCGTCGAGCAGCTCGTCGGGGCGCAGGAACTCCAGCTCGCTGCGGGCCCGGCCGAGCAGCCGCAGCGCCTCGGCCTTGGCACCCACCCGCACGGTCGGACGGTTGTCGAGCTGCTGCAGGCAGTTCTCCGCCTCCCGTAGGGCGTGGAACGCCGACCGCGGGAACAGCCGGTCCATCAGCAGGAACCGCGCGACCCGGGCGTCCGACGCGCCCTGGTACGTGCGCAGGTAGGTGTCCTGCGCGCCGGCGCAGCGCTGCACGGTCAGCCAGCCCGGCGACGACATCCGGTCCGACACGCGCGACATCAGCAGCCGCACCACCATGTCCACCGCTCCACCGAACGCCGAGCAGGTAGAAGCGCCACGTGTCGTCACGGCTCATCGTGGACGCCGGCCGGCCGCCAGCACCCAGGTGTCCTTGCTGCCGCCGCCCTGGCTGGAGTTGACCACTAGGCTGCCCTTCGGCAGCGCGACCCGGGTCAGGCCGCCGGGCAGGACGAAGACATCGTCGCCGTCGTTGACCGCGAACGGGCGCAGGTCGACATGCCGCGGGACCAACCGGTCGTCCACCTTGGTCGGGACCGTGGACAGCTGCACCACCGGCTGGGCGATCCAGCCGCGCGGGTCCTCGCGGATCGCCTTGCGAGCCGCCGTCAGCTGCTTCGCGGTCGCGTCGGGCCCGAACAGGATGCTGTGGCCCCCAGCCCCCTCGACGGGCTTGACCACCAGCTCGTCGAGGTGCGCGAGCACGTGGGCGCGCTCGTCGTCGAACCAGCAGCGGTAGGTCTCCACGTTCTCCAGCAGCGGCTTCTCGTCCAGGTAGTACGAGATCATCTGCGGCACGTAGGTGTAGACGAGCTTGTCGTCGCCGACGCCGTTGCCCACCGCGTTCGCGATGACGACGTTGCCCGCGCGCGCCGCGTTGATCACCCCGGCGACGCCGAGCACCGAGTTCGGGTTGAACTGCAGTGGATCGAGGAACTCGTCGTCGATCCGGCGGTAGATCACGTCGACCTGCTGCTCGCCCTCGGTCGTGCGCATGGAGACGGAGTTGTCACGGCAGAACAGATCGCGGCCCTCGACGAGCTCGACGCCCATCTGCCGGGCCAGCAGCGAGTGCTCGAAGTAGGCCGGGTTGAAGACGCCCGGGGTGAGCACGACGACCAGCGGGTCGGCCACGTTCGGCGCCGCCGCGGCCCGCAACGCGCGGAGCAGGTGGGTGGAGTAGTCGCCGACCTGCCGGACCCGCTGCCGGGTGAACAGGTCGGGGAAGCCCCGCGCCATCGTGCGGCGGTTCTCCATCACAGATGAGACCCCCGACGGGTTGCGCAGGTTGTCCTCGATCACCCGGAAGGTGCCAGCCTCGTCGCGCACGAGGTCGATGCCGGCGACGTGGATGCGGACCCCGTTGGGCGGGTTGAGGTTCGCCGCCTCGCGGTGGAAGTGCCCGCAACTGGTGATCAACCGGCGCGGCAGAACGCCGTCACGGACGATCTGGGCGTCGCCGTAGACGTCGGTCAGGAACGCCTCGAGTGCCTGCACCCGCTGCACGATGCCGCGCCGCAGCCGGGACCACTCCCCCGCACTGATGACGCGCGGCACGATGTCCAGCGGGATCGGCCGCTCCTTGCCCGACAGCGAGAACGTGATGCCCTGGTCCACATAGGCCCGGTCCAGCGCCTCGGACCGGGCGCTGAGGTCGGCCGCCGCGGTCGGCGCGATCGCGTCGTGCAGAGCGCGGTACGGGGCCCGGACGGTGCCGTCGGCGGCGAACATCTCGTCGAACGCGTCGGGATGCGGCCGGTCGGGTTCCAGGTAGCCGTCGAACAGCGCGGACCCGTTCTCCTCGGACCGCGCCACTCGCCCTGAGGTGCTGCTCCGGTCCGTTGCACGGCTCACAGTGGTCATCTTGACCGAGCCGGGGGTGCCGGGCCAGTCGAGGGCGTGCAACGACCGGGTAAACCGACGATCTCCTGAGCGGCTACGACATCGCCCCTGCGCCCCACAGCGGCTGACCGCTACCGGCCCCGCAGTGCCTCGGCCACCGGCCCGTACACCCGCACGATGTCGTCGAGCCGGCTTCGGAACTCCGTGGCCCCGATGAACTCGTCGGGCACGTACGCCTCGTCGAGCTGCCGCCGGACCTCGGGATCGTCCAGCCCGGCCCACATGGCCTCCTCCAGCTTCGTGACGATCCCCGGCGGGGTCCCGACCGGCACCCCCAGGCCGAACAGGGACGTGCTGTAGGTCAGTCCCGGGAACCCGAGCTCGGACAGCGTGGGAGTGTCCGGGAGGTAGTCCACCCGCTCGGCCGGGCTGATCGCCAGCGGCCGGAACTCGCCGGCGTCGAACTGGCCGCGGATGTCCTGCGACACGTTCACCAGCAGCGCGTCGACGTTGCCGCCGAGCAGGGCCTGGGTGAGCTCGGCGTTCCCGTTGAACGGCACCACGGTCACCTCGATGCCGTACTCGGTCGCCAGCCGCCGCAGCTCGATGGCCTGCGACGTCGTCGCCCCCGGCGTGCCGACGGTGAGCTGCCCCGGTCGCTGCCGCGCGCTGTCGAAGAACGCCCGCCCCGTCGCGAACTCCGAGTCGGCGCCCACCGCGAGCACCGACGGGACCTCGGTGATCACGCCGACGGTCTGGAAGTCCTCCGGGCCGTAGGCGACATCCTGGATCAGCGGGGTGACCACTGTGGAGGGGGCCGCGATCAGCTTCACCGTGTAGCCGTCCGGGTCGCTCGCGACCAGCTCGTTCATCGCGACCGACCCCGCCGCGCCCGGCAGGTTCTGCACGATGACCGGCTGGCCGAGCGTCCGCTCGAGGTAGCCGCCCATCGCGCGCGACGCCAGGTCGGTCGGGCCGCCCGCGGTGTAGGGCACGATCAGCGTGATCTCCCGGCTCGGGTACTCGGCGGTCTCCTCGGACGAGGCGTTCCGCCCGGCGCAGGACGCCGTCAGCGCCGCCGCGACGACCAGCGTCAGCAGCCGCGCAGCCGCTCGATATGTCATCAGTGCCTCCCTCTTTTCGATCGGCGTGCCCAGCGGACGTGAGCTGCCCTCAGCTCCCGCGCAGGATCGGCTCGTACACCGACTGGGTCCGGTCGAGGACCTGGCGCAGCGCGTCGGCGCCCTGGAACTCGGCGGGGACGTAGCGCGCACCGATCTGCTCGACGACGCGCGCGTCGGCATGCGCCTTGCGCATCGCCTCCTCGAGCCGGCTCGCGACGGCCACGGGCAGGCCTTGCGGTCCGGCGAGACCGAACGTCGAACCGGACAGCGTCAGGCCGGGGAAGCCCGACTCGACCAACGTCGGTGTGGCCGGCAACCAGTCGAGCCGCTGCCCGGTGGAGATCGCCAGCGGTCGGAACGTCCCGGCGTCGATGTTCTCGACGACGTCGCGCGAGGCGTTAATCAGGATCGCGTCGACGCTGCCGCCGAGCAGCGCGGTGGTCATCTCGGCGTTGCCGTTGAACGGCACCACGGTGACCGCGACGCCGTACTCGTCGCCGAGCCGTCGCAGCTCGATGGCCTGTGGAGTGGACGCACCGGGGACGGCCACGGTGATCGTGTCCGGCCGGTCCCGTGCCGCGGCGAAGAACGCGGCCGCGTCGGCGTACGGGGAGTTCTCCCCGACGGCGAGCAGCGAGGGCACCTCGGACATGACGCCGAGGGTCGTGATGTCGTCCTTGGTGTAGCCGACCTCGTTGGCCAGCGGGGTCAGCACCATGGTCCCCGCCGTGACCAGCGACAACGTGTAGCCGTCGGGTTCGGCTCCGATCAGCCGCTGAGTGGCCAGCGCACCGGATCCGCCGGGCTGGTTCTCCACGACCACGGTCTGGCCCAGCTCGCGCTCGAGGAAGGCGCCGTAGGCCCGGGACGTCAGGTCCGTCGGGCCGCCCGCCGCGTACGGCACGAGCAGCCGGATCGACTCGCCGGGGTACTGCGCGGCCGCTCCCAACCCGGATCCCCCGCCGCCGCACGCCGTCAGCAGAGCGAGGGCCGCGACCGCGGCGACCGCGCGGGCCATGGGGGTGAAGCGCATGGTGCCTCCCTGGTCGGTGCGCCGGGTCAGGCCGGCTGCAGGATCGCGACGTCGTCGCCGAAGCGGAGCTCGGCGGCGGTGACCTCACGCAGCTGCGCGGCGGTGAGCCCCGGTGCCATCTCCCGGACGACGAGGCCGTCGGGTTCGACGTCGAGGACCGCGAGGTCGGTGTAGATCCGGTGCACGACGCGTGCGGCGGTCAGCGGGTAGGTGCAGCTCGCCACGATCTTGGGCCGCCCGTCCCGCGTCGTGTGGGTCGTCATCACCAGGATGCGGCGCGCCCCGACCGCGAGGTCCATAGCGCCACCGACCGCCGGTGGCATCGACGCCTCGTCGGTGGCCCAATTGGCGAGGTCGCCGCGGGCCGAGACCTGGAACGCGCCGAGCACGGTGATGTCGAGGTGACCGCCGCGCATCATCACGAACGCGTCGGTGTGGTGGAAGTACGCGCCGCCGGGCAGCAGCGTGACCGGCTGCTTCCCGGCGTTGATCAGCTCCGGATCCTCGGTGCCGGACGCGGGCGCAGGTCCCATCCCGAGGATGCCGTTCTCGCTGTGGTAGACGATCTCCCGATCCGGCGGGACGACGTCGGCCACCGAGGTCGGCAACCCGATCCCGAGATTGACGTAGGACCCGTCGGGGATGTCGTGGGCCACCCGGCGCGCCATGTCCCGCGGGGACAACCGGCCGGCGATCACGTCAGCCCCAGGCGGACGACCCGGTCCACGAAGATGCCGGGGGTCACGACGGCCTCCGGATCGAGCTCCCCGAGCTCGACGAACTCGCGCACCTGGGCGATCGTCAGCTCCGCGGCCGTCGCCATCACAGGGCCGAAGTTGCGGGCCGCGCTGTGGTACACGAGGTTGCCCCAGCGGTCGGCCCGTTCGGCCTGGATGAGCGCGACGTCGGCCCGCAGCGGTTTCTCGAACACGTGCCGGCGGCCGTCGATCTCCCGGATCTCCTTGCCCTCGGCGAGCAGCGAGTCCGCGCCGGCCGGGGTGAAGAAGCCGCCGAGCCCGGCGCCCGCGGCGCGCATCCGCTCGCTCAACGTGCCCTGCGGGACCAGCTCGAGTTCGATCTCCCCGGCCCGCCAGAACTTCTCGAACCACACCGAGCCCGCCGACCGCGGGTAGGAGCAGACGATCTTGCGGACCCGGCGTTCCCGGATGAGCGCGGCGATGTCGGTCTCCCCGCTGCCGGCGTTGTTGGTGACGACGGTGAGGTCCCGGACACCCAGCTCGAGCACGGCGTGCACCAGCTGCACCGGCACGCCGGAGTTCCCGAACCCCCCGACCAGCAGCGTCGCCCCGTCGCTGATGCCCTCGACCGCGGCCGCCGGGGACGGGACCCTCTTGTCGATCATCGCCGATCCTGCTTGCGGTACCAGCGCGGCGACGTGGACGGCGGAGGCGTCAGGGCGGCGCCCACCACCAGCACGTTCGGGCCGTCGGCGGCCAGGAACTCGCCGAGCCGGGCCTCGAACCCCGCACCGAAGCCCTCGACGCGTGCGGCGGGCACCCCGAACGAGCCGGCGAGCGCGACGAAGTCGGGAGTGGCGAGGTCGACCCCGCGGGTCGGGACCCCGGCGTGGACCTGGTCGAAGCGCAGCATCCCGTAGCCACCGTCGTCGACGATGATCGTGGTCAGCGGCAGCCCTTCCTGCGCCACCGTCGCCAGCTCGCCGCACGCGAACAGGAACCCGCCGTCGCCCACCACGGCGATCGCCCGGCCGCGCCCGGCCGCCGCCGCGCCCAGCGCCGCGGGGAAGGCGAAGCCGAGCGTGCCCCAGCCCATCGGGTAGGCCAGCCGGCGGGGGCCCGGGATCCGGTGGAACCCGGCGATCCAGTACCCGGCGATGCACATGTCGGCGAGCAGCACGCCCTCGGCCGGGGCGATCCGGTCAAGGACGTCGAGCAGCCGCGCGGCCTGCGGTTCCTCCTCGCGCACGAGGGCCCGCACGCGCTCGGTCAGCTCCGCGGTGTGCACCCGGAGCTTGTCCAGCCCCTCCCGGGGCGGGACCCGTTCGAACAGCCGTCCGACCACGACGCGGGCGTCCCCGACGAGGGTGCGGTCGGACCGGTAGTTCTTGGCCGCGTCCGCCTCGTCGATGTTGATCGCGAGCAGTGCGGGCGGCGCCGGCATCAGCCAGTTCTGCGTCGTCATCCCGTCGAAGTCGCTGCCCACGGCGATGACCAGGTCCGCCTCGTCCCACATCCGGCCGATCTCCGGCACGTGGGCGGGGCCCGGGGCCAGGCACGGGTGGTCGGGGCCGAGCACGCCGCGGCCGTTGTAGGTGGTGATCACCGGGGCGGCGAGCCGCTCGGCGAGCCGCCCGACCACGTCGCCCGCCCCGGCCCGCAGCGCGCCACCGCCGACCCACAGCAGCGGGCGGTGCGCGCGGGAGATCAGCTCGAGCGCGGCGTCGAGGTCCTCCTCGTCAGGGACCGGTGGTGCCGGCACATCAGCGGCCGGTGCGGCGCGCCAGCCGGCCGGCGCGCTGAGCAGGTCGGTCGGCACGCCCAGGTACACCGGCCCGCTCGGCGCCCGCAGCGCGGCCCGGCCCGCCCGCAGCACGTCGTCGTACAGCTCCGACGCCGCTGCAGTGGTGTCTGCCGCGCGGGTGACGGGGGCGAACATCGCCGCCTGGTCCCGAGTCTCGTGCAGCACCCCGCGGTAGACGCCGGGACGGCGCAGCGTCGACGGGATGTCGGTGGCGATCACCAGCACCGGCGATCCGGACGCCATCGCCTCGCCGGTCGCTCCGAGCGTGTTCGCCGCGCCGGGGCCGGTGGTCACCACCGCAACCCCGAGCCGGCCCGTCGCACGCGCGTAGCCGTCCGCGGCGTAGACCGCGGCCTGCTCATGGCGTACCCCGACCAGCCGGATCCCCGCCGCCGCGGCCACTTCCCACACGGGCAGGTTGTGCACGCCGGGCAGGCCGAACGCGATGCCGATGTCGAGGTCGCGCAGGGCCGCGACCAGCGCGTCCGCCCCGGTTCCGGTCACCGTCTCAGCCATTGGCGACGTCCCGGAAGGTCTCCTCGGTCCCGGCCATGATCCGCCCCAGCTCGGCGCTGCCGATGAACTGCTCGGGAACGTAGCGCGCGTCGAGCGCCGCCACGACCTCCGGGTCCGTGGACGCCGAGCGCATCGTCTCCTCGAGCCTGGAGATGACGGCGTCGGGCGTGCCCGCCGGCGCGATGACGCCGAACGTGGTCGTGCTCTGGGTGAGCTCGGGATAGCCCTGCTCTGCGAAGGTCGGGGCGTCGAGGTAGTCGAGGCGTTCGGCGGTGCCGACGGCGAGCACCCGCAGGGAGCCCGACTCGATCGCCGGCAGCATGTCCTGCGAGACGTTGACGAACCCGGCCGTGGTGTTGCCGCCCAGCAGCGCCGTCTGCACCTCGGAGTTGCCGTTGAAGGGCAGCACCGTGAGCGGAACGCGGTACAGCCGGGTGATGCGGCGGGTCTCCGCGGCGTGCGTGTTGGTGGCGCCGGGGGTACCGACCGTCACCTTCTGCGGGTTCGCCCGCGCGTCGGCGAACAGCGCCTCGAGATCGGTGTACGGCGAGGTGGACGAGACGACCAGGGCCGAGGGCACCTGGGTGGCCACGCCGACCGGCGCCAGGTCCGCCCGGGTGTAACCCACGTCGTTGACCAGGTAGTTCAGCACCGCGGTCGGCAACGCCGTCATCGACAAGGTGTACCCGTCGGGCTCGGAGGCGATCAGTTCCTGGTAAGTGGCGGCGCCGGATCCACCGGGCTTGTTCTCCACGACCACCGTTTGGCCGAGCCGGCCCTCGACGTAGCGCCCCAGCGCGCGGGCGGCGATGTCGGTCGGTCCGCCCGCGGTGTAGGGCACGATCAGCCGGATCTGGTCCGAGGGGTAGCTGTCGGTCGACGAGCCGGGCCCCTGGCCGCAGGCCGCGGCGAGCAGGCCCGCGGCGAGCACGGCGGCGAACAGGCGCAGTCGGTTCATGATTCTCCCGAGTTCGGGCGGCGGGGATCGGTGTCGTGGTCGCGAGTTCCGACCCCGGAGGAGTCGAGGCCAGACGAGCCGAGGACGGAGGAGCCCCGGCCGGCGGAAGCGAGGTCGGCGGCCAGGTCGGCGGTGCGCACGGCCTCGGCGTCCACCCGGCCGAATACGCGGCGCCGCCGCCGGGCGGTGAGCACGCTGACCACCACGATCACGGCCATCAGCAGGAAGATCCCGCCGGACAGCGGACGGATGACGAAGATGTCCAGGCTGCCGCCCGAGAGGAGCATCGACTGGCGGAACGCGCGCTCCAGGATCGGACCGAGGACGAAGGCCAGCACCAACGGGCCGGGTTCGAACCCGGTCTTCTTCATCAGCCAGCCGAGCACGCCGAAGCCGAGCACGACCCACATGTCGAACGCATCGTTGTTGATCGAGAAGACGCCGGCCATCGTGACCAGCAGCGCGAAGGCGGCGAGGATCCCCGCGCGCACCCGCAGCATCTGGACGAAGACCCCGACGAGCGGCAGGTTCAGCGCCAACAGCATGAGGTTGCCGATGTACATCGACGCGATGACGCCCCAGAACACGTCCGGGTGCTGCTCGATCAGCTGAGGCCCCGGCGTGATGCCCTGAACCAGCAGCGCCCCGAAGATCAGCGCCAGCACCACGTTGGCCGGGATGCCCAGGGTGAGCAGCGGGACGAACGCCGACGTCGACGACGCGTTGTTCGCCGTCTCCGGCCCGGCGACCCCCTCGATGGCGCCCTTGCCGAACCGGGTCGGATCCTTGGCGCGCCGCTTCTCCATCGCGTAGGACGCCAGCGAGGAGACCACTCCGCCCCCGCCGGGGAGCACTCCGATCACGAAACCGAGCACGGAGCCGCGACCGATGGCCCCGGTGGAGTCGCGGAAGTCCTTCCGGCTGGGCCAGATGTTCTTGATCTTCTGGGTGACGGCCTGGACCTTGTCGGTCTTCTCCAGGTTGTGCAGGATCTCGCCGACTCCGAACAGGCCCATCGCGACCGCGACGAAGTCCAGCCCGTCGAAGAGCGAGACCTCGCCGAACGTGAACCGGGTGGTGCCGGTGATCGGATCCTGACCGACCGTGGAGAGCAACAGCCCCAGCGCGGCCATGCTCAGGCTCTTCAGCGCCGAGCCGGTGCCCAGGTAGGTCACGAGCAGGATGCCCAGGACGGTGAGGGCAACGTACTCCGGTGGGCCGAAGGAGACCGCGAGGCTCGCGAGCGACGGGGCGAGCAGGGTCAGCCCGACGACCGCGAGGGTGCCGCCGATGAACGACCCGATCGCGGCGATGCCCAGGGCCGGCCCGGCCCGGCCCTGCTTCGCCATCTGGTACCCGTCGAACGTGGTGACCACCGACGCCGCCTCGCCCGGCAGCCGCAGCAGTACGGAGGTGATCGTCCCGCCGTACATCGAGCCGTAGTAGATGCCGGCCAGCAGGATCACCGCGGTGGCCGGCTCGATCTCGTAGGTCAGCGGGAGCAGCAGCGCGATCGTCGCCGTCGGACCCAGCCCCGGCAGCACACCGATCACGGTGCCGATCAGTACCCCGAGGAAGACGTAGAGCAGGTTGACCGGGTCGAGAGCGACGGCGAAACCCTGGGAGACCCCGTCCAGCAGACCCACCTCAGCCGCCCGTCACGGCGCTGACGACGTCGTCCGGGAAGGGCACGCCGAGCGCTTCGACGAAGAGCAGGTACATCCCGACGGACCCGCCGGCGGCCAGTGTCACCGCCCATCGCCACGACTCCCCGCCGAAGAACCGCAGCCACAGCAGCAGCATGACGAAGGCGGGGACCAGGAAGCCGATCTCGCCGAACGCGGCGATGAAGACACCGAGCCCGACGAGGCCGGCGACGATCCGCGCGGTGCCGCCGGTCCACGGCTCGTAGTCGGCCGGGTCGTCGACGAACAGCAGGACGGTTGCCGTCCCGGTCAACAGGACCGCGACGACGAACGGCCACAGGCCCGGGCCCGGGTTGGTCAGTTCTCCGAGGGAGAGATCGCGGGCGCCGATCACGGCGGCCACACCAACGCCGAGCACGATGAGCGGGCCGAGCCGGAACAGCCCCGGCCGGCGTGACGGATGTGTTCCGGATTCCGCCTCCGGGGCCGGTACCGACGCCGGTGTCGGACGGACCATCGTCACACCCCCCAAGTCGTGTGATCGCCGACACTAGGGAGCCGAGTTCTGGCCGGTCCAATACAAAGTAAAGGTTTGACTGATAGCAGATCCGTCTCAATCACCACCCCTCAGAGGAGTGACGCGTGGAGCTGCGCCACCTTCGAGCGTTCACCGCGGTCGCCGAGGAGCTGCACTTCGGACGGGCGGCCCAGCGCCTGCACATGGCGCAGCCACCGCTGAGCCAGCAGATCCGGCAGCTCGAACGCGACCTCGGCGTGGTGCTGCTGGAGCGCACGATCCGGCAGGTGCGGCTGACCAACGCCGGCGCCGTCTTCCTCGAGCACGCCCGCCGGGTGCTGGCCGAGGCCGACCGCGCGCGCGAGTCGGTGCTCCTCACCGAGCTGGGCGAACGGGGCGAGATCCGGGTCGGGCTCACCGGCGTGACGACGTGGCGGATGCTGCCGCGGATGACGCGCGCGTACCGCAAGCGCTACCCGCTCGTCCGCCTCGAGCTCCATCCCGCGGTGTTCAGCGGTGCCCAGATCAGCGCACTGCACGACGGGACCATCGACGTCGGATTCATCCGGGCGCCGGTCCCCGCGCCCCTCGCCGGCCGTGTCCTGCTGGACGAACCGCTCGTGGCCGTGCTGCCGGAGGAGCACCCGCTGGCCCCCCGCCGCTACGTCGCGCTCGCGGATCTGTCCGAGGAGAACTTCGTCACCTACCCCTCGCGGCAGGGATCGTCGCTGCGCGACACCGCGATGCGGGCCTGCTCGACCGTCGGTTTCGCCCCCCGCGTGGTCCAGGAGGCGCCGGACACCTACACGGTGGTCGCGCTGGTGGGCGCGGCCGTGGGGGTCGCGCTGCTCCCCGCGTCCGCGGAGAGACTGCAGCTCGAGGGCGTCGTGTTCCGGCCCGTGATCGGCGCGGACGTCCAGGTGCCGATCGCCCTGGCGTGGCGGGCGGGCGACACCTCGCCTGTGCTCACCGGGTTCCTGGCCGTCGCTGCCGCGATCCTTCCGACGCCACCTCAGCGGCCCGCCTGAGACGCTTGCGGCGCGCGATGCAGCCGCCGCGGAGGACGTACGCTCCGGCACATGGCAGTGACGCCGGAGCGGCCGACGACGACGTCCCCCGCCTCCACGGTGGACTCCGCTCCGGGATGGATCACCGTCGGTGCCGCGTTCGTCTCCATGGCCGTCGTGTTCGGGGTCGCCTACAGTTTCGGCGCGTTCTTCGCCCCGATGGCCGCGGAGTTCGGCGCCGGCAGCGGCGCCACGTCCATCGTCTTCTCGTTCACCGCGTTCTGCTGGTTCCTGCTCGGGTCGGTGAGCGGACGGGCGGTGGACCGGTTCGGCCCTCGTCCGGTGTTGCTGGTCGGCGCCGTCGCGCTCGCCGCCGGGTTGATCGCGACGTCGTGGGTGACCCAGCTGTGGATGGGCTACCTGACCTACGGCCTCGGCGTCGGGATCGCGGTGGCGTGCGGGTACGTACCGATGGTCGCCGTGGTCGGGGGCTGGTTCGACCGGCGGCGGGGCATCGCGCTCGCCGTCGCGGTGGCCGGGATCGGGGTCGGCACGCTGGCCGGCGCCCCGCTCGCCGCGGTGCTCATCGACGCCTACGGCTGGCGGCGGACGAATGTGATCTTCGCCGTGGCCGGGGCCGCACTCCTGCTCGGCTGCGCGCTCGTGGCCCGGCGCCCGCCCGAGGCGGAAGGTGCGGCCCCGTTGCCGCTGCGCTCGGTGGTGCGCACGCGCGCGTTCCGCTCGCTCTACGTCTCGACGCTGCTCGCCTCGCTGGCGCTGTTCGTGCCGTTCGTCTTCCTGCCGACCTTCGCCGTGGAGGCGGGGGTGCCCCCGGTGCTCGCCGCGACGCTCGTCGGTGTGATCGGGGTGGCCAGCGTGCTCGGCCGGCTGGCCATCGGCGGTCTGGCCGACCGGATCGGACGGATCCGCACCTACCAGATCAGTTTCGCGATCCTGGCGGTCAGCTTCGTGGCGTGGCTGTTCACCTCCTCGGCGACGGCGGAGACGGCGCTACCACTGCTGCTGGTGTTCACCGTCGTGCTCGGGATCGGTTACGGCGGCTGGATCGCCCTGCAGCCGACGGTGGTCGCCGAGTTGTTCGGGCTGCGCGGGCTCGGCGGGCTGGTCGGGCTCATCTACACCGCAGGCGGAATCGGTGCGCTGATCGGTCCGCCGCTCGCCGGGCTGGTCATCGACGCCACCGGCGGATACCGGTGGTCGATCGCCGGGGCCATGGTCTGCGCGACCGGGGCCTTCCTCGCCCTACTGCCGCTGAGCCGGGGGGATTTCACCCGGTCCGGGGGCCGCTGTTAGCATGGTCAGCCGAGTGCTCGGCGTGCTTGCCTGATCTGGGTCGTCCCCCTGATCCAGGTCGCCGGAGCCCCAGATCAGTAGGCGTGCAGTCCAGGCAGGAAGAACTCGAGGCATACGCGTGGCCAACATCAAGTCCCAGATCAAGCGGGTCAAGACCAACGAGAAGCGCCGGCAGCGCAACAAGTCGGTCAAGTCGTCCGTGCGCACGGCGATCCGTCACTTCCGCGAGGCTGTGGAGCTCGGCGACGCCGAGAAGGCCACCGCGCTGCAGCGCACCGCTGCGAAGGCGCTGGACAAGGCCGCCAGCAAGGGTGTGATCCACCGCAACCAGGCTGCGAACCGCAAGTCGGCCATGGCCCACCGCCTCAACAGCCTGTAACGAACCCCCGGCCCGGCACCGACTCCCCTGTGGGGCCGGTCGGACCGATCCTGCACTACCGACGGCGCTGCCCACTCCCGCGGGGCAGCGCCGTTCGGCTGTCCGGGGGCGGGTGCGTCCCGTCAGCGCGCCTCGCGGGCGTCGATCATCCGCCGCACCGCGCGCTCGAGGGCGTAGGCCGGGTCGGCCGCTGCACCCTTGACCTCGGCGTTCACTTCCGCCGCGGCCGCGAACGCCACGGCCAGCGCCTCCGGGCGCCACGCCCGGACCTGCCCCTGAGCCTTACGGATCTTCCACGGGGGCATGCCGAGGGTGCCGGCCAGCCGGTTCGGGTCGCCGCGCCCGGCCGCCCCGACCTTGGCCAGCGTGCGCACCGCATCCGCGAGGGCGTCGGCGACCAGGACCGCGGGCACCCCCAGGGTCAAGGACCAGCGCAACGCCTCCAGCGCACCCGAACGATCCCCCGCGACCACCTTGTCGGCGACCGCGAAGCCCGTCGACTCGGCCCGGCCGCGGTGGTAGCGGCGCACGGCCGCCTCGTCGATCGTGCCGCCGGTGTCGGAGACCAGTTGCCCGGTCGCCGCGGCGAGTTCACGCAGATCGGACCCGACCGCCTCGAGCAGCACCCCCACCGCTCCGGGAGCGATCTTGCCGCCGAGCCTGCGCACCTCGCCGCGGACGAAGTCGGCCCGGTCGTCGGCGCGGGTGATCTTGTCACACTTCGTCACCGCGGCGCCCGCCTTGCGCAGGTCGTCGGCCAGCGCCTTGCCCCGGGCACCGCCGGCGTGCAGGACGACCAGCACGATCCCGTCGGCCGGCGCGGCGGCGTACTCGGTGATCGCCGTGGCCAGCTCCTTGCCGACCTCGTGGGCACCCGCCACGACGACCAGACGGCCCTCGGCGAACAGCGACGGGCTCAGCTGCTCGGCCAGCTGACCTGCGGTGAGCTCACTGCCCCGGAAACGGCGCAGCTCCGTGTCCGGGTCGACCGTGCGAACCGCGGCGAGCACCGCCTGGACGGTTCGCTCGACCAGCAGCTCCTCCTCGCCGAGGATGAGGTGCAGCGGCACAGGCGGGGACGCGGTCACGCCGGTCATGGTCGCGCACAACCACGACAGATCGTGACTCGGCTCCCAGATCGCGGACCACGGCTGGGCAGAATGGACGGCCGTGTCGTAACGTGGCCCGCACCTCGCGGCTCCGCGCCGGGGGACAACCGAATATGGCTCATCCAGAGGGGCAGAGGGAACGGCCCGGCGAAGCCCCGGCAACCGGCGTCGAACGACGACCAGCGCGTCCGCGCAGAGATCTGTCGACGATCACGGTGCCAATTCCGACCCGCACCTTGCGGGGCAGATGAGGAGATCTCTCGATGACTCTGACTGCCGACATTCCGGCGACCACCTCGTTCGACCTCGGGCCCGCCCGCGCCCTCTCGTGTCGCGAGTGCGGGCACCAGACCCCCCTCGCCGCGGAGTTCGCCTGCCCGCAATGCTTCGGGCCCCTCGAAGTGGCCTACGACTTCTCCGGCGTGACCCGCGAGTCGATCGAGGCGGGCCCGAAGTCGATCTGGCGCTACCGCCACCTGCTTCCGGTGCCGTCGGACGTGCAGTCGCACCCGAACACCGAGCCCGGCCTGACCCGGCTCATCCAGGCCGACCGGCTGGCCGCCGAGCTGGGCGTGCGCAAGCTCTGGGTGAAGGACGACACCGGCAACCCGACGCACTCGTTCAAGGACCGCGTCGTCGCCGTCGCCCTCGCCGCCGCCCGCGAGCTCGGCTTCTCCGTGCTGTGCTGCCCGTCGACGGGCAACCTCGCCAACGCCGTCGCCGCGGCCGCCGCCCGCGCCGGTTGGGACTCGGTGGTACTCATCCCGTCCTCGCTGGAGCAGGCCAAGGTGCTGACCACCGCTGTCTACGGCGGGACGCTGCTGGCGGTGGACGGCAACTACGACGACGTGAACCGGCTGGCCACCGAACTCGCCGCCGAGCACGAGGACTGGGCGTTCGTCAACGTCAACGTCCGGCCCTACTACGCCGAGGGCTCCAAGACCCTCGGCTACGAGGTCGCCGAGCAGCTCGGCTGGCGGCTGCCCGAGCAGATCGTCGTCCCCGTCGCGTCGGGCTCGCAGCTGACCAAGGTGGACAAGGGCTTCACCGAGCTGGGCACGCTCGGCCTGGTCGAACCGACCCCGTACCGGGTTTTCGGCGCCCAGGCCACCGGGTGCTCGCCCGTCGCGAAGGCCTTCGAGGACGGTCACGACGTCGTCGCGCCGGTGCGGCCGAACACGATCGCCCGCTCGCTGGCCATCGGCAACCCGGCCGACGGCCCCTACGTGCTCGACGCCGTCCGGCGCACCGGCGGGGCGGTCGGGCACGTGACCGACGAGGAGGTCGTCGAGGGCATCCGGCTGCTCGCCCGTACCGAGGGCGTGTTCGCCGAGACCGCCGGCGGCGTCACGGTCGCGACCGCGAAGAAGCTCATCGAGTCCGGCCGACTCGACCCCGATGCCGAGACCGTGCTGCTGATCACCGGTGACGGGCTCAAGACCCTCGACGCGGTCTCCGGACAGGTCGGTCCGACCGCGACGGTGCCGTCCACGAGCAAGGCCGTCCGCGAGGCGCTGGCGGGCCGCGGCTGAGGTCCGCGGCGGGCCACGACGCCGGCGCGCCGGCAGCGGGTCGCCCCGGCTGACCAGCTCCAGCCCGGAGCCGGGGTCGTGGCCGTCGCCGCCGGCGGTGACGGCCACGTCGCCCGCGAGATCCGTGCGCCGGATCGTCACCCCGGCCCTGCTCAACATGTCGAGCAGGGCGGGGTTCGGGTGCCGGTAGGTGTTGCCGGCCCCGACGCTGACCAGAGCCGCCCGTGGCGCGACGGCGTTGAGGAAGGCCGGCGAGCTGTAGCGCGAGCCGTGGTGCGGCATCTTGAGCACGTCCGCCTGCAACGGCGCCCCGGACGCGACCAGGTCGGCCTGGGCGGCGAGCTCGGCGTCCCCGGTCAGCAGCACCGATCCGGCAGTGGTGGCCGCCCGCACCACCAGCGACGTGTCGTTGACCGCCGTGCCGTCCTCACCGTCGATCCACGCAGCCGGGTGCGCGGGCCCGATCACGTCGAGGGTCAGCGCGGGCCAGGTCAGCCGCTGCCCCGCGGACAGTGCGACCAGCGGGGCGCCGGCCGCCGCGGCCTTCCTGGCGACCTGCTCCAGCGCCCACCGCGGCTCCCGGCCGGGGCCGACCGCGATCCCGGCGGCCGGGCGACCACGCAGCGCCCCGGCGAGCCCGCCGACATGATCGGCGTGCAGATGGCTGAGCACCACCAGCGCGAGACCCTCGACGCCGAGCCGGTCCAGGCAGGCGTCCACGAGACCGTCGTCCGGGCCGGCGTCGACGAGCACCACCCAGCCCGGCCGACCCGTGGCCAGCACGAGCGCGTCGCCCTGGCCGACGTCGCAGGCCACCATCGCCCACGTCGCGGGCGGCCAGCCCGGTGACACCACCCGGGCCGGCACGAGCACCAGCAACAACCCGAGGAGCGCGGCCAGCAGCAGGGCACGCAACCGTGGCGACCGGCCCATCAGCAGCACCATGACGAGCAGCCCCGTGAGCAGCAGCGCACCCGCTACGCCGGCCGGCCATCCCACGACCCCGCCCGGGATCGCCGCCGCGTGGTCGGCGACCAGGACCAGCCAGGAGACCACCGGGCCCGCCAGCCAGGCGCAGGCCGTCGCGATCCCACCGTCGAGCGGGGACAGAACGGCGGCGAGCACACCCAGCACCGTCGCCGGCGCGACCGCGGGTACGACCAGCAGGTTCGCCACGACGGAGACGAGACTGACCTGACCGCTCAGCCCGGCGATCAGCGGGGCGGTCGCCATCCCGGCGGCGGCCGGCACCACGAGCGCCTCGGCCATCCCGGGCGGCACTCCGCGGCGCCGCAGTCCGGCGGCCCAGCCGGGAGCGACGAGCACCAGAGCGGCCGTGGCCAGCACCGACAGCGCGAAGCCGGGATCGACGGCGAGCCGCGGGTCCACGGTCAGCAGCCCCAGGACCGCCGCCGCCAGCGCCGGGACCGCCGAGCGGCGCCGCCCGAGAGCCAGCGCCAGCAACGTCACCCCACCCATCACCGCTGCGCGCAGGACGCTCGGAGAGGGCCGGGCGAGGATCACGAACCCGGCCACGGCGACCCCGCTGAGCACGGCGGCGAGCCGGGGGTCGGCCCTGACGAGCCGCAGCAGCCCCAGCACCGCCCCACCGACGATCGCCAGGTTCGCGCCGGACACGGCGGTCAGATGGGTCAGGCCGGCCGCCCGGAAGTCCTGCTCCACCTCCGGTGTCTGGTTGCGGGTGTCGCCCACCGCGAGCCCCGGGAGCAACCCCGCCGACGCCTCCGGCAGGACCGCCGCCGCGTCGCGCAGGCCGTCGCGCAGTGATCCGGCCCCGCCCTGCCACCACGTCACCGGGCCGGCGTCGCGGGGCGGGCCGCGCACCCGCAGCACCGCCACGGTCAGATCGCGGCGCTGGGCCGGGGCGAGCAGCCCCTCGACGGTGACAAACTGGCCGGGCAGCAGACCTGCCCAGCCCTCGGGCGAGGCCAGCAGCAGCACCCGGCCTCCGGAGCTCCAGGAGCTGTCGTCGACCTGGACGTGGCGCAGCTGCGCCGGCACCAGGACCTGGCTCGTCCCGCCGGGCCGCGCGCCGTAGCCGGTGCCCCGGATGGGCCGGGGGTCGTCGGTGAGCGTGACGCGCAGCGTGGCCGCCGCGCCGCGCTCGGCGGCCCGGACCAGTGGGTGCCCGCTCACCTGCACGACGTGGGCGGTGACGATCACCCCGGCCGCGGCCGCGCATGCGGCGGCGGCGAGGGCCCCGCCGGTCCACGGCCGCAGCCGATGTCGTGGTAGCAGGGCGACGACGACCGCCGCCGCCGCCGCAACAGTCGCGAGCACCGCACCGGCCGGGCCCGTGAGCAGCCCGATCAGCACGACTCCCCAGGTGACCAGGGCAGCCGGCACCAGCCGCAGATCGGGCCGGCTGCGCGGTTCGGCGCCGTCCTCCCCGTCACCGTCGCCCCCGACCACGGCCCGGGACCCGAGGCCGGTCCCGCCGACCCCCATCAGACCGTCACCAGCTCGCGCAGCTGGCCGTAGCGGCGCTCGCCGATGCCCTCGATCTCGCGCAGTTGCTCCACCCGGGCGAAGCGCCCGTTGCGGGCCCGCCACTCCACGATGCGCTGGGCGGTGACGGGACCGACGCCGGGCAGCCCGTCGAGCTGCTCAGCGGTGGCCCGGTTGAGATCGATCCGGCCGCCCGGGGCGGCCGCCGGTCCGGGACCGCTGCCCGGTCCTGCAGCGGGCGCCGCTCCCCCGGCGTCCGGGGCCGGCGGAACCCCCACCGCGACCTGCTCGCCGTCGCCGACACGGCGGGCGAGATTGGTCCCGGTCAGGTCGGTGCCGGGAAGCGCGCCCCCGGCGGCCTCGATGACATCGGCGACCCGGGCTCCGTCGGGAACCTCCACGAGACCGGGCCGCGCCACCTTTCCCGCCACGCTGACGACGAGCGGCCCGGCGGTGGGTTCCGCGGTCGCGGGGGCGGCCACGGGATCCGCCGTGCTCAGGGCGACGCTCGGTAGGACCGCCACCGGTTCGGCCCGGGGCCGGTCCGACCACACTCCCACTGCGGCCAGCACCGCGGAGACCGCGGCCACCAGGGCGAGCGCGGTCGCCCCGCAACGGCCCGGATCCAGCCGTGCGCCGCGCCAGCGCTCCGGGACCCACCGGCGCAGGGCGGCCCCGGTCCGTCCGGTGAACGCCGCCCGGGCCTGCGCCCCGGTCCGGTCCCGGACCGGGGCGGGCTGCTCGAGGTCTCCCGGTTCCGTGCCGTCCTGCACGTCGCACCCGTGGTCGGATGCCGCCAGGTCACCGGTCGGCAGCGGCACCGTGGGCGGGTCGACGGGCGGTACCGCCACGGCAGGTCGTCGCGCCGCGCCGCCACCCGGCGGAGCCGGGCGTGACGCGGCCGGGCCCAGGCCCACCGCCGGCACGGGGAGCGCCGCATGGCTGCACCCCGCCGGGCCGGCGGCGGGCCAACCCGTACGACCCGGCGTCGACGGCACCGCACTCGGTCCCGGGTGCACCCTGCCGCGTGGCAGCGACGATGCCGTGGGAACCGCCGCGGTCGGCACGGCGGTGGTGTCGTACGGGCGCCCGACGGGAGTGCCGAGCACAGCCGCCAGGCGCCGTGCGGGGTCTGGGTGAGGATCCGCGCGCGCCACGCCGACGACGCTAGGGCGGCGAGGACCCCGGTCGCCGCACTGCGCCGCGGGCTGTGGACGGCCGAGTGCGGTTGGGGACAACCCCGGACACTCCGGGCTCGGAAGCCGAGGGATGTCGGGGGATCTGGCACCGTGGCTCAGCGCCGCGGCACCACCGTCCGGCTCAGCGCCGCGGCACCACGACGACGCCGAGCAGTCCGGTCCCGGCGTGGGCGCCGATCACCGCGCCCACCTCGGACACCAGCAGCCGGGTCGCGTCCGGCAACCGCTCGCGCAACCGATCGGCCAGCTCGTCGGCCCGCTCCGCCGCACCCAGGTGGTGCACCGCCAGGTCCGCATGCCCGTCGCCGGCGGCCCTCACCGCGAGGTCCACGAGTCGCTGCGCCGCGCGGGCGCTGGTCCGGACCTTCTCCAGCGGCATGATCCGCCCCTCGGCCAGGTGCAGCAGCGGCTTCACCGCGAGTGCCGTCCCGAACAGCGCCGCAGCCGCGCCGATCCGGCCACCCCGCCGCAGCCGATCGAGGTTGTCCACCGAGAAGAACACCCGGCAGCGGGCGGCGACGTCGGCCGCCGCGTCCTCGACCGCCTGGCCGTCGGCCCCCGCATCGGATGCGTCCGCCGCGGCCAGCACCGCGTAGCCCAGCCCCATCGCCAGCGCGCGCGAGTCGACGACCCGCACCCGGTCGGGGCCCACCTCCTCGGCGGCCAGCCGGGCGGCGTCCCAGGTCCCGGACAGCTCGCGCGACAGATGCACCGACACCACCCCGTCGGCTCCCTGCGACAGTGCCTCGCGGAAGCACGCGACGAACGCCGCGGGCGTCGGCCGGGACGTCTGCACGTCCAGGTGCCGGTCGGCCAGCGCGGCGACCAGCTCCCGGGCCCCGACCTCCAGCCCGTCGCGGCCGACCCGGTCACCCAGCCGCACCTCGAGGGGTACGACCCGGATCCCGCGCTGCTCGGCGACGCCGGGCGGGAGGTAGGCGGTGGAGTCGGTCACCACGGCGACGCACACGACGACGCACCCTAGGGCATGCGGCCGCGGCCGCTGCCGGACCCGGACAAGTCGGACGCATCGGTGCGTCCCGGCACGCCGCCGAACAGCACCGTCAACCCCCCATCGACGGCCGCAGCAGGTCGGCCAGCGCGCTTCCCACCGCGGCGTGAGCAGACCAGCCCCAGTGCATGCCGTCGGGATTGCCCTGGCCCGACATCACGTGCTCACCCACCAGCGCCGGCAGGTCGAGCAGCGCCACCCCGGCCTCCGCGGCCCATTCCCGGGTCGCCCGCTCCGCGGCCGGCCGCCCGGCGTGCACGCGCGCGTAGACCGCGGCCCGGTGCACCGACGGCAGCGCCGCGACCACCGGGATCCCGGGCCGCATCGCCTGCACGGCGCTACGGCACTGCTCCAGATAGTCGACCGTGAGCCGCGGCGGCAGCGCCACCGGGCCGCCCCCCGGTAGCGCCGCGAACGCCCGGGCCAGCCTCGGCTGCGCCCGCTGGTAGCCGGTGCGGACGGCGCGGCGCAACCGCTCCGGTCGCAGCGCCGGGATCAGCTCGCGCAACGCGGTGGGTAGCGGCGAGGGCAGCGTGTCCATCCCGCCGATGCCCAGGACCAGCGCGTCGACGCGGGGCATCAGCGCCCATACCCGCGGGTCGTGGGTCAGCGCGTGCCAGGCGTGGCGGGCGGTCCAGCCGATGCCGGCGACGAGCTCGGCACGGCCGCCGAGGGCGGCCGCGGCGACGTTGGGCCACAGTCGCGGGTCGTCGGCGGGTTCGCCGCGCTCGGGGCCGTGGAAGGCGAGCGAGTCGCCGAGGACCAGCAGCACCGGCCCTCGTGCCTTCACCCGGCCGAGCCGATGTTGTAGCCGGCCAGCCGCCACCGCGGGTGGTCCGGTCGCCGGGCCAGCACCGCCCATCGGGCGTTGCCCACCCCGCCGATCGACGGCCAGGCCTGCTCGGGGAGCTCCAGCAGGGCGGAGACGAGGCCCGCGATCAGTCCGCCGTGCGCGACGAGCAGCGCGGTCCCGTCGGCCTCCTCGGCGCCGTCACCGTTCGGTCCACCGAACTCGGCGTCGAGTTCGCGCACCACCGGCAGCGACCGGGCCACGACCTCCACCCGGGACTCGCCGCCGGGCGGTGCCCACGCCGGGTCCGACCGCCAGGCCGAGATCGCACCCGGCCAGTCCTGCTCGATCTCGTCGACCGATCGGCCCTGCCACTTGCCCAGGTGGGTCTCCCGCAGTCGCGGGTCGAGCTCCATCGGCAAGCCGGTGACCGCGGCGATCTCACCGGCCGAGTCGACGGCGCGGCTGAGATCGGAGCTGATCAGCCGGTCCGGCGCGAAGCGGGCGAGTTCCACCGCGGCACGGGCGACCTGTGCCCGTCCCTCGTCGGTGAGCTGGGAGTCGATATGACCCTGCATCCGCCCGGCGAGGTTGTAGTCGGTCTGTCCGTGCCGCAGCAGGATCAACCGGCGCAGGCTCACCCGGCGGCACCGGCAGGTGGCGAGGAGGCCCCCGCGTCGGACGCGTCGGCCTGCTCGGGGTTCTCGAGCTCGGGGAACGGCACCCGTGGGCAGTCCTTCCACAGCCGGTCGAGGCCGTAGAAGCCGCGCTCCTCGGAATGCTGCACGTGGACCACGACATCGGTGAAGTCCAGCAGTACCCAGCGGCCCTCGCGAGTGCCCTCGCGCCGGGTCGGCTTGACACCGTGCTCGCGCAGCTTCTCCTCGACGGCGTCGACGATCGCCTGCACCTGCCGCTCGTTGGGCGCCGAGGCGATCACGAAGCAGTCGGTGATGACCAGCTGGTCGGACACGTCGAGCACGACGATGTCGTTCGCCTTCTTGTCCGCGGCGGCCGCCACGGCCACCCGCGCCACCTCGAGCGCCTGATCCGTTGCCGACACCGTTCCCCTTTCCGCGGACCGGTACTCCACCGCCGCGATACCCGATTGTCCCAGCCCGTCCCGGACAGTACTCAGCCAGGAGGGCCCAGGCCGGGGACGACGCCGGAAACGCGGCGGGTCAGGCCGGCCCCCCGGCCTCGCCGTCCGCGTCGTCGACGTACAACCGCCGCTTCGAGATGTAGCGCCGCTGGGAGAACGCCGAACAGGTCTCTAGCAACCCGCGCCCTCCTTGACCTGCCAAAACGTCAGGTGACGTTGGTCGACGTTGGCCGTCCTGCGGTGAGGTGGTTTGTACCCGATCTGTACCGAAGGCCGGCACACGGCGACATGACCTCTTCGCCCTGAACCCTGATCACGGGTGCGAGCGGCCGCCGTCAGGCACTCCCCCGGCGGGCCCCGCGGTGCTGCTGCGTGTCATCCAGCGACTGACCATCCCGCTTCTCGTCAGGCCTCCCTGCTGCCTCGTCTACCGACGTTCAGGGCGCGGGGGCTCCAAGGTTGCCAGACAACCACCGATCGACCGGTGCCCCGGCCCTGCTTCTAATAGCCCAGCGGTGTGAACCGTGACGGAGAGCCGGCCCTCACGAAGCGAACGCCGGGCCCAGGGCAGAGCCGTGGTCTGCCGGAGCTACCCAGTCAGACGCCTGTTGGCGCGCTGCGCCGCACCAGATCCCCAAGCCTCGCGCCTACAGCGGCATGGATTCGCCCGAATGGCCTAGACGCACTCCGTAACAGACCTGCCACGCGCGGCGACCACCAAATCACCCATCGCGCGAGAAACCGGACCAACGATGACGCAGCCATGGAACCCGCAGCAGCCCACCCAGCAATGGCTACAGCCACACAACATCCAGATACCAACCCAGCGCCAGGGTGAGCCGCCGACCGGGGGCCCTCCACCGGCACCGAAGCCCAAGCGCAAGAAGTGGCCATGGATCGCCGGCGGCACCGTCCTGCTGCTGGCCATCATCATCGGGACCGCGAACAGCGGTAGCGGGAGCAGCTCCGCCCCGACGGCGGCCTCGCCAACCACACCGTTCTCATCGGCCTTCAGGGCGCCGGCCGTAGCCGCACCGACCACGACAGCGCCGACCACGACGGCGCCGAAACCGACGTCGCCGCCCACGGTGTACGAGGGCCGCGGCGACGACGTCGTCACGATCACTAAAGACCCCGGCGTCGCGGTGCTGCAGTTCGAGTGCCCGAAATGCAGCAGCAACACGGTCCTCAAGACCGACGGTGCCGAGAACCTGCTCGTCAACGAAATCGGCGCCTACAAGGGCAAGCACCTCATCGACATCAGCGACACCAGTATCACCTCGACCTTGACCATCAACGCCTCCGGCGCGTGGAAGGTGACCGTGGCCTCCGGGCTGGGCATGGCCACGACCGCGACCGGCAACAACCCCGTGTCAGGTACCGGCGACGACGTGGTGCTCATGCTCGGCACCGCGACCAAGGCACGCATCACCAACAAGGGCGAATCCAACTTCGTGGTGAAGGTGTACCCGGCCTCCGGCTACCCCGACCTAGCCGTCAACGAGATCGGCAGCTACCAAGGCACCGTGCCGCTGGACGCGCCCGCAGTGGTCCAGGTGACCTCCTCCGGAAAGTGGACGATCGCACCGTCCTAAAAGGCCGAGCCAGCTGCCAGCTCTAGCCGCGAGTCACGGCCGGCTGCTAACACCTCGCGGACCCGGCGCCGTCGCTGTCATCGCGTGGTGATTCTCCGATCGCTTTCCGCACAACGACCGCACTCGGCAACGTGAGCGCTTCGGTGTGAACACGGTTCCCACCTGCCGACAGGGGTCAAGGAGGGCCGTTGTCGCTGGTCGAGATGTTGACGGATGCCCGCTCGTCGCAGGCTGTGTCAGGGCTCGTGATGCCTTCCTGATGCCTCGCGCAGCACTAACTTCCCCTGCCCGCTGAGTGCCATCCCGTCGACCTGGCGTAGCCCGACCGCGCGGGCGCCCGTGGGCGGCCCTCGGCCCAACCGGTGGCCGAGCTAGGCCAGCTCCGCCCACGGGTGGCCGCGTGGTAGCCCTCCGGGAGGTCGTCGGGATGGCACGGCCGCCCATCCTGTTGATCTGCCCGCCCGGCGAGGGCACCGCCGTTCGGGGCGACTACTCGAAGGCGGGGCCGATAAAATACAGCATGGTTCCGGGTGAGGACGAAGATGTGACTCAGGCTCCGGCGATCGACGACCAAGAAGCTCAAAGCGACCTGGCCGATCTTGAGGCGAGGCTTGATGTTTTTGCCGACTATGAAGCGCAGTTGACAGATCACTACGAGGAGTTTTTTGGCTCGACTTCGATGGTCTTTAGAGACGACCATTCGAGCCATTCGGACGACCTCAAGGTTAATGTTCACATCTATCCAGCAACCGAGGATCGCCCATTTCTGACACTGGCAACGTGCGGAATGGGCCTCCAAGAAATGAACGTCAACGACAAAGACTTTGAGCTGAGAGACTCAGCCACCGGGAAGATCGTTCCCGCCACGGAGGTCGAAGGCGGGAACCAGCACTATTCCCGAGCGGAACTACTTCTTTACCTGCCTTCCGATTGGGATTTCGGGGATCCTGACGGATACACACCTATTCAACTTCTTCTAAGCTATGCTCGGTTCCCACATCGCGAATCGACTTGGCTTGGGCCAGGACACACCGTAGGTAGCGGAACGGGGTTTGAGCCCTTCTTTGAGGGATCGCTTCTTTCCGCGGCATACTTTCTGCCCGCCCTACTCGAGCACGAGGACTTCTTCCACGTCGATCTGTCCGAAAATGCTCACTTGCACGTCCTCTGGCTGCAGCCAATCACGGTAGCCGAGCGGCATGTCAAGCGACTTCGGGGTCAACACGAGCTGAACAAGAAGCTGATAGAGAATGACGTCATTGACCTTGATATTGACCGGGCCTGCACTGTCATGCCCGAGAGTCGAGCTCAGCGCAGAATCCGAGAGAAGGCACAGAGGCGTCGGCGCCGCGCGCAACGCGACACGCCATGGCAGCAAATAACGTGTACCGAGTGCCACGAGACGTTCATGGACGCACTAACTGAGGCTCAATGCAACGATGATTCAGATGACTAGCGCCCAAGTCCCGTGGTGGTGGGCGTCGCTTCTGGGGGCGCTTGCCGGGGCGCTATCAGGAACCGCTGCTGCACTCCTAGTTGGGTCAACTAAAGCCGAGAGAGAAGAGCGAGGAAAGAGACGAATCGACGCCCGGCGGCAGGTGGCTCACGCCTTAAGGACTTTCCGCTTCGCCGTGTCCGAGATTCGCCTCAGCAAGTTCAATCTTAATAACTCAGTGGAGTACGACGAAGCCCAGTCGGCAGCGGCGATGCTTGCAGCTACTGCCCATGACGAGGGACGAGTTCTGCCAGCCCTCGAGCGTCGTCGACTTACACGATCTGTGCGTAAGATCGTCGGACGAAATGTTGCCACCGCTGCTACACTTCGAGCACCAGAGGTGCATGGCCGACTCTCTGACTCTGCGCTGCAGGCAGCGATAACCGCTGAACGCCAGTCGGCACGTGAGGCCCTCTTTGGGGCGCACCTCTTAGCTCGCCCGCCGACAGATGAGAGCTGGGACGAGTTGCTCTCTTCCGTAGATCGCCTGAGGCGAAGGTTCCCCTGAGAATGAGCCGCGCGCCGGACGGGGACCGGCCGGAGGCCGCACGCCCCGGCCGGCGGGAAGCGGCGCGGCGGCGGAGCCGCCGCCTTGATCAGGAATGGAAAGTCTGAACACGCACGCCGTTGCCGCGTAGTCGGAGTCCGCTTGATCGGTGACGCGCTACCCGACCTTGACACTGAACGGGGCCGTTGGCTCACGCAGGCCGTGCTCAGGGGGGAGCAGTCCTCCGTGCCAACCGATCGGCGATCAAGCAGGTAACCCGGGCGGTCCGAGTATCTCGATGCCGTGCTCGGCGGCCATGGCAGCTAGCCGCGCTGGGTCGGCTGGGGCAGCGCCGTCGGGCGGCAGCGTTAGCTCTCTCGCCGGTACCGATGCCTCCTCCAAGAACTGCTCGAAGCCCGTTGGCTGGGTCATCACCAGGAAGCGCGCTTCATCGGAGGTGATCGCGAAGGTATGTGGCACCTCGGGCGGGCCGTAGACGAGTGAACCCTGCGGAGCCCGGAGCAGTTCACCACCCGCCCACACGGTCAGTTCGCCCTCGATCACGTAGAAGAACTCGGCCTCGCGATGGTGGACATGCAGCGGCGACGCTGGACCACGCGGTCCTCGTTGCTCGACGACGGCGAGCCGGCCGCCGGTCGTGGCTCCGGTGCTCTTGATCCGAATGAAGCTGTTGAGGAACCAGCGCGCCTCACCCTCATCGGGGAGCAGTGCAAACGGGGTGCCGGCGCTTTCGACGGCCATGTGCCTCTCCGATGCGTTCCGGGAACGGCTCCGAACGGTCGATCCTCAGAGGTCGAGGCTGGGCAGGACAATCCGCCATCCGGGGCAACTGAGCCCTTGCCTTGCCCGGAACGGTGAGCCCGTCATCGGCTCAACGGGTAGCGCCGGTGTGTCACCAATCCGGTCAATGGTCGTGGTCGCCGTACTGCCCGGCCCTGGTCACCGGATAGTTGCTGCCTCGATCGCGGCCAGGTCCTCGACGATCGCTTCGGGTTGGACGGCGGTGAGTCGGCTTCGCTTCCCAGCCTTGTTGGCGTAGCCGATCGCGGCGGTACCGGCGGCGTGAGCTGCCTGGATGTCGGTCGTGGAGTCCCCAACCAGGACGCAGTCGCGGGGGTCGGCGGCTAGCTGGCTCACGGCTGTGCTGACGAGGTGCGGGGCGGGTTTCAGCAGCCTCGGGTCGGGTTCGGTTCGGGCTACGGCTCCGCGGGTGTATGCGTCCAGTCCGTGCGCGGTCATGAACGCTCGCACCGCGGCGTCGGAGTTGTTGCTGACGATCGTGACCGTATGCCCGGTGGCGGTGAGGGCGCGGAGCATCGGCACGAGCCCGGCTGTCATGGGCGCGCTGTCGACTGCCTTGACTTCGAGGCCACGTAGAGCGGCCTCGGCGTGGCGGGCTGCTTCGGAGTCGAAGGTGGCGGCCAGGTGTAGGAGCTCGAATGGGTCGTCGGTAGCGGCCTGGTCGTCGCTCACAGGGATGCCGTGTCCGCGGAGCTGCTCGGCCATGCGCTCGGACACTGTGTGTGCGGGCATTCCGCCGAAGACAGCGCAGACCGGTCCGTCGAAGTCGAGCAGGACGTGTCGCCGGCTGGCGAGTAGTTCGCGCAGGGTCACCGGGTGGGCTCACGGGCGACTGTGGTCCACAGGCTGTCGAACCACGTGCGGCCCTGCTGCACGTACTGCGACGCCATCGAGTCAGGGTCGCTATCGGCGGTGTGGTGGAACAGGACCGCGTCCTTGCCCATGAGGTCCCACATCGGGACCTGCTCGCCGTCGAGCTTCACCGTGTGCTCCTGGACTGGATAGAAGCCGAAGAACGCGTCGGTGTCGTTGATCAGGTACAGCTTGAACAGCGGCACCGTGGGGGCGACGCGGATCTCGGCGTGGGCATGCTCGACGAGGCCAAGATCGCCTAGCTCAGTGACCGCCTCCACGATCGCCTCGGTGTGACGGCGCATGATCTGTGTCGCCCGCTGGCGGAACGCGGGAGAGTCCTCCAGGTCCTCGACGCGCGCAGGCAGCGTCCACGGCACCGCAGGGTCGGGGACGAGGATGCGGACGCGGATGGACTCCGGACGCAGTCGACCGGCGCGGATCTTGTCGAGCGGCTCCGCAATCGCGCCGTGCAGGGTCTCTCCGGAGAAGCCGGCGAAGTCGACGGACACCTCGCGCGCTTCGAAGGCCCGCTCGAGGTGGGGGCGCAGCCCGACGGGGCGTTCGGTGCGCTCCCGGACGTAGACCCCGCTGCCCTGGCGCGACACGACCAGGCCCTCGTCACGCAGAACTCGGATGGCCTGCTGCACCGTCATGCGAGCTACCCCGTACCGCTTGGACAGCTCCGGGCCCGACGGCAGCTTGTCGCCCGGCTGGAACCGGCGCGTGAGGATCGCCGCGCGCAGCGAGTTCGCCACCTGCTGGTACGGCGGCCTCGGGTCGTCCGGGTCGAGTTTGTCCACGCCGTGACTCTAAGTGGTCACCTGCCTGGTCTGCTAGGCCGCCTGGGTAAGTTTAGCGACTCTGCCGGCCTGGCTAGCCAAGCTGTGCTAGCTTCAATCTGGCTAGGCAAGCTAGCTCAATCGACAGAGGGAGAGTCATGCGAGACCTGCCGGTCAACCTGGGTGGTTACAAGCTCACGGTCGTGGAACCGCCCGCGCCGAAGATGCGCGACGACAACGGCCGCCTGGTGCCGATCGTGGACCGCGAGGGTGTGACCCAGTTCGTGGTCGCGCTGTTCGCGAAGCTGCGCGTGGGGCCGGGTGAGAAGGCGCCGAAGGGTGAGGAGATCAAGGTGACCCTGGCGACCGACCCCGGTGAGGGGTTCGGGGAGGACGTCAAGGTCGAGCTGATCGACCCGCGGATCAACCCGTACCAGATCGACAACGGCCCGGGCCGGGTCACCTCGGGCATCTCGTTCAAGGCTGCTGGACTCAAGGCGGTTCACGCGCCGCGCGCGGAGAAGTAGCCGCCCGGTCGAGGCATACGGGGTGGCCGGGTCGTCGAGTCCCGGCGCCAACTAGCTAGTTCGGAATTCGCCTGTGGCTACCCGCATGCCGGGAATCGGTCCAAATAGGCGCGAGAGGGAGGTGTGCGGAATGGAACGGTGCGGCGGGTGTTCGGGGTCGGGATCGTGCGATTCATGCGATGGATACGGCTGCTATCCGGATTCGTTCCCGAACGCCGGGGACGGCCTGGACTGCGACGTGTGCAGCGGGGACGGGATCTGCGTGGAGTGCAACGGGATGGGCGAGACCAGCAACGACGGTGCGGTTTTCCTGGGAGTGGGTGCGTGATGGGCGCGATGGTCAAGGGCAGGGTCCGGCAGACCTCCGGGGTCGGCCGGTTGGTGCGGCGGTTGGAGTGCGAGCGGCGCCGCTGGTCGCGCTGGGACGACTCCACGGTGCCGACCGAGCAGGCGTGGCGGGCCGGGGTCGCCGAGGGGCTGCGGCTGGCGCAGACCGCCATCCGGAAGGGGGTCTGAGGTCATGGCCTCGGTGAACCTCAAGCCGGTGAACCGGCGGGCGCTGCGCCGGTACGGGGAGTTCTGGCGGTCGTTGCAGCTGGTCGCGGCCGCGCTGGCGCAGGCGGAGCTGGTGGCGCAGAAGGCGGCCGACGCGCAACCGGCTCGGGCCTCGGCCGGTGCCACCGCGCGCTGGTCGGCCCCGACCGCGCAGGAGCTGCGGTCCTCGGCGAAGAAGGCGGGGCAGGCGCTGCACGTGATGGCGTCGGCGGCGAAGAAGTGGGAGGCCGAACTGGTCTCCCGGGAATGGCGGCGCTGACATGTCGCGGACAGTGGATCGCACGATCGAGGACATCGACGCGGCAATGCGGGAGCTGCGCCGGTCGCTTTCCGGGATTCCGTTTCGCGCAGGTGGGTTCAAGAACACCCACGACAACCTCGCCCGCGACGTCGCCCATCTGACGGTGCTGCTGGACGCGGCCCGTTCGACTCTCCGCAAGTAGCAGACCGAGTAACAGCAGGGCCCGCCGGTGTGAATCTTGGCGGAATCGACCGGCGGGCCCTTTTCTCACCGCAACCCCCCTTTTCACAGGAAGGCGCGGCAATGCGCAACCCTACGCGTCACCGACCGGTCCCCCGGCCCCAGACGATGCGGGCCTCGTCCCGCCCCCAGGGTGCGGAGTGGCGGGCCCTGCTCTGGCTCGCCCGGCATCCGCTGTTCGTCCTCGTCCCCGCGGTGCTGGTGTGGGCGCTGACCGCCTGGGGTCCGGCCGCGGTCGCGGTGGCCCTCGGCGTGCTGGTGCTCGGCCTGCTGGCCTGGTCGCGGGTTCACCCGGCCACCTTCGACCGGCTGGCCGCCCCGACCCTGCGGGCCCAGCGGCGGCGCTGGACCGCCTACGCCGGGCACCGCTGGGCGGCCACACTCGCCGACTGCGACCTGGTCCGGGAGAACCGCCGCACCGGCCGGGTCGCCGTGCCGCGCGTCCTGCGGGTCCGCTCGGCGACCCCGTCGATCGACACCCTGTATGTGCGGATGGTCCGCGGTCAGGACCTCCGCACCTGGACCGAACGCGCCGACGCCCTCGCCGAGGCACTGATCGCGCACCGGGTGGCGATCACCCGGCTCAAGCCCGCCGTGCTGGCCATCGTGGTCGAGCGGGAGCTGCCCTTCGACCATGTCATCCCCGCCCCGGAGATCCCGTCGGCGTGCGAGGAGGTCGACCTGGGCGCGCTGGACGTCGGGGACAACGAGCACGGCCAGCCGTTCACCGTGGCCGCGTTGGGCAAGCACGTCCTGGTGGCCGGCGCCTCCGGGGCGGGCAAGGGCTCGCTGCTGTGGTCGCCGCTGCGGGCGATGGGCCCGCTCATCCGCGACCGCCACGTCCGGGTGTCGGTGATCGACCTCAAAGGCGGAGCGGAGACCCAGCGCGGGGCGCGGCTGTTCCACCGCTACGCCACCACCGCGGCCGACGCCCTGCGCCTGCTCACCGAAGTCCGCGACGAGATGAAGCGCCGCCAGGACTACATGCGCGACTCGGGGACTCGGCGCCTGGACGTGTCGGCGCAGTGGCCGTTGGAGCTGGTGCAGATCGACGAGATGGCGATGCTCACCGCCTACGGGGACCGCGGCGACGTCCGCGAGGCGCTGCGCCTGCTCGCGGAGATCCTGACCCAGGGCCGGGCCTGCGCCATCTCGGTCTGGGGGTACGTGCAGGAGCCCTCGAAGGACGTGGTCGACGTCCGGGAGCTGTTCACCACCCGGATCTGCCTGGGCGTCACCGCCGCCTCCCACGTGGACATGGTGCTCGGTGACGGCGCCCGAGAACGCGGCGCGCTCGCCGATGAGATCCCCGGGGATGTCCGGCATGCGGGGATCGGGTTCGTCATCGACACCGGGTCGCGGCTGCCGGTGAGGTTCCGCGCCGCCTACGTGGACGACTCGGAGATCGACGAGCTCGTCGACCGCTGCGCGATCCACCCGCCGCCCGCTCAGGTGCTGCCTTTCCGGCCGGAGCGTGACGAGGACGAGGGGGCGGCGTGATGTGGGCCGTCACCGGCTGGGCCATCGGGATCTGGCTGAAGTGCACCGCCGCCCTCGCCGCCGCGGTCGCGGCCTGCTGGTGGCTGCTCGGCACCGACTCCGGCTGGTTCTTCATCGCCTGCGCCGCCGCGGTGCTCGCTGAGATCTACCTGACCGACCAGCTCCGCAAGGAGTGGGCGCACGAGGCCCGCGGCTCGTGGTGGTGGGCCCCATGAGCGCCACGAGCGCACGGAACACGGACGTCGCCGACGCGGAGGCCGCGCTCGCGGCCCTGATCTCCGACCGGCTCCGCTCCCCCGACTACCGCCAGTGGCGGGCCAATGTCGAGGCCACCGGCGGCTGCGCCCACCCGGTCCGGCTCCGCGGGTCGTCGCGCATCCTCGACCGCGACGGCGCCGTCCTCATCGAGCGGACCGGGGAGATCTTCGCCCCCTGCGGCAACCGCCGCGAAACGATCTGCCCGGCCTGCTCCGAGCGCTACGCCGCCGACGCCTTCCACCTCATCCGCGCCGGACTCGCCGGCGGCGACAAAGGCGTCCCGACCACCATCACCGGCAAGCCGCGGCTGTTCCTCACCCTCACCGCGCCGTCGTTCGGGCCGGTGCACTCCCGGCGGCTGTCCGCGCGCGGGCGGGTCATCCCGTGCGGCTGCGGGGCACACCACCGCGAGCACGACCCCGTGCTCGGGACCCCGGTCGACCCGGACGCCTATGACTACGTCGGCGCGGTGCTCTGGCAGGCCCACGCCGGAGCCCTCTGGCAGCGCTTCGCGATCGCGCTCCGTCGCGCGCTCGCCGCCGCGCTCGGGGTCCGGGCCCGCCAGTTCCGCGACGTCGCCCGGCTGTCCTACGCGAAGGTCGCCGAATACCAACGGCGCGGCCTGGTGCACTTCCACGCCGCGATCCGCGTCGACGGCCCCGAAGGGCCGCACGACCCCGCCCCGCCCGGGCTCACCCGCGACGCGCTGCGGGATGCGGTACTCACGGCGGCCCGGGCGGTCTGCCTCGAGGTCACCCGCCCGGACGGCACCCCGCTCGTGCTGGGCTGGGGCACCCAGATCGACGTCCGCCAGATCACCCCCGCCCGCGCGGCGACGGTGGAGGACGAGGCCGGGGAGATCACCGACGCGAGCTTGGCCGGCTACATCGCCAAGTACGCCACCAAGGGCACCGGCAAGACCGACGGTCACCCCGACCGCCCCATCCGCGCCCTCGAACACGTGCAGTACCTCGACGTCTCGCCTCACCACCGGCGCCACATCGAGACCGTGTGGCAGCTGGGCGGCCTGGCCCGCTACGAGGCGCTGAACCTGCGCAAGTGGGCGCACATGCTCGGCTTCCGCGGCCACTTCCTCACCAAATCCCAGCGCTACAGCACGACCTTCCGCGAGATCCGCGGGGAGCGGCGGACCTGGCGCCTGACTGACACGCTCGACCGGCTCGCCACCGAGACCGACGACCTCAACGGGATCCCGCCGGACCTCGACACCATCACCGTGATCAACGACTGGCAGCTCGTCGGCATCGGCCACCGCAACGAAGGCGAACGCGAGCTGGCCCTGGCCATCGCCGAACGGAAGCGGGATCTCAGACAGCACCGACGCACGGAAGGGACCCGGCCATGACCACCGACAAGCTCTGGACGGTGCAGCAGCTCGCCGACTACCTCGACGTGCCGGTGCAGACGATCTATCAGTGGCGCAAGCGGGATTACGGCCCGCCCGGTCGGAAGATGGGCAAGCACGTGCGTTATCGGCCATCGGACGTTGAGCGGTGGATCGACAGCCTCGGAACTCGTGTCGCCTGATGGCCGTCGATGACCTTTGGTATCTCAGTCGCCGCGACCCGGTGACGGACGAACGACGGCCTTCCAAGCGGCATGGGCGGGGCAAGCGGTGGCGTGTTCGGTGGAGCGACCCGAACACCGGCGAGACGAGAACCGCGTTGTTCGAGCGCAAGGCTGAGGCCGAGCGGCACGACGCGGACATGCGTTCCGACATCTCGCGCGGCCGATACATCGACCCTCGTGCCGGTCGGCTGACGGTCGCCGAGTACGCCGAGCAGTGGCGTGCCCAGCAGCTGCACAGGGACTCGACCGCGGACATGGTCGAGCGGGCCTTCCGGCTGCACATCGTTCCCGTGCTCGGTCTCCTTCCGCTCGGGGATGCTCGGGCCAGCCACATCCGTGGATGGGTCAAGGCGACGACGGAGAACCTCGCCGCGTCCACGGTCCACCTGGTCTACAGCTACGTGAAGTCGATGTTCGCGGCGGCCGCGGCGGACAAGCTCATCGCGGCGTCTCCGTGCGTGGGCATCCGGCTCCCCGAGATCGGAGATCGGGACTACTTCGTCCCCGAGCCCGAGCAGATCCATCGGCTCGTCGACGAGATCGCGGACCGGTACTCCCCCATCCCCTACATCGCGGCGGGCTGCGGGCTACGCGGAAGCGAGATCTTCGGGCTCGAACTCGACCACGTGGACTTCCTCGCCCGTGAGATCCACGTGCGCCAGCAGCTCAAGCGAATGCCTGGGCAGCCCGCTTACCTGGGTGAGCTCAAGACTCGAACCAGCCGGCGCACCGTCGAGCTACCGGAGGTCGCTCAGCTCGCCCTCGCCCGTCACGTCGAGCGGTACCCGGTGCGCGAGATCGCCATCGAGGACCGGACCGATCCGCGGAACGTGCATGAGCGCCGGGCTCGGCTGCTGTTCCTCACCAGCCACCACCGTCCTTTGCACCGGTCCAACTGGTCCACCGTGTGGCGTACGGCGGTCCGCCGTGCGGGGCTACCTGCGGGCTTCGGCCTGCATGGTCTGCGGCACTACTTCGCGACCCTGCTCATCCACAACGGTGCCGCGGTCAAGACGGTCCAGCTCGCCCTGGGCCACAGCTCGCCCATGATCACGCTCAACACCTACGCGCACGAGTGGCCCGATGCTCTGGACCGGACGCGTGCGCTCGTCGACTCCGCCCTCGGCGCACGTCCGACGGGAGCGGTCTTCGAAGCGCGGTCCTGAGCGCGGGTTGTACCGGGGTTGTACCCGGACCGCCCCGGCTGGCCATTTCCGCTGGTCAAGGCTTTTCGTCGCGGTAGAGGTGGCGCTTCGAGATGTACTGCACGACCCCGTCCGGGACCAGGTACCAGACCGGCCGGCCCTGGGCGACGCGCTCGCGGCAGTCGGTCGACGAGATCGCCATGGCGGGCACCTCGACGAGGGTGACCGCGCCCTCGGGCAGGTGGTCGTCGCCGAGCTCGTAGCCGGGCCGGGTCACCCCGACGAAGTGCGCGTAGGTGAACAGCTCGTCGACCTTGCGCCAGGAAAGGATCTGCGACAGCGCGTCGGCACCGGTGATGAAGAACAGCTGCGCGTCGGGCATCGCGGCGTGCAGGTCGGCGAGGGTGTCGGCGGTGTAGGTCGGGCCGCCGCGGTCGATGTCGACGCGGCTGACCTGGAAGCGAGGGTTGGACGCGGTCGCGACGACCGTCATCAGGTAACGGTCCTCGGCCGGGCTGACCCGGCGCTCGGTCTTCTGCCACGGCTGGCCGGTGGGGACGAAGAGGACCTCGTCGAGCTCGAACCGGTCGGCCACCTCGCTGGCCGCGACCAGGTGCCCGTTGTGGATCGGGTCGAAGGTCCCGCCCATCACACCGATCCTGCGCTGCACCGGCGCAGCCTAGACCGGCCGGCCGGGCCGGTGATCACCGACACGACGGTGGACACCGCGGTCAGGCGTGGACGACGCGTGCGGCGTGGGTCGTGGAGACCCGGTCCGCGAGCTCCGCGAGTGGCTCGTCGAGCACCCCGCTGAATGTCGGGAACGGGTGGATCACGTCGGCGAGCACCGGCAACGGGGTCTCCGCCCGCACGGCCGTCGACAACTGCGAGATCCACTCCTCGGGCCGGCCCCCCACGCAGGTCGCCCCGACCAGGGTGCCGCGCGCGGGATCGGCGATCAGCTTCACGTAGCCGGTCGAGACGCCGTCGATCTGGGCGCGCACCGTGCCGGCGAGGTCGGCGGTGGCGACGACGGGATGGATCCCGACGGCCCTGGCCGTCGCCTCGGTGTGCCCGACGGCGGCCATCCCGGGCTCGGTGTAGAGCGTGCGCGGGATGGCCCGGTAGTCGGCGATCGCGTCGCGGCCCAGCAGGTTCGCCGCCACGATGCGGCCCTGGTACTCCGCGGTGTGCGTGTGGGGATTGATGCCGGTGACGTCGCCGACCGCCCACACGTGTTCGGCGCCCTCGACGCGGCAGTGGTCGTCCACCGGGAGCGGCGAACCGGCCCGCACCTGCATGCCGAGCGCGTCGAGCCCCAGGTCGGTCGTGTACGGCAGCCGGCCGGCCGCGAGCACCAGCCGGTCCGCGTCGATCGGGCGGCCGATGTCGACCTCGACGTGTACGCCCCCCTCGTGGTGCGGATGCGGGCCCATCCGGACGGCACTGGTGCCGGGCAGCGTCCGCACGTCGAGGTCGTGGAAGGCCTCGGTGAGGGTCTCGGACACCTCCGGCTCCTCGCGGGGCAGCAACCGGTCGGACTTCTCCAGGACGGTGACGATGCAGCCGAACAGCGCGAAGATGTCCGTCAGCTCGCAGCCGACCGGTCCGCCGCCGAGCACCACCATCGATCCGGGCAGCTCCGGCGTGCTCATCGCCTCCTCGCTGGTCCACACCTCCACGTCGTCGATCCCGGTGATCGGCGGGATCATCGGGACGGACCCGGTGTCGATCACCAGGTCCCGGTAGCCGAGCTGCACGCCGGCGACGTCGACGATCCCGGGCCGCACGATGGCCCCGTGGCCGCGGTACAGCGTGATGCGCTGCTGGACCAGGGCCTCGGCGGCCTCGAAGTCGTTGCGGTTGTTCACCAGCCGGTCGCGGCGCTTCACGGTCTCGCGGTGCGCGGTCTCCGGGGGCTCCGGGCCCAGGAACAGCGGCATGAACTCCGGGTGCGCGCCGAGTCCCCACACGTGCTCGCCGCGCAGCATGGCCTTGCTCGGCACGCAGGCGAGGTACGGGCAGTTCCCGCCGACGAGCCCCTGCTCGACCACCGCGATGCTGCGCCTGGGATCGGCCCGGCGCACCGACTCCCACACCGTGCTGGCGCCGGGGCCGGAGCCGATGATCACGACGTCGAAGGTCTCCATGGCGGGCTCCTCTCGCACCGGTTCTCCTCCCGATGCTCGCGACCGCCGCCTGCCGTCGCATCGACCCGCGGGCGCCAGCACGACGACCCGAACCTGTCCTTCCGGGCGGAGGCGCGACCGGCCCGGACCGGGGCGGGTGTCAGCGCGGGTAGGCGTGCCGGAACTGGACGCTGATCCGCGGCCCGGCGGCCCGCACCTTGGGAACCGCGTGCTGCCAGGTCCGTTGGCACGAACCGCCCATGACGAGCAGGTCGCCGGGGCCAGGGAGGAACCCGACGCTCGTGCCGCCACCGGTGGGCCGCAGCCGGAACGGCCGGACGGCGCCCAGCGACACCAGCGCGACCACGGCCGAGGGCAACTCCCGGGCCACCCGGTCGCCGTGCCAGGCCACGCTGTCGTCGCCGTCGCGGTACAGGTTCGCGCCGATCTGGGTGAACTCCACGCCGTAGTGCTCGCCGAGGGCCCGCGCCATGCTGCGCAGCGCCGGCGGCGGTTCCCCCGCCGATCCGCAGGTACCGTCCGACAGGCTCCAGCGGTGGGTGAGCCGGGGCTCGGGCAGGACGCGCTCGTACATCCGGATGTCGCGCCGGTGCCACGGGGTCAGTTCGAGCAACCGCTCGAACAGCGCGTCGGCACCGTGGAGCCAACCCGGCCGATGATCGACCCACGCGCCTGCCCGGAGCTCGTGGCGGCGCAGCCCGTGGAAGCCGGTGTCCACCTCGCACGACGCGTCGGCACCGGCGTCGAGCAACGACGGCTGCCAAGCGAGATCCAGGGTCACGACACGAGCATAGCGTCAATCGAACATCAGTTCGATATCATTGCTCTCCCGACGCGGTCGGCGCGGGGCTCGGCCAGGACGCGGCCCGCGATCGCGGTCGTGCCCGAGCCCCGCCCCAGCGAACCCCAGGGGCCTGGCCGCCGGGATCGGCGCCGGCGCCGATCAGTGTGCGCCGGACAGGTGCCCGGCGAGGGCGTCGTGGCGGGTTCTGCTGTTGTCGTTCATGCCGGTGATGGTGACGGTGGTGCCGCGGGCCTCGTACTTGGTGGTGATGGCGTCGAGCGCGGCGACGGTGGAGGCGTCCCAGATGTGGGCGGCGGACAGGTCGATGACCACCTGGGCCGGGTCGTCGGCGTAGTCGAAGGCGAAGACCAGGTCGTTGCTGGAGGCGAAGAAGAGCTGGCCGCTGACCCGGTAGATCTTGGTGGTGCCGTCGGGGTCGAGCACGCTGGTGACGTCGACGAGGTGGGCGACGCGACGGGCGAACAGCACGATCGCGACCAGCACCCCGACGCCGACGCCGTAGGCGAGGTTGTGCGTGGCCACGGTGACCGCGACGGTGGAGACCATCACCGTGGTCTCGCTCTTGGGCATCCGGCGCAGCGTACCCGGCCGGATGCTGTGCCAGTCGAATGTGCCGACCGCCACCATGATCATGACGCCGACCAGGGCGGCCATCGGGATCAGCGCGACCACGGAGCCGAGTACGACGACCAGGATGAGCAGGAACACCCCGGACAGGAAGGTCGAGAGCCGGGTGCGGGCTCCACCGGCCTTCACGTTGATCATGGTCTGGCCGATCATCGCGCAGCCGCCCATGCCGCCGAAGAAGCCGGTGACGATGTTCGCCACGCCCTGCCCCCAGGACTCACGGGTCTTGTCGGAGTGGGTGTCGGTGATGTCGTCGACCAGCTTGGCGGTCATCAGCGACTCGAGGATGCCGACCAGCGCCAAGGCCAGCGCGTAGGGGGCGATGATGCTCAGGGTCTCGAAGGTCAGCGGCACCATCGGCACGCCGAGGACCGGCAGGCTGTCGGGCAGCGAGCCCTGATCCCCCACGGTCGGCACCATCACCCCGGCGGCGACGGTGAACGCGGTCAGCGCCACGATCGCGACCAGCGGGGCCGGCACCGCCCTGGTCAGCCGGGGCAGCCCGACCATGACCGCGAGGCCGACCGCGAGCAGCGCGTAGACCGTCCACGGCACGTCGACCAGGTACGGCAGCTGGGATGTGAAGATCAGGATGGCCAGCGCGTTGACGAAGCCGACCATCACGCTGCGTGGGAGGAAGCGCATCAGCCGGGCCACGCCGCCGACGGCGAACAGGATCTGCAGCACCCCGCCCAGGATGACCGCGGCGAGCAGGTACTCCAGCCCGTGCTCACGGGCCAGCGGCGCGATGACCAGGGCGATCGCCCCGGTGGCAGCCGAGATCATGGCCTTGCGCCCACCGGTGATCGCGATCGTTACCGCCATGGTGAACGAGGCGAACAGCCCGACCCGCGGGTCGACGCCGGCGATGATGGAGAACGCGATCGCCTCGGGGATGAGGGCGAGCGCGACGACGAGGCCGGCCAGGGCCTCCGTGCGCAGGACGCGAGGGGTCAGCCACGTCGGTCGGGCAGGGCGGGACGTCAGGAAGGCAGGAAGAGACATCGCTTCTTTCGCAGAAGGGGAAGAGGGAGCCACACACGCTGGGGCTCGGAACCGGTGGGAACCATATCCTTACGAGAGAGGAGAGTGCGGCATCTTGTGACCATCCGAACAGCGCCGCGGCAACCGCGCCGGAGCCGCGTCCCGGGCCCCGATTCAGGCGAAATCGGACATTTCACCCTGCGTACCAGCCTCGGCTGCCCGGCACCGCGACGCCGCCCCGGGCACCGACCGACATCGCTTCGACACGGGCGTCTTCCCCGGTCGCAGGGCTACCGGAGCGCGGACACCGCGGCTGCGGGGGCGACCCGCTCCGTTCGCCACCTCATGCAGATCGCGGCACAGCACCGGGCCGCGAGCACGGTGACGAACCCCGTGACGCGGACGCGATCAAGGTCTCGACACCCGCACGGGACTTCAGGAGCCGGCCTCGTCGGGGCTCCACCCCAACGCTGCCGCGACCGCGCTGATGTACCCGAGTTGGGACACACAGGCCGGTCCGTGCCGGTGCCGCAGTCCTGATACCGGGAAGCGCCGGCGGGCGCGCGAGCCTCGACGGATCCGGGCAGCAGCGTCGACGCGGCAACGTGGTGGGGTCGGACCACGGGGAACTGTCGGCGGTCGAGGTCGCGACGTCAGGCACGCCGAGGCGTTGGGCCGGCGCGATGACCGACGCGACGGTCGTACCGAAGGGCGGTCCGTGTAGCGCTCGACGACTTCGGCGGCCCCGGCATAGCCGGTGGCACTGAGGCGACGTCGTGCTCGGCCGACGACCCCCAGGAAGAGGCCTCGACCGGCCCCCCGGCCTGAGGACCGAGTTCCAGCGCGATCCTCAGGCCTCGATCACGACGGGGATGACGACCGGTGCGTGCCCGTAGGTCCGGCGGATCCAGGTGGAGACGGCACCGGCGATCGCCTGCTCCTGGCGGTCGGGGTCCCGGGCTGTGGTCCCGGTGAGCTCGGCGAGGGCCTTCTCCACGGCGGGGGTCATCGCGTCGAGATCCCCCGGGTTGTGACCGAAGCCACGGGTGAGGAAGTCGAGAGGCTCGGCGAGCTGCCGGGTGTCGACGTCGACCAGCGCGACGACGGTGATCATGCCCTCCTGGCCCAGAGCACGCCGCTCGTCCAAGGAGGACTCGGTGATGGCGCCTACCGTCTGACCGTCGACGAAGACGTTCGCGGCCGGGACCGCACCGGTGATGGTGGCGCGCCCGTCGACCAGATCGATGACGGCCCCGTCCTGCGCGACGAGCACCCGGTCGGGGGTCACTCCGGTGCTGATGGCGAGGTCGGCGTTGGCGCGCAGGTGCCTGGCTTCGCCGTGGACGGGCAGGACGTGGGAGGGCTGCACGATGTTGTAGCAGTAGACGAGCTCACCGGCGCTGGCGTGGCCGGAGACGTGGACCTTCGCGTTGCCCTTGTGCACCACGGTGGCGCCGAGTCCGGTCAGACCGTTGATGACCCGGTACACGGCGTTCTCGTTGCCGGGGATCAGCGAGCTCGCAAGCAGCACGGTGTCGCCGGCGCCGACCCGGATCATGTGTTCGCCCGCCGCCATCTTCGACAGCGCGGCCAGCGGCTCGCCCTGGGATCCGGTGCACACCAGCGCGACCCGCTGGGCCGGCATCCGTTCGAGGGCCTTGATGTCCACGATCAGACCCTCGGGGATGGTCAGGTAGCCGAGGTCGGCGGCGATGCGCATGTTGCGGACCATCGAGCGTCCGACGAACGCGACCTTGCGGCCGTGGGCCTGCGCGGCGTCGAGCACCTGCTGGATGCGGTGCACGTGGCTGGCGAAGCTGGAGACGATCACCCGCCGCGGCGCGGTGCGGAACACCGTCTCGATCGCCGGCCCGAGCTCCCGCTCGGCGGTGGTGAAGCCGGGGACATCGGCGTTGGTGGAGTCGACCAGGAACAGGTCCACGCCCTCCTCGCCGAGGCGGGCGAAGGAGCGCAGATCGGTGATCCGCTTGTCCAGGGGGAACTGATCCATCTTGAAGTCCCCGGTGTGCAACACCAGGCCCGCGGCCGTGCGGATCGCGACGGCCAGTCCGTCGGGAATGGAGTGGTTGACCGCGACGAACTCGCAGTCGAACGGCCCGAATGACCGCCGCCCGCCTTCGGCCACCTCGATCGTGACCGGACGGATGCGGTGCTCCTGCAGCTTCGCAGCGATCAGCCCGAGCGTCAGCCGGGAGCCGACGAGCGGAATGTCGGGGCGCTCCCGCAGCAGGTAGGGCACCCCGCCGATGTGGTCCTCGTGACCGTGGGTCAGAACGATCGCCGCCACCGCGTCCAACCGGTCCCGGATCCAGGTGAAGTCCGGGAGGATGACATCCACGCCTGGCTGGTGCTCCTCGGGGAACAGCACCCCGCAGTCCACGACCAGCAAGCTCCCGTCGTGCTCGAAAACGGTCATGTTGCGGCCGATCTCGCCCAGACCGCCGAGCGGGACGATCCGCAGGCCGCCCGCAGGCAGGGTGGGCAGCGGCCGCGATGGACCTTCTCGCTTCATACCCTGACGCTACTGGAAGGGCTTGCAGTGCTATCAGCATGGCCCGCCCGCTCCGTCCCTACGCTGAGGTGAGCATTGAGGACTGGACGTCGGCCTGGCCGGTGCGACGACGGCGCTCCCTGTCGGCCGGTCGACGTGAGGTGCGGTTGACCTGCGGGCGAGGTGAACAGACCTTGAAGCGTCTCCGGGAGACATCACACCTGTAGTGCCTGCAGGCCAGGGCGATCTCCATCAACTTCGCCCGCCGGCCGTGAAACCGGACTGCTGTTCGCCGAGCGTGATCTCGACGAAGGCGATCAGCGAGGCCGGCACGATGTAGCGACATCCCTCATCGTCGACGAGCGTGAGCAAGCCGTTCTCGCTCGCCAGGGACGCGGCGACCCGCTGGAGCACTGCGTCCGGTGTCTCGCCGCTGGACACCACGATCTCTCGCGGACTTCGTGCGACACCGATCCTGATCTCCACCGGGGCCTCCTGACTGCGACGGTGACTGGCGCCACTCTGACCGAACCTACCCTTACGTGACAGTAAGGCGCTGCCCGACGGTCATCCCGGCCACCGGACCCGTCGGCGCTTCCCGGCGGATGGAACGACGGGCCCGATCCGTTCAGCCGCTGGCGGCGGTGACGCAATCCGCGCAGGCCGACCCGGAGGGGCCGCTCGCCTCGCAGCCCTGCCGCGCTTCACCCCCACTCTCGGCCGAGGATCCCGGACGACACCGAGGCGGTCAGGGGCTCTTACTACTCTATCCTCTCGTAAGGGAAGAGTTGTGGCTAGGGATGCAGCCTTCGATGAGACGGGACCAGGCGCGAGCCGTCGTGCAGTTGGATGCAGGACTACTGGTACATCGCTCGTTCCCGCCGGCGGCCTCGTCTGCCGCATCAGGTACTCGGAACAACCGCACCCGCCCCCGAGGACGTCTGCGGGGCCTGCCTCATCGGAATGGTGATGCTCAGCCTCCCTCAGGGCGGCGCCCGGGTGGACCTCATCACCGACGGCGGCCCGGCGATCGATGTGCTGTGGGATGCCCTGCGGGAAACTCGCGGCCTGCCCGATGTGGAGACACCCAGCCGCGCCGCAACCCAGGGGCAACGGGAGCGGTTGCGCGATCTCACACGGTGGAACGACCAACCCGCCCGCACCCAGGACGAGGTCCTCGCGCTGCTCGACCTCGCCATCAGTCGCACGAGCGTCAGTGACGCCCGACTCCGGGCCCTGCGACGGCGGGGCGCTGATCCCCGTATCCGGGACCGGGCCGGCGAGCGGCGACGCGGGACAGGCTCAGGCGCAGATCAGCCGGGTCGCCACCCGGCGGGTCCATGCTCGTAGGTCGAGCGTGTCCCCGAGTTCCCCGATCGCGGTGCCGTCGCACCGCACGCTGAATCGCCCTACCGCCGGGCGCAGCCGGCAGGACCGGCTGCGGAAGTGCCGGACACCCGCGGAGCCCACGACATCGATCTCCAGGAAGCGGTGGTGGGCCCGGACGCGCACCTTGGCGCCGGGCAGGTGCACCACCTGGTCGTCGATCTCCAGGGTGAGGGTGGCCGGCGCCGGACCGCTGGGTGCCACGTCGAGGTGCGACAGGGCGCAGCCGTTCACGCCCGGCGCGTCGAGCGCGATCAGGTCGCAGCTGTACTCGATCGGCCGCTCGCTGATCTCTGTGTCGGCCGAGCCCGAAACGACCACGATCAACGGCAGGTCCAGATGGGCGGCAAGCAGGCAAGCATCCGAGAACTCGGGCGGACTGAGGTCGATCACGCCCAGCAGCTCCGAGTCCTGGCGGTGCGCAAGTGCCACGGCTTCCTGAGGGAAGACATCCAGCACCTGGACACCCCGGCGCTGCAACAGCGAGCGCAGCCGGGACGCCTGGGCGATCCCGTCGCGGCCCAGGCCGCGGACGACGGCGACGTGCCCAGCGCCCGCGCCGGACAGGGCCGCGCCCGCCTCGGCGGCCCGACCGAGCGCGCGGCTGTCGGCCACAGCCCCGACACCTCCAGCCATCAGAACCATCCGACACCTCGTTCCTTCTACGGTCGGCCCGCCCGGCGAGCACCGGGAGAACTCTAACAGTGCGTTAGGTTTGTCAGGGCGTCAGTCGCGCCAACCGGTTGCCACTGACCGACAGAGAATCGCGTGTGGACGGCCGGAGTGAACCGTGAATCACCGGTCAGGGCCCGCGGGGAAACCTTCCCCGCAGGAAGAGTAAGGTGCGCAGCGCGTGGCGGGATCGACCGTCGCCGGAGTGCTGGACGCCTGACAGCCGAGGGTCTGCGCGCTGTCGGGGCCGCCCCCCACTCCGGGCTCGGACGAGAGCCGGTCGGTTCCCCCATTAGGACCGGTCCCGCCACGCGCCCGTGCTCGGCGAGCAGTCCGAGGTCCACCGGCGCGCACGGGTCCCCGACACCGGCGACCGTCACGACGTCAGCACTCTCTATACCCTCACGTAAGGGTAGTGTCGGGGGGCGTTCGTTGATCTACCGGTACCGGTCGCCGGTCCTGACGAGCAATTGTGAGGTGAGTGCGAGTGGAGCTGGCTGCGGTGGAAGCGATGAGGGCGGCCGGGTGGGCGGCGCTGGGGCACGAAGAGGTACGTGACCGGGTACGCGGGGCGTTACTGGGTTCTGCCTGCGGCGACGCACTGGGCGCCCCCTTCGAGGGGCAGGCCGAGGTCGATCCGGCGGAGCTGGGAGCACACCGGCACGGGTCCGCTCAGCTTAGCTACACCGGCGACACCGTCATGACGCTGGTGCTGGCCCAGCACCTGTCGGCCCGGCTGGTGCGCGACGCGGAGCTGGAGACCGACGAACTGGCGCGAGCGTTCGCCTTCGCGTGGCGCAACGAACCGTGGCGCGGTTACGGGTCCGGGCCCGAGCACGTCTTCCGATCGGTGCTGCTCGGTGTGCCGTGCCGCAAGGCCGCCGCGAGCCTGTTCGGTGGATCGGGATCGTTCGGAAACGGTGGTGCGATGCGGGTCGCCCCGGTGGCACTGCTCGGCCGTTCGCTGGGCCTGGTCCTGGACTGGGCGCGGCGCAGCGCACGAGTCACCCATCTGCACCCGATCGGCCAGGCCGGCGCGGCGTTGCAGGCCGCTGCGGTCGCCCTCGCGGCGAGCGGGAGCCGGCAGCACCCGTTGGATCCGCGGCGCTTCCTATCCGCCGTCGACGCGTGTCACGGGCATCCCGCCTTCTCCGCGCGGCTGCGCCGGTTGTCCTATGTGCTCGACGACGAGCGACCGGCCCGCGTGGTCCGGTCGATCGGCCACGGCATCCCGGCTCTGGAGTCGGTGCCGGCGGCGCTGCTGGCCTTCCTGCGCAGTCCAGACGAACCGTCCGAGGTCCTCGATTTCGCGGTCCGCCTCGGTGGGCAGACCGATTCGATCACCGCAATGGCCGGGGCCCTGGTCGGGGCGCGGTGCGGAGCCGCGCGCCTGCCCCGGGAGCTGCTGGTCCGGATCGAGTGCGGCCCGCGCATCCTCGCTGTGGCCGATGCGCTGGCACGGTGCGCCCAGCCCCACGCCGGCGACCCGGACGACCCGGCCGCCGCTTACGGCGAAGTGTGGGCTCAGCCGGTGGCACGTACCTGGTAGCCAGAGCTGCCCCGGCTCTGTGACCCGGGTGGGAGGCGGGCGAGGGTCTGCGCCGTCCTCATCAAGATGTGTCACCGGGGACGTTGCAGAGGGCCCGTCGAGACCTCACTACGTGTGAGTCGTCAGCGCGGGGCAGACGCGACAGCGGCGGGTCGGGGCTCGGGCACCAGCGCGATCGCGACGATCAGGGTGAGCGGGAGCGCGGTCAGGGCGAGCAGCAACGGCCGGTAGGAGCCGGCGACGGAGTGCCCGAGCGCCAGCAGCAACGGTCCGACGGCCGACCCGGCGACGGTCACAGCGTGCACGATCCCGCGGATCGCCCCCACGGCGTCGGTCCCGAAGTAGCGCGGCATGGCGGCCGCCTCCACGGTGCGGAAGCTGTTCCCGGCCACGCCGAGGACCACGCCGTAGGCCACCGCGCCCCACCCCGGACCGAGGTGGCCGGCCGACACCAGCGCAGCGGCCAGCGCGAGCATGGACCCGATCATCACCGGGCGCGGGGAGACCCGGTCGAGCAGGACGCCGACCAGCAGGGTGCACGCCAGCCCGGCCACCGTCTGGGGAAGGAACGTGGCAGCCGCCTGGGTCGGGGTGAGCCCGCGTTCGCCCAACAGATCGATCTGGTGGAACGTCAGCGCGGTACCGATGAGGGACAGCACGCCGACACCCCCGGCCAGCGCCCAGAACATGGCCGAGCGCACCGCCGCCGCGACGCCGCCCGCTGCCGGTTGCGGGTGGGGCGGTTCCAGGGCCGTCGGATCCGGCCGGTCCTGCGGCTCAGGGGGTTCCGCCGCTGGCGGGGCCCCGGGTCGGCGGGGCAGTCCCCACAGCGCGAGGGGGGTCAGGATCAGCCACACCGCGAACCCCTGGACCAGCCAGGCGGTGCGGTATCCGTGCTCGGCGATCAGGATCTCGAGCCCGATCGGCGCCAGGGAGATCGCCGCGGACCCGGTCGCGGTGACCAGCCCGATCGCCGTGCCCAGGCGGCGGCCGACGTAGTAAGCGACGAGGGTGGTGGCCGCCAGGGTGAGTGCGCCCTGCCCGGCCAGCCGGATCCCGATGAACCCGGCCGTCAGAGCGCATCTTGAAACTCCGATTACCGGTGCGCGGTGCGGGCGAGACGGCGCGACATCGTCATGATCATGGCGAGGTGGATCATCGCCTGGTGGTGTTCGGGCAGGGTCTCGTAGTCCCGCACGCAGCGACGTTTCTTGCTGATCCAG
>NZ_JAHDTG010000038.1 GCF_018531475.1 Pseudonocardia mahuensis
GGTGTCGGAACGACGATCTGTGGAAGGACCGTCTTCCTACCGAGGTCCTGCACCCCGAGCTGATCATCCTCACGTCCCCGGCGTGTCGGCTCGAGCCACCGCTCCCGCTACTGGAAAAGGCTCAGTGCTTGCGAAGGTAGATCGCGGTTTATGTGCATAGTGATGGTTGCGGTCATTACGGTCACGCCGAGGTGTCCGGTACCGGGTTTGATCCGGATGGAGGACGTGCACCCGCCGCGGGTCCGCGCCTGCAGGCCGAGACAGGTCCCGGTAGCGGTGTTGTCCACTGCCAGAGCCTCGGACTCGGGTCAAGCCGCGTCTCCGCCCCGGGCCTGGACGCCGGCCGACGGTGGGCTACCGGGCGGCGATGGTCGCGATGGTGAGCTGCGCGCCGGGCGGGTCGCCCGCGCACCCCTCCCCCTCCATCGGCACGAACAACGAGGCCGTCTCCCCCGGCGGGTACACGCGCAGGCCGCGCACCGGCGTCGGCCGACACACGGCCTCGTCGAAGTTGCGCACCTGCACCAGCCGCAACCGCGCCGCAGACGTCCCGCCCGGGCCCATCCGGACCTCGCCGCCGCGCTCTCCGGACATCTCCGCGGCCGGGCCGACCTGATGGCCGTCGTCGCCGGCCACATAGGAGACTCCCGGGAAACCCGTCAGCTGGCAGGTCCGCGATCCCGTGTTGGCGAAGACGAGCGACCGGTAGACCGAGCCGGCCCCCGCGTCGCTCTCGCCGAGGCTCACCTGCAGTTCACCGGCGGTGCAACGCGGCGCCCCGGTGGCTGCTCCGGCCTGGACCTCGGTTCGTCCGGCTGCCGGCTCGACCCCCTCGGTGGGCTCGGCGGCCCCCGCCGCCGTCGCGCTCGGTCCGGCTGCCGGCGTGCCGGCGTCGACCTCGTCGCTCCCGGTGCCGCACCCCGCGCCGAGCAGCGCCGCCGCGGCCAGCGCCGCTCCCCCCAGTCGCATCCGCTTCGTCGAATTCATGATCGTCCCCCGAGCCCGGTCGCTCCCCCGCGGTCTGTTCCCAAGGACGTCTGGCGACGTCCCTGGTTGCGTGCTGCAACGATCAGATCGCGACGGGTGGCCCGGCGTCGAGACGGCGGAACGCGGTTCGACCGATCGTGCAAGCCGCCGCGGGGATGTGGTGGGCTCCCACCCGGAGCCGGTGATGCGCCTGACGGGCACGTCTAGGCTCGGACCGATCCTTCTCCGAGCCCCGGGAGTACCCGTACCCATGACCGGCACCTTTCTGCTGCTGGTCGCGGCGGGCGTGGCTGCGGGGCTGTGCGGGTCGATCGCAGGGCTCGCGTCCCTGTTCTCCTACCCGGCACTGCTCGCCGTCGGCCTGCCCCCGACCACGGCGAACGTCACGAACACGGTCGCGCTGGCGTTCAGCAGCATCGCCTCGTCCGCGGGATCGCGGCCCGAGCTGACCGGACAGGGACCCACGATCCGGCGGTTCGCGCTGCTGGTGATCCTCGGGGGCGCGGCCGGGGCGGGGCTGCTGCTCATCACACCACCCGGGGGTTTCGAGAAGGTCGTGCCGTTCCTGGTCGCCGGTGCGTCCGTGGTCCTGTTGCTGCAGCCCCGCATCCGGCGGGCGGCGGCCGAGGCGCCGCGGCGGAGCGGTCCGCTCGTGGTGGCCGCGATGTTCGTGGTCGCGCTGTACGGCGGGTACTTCGGCGCTGCGGCCGGGGTGCTGCTGCTGGCCCTGCTGCTCACGGCGCTGCCGGTGTCGTTGCTGCAGGCGAACGGACTCAAGAACGTGCTGCTCGGCATGGCCAACGGGGTCGCGGCCGCGGGCTTCGCGCTCTTCGGCCCGGTGCAGTGGTCGGCGGTGCTGCCGATGGCGATCGGGCTGCTGGCCGGGGCCTGGACCGGACCCGCCGTGGCACGCCGGGTACCCACTACGGCACTGCGGATCGGCATCGCGCTGGCCGGGATCGGGCTGGCCGTGAAGCTGGGCCTCGACGCGTTCTGACGCGGATCCCGCGAGATTGTCGGGGCCGCGTGCGAACCTGTACTCGAACATCAGTTCGAATACAGGTTCGACACGAGGAGCATCATGACCCACCTGGTCCCCCTGTCCGAGGCCCTTGCCGCCGTCCGCCCCGAACACCGGGAGATCGCCGCCGAGGCGGCGCGGTGGAGCAGCGCGGCAGGCCGGGCTCTCGATCCCGACGTGTTCACCCTGCTCTGCGCCGGCGCCGCGGGCTTCGACGGCACGGATTCGCTGACGTCGTGGACGCGTGTGCGAACCTGTCACGTCCTGCGCTGCGACGTGCCGAACTGGTGTAGCCGCCACCGGTGCCTGTGGCCGCTGGAGATCAGCGAGGCGATGTGGGACTGGTTCGGCTTCCTGGAGGCCACCGACCGTCTCGACGCTGACAGCGATCCGGTGTGGGAGCTGCGCAAACCGCTCATCTGCTACGGCGGGCTCGACCTGCGGGGCCGGTTGCGTTCCGAGGGCGACGGCCGTGGGCAGCTCGTCCCGTGCGAGTGTTTCCTGCCCTACCGGGAGACCGTCGCGGCACTTCACGGGCTGCTCGATGGCAGCCGGTCCGGCGCGAGCGTGGTGAGCGAGCTCGACCCCGGCGGCGACCTGCGCTGGAGCCGGCTCCGGCGCGATCTCCGCGATGACGGTGACGATGATGCCCGGTTCGATGACGCGTGGGCCGATGACGGCCCGCCCCCCGGGGACGGCTGGCCCGACGATGTCGACGCGCTGTTGGCCGCGCTCCCCGAGGTCTTCGACGCCCGCTCGGCAGAGCCCGAACCGTCGGACGGCGCGCCACCCGCCGCACCCGGACGGCGGACCCGGGCCGCCGGCCGCTCCCCGGGCGGGCGTCGCCGCAACGGGCGCCGGCCCCGGCCCGGCAGACCGTGACCGCCCGGGTCAGCGGTGGAGCGGGTGGGCGGTCTCCCCCGCCGCCCGCCGCGCCGCGCCACCCACCCGGGACGCCACCCACTCCAGCGGCCCCCGCCGGCCGGCGAGCCGCAGGGCCACGCCGAGAAGCAGCGCGACACCGACGTGCCAGACGAAGACGGCGGCGTCGTCCGGTCCGCTGCCGGGGTGGACGGTCACCGCGATGACGTGCAGCGTGTACAGCGTCAGCGGGATGGAGCCGAGCGCCGCCAGTGGCCACACCGCGCGCGGCGCCCATCGAGCCAGCAGCAACGCGGCGCCGAGCACGGCCAGGGCGGTCCCGGTGGTGTGGGCGAGGTCCAGCGGGGTCCCGGAGTGCGCTTCGTCGACGGCGAGCCACCACCAGGTGCCGGTCGGCACGGTGCCGTAGCGCTCGCGGCCGAGCGCCGACGTCCCCGAGGCCGCGGTGATGGCCGCCGCGCCGCCGCCGGGCCCGAGCAGCAGCGCCGAGATCACCGCGGCGCCGGTCGCGAGCGCGGCGCCGCCGACGAGCAGCGCGACGGTCGTGCGCAACCGGTGTAGGTCCAGTCGGCCGACGGCCAGCCCAGCCAGCAGGTAGGTCGCCCACGGCAGCACCGGGTAGTAGCCCGTCAGCCCGAGGGTGAGGAGCAGGTCAGCGGGCTCGGACAGGGCGTCGAAACCGGGCTGCTCCCCGGGCCCCTCGGGCAGGCCCGAGCGCAGCAGGTGGCTGAGCACGGGGGCCAACCCGCAGCACAGCACCGCGCCCGTGGCCAGCACCGCGGGCGGCAACCGCAGGAGCGGGGCGGCCACCACGAACAGCAGCCCGTAGTAGGCCAGGATCACCGCGACCGGCGGGTCGAGGCGGACGAGCCACAGCCCGATCGCCGCTACCAGCAGGCCACGCACCAGCAGCCCCACCGCGGCGGTGCGGTGTTCGCGGCCGTCCGGTGGCGGCCGGGGACCGCCGGTCCCGAGCGCGATCCCGACGCCGGCGAGCACCGCGAACAGGGCCGCGGACCGTCCGGCGGCGATCGCCCCGGCCGCGGTCTCGGTGCCGCGGGCGGTGAGCACCGGGAGGATGTGCACGGAGAACATGCCGACCAGTGCGAGCGCCCGCGCCACGTCGACCCCGACCACGCGGCCGCGTACCGGTGCGGCAGCACGGGAGTCCGCCGGCACCGTCACGGCCGGAGGTCGGCCGCTCACCCGTCTGTCACCGACGGCTCAGTCCCGCCGCCACGGGTCCGTCGAACGGCGTCCCGTTGCGCCGCAGCCACTCCTCGAGGGCCCGGTGGGCCGTCAGCAGGTCGGGCCGGCGCGCCGGGTCGGTCTTGAGGGCTGCCTTGAGCAGCGGCAGGTGCGCGGTGCGGCGGGGCAGGTGGGTCAGCTTCGCCCCGACCGCGGCCGCCCGCAGCCCGGACAGGGCGTCCGCGTGGCCGCCCCGCGGTGGGAAGCCGGTCAGCGCGTAGGAGATCGTCGCGGCGAGTTGCCAGGCGTCCGACGCCGGGCTGGCGGCGCTGCCCGCGGCGACCTCGGGCGCAAGGTAGTCGGGGGTGCCGAGCACGAACCCGGCCATCGTCAGCGTGACGTCCCCGGTCCGGCGGGCGATCCCGAAGTCGATCAGGTGCGCAAGCCCGCCCGGGTCGACGATCACGTTCCCCGGCTTGACGTCGCGGTGCAGCACCCCGCGCTGGTGCGCGGCGTCCAGCGCACCGGCGATGCCGGCCCACACCCGGGCCGCGGAGACGTCGTCCAGCGGTCCCCGCTCGTGCACCAGTTGCCCCAGCGACATCCCCTCGACGTGTTCCATCACGATCACCAGGCCCTCGAGTCCGACGAGGCCGGGATCGCTGCCGGCGTGCACGAGGTCGTGGATGCGGACGCAGTTCGGATGCCGGACGGCGGACAGCGCGGCGGCCTCGCGCTGGATGCGCTGCTCGGTCTCGGCGTCCGGGGCGTGCGCCGACTTGAGCGCGACGGTCTGCCCGAGCCGGTGGTCGTGGGCCAGCCAGACCCGGCCGAAACCGCCCGAGCCGAGCCGGCGGATCAGGTGGAAACGCGCGCCGCGGCCGGGTCCGCGTGTCGGCATCGCGCCGGCGACGAGGGTCGGCGGATACACCGGTGGGCGCGCGGACGGAGGCACGACCGCGGACTGCGTCGACGGGGGCGGGGCCGAGGGGGCGTTGGCCGACGGGGCGCGGGCGCCGAGCGGCACCGGGCCCGGGGTGGCCGCGAGCCCGGGCCCCGATGTGGATCCAGGCGCGGACGAGGACCCGGGCGCGGACACAGCAGTGGAGCCGGGGGCGGGTGTGGACGCGGCGTCCGTCCGCTGGCGGGGCACCTCCACCGGCGGCTCCGGGTCCCGGGCGGCGAAGCGCTCGGCCAGCCGGTCGGCAAGGTTCGGGACCGCAGCGGCGCCGGCCCGCTGGGGGGCGTCGGCACGAGGCCCCGCCGGGCGGGGCCGGCGGGGAGGTTCCGGCGGTGTGAGCGAGCGCCGGACGACCTCGCGCGACGGGGCCCCGGCCATCGCGGTCAGCACGATGCCGAGGAACGCCCCCGCCGTGAAGCCCACCCAGAGGTGCTCGGTGGCGCCGGCGGGGGTGCGCGCGGTGAAGACGGTCAGCGCCAGTGTCGGGAGCCAGAAGAACTTCGCCGGCCAGCGCGGGCCGCGGCGCAGCGCCAGGCGGGCCTGCGCCGCGACGAACAGCGCGGCGAACACGGGGACCAGACCGAGCAGCAGCACCGCGGTACCGAAACGCACCGGATCGGCCGGGTCGAACGCCGCGCCCACCGACCCGCTGCCCAGGTAGGTGCTCTGCGGACCGACGAAACAGACCTCGGTGTTCAGATTGCGGACCGCACCGCTGGTCAGCCCGGGCACCGATCCACCCGCGGCGGCCGCCGAGAACACCTGACCGACCGCGGTGAACGCGAGCAGTGGCAGGACGCCCGCGGTCAGCACGCCCGTCGCGGCGAGCACCGTCGCCTCGGCGACGCCGTAGCGTGAGCCGATCCGGCGGCGCCACACCGCCACCCCGATCGTCCCCACGGTGGGGAGCAGGCCGATGGCGACACCGAGCGCGGAGGTCGCCCAGGCCCACCCGCCCGGGCAGATGTCCGAGCCCACCTGCGCGCGCAGCGCGTTCAGCAACCCGGCCAGCAGCGAGGCCAGCACGTCCACCAAACGTCTCCTCCCCCGTCCGTTGCGATCCACTATGGCACCACGGACGGGTGTCGGTGACGACGGACGACTACGGTCCGGTCTCGGTCGCGCCCCGTGGTACTCGTAGGGGTGAGGTCGTCGCAGGTAGGCCCGGAGCACGCCGACTAACGTCGACGTCCGTGCAGACACGTGAACTCTTCAGCGGCGGTCCGACGGTCGGCGCCATCGGCCTCGGCTGCATGGGCATGTCGTGGGCCTATTCCCCCGCCGAACGCGACGACGACCGCTCCGTCGCGGTGATCCGGCGGGCGGTCGAGCTCGGCGTCACCCTGATCGACACCGCCGACGTCTACGGCCCGTTCCACAACGAGGAGCTGGTGGGGCGGGCGCTCGCCGGGCTCGCCCCGGTCGATCGGGAGCGGGTCACGCTGGCCACCAAGGCCGGGTTGGTCGTGCGGGATCGGACGCCGGGCAAGGTGCCCGCCCGGGACGGCCGCCCCGAGCACATCAAGGCCGCCTGCCAGGAGTCGCTGCGCCGCCTGGGCGTGGACGTCATCGATCTCTACCAGCTGCACCGGGTCGACCCCGAGGTCCCGCTGGCGGACACCTGGGGGGCGATGGCCGAGCTCGTACAGGCCGGGCTCGTGCGGGCGATCGGGATGTCCGAGGTCGACGTGATGCACCTGGACGGCGCCGCCGCGATCCACCCGGTGGCCACCGTGCAGTCGGAGCTGTCCCTGTGGACGCGCGGCCCGCTGGCCGATGTGCTGCCGTGGTGCGCCGAGCACGGTGCGGGGTTCATCCCGTTCTCCCCGCTGGGGCGGGGGTTCCTGACCGGCACGCTGACGGCCGCCGGGTTCGAGGGCAAGGACTTCCGCGCGCACAACCCGAGGTTCACCGCCGACGCGATGGCGGCGAACCAACAGATCGTCGACGCGGTGTCCGCGGTGGCACAGCGGCACGGCGCGACGCCGGCCCAGGTCGCGCTGGCCTGGGTGATCGGGCAGGGCGACCGGGTCGTCCCGATCCCCGGCACCAAGCGCCCGGAGCGGCTGGCGGAGAACGCCGGGGCCGCCGCCCTGGTGCTCACCGCTGAGGACCGCGCGATCCTCGACGCCCTCCCGGAGCCGGTGGGCAGCCGCTACTGAGCGGTGCCACTCCCGCGCCAGTAGGGGGACGGCTTCGACCGACCTCGTCCGCACCTGACGGCTGGGCGGCCGGCGCCCGCGATCCGCGGTCGGCGGGTGCCCGGCCGCCTCGGGAGGTCCGGCGACCCGGCGCGGCCACCGCCGCGGCGCGGGCGGTCAGGTGTCGAGTGGGGGTGCGGAGCAGTGCCGCTGCCATGGTGGGCGTGGTGAACCAATCGCCGGTATCGCTGGGCCGACCGGCCGCGCCGGAGGACGACCAGCTCGTGGGCCCGGGTCGCTCCAGCCCCACAGGACGTCCAGGACGTCCGTGGCGCCGGTGAGCGCGACGCTGTGAGGGCGTACCGGCCGCCGTCGTGCAGCCGGTGCGGCGAGGGTCGCACTCGATTGACAGGAGAAGATCCGGCGACCGAAGATCGACCGCATGAGCCGGTACTGCTCCCTGACGCGTCGGCGTCACGTGGATCTGCAGCGCGTGACCGCTCACGCATGTCGCTGATCCGGCTCTGATCCTCCCCGGTCCGTCCCGGGCCGGCTCCCGTCGTACGACCGTCCGTGGTCGTCTGCGGTCTTCTCCGCCCTCCCTGACCACCCGTCGCCGTCCGGCGTCGGGTGATTTCCGCATGCCCCCCGAGAGGTCTCGATCGTGGCTCTCAAGCCCAAGGCAACCGTCGTCCCGTTCGTGCTGCGCGGAGAGGGAACCGGCGTCGCGCAGAAACTCACCGCGTCCGGCGATGCCGGGCACGTCTTCCACGCCGACGCCTACCCGGCGTTCGGCGGCGCCGACGCCGCACCCAGCCCGCTGTTCTACGCCCTCGGCTCGCTGACCTCGTGCAACCAGGTGACCGCGAGCCTGGTCGCGAAGGACTTGGGCATCCGGCTCGGCCGGTGGACCTTCGAGGTCAAGGGCGACCTGGACACCGCCGTGCTGGTGGCCGGCGCGGAGGGCAACGCCAACTTCGACCGGGTCGAGGTACGCGCGACCGTGGAGACCGACGCCACCGAGGAGCAGTTCGCGACGCTGGTCTCCGAGACGGAGCGCCGCTGCCCGGTCAGCCAGCTCTTCCTGCGCAGCGGGCTGGAGTTCGTCAACAATTGGGCCCGGGCCGGCCTGCCCGCCCACGTCTGAGCACCGTGCCCGCCCGCGCCGGAGCCCGTTCCGGCGCGGGCGGCGGCCGAGCCTTCCGTCGGTCCGGTCGGGCGCCTTCAGTCGCGCTCGCGATCCCTCCGGCGCAGTGCGTCGGCCATCGCTCCCCCGCCGAACTGGGCCCATGGCGACCTCGGCCGCCGCGGTGATCTCGGCTGCGGTGGCCGTGCCGGAGGCCTCGACCGCGGCCGTCCACGCGTGGACGGACCGGCGGGAGAACTCCAGGGCCTCCGGCGAGTTCGCCGCGGCCACGGGGTCGTCGGTGACCTCGCCGCGCAGGAACAGGCCGAGGCCCAGGAGCGCGCCGCCCCGCTCCCGGCCATCTCGAGGGGAACGGTGTGCTCGAGTTCGAGGACGGTGTCGTCGTCCCCGTCGGGAGTCGGCCGCAGATCGACCACGCTGGTCTCGCTGCCGAAGGTCGCCGCCACGCTCACCGTGATCCGCCGTCTGATCAACCGGGCCCGCAGTCTCTACCGCTGGCCCAGCAGGCCGACCACCCGCCGACTCCGCTGATCCTCATTTGCCGGACGCTCCTTTAAGGCAAAGGCGGTATCAGGTGTCCGGCCGGTCTGCCCGACCCGGCGGCTAAGCCAGGGTGCTGACCGCGTCCTTCGCCGCGCGCAGCGAAGGCAGGTCGGCGTACCCGGACAGTGCCAGCGTGAGGTCGAGTTCGGCCAGCACGCTGCGCACGACATGGCGCACGCCGTCCTGGCCGCCCAGCGCCAGCCCGTAGGCGTACGGCCGGCCGATCAGCACCGCATCGGCGCCCAGCGCCAGCGCGATCGCCGCGTCGGCGCCGGTGCGGATCCCGGAGTCGAACAACACCGTGGCCCGCCCGTCCACGGCGCCCACGATCCCGGGCAGCACCTCCAGCGCGCCGATCGCCCGATCGACCTGCCGGCCACCGTGGTTGGACACGATGATCCCGTCCATGCCCGCGTCGACGGCGTGCAACGCGTCCTCGACGTGCTGCACGCCCTTGAGCACGATCGGCCCGTCCCAGTGCTCACGCAGCAGATCGAGCCGGTCCCAGCACAGCGCGGTCCCGGTGAACATCGGCACCCAGCGGCCGACGGCGGCCATCAGGTCCTCCTCCGGCGCCGTGGTCAGTCCGGCCCGGAACGCGGGATCGGAGAACGGGATCGCGCACCCGACACCGCGCAGGAACGGCAGGTAGGCACCGTCGAGGTCGTCGGGGCGCCAGCCCAGCGTCCAGGTGTCGAGGGTGACGACGAGGGCGGTGTATCCGGCCTCACGGGCGCGCGAGAGCAGGCTGACGGTCACGGCGTCCTCGGTCGGCCAGTACAGCTGGAACCAGCGCGGTCCGTCACCGGTGGCCTCGGCCACCTCCTCGATGGTGTGCGACGCGGCGTTGGACAGCACCATCGGCACCCCGAGGTCGGCGGCGGCCCGGGCCACGGCGAGCTCACCGTCGGCGTGCAGGATCGACAGCACCCCGACGGGCGCGAGCAGCAGCGGTGCGGGCATCGCGGTACCGAGGACGGTGGTCGACCAGTTCCGGATGGTGGTGTCGCGCAGCATCCGCGGTACCAGCCGGTAACGCTCGAACGCCGCCCGGTTGGCGCGCATCGTGGCGCCCGACCCGGCCCCGCCCGCCACGTAGCCGTACGGACCGTCGGCCAGCACCTCACGGGCGGCGGCCTCCAACCGGGTGGGATCGGTGGGCAGCGACGGCCGCTCGTCGGCGAGGCCGCGGAAGTAGATCTCGGCGGCGTAGGCGGACAGTGGGACGGCGGGCGTGCTCATGAACGCAATCTAGGGATTGCGGCGGATCAGGTCACCTACCGTCCCGCGGGCGGCCGCCGGCGCACGGCCATCGCGGACCGGGCTCAGCGGACGACGCGGTACCCGCAGGTGAGTGATGCCGGTTGCAGCGACCACCCCCATGGACTCGAGCCCGATGTGGTCGGCGGCGATCTCGTCGAACAGCCGGGTCCCGCAGTCGATCAGCACGGGCGCAACGTGCAGGTTCAGCTCGTCGAGCAGCTCCGCACGCGGTGCGGTCTGGACGACCCGCGCGCCGCCGGAGACGAACACCGGCGCCCGGAACGGTGGGTCGGTGCCCCACGGCTCGTGCCTCGCGGTCACCCGTACCGACCGTCGCTCCCCCGAAAAGTCACCGCCTCCGAACCGGTGACTTTCCAGGGCGGCGGTGGTCCTACCAGTGAGACCGCACCGGGAGGACGAGGATGACGCAGACGACAGGCGGCCGAGTGGACAGCGAGGGCACCGGGTTCGTGCAGCAGGCCGACCCGTTCCGGCGGGAGCTGTTCGCGTACTGCTACCGGATGCTCGGCTCGGTGCACGACGCCGGGGACCTGGTCCAGGAGACCTACCAGGACACGACCGCCGAACCCGACTCGGCGGAGCAGCAGGCGCTGCTGGACCGCTACGTCGCGGCGTTCGAGGCGAAGGACATCCCGGCCGTCGTGGAACTCCTCACCGCCGATGTCGTGTGGGAGATGCCGCCGTTCGCCGTCTGGTACCGCGGTCCCGAGGCCGTGGGCCACCACCTCGTGGTCCGCTGCCCGGCCCGCCCCGGCGGACTGCGGCTCGTCCACTTCACTGCGAACGGGCAGCCCGGGTTCGCCACCTACCTGCGCGGTGACGACGGCGAGTTCCGCGCCTTCAACCTGCAGGCGCTCACCCTCGGCGAGGGGCGCATCACCCACATCGCCACGTCCCTCGACGTCCGGTTGTTCGCGACATTCGGTCTGCCGCCGGTCCTCCCCGCGCCCGCGCCGGTGGGCAGATGACCGCGGGCCTGGCGGCACCGTCCACCGCGCTGCTCGAACGCGCCATCGGCTACGCCCTCGGGAGCCTGCACCTGGTCACCCCGGACGCGCTGAGCCGCCCGACGCCGTGCGATGCCTGGGACCTGCGGGCGCTGCTGGTGCACATGGACGACTCCCTCGCCGCGCTGCACGAGGCGACCGGCTACGGCGGCGTCGCCCTGGCGCCCGTGCCGCACCGGGAGCAGGCCGCGGATCTCGTCGCGTTGCTGCGCGAGCGGGCGTGCGGTCTGCTCGGCGCGTGGACCGCGGCGCCGCACCGCGACGTCGTCGCCGTCGGCGACCTGGGCCTGCCGACCCGGCTGCTGCTCGCGGCCGGTGCCGTCGAGGTCACCGTTCACGGCTGGGACGTCGCACAGGCGTGCGGGGAGCCGCGTGCGATCCCGCCGGTGTTGGCCACCGAACTGCTCGGGCTCGCCCCGCTGCTCGTCACCGCCGGCGACCGGCCGGTGCGGTTCGCCGCCGCCACCGCGCCGCCCCCGTCCGCAGGTCCCGAGAGCCGGTTGCTCGCCTTCCTCGGCCGCCACGGGGAATCCTGCGGGGCATCGCGAGGTTCGGCAGGCTGAGGACATCCATGAGCGAGAGGATCGATCGATGGGTTTGACCCGGACCGACGGACCGCTGTCCCCCAACGCGCCGAAGACGGTGAACTACGCCATCGAGGGCCCGGCGCACAAGCTGCTGTTCCACCTGTTCCCGCGGCGGGTACGCGCGGAGTTCGCGGGGCGCACAGTGCTCGACACCCGCGGCGGGATGTTGCTGCACGAGACCGCGCTGCTGCCGATGCTCTACGTCCCGCTCGCCGAGTTCGACCGCTCGCTGCTGGAGGCCACCGAGCACACGACGCACTGCCCGTTCAAGGGCGACGCGTCCTATCACTCGGTGCGGGTCGGCGACCGGGTCGCGGAGAACGCGATCTGGTCCTACCCGGCGCCGAAGGCGGACGCCTCCTGGCTCGCCGGGTATGCGTCGATGTACTGGAGCGCCGCCGACGCCTGGTACGACGAGGACGAGCAGGTCTTCGGCCACCTCACCGACCCCTACACCCGCATCGACGTGCGCCCGACCAGCCGGAGGGTGCAGGTGCGCTTCGGCGACACCGTGATCGCCGAGTCGACGGCGCCCGTCGTGCTCTCGGAGACCGCGCTGCCGAACCGCTGGTACCTGAGCCCGGACGACGTCCGGGTGCCCCTGGAGCCCACCGCGACCCGCACCCACTGCCCGTACAAGGGCGAGGCGAGCTACGTCTCCGCGCGGCTGCCCGACGGGCAGGTGCTCACCGACGTGGCGTGGAGCTACCCGACGCCGCTGCCGGAGTCGTCGCGGATCGCCGGCCTGCTGAGCTTCGCCCACGACGGGGTCACCGTGCTGGTGGACGGCGAACCCGTCTGACCGGTCAGTCGTCCTCGTCGACCAGCAGCGCTTCGAGGGCCGGCAGCGCGTCACGCAGGGCGGCGCGCTGCTGCGCGTCGAGCCGGGCGAGCCGGCGCGCGACGAGCGCGGTGCGGTGGCTGCGTACCTCGGCGAGCACCGCCGCGCCCTTGTCCGACAGGGTGATCCGGACGCCGCGGGCGTCCTGGGGGTCGACGGTGCGGACGACGAGGCCCTGCTCGTCGAGGGCCGCGAGCACCCGGCTCATCGTCGGAGCGGTCACCGCCTCGCGGCGGGCCAGCTCGGAGAGCCGCAACGGTCCGTGCTGCTCGACGGTGACCAGGGCGGACAGCTGCAGGGGCGGGACGGACTCCCGGCCGTCGATGCGGATCCGCCGGTGCAGCCGGCCGACCGCGAGCCGCAGCCGGGCGGCCAGTTCGGTCTGCTCCTCGTCAGGACCCGGGTCGCCGCTCCCGTGGGCGTCCCCGACCTCGACGGGGTCGCGGCCCGAGGTGGTATCGGTGGCGGCACTCATCGCTCCATGGTGCCAGCCGGAGCCCGCCCGGTCGCAGCCCACCCGGGCGGGTGAGGGTCCATCGGTCGAGGTCATGCGCCGTCAGACCTTGCGCAGCCGAATCCCGGTCACGTTGTGGTCGGCGCCCTTGCGCAGCACCAGGCTGGCCCGGCCGCGGGTGGGCCGGATGTTCTGCTCCAGGTTCGGCCCGTTGATCTCCGCCCAGATCCCCTCGGCGTGGGCGATCGCCTCCTGCTCGTTGAACGCGGCGTAGCGGCGGAAGTAGGACGCGGGGTCGCGGAACGCGGTCTCGCGCAGCCGCAGGAACCGCTCGACGTACCACCGGCGGATGTCATCGGTCGCGGCGTCGACGTAGACGGAGAAGTCGATGAAGTCGCTGACCGCCAGCGCGGCCTTGCCCTCCCGGCCCGGCTGGGCGGGCTGCAGCACGTTGAGCCCCTCGAGCAGCAGGATGTCCGGGCGGCGCACGGTGAGCCGCTGGTCGGGCACGATGTCGTACACCAGGTGCGAGTACACCGGCGCGCTCACCTCGGGCCGGCCGGCCTTGATCTCGGTGACGAAGCGCAGCAGCGCCCGACGGTCGTAGGACTCGGGGAAGCCCTTGCGTTGCATCAGCCCGCGCCGCTCCAGCTCGGCGTTCGGGTAGAGGAACCCGTCGGTCGTGACCAGCTCGACCCGCGGGTGCTGCGGCCAGCGCGCGAGCAGCAGCCGCAGCAACCGGGCGGTGGTCGACTTGCCGACCGACACCGACCCCGCGACGCCGATCACGAACGGGGTCCGGGCGGTGTTCGCGCCGAGGAACGTCCGGTAGGCGCGGTAGAGCCGGCCGCCCTCCTGCACGTGCAGGGTGAGCAGCCGCGACAGCGGAAGGTACACCTCCCGGACCTCGTCGAGGTCGACCTCGTCGCCCAGGCTGCGCACCCGGTCCAACTCGGCCGCGGTCAGCGGCAGCGGCGTGTTCGCCCCGAGCTTGGCCCAGGCCGCGCGGTCGAAGTCGACGAACGGCGAGGTGGAGCCGTTGCGCAGGCTCGCCGGCCGGCTCACTGGGCCACCGTGGTCACGGCGTACTCGGCGACGCCCACCCCCGCCGGCAGCCCGATCACGTGCACGACCGCGTCGGCGACGACCTCCGGGTCGAGCCCGCCGCTGTCCATCCGCTCGGTGTAGCGCTCGCGCAGCGGCCCGTCGGGCCACTCGTCGAGGATCGCGGTGCGGACGAACCCGGGCGCCATCGTGGTCACCCGGATGCCGTCCGCGCGCAGGTGCGGCAGTGCGGCGCGGGTGACGACCAGCAGGCCCACCACGTTGAGGTCGAATATCGCGCGCCACTGCGCGGGCCCGGTGTCGCCGACCGGGCCGGCGTGGAAGACCCCGGCCGCGTTGACCAGCGCGTCCAGCCCGCCGAGCTGCTCCGCCGCGGCGTCGACGGCCGCGCCGGCGGCGGTGTCGTCGGTGATGTCGGCGGGGACCACGACTGCTGCACCCGGGCCGTGGGCGCCGGTCAGCTCTGCGGCCAGGGCGTCGAGCGGATCCCGGCGTCGCGCCAGCAGTGCGACGCGCGCGCCGCAGGCGGCGGCCGCGCGGGCCACCGCCGCGCCGATCCCGGAGGAGGCGCCGGCCACGAGCAGCCGCCGCTCGCTCAGTTCCGCGGACATGGTGGTCCAACCTAGACGCTGGGAGCCGCTCCGGCCGAGGTGAGCTGGGTCGCACCCGGCCCGGCCCATCGGAAGGCGGCGTGGCGGGTTCTCGGCAACCCCGGAGCGGTGCTGGCCGGGGTGGAGATCGTCGAGATGTGGCGGTCCCGGGAGAGCCGCCGCCTCGACCTGACGGTCGAGCTGTTCCGCCCGCTGACCGGCACCGGACGGTCCGGGGTGGAGGCGGAGGCGCAGCGGCTCGCGCTGGTGCGCGGTGCGGTCGACCTCAGCATCGACCTCGGACTCGGCTTCGGCCGAGCATGCGTCCTAGACTGGCCGCCATCGTCGCGACCTACCAGCACGACGGCCACGTACGAGGAGCACCAGTGCCCACCGCACGGCCCGCCGAGCCGGGCTGCAGTAGTCGGCCGGGCCCCCGGACCCGGCGCCCCGTCCACCGTCGGTCGGCCGTTGCCGCGGCGCGCTGTCGTGCAGGTGCGACCCGATGACCGTGCTGCTGCCGATCGTCGGCCTGCTCGCCGTCGTCGCCCTGACCCTCGGCACCGCGATCTCGGTGGCCTCGGAGTTCTCCCTGACCGCGCTGGAGCGCAGCCAGATCGACGCGCATGTCGCCGAGGTGGGCGACCGCAGGTCGAAGATCGTGCAACGCGCCCACCGCGGTCTGTCGTTCCAGCTGTCCGGCAGCCAGCTCGGCATCACCATCACCACCCTGGCCACCGGATACATCGCCGAGCCCGCGATCGCCGAGCTGATCCGGCCCGGGCTGGAGAACCTCGGCGTGTCCCCCGGGGCCGCCGCCGGCATCGCGATCACCCTGGCGCTGATCCTGGCCACCGCGCTGTCGATGGTGTTCGGCGAGCTGGTGCCCAAGAATTTCGCCATCGCCCGGCCGCTGCAGACCGCGCGGGCGGTCGTCTGGCTGCAGAGCGGCTTCGCCGGCGCGTTCCGGTGGCTGATCCACGGCCTCAACTCCGCGGCCAACGCCATCGTGCGCAAGCTCGGGGTGGAACCCGCGGAGGAGTTGCGCTCCGCCCGCTCCCCCGATGAGCTGAGCTCGCTGGTCCGCAGCAGTGCCGAGCAGGGCACGCTCGACGCGGGCACCGCGACGCTGATGGACCGCTCCCTGCGTTTCACCGACCGGGTCGCCGAGGACCTCATGACCCCCCGGGTGCGGATGGAGTCGATCGACGCGGACGACACCGTCGCCGATCTCGTCTCGCTGTCGCAGCGCACCGGGTTCTCCCGGTTCCCGGTGCACGACGGCGACCCCGACGACCTCAAGGGCCTGGTGCACGTCAAGCAGGCGTTCGGAGTGCCGGTCGACAAGCGGGCGATCACCGCGGTGCGCGATCTCGTGCAGCCCGCGCCGACGGTGCCGGAGTCCCTCGACGGCGACGCGCTGCTGACCCGGTTGCGCGACTCCGGGTTGCAGGCCGCGGTGGTGGTCGACGAGTACGGCGGCACCGCGGGCCTGGTCACCCTCGAGGACCTCGTCGAGGAGATCGTCGGCGACGTCCGCGACGAGCACGACCGGCCCGAGCAGGCCCGGGTCCGCCCGCTCGGCCGGGACAGCTGGCTGGTGTCCGGGCTGCTGCGCACCGACGAGGTGGCCGACGCGACCGGGTTCGTCCCCCCGGCCGGTGACCACGAGACCCTCGCCGGGATGGTGCTGTCGCGGCTGGGCCGGATCCCGGACGTGGGCGACGACCTGACCGTCGACGACTGGCGGCTGACCGTGATGCGCCGCGACCGCAACCGGGTCGCCGAGCTGCGGCTGGCCCACCTCGACCCGACGGAGGCCGGCCGCGCGGATCCCGCGTCCGGCACGACCCCGACCGAGGAGCCTGCCCGTGGGTAGCGATGTGCTCGCGCTGCTGGTGGCGGTGCTGCTGCTCGGGGCCAACGCGTTCTTCGTGGGTGCCGAGTTCGCGCTCATCTCCGCGCGACGCGACCGCCTGCAGGCGCTGGCCGAGTCCGGCGCGGCGGGGGCGAGGACTGTGCTGCGGGCCAGCGGGGAGCTCTCCCGGATGCTGGCCGCCTCGCAGCTCGGCATCACGATCGCCTCGCTGCTGCTCGGCCGGCTCGGCGAGCCCGCGGTCGCGCACCTGATCGAGCGGCCGTTCGCGTGGCTGGGGCTCCCGGAGGCCCTGCTGCACCCGATCGCCTTCACGCTCTCACTCGCGTTGGTCGTGGTCGCGCACATGGTGCTCGGCGAGATGGTGCCGAAGAACATCGCGATCGCCGGCCCGGAGCGCACGGCCATGCTGCTGGTGCCGCCATTCCTGGTGTTCACCAAGATCATGCGGCCGTTCATCGACCTGTTCAACGCGATGGCCAACGGGGTGCTGCGGCTCGCGGGGGTGCATCCACGCGACGAACTGGAGACGGCGTACACCTCGGGAGAGCTCTCGGAGATGATCGCGGACTCGCGGCGCGAGGGATTGCTCGACGACGCGGAGTCCAGCCGGCTCGCCCGTACGCTGCGCTCGGCGGAGAGCACTGTCGCCGACGTCCTCGTTCCGATGGACCAGCTTCGCACGCTCTCCCCGCGACCCACCGTCGGCGAGGTGGCCCACGCGGTGGAGGAGACCGGCTTCTCCCGCTTCCCGCTCCGTGCCGCCGAGGGCCGGCTGTCCGGCTATCTGCACGTCAAGGACATCCTCGACGTGGTGGACGACCCGGACGCCGCGGTGCCGGCGCAGCGGGTCCGCGGCCTGCCGGAGGTGCCGGCCGACGCGCGGCTCGACGAGGCGCTGGCAGCGTTGCGGAGCTCCCGGGCCCACCTCGCCCGCGCGGTGAACGGGCGTGGGGACACCGTCGGGCTGGTCGCGTTGGAGGACCTGCTCGAGCGCTACGTGGGCGCGGTCAGCGACGCCACCCACGCCGACCGCCCCTCGACACCCTCCTGACCCCCGCGAGTCGGGGTATTCGCGAGCGCGAGTCGGGGTATTCGCGAGGGCAAGTCGGGAGTATTCGCGAGCGCGAGTCGGCGGTGTCGGGAGGGCCCGCGCGGCCGGGTACCGTCGGCGGCATGGCGCCGGGAACGATCGAGGATCGTCGCACGCCGGCCCTCGTGCTCGACGAGCCGCAGTGGCGGGCCCGGGCGGCCACGCACCGGGAGCGCGTCGGGCGATGGACCGCTCCGCACCGGGAGCGGCGGCGCCGCCACGAGCCCCATCCGGTCCTGGACTTCCTCTTCACGTACTACTCCCTGCGCCCGGCCCGCCTCGAGCAGTGGCGCCCCGGCCCCGGTGTGCTCCTGCGTGGTGACGCCACGCAGTTCCTCGGCTCCCCCGGCTACGTCCGCGACGGGGAGGGGGTCCGTCTCGACGTCGCCGCGCTGCCCGAACGGTTGCGGACCACCGCGGGGTTCGTGCACACCCTGCTCACCGCGACGGCCGGGCGCGCGCCCCGGCTGGGCTGCTTCGGGCTGCACGAGTGGGCCATGGTGTACCGGACCGACGCCCCGCGGCACGGTGCGGTGCCGTTGCGGCTGGGCGCCGCCGGTACCGACGCCGTCGTGGAGTCGTTGCCGGTGCACTGCACCCACTACGACGCGTTCCGCTTCTTCACCGCCGCCGCCCGCCCACGCAATGCCGTCACTCCCGAACGCGCCGACCAGGTCGACTTCGAGCAGCCCGGCTGCCTGCACGCGACCATGGATCTCTACAAGTGGGCCTACAAGCTCGCGCCGGTCACCCCGTCCGAGCTGCTCGCGGACTGCTTCGCACTGGCTGTGGACGTCCGGGAGCTGGACATGCGGGCGAGCCCCTACGACCTCGCCGACCTGGGCTATCCCCCGGTGCGGATCGAGACCTCGGCCGGGCGCGCCGAGTACGCCCGGGCCCAGGCCGGGTTCGCCGAGCGGGGCGCTCCGCTGCGGGCCCGGTTGATCGACCTGTGCGAGGTCGTGCTCACCACGCGCTGACCGCTGCCCGCCCACTCCGCGAGCGCGTTAAGGCTCCACAACGCGGGTCACATGACGGCTACTGGGCGGCGTAGGCCGCCACTGGGGGGCAGGAGCAAACCAGGTTCCGGTCGCCGTAGGCGCCGTCGATGCGGCGTACCGGGGGCCAGACCTTGCGGTCGTGCACCCCTGGCGTGGCGCCGGTCGGGTACGCCGCGAGCTCTCGCGGGTACGGGTGGTCCCACTTGTCGATCAGGCAGGCCGCGGTGTGCGGAGCACCGCGCAACGGGTTGTCCGCCACCGGCCACTCCCCCGCGGCGACCCGGCGGATCTCGTCCCGGATCCCGATCATCGCGTCGACGAACCGGTCGAGCTCGGCGAGGTCCTCGCTCTCCGTCGGCTCCACCATCAGGGTGCCGGCCACCGGGAACGACATCGTCGGGGCGTGCAGCCCGTAGTCGGCGAGCCGCTTGGCGACGTCGTCGACGGTCACCCCGGTCTCCTTGGTGATGCGGCGCAGATCGAGGATGCACTCGTGCGCGACCTGCCCGTTCGCGCCCGAGTACAGCACCGGGTAGTGCTCACCGAGACGGGTCGCCACGTAGTTCGCCGCCGCGACGGCCGTGAGGGTGGCCCGGCGCAGGCCGTCGATGCCCATCATCCGGAGGTAGGCCCACGAGATCGGTAGCACGCCGGGGCTGCCGTGCGGGGCCGCGGACACCGCACCCACCACCCCGCGGCCCGGCAGGAACGGCGCGAGATGCTCGGCCACCGCGACCGGGCCGACGCCCGGCCCGCCGCCGCCGTGCGGGATGCAGAACGTCTTGTGCAGGTTGAGATGGCTGACGTCGCCGCCGAACGCCCCGGGCCGGGCCACCCCGACCAGCGCGTTGAGGTTGGCTCCGTCGACGTAGACCTGCCCGCCGGCCGCGTGCACCGCGTCGCAGACCTCGCGCACCTGCGCCTCGTACACGCCGTGCGTCGACGGGTAGGTGATCATCAGCGCGGCGAGCCGACCGGCGTGCTCGTCGATCTTGGCCCGCAGGTCGTCCAGGTCGACGTCACCCGACTCCGGATCGGTGCCGACCACGACCACCCGCAGACCGGCCATCACCGCCGACGCGGCGTTGGTGCCGTGCGCGCTGGCGGGGATCAGGCAGACCTCACGGTGCCCCTCACCGCGGGAACGGTGGTAGGCCGCGATCGCGAGCAGCCCCGCCAGCTCACCCTGGCTGCCCGCGTTGGGCTGCAGCGACACCGCGGCGTACCCGGTGAGCTCGGCCAGCCAGCGCTCCAGGTCGGCGATCAGCTCCAGCGTCCCGGCCGCGTCCGCCGCGGGTGCGAAGGGGTGCAGATCCGCGAACGCCGGCCAGGTGATCGGCTCCATCTCGGCGGTCGCGTTGAGCTTCATCGTGCACGAGCCGAGCGGGATCATGGTGCGGTCCAGCGCCAGGTCGGCGTCGGCGAGGCGGCGCAGCCAGCGCATCAGCGCGGTCTCGCTGCGGTGGTCGTGGAACACCGGATGGGTGAGATAGTCCGACTCGCGGCGCAACGCCTCGGGGAGCGCGTCGCCGGTCGCGGCGTCGAGCTCGTCCACCGAGGAGACCGAGACCCCGAACGCCGCCCACACCGCGTGCAGGTGCGCGACCGTCGTCAGTTCGGAGCAGGCGATGCCCACGGTGTCGGCGTCGACCCGGCGCAGCGCGATCCCGGCGTCGTGGGCGGCGGCGGCCACCGCGTCGGCGCGCCCCGGCACCCGGGCCGTCACGGTGTCGAAGAACGCCCCGTGCACGACCTCGATCCCGCCCGAGCGGAGCCCGGCGGCCAGGACCGCGGCCATTCGGTGGACCCGGCGCGCGATCGAGCGCAACCCGTCCGGCCCGTGGTAGACGGCGTAGCAGGCGGCGACGACGGCGAGCAGCACCTGCGCGGTGCAGATGTTGCTGGTCGCCTTCTCCCGGCGGATGTGCTGCTCACGGGTCTGCAGCGCCAGCCGCAGCGCGGGGTTGCCGTCGGCGTCGTGGGAGAGCCCGACGAGCCGGCCCGGCAGCTGGCGGGCCAGCTTCTGCCGGACGGAGAGGTAGCCGGCGTGTGGGCCGCCGAACCCGAGCGGTACACCGAAGCGCTGGGTGGTGCCGACCGCGACGTCCGCGCCCAGCTCCCCGGGCGGGGTCAGCAGCGTCAGGGCCAGCAGGTCGGCGGCGACCGCGACCAGGGCGCCGCGCTCGTGTGCGGCCTCGATCAGCGTGACGGGATCGCGCAGCTCCCCCGATGCGCCGGGGTAGCTGAGCAGCAATCCGAAGAACTCGCCGTCGGGCAGCCCCTGCGCCACGTCGACCACGTTCAGCTCGATACCCAGCGGCTCGGCGCGGGTGCGCAGTACCTCGAGGGTCTGCGGCAACGTGTCGGAGTCCACCACGAAGCGGGGGCTCGTGGACTTCCCGGCCCGGCGCAGCAACGTCATCGCCTCGGCCGCCGCGGTGGCCTCGTCGAGCAGAGACGCCCCGGCCACCGGCAACCCGGTCAGGTCCGACACCGTGGTCTGGAACGTCAGCAGCGCCTCCAGCCGGCCCTGGCTGATCTCGGGCTGGTAGGGCGTGTAGGCGGTATACCAGGCCGGGTTCTCCAGTACGTGCCGGCGGATCACCGGCGGGGTCTGCGTGCCGGCGTACCCGAGCCCGATCATCGGAACGGTAACGGTGTTGCGGGCGGCCAGTCCCCGCAGCTCGGCGAGCATCTCGGCTTCCGATACCGGGGCGGGCAGGGTCGTGGGGACCGGACCGGAGTCGCGAATGCTGGTGGGCAGAGCACGGTCCGCGAGCTCGTCGAGCGAGCCGACGCCGACCACCGCGAGCATCCGCTCGAGCTCGTCCGCGCGGGGGCCGATGTGCCGGTCGGCGAACGGGGTGCCGCGCTCCAGTGCGGTCAACGGGACGTGCGGCTCGGGGCTCATCGGGAGGACCTCCGGGACGTGGGCGCGCTCGGGCTGCCCTCCCCCTCTGTCGATGCCCGTCCGAGCGCACGGTCCGGCGGGCGCCTGAGAGATTCGCCCGGCCGGATCGTGACGGCCGGGTTTTCCCCGTCGGCGGACGGCGTCGCCACCGTCGCTTTCCAGAGGCGTCTGGCCCACGCGGTCCGTGTGCCTGAGAGGTTCCGGGGAGGAGTTGCTCCTTCGGCGCCCGACGCTGCCGGCCGGGTCTCTCCCGCGCGGGATCGGCGACTACGCACCACAGCCTACTGCGGAACCCGTAGTTCCACCGAGGCCTCCGCCCCGGGCGTCGCCACACTTCCCCATGACCACGAGCAGATCGCAGACCCCGCCGCCCGCCACCACCACCGCTGCCTTCCATCTGCAGGCCGTCGCGTCGTTCGCGATCTCCCTGGCCGCGGTGACGATCGCGATCATCTACCTGCCGGCCGACCCGTGGATCCGGGCGTTCCTCGCGATCGGCGTGCTCTACGTGACGACGTCGGCCTTCACCCTGGCCACGTGCATCCGGGACAAGCAGGAGCCATCGACGGTGGCGAGCCGGGTCGACCAGGCGCGTTTGGACAAGCTGCTCGCCGGGCACGACCCGTTCACATCTGTGGCCTGACGGCGATCAGCGACCTGCTCGCTGTCCGGAGGAACCCGGAACAGCGACGAGGCGGCTGATCGCGGGATGGGGTTCAGCTGATGGCGCGGCGGGCCCGGCGGCGGCTCAGCTCGTCCTCCGGGGACTCGTCGACGCTGCCGCCGTCGGCCCGTTCCATCGGGAAGTCCTTGATCGATCCGCTGATCTCGCGCATCGCGCCGCTGACGGCGATGCCGAACACGCCCTGACCGCCCTGCAGTAAATCGACGACCTCCTCGGGAGAGGCGCACTCGTAGACCGTGGTGCCGTCGCTGAACAGTGTGATGCCGGCCAGATCTCTTATCCCCCGGCGGCGCAGGTGTTCCACGGCGACCCGGATGTTCTGCAGCGAGACCCCGGCGTCGAGCAGTCGCTTGACCACCTTGAGGACGAGCACGTCCTTGAAGGAGTACAGCCGCTGGCTGCCGGAACCGGCCGCACCCCTTATCGAGGGTACGACCAGACCGGTCCGGGCCCAGTAGTCCAGCTGCCGGTAGGTGATACCGACGACCTGGCAGGCCGTCGGGCCCCGGAAGCCGACCAGTTGGTCGGGCAGTCCGTCGAGGCCCTCGCCCACCAGCGGGTCCGGGAAGAGCTCGCCCTGTCCAGGCGCGTCGGGCGGCGACGCGTCCACGGCACTCCCTTCCGCCGGGCGAGGTGCGTCCAGCGCACCGCCCGTCCCACTGACCAGTTCGATACAGCCGACGGTAAGCGGGTCCGCGCAGTGGGTCAACGCGCCGCGCCGTTGCGGTTCACCCGGAAACGGGCGTGTCGCGCCCGGATCAGGGACGGGCTCGCCTATCCCGGCTGGGCGCCGCGGAAGTCCTCGGGAGACACGGAGTCGAGGAACTCGCGGAACTTCTCGACCTCGTCCTCCTGCTCGTCCGGAATGACCAGTCCCGCCTCGGAGAGCACGCTCTCCTCCGCGTGGATCGGCACCCCGACCCGCAGCGCCAGCGCCACCGAGTCGCTCGGCCGCGCGGACACCTTCACACCGCCGTCGAAGATCAGCTCGGCGTAGAAGGTGCCTTCCTGCAGGTCCGTGATGCGCACCTGCTCCAGACGGCGTCCGAGAGCGGTGATCACGTCCTTGAGCAGATCGTGCGTCAGCGGCCGGGCCGGCTTCACGCCCTGCTGCTCGAGTGCGATCGCGGTGGCCTCCACCGAGCCGATCCAGATCGGCAGATAACGATCCCCACTCGTCTCCCTCAACAGGAGGATGGGCTGGTTCGCGGGCAACTCGACTCTGACACCCACGACGCGCATCTCACTCATGCGCCCGCCTCCTCACCCATCTGCCGTCCGCACTCCGCTCGTTCCGGGGCTCGTCTCGAACTCGATCCGGGCCGATCTGATCGTCGTGGGCCCCGGGCGGCGTCTGACCCCCCCGACGCTACACGGGCCGTCCCGACCGCGCGCGCCTCCGGACGGGCAGTTCGCGGCCGAATCGTGGCCGCGATCAGCCGTGGCCCGCGCCGGGCTCGCGCGGCCCGGTCAGGAAGACCAGCCGGAACTTGCCGATCTGGACCTCGTCACCGTTGGCCAGGACGGCGGTGTCGACCGGCTCACGGTTGACGTAGGTGCCGTTCAGGCTGCCCACGTCGACCACGACGAACTCGCCGGAGTCCCGTCGGAACTCGGCGTGCCGGCGCGAGACCGTCACGTCGTCGAGGAAGATGTCGCTGTCGGGGTGGCGCCCGGCGCTCGTGGTGGAGCGGTCCAGCAGGAAGCGGGAGCCTGCGTTGGGTCCGCGCTTGACCACCAGCAGCGCCGAGCCGGGGGGCAGCGCGTCGACGCCGGAGACCGGCTGCTCCTGCACCGGCTGCTCGGCCTCGGCCAGGAAATCAGCCCGGAAGACCGACGTGGTCTCCGGACTACGCTCCGGCGGAACGCCGGGCCCGTCGTTCGTGGTCACCTCGGGGTCTCCTCCTGCGGTGTGGGGATGCTGGCCCGGTATGCGAACCGCCGCTCAACCTACCGTGCGGCGCGCGATCAGGACTGATCGGTCAGCTGCCGGTAGGCCGCCGCGTCGAGCAGGTCACCGACCTGGGTGGATGCGTCGTCGGTAAGTCGCAGCTCCACGATCCAACCGGCGCCGTAGGCACCCGAGTTGATCAGCTCGGGGCTGTTCTCGAGCGCGTCGTTGACGGCGACGACCTCGCCGCCCACCGGGGCGTAGATGTCCGAGACGGATTTGGTGGACTCGACCTCGCCGAGGGTGTCACCGGCGGCGAAGCGGTCGCCGACGGCCGGTAGCTGGACGAAGACGACGTCGCCGAGCTGCTCCTGGGCGTGATCGGTGATGCCGATGCGGACGACGCCGTCTCCCAGCTCCCGCACCCACTCGTGGGCTTCGGTGTAGCGAAGGTCGTCGGGGATCACGCGGGCGAGCGTAGCCCGCGCTCACCCGGCGTCGCGGCGGGGTTGCGCTTCGGGGTGGTCACGCGGCAGGGCCGAGGTGCGCATCGCCAGCACGAACTGCATCAAATAGAGCAGACCCGACCACAGGTACAGCGTGACGCCCCAGGCGGCGAACGCGTACCCGAACGGCCGCGCCAGCTCGGCGAACCACCCCTCGCCCTGGCCGAGCAGCAGCAGCGGGAACGCGTACAGCAACTGGAAGGTCGCGGCCTTGCCCATGTAGGTCACGACGAACGGGCCGTAACCGCGGCGGCGCAGCACCGGCAGGCACAGGGCGAGCACCAGGTCACGGGCGACGAGCACCAGCACCACCCACCACGGGACGACCTCACGGACGCCCAGCGCGATCAGCGCGGCCAGGATGTAGAGCCGGTCCACCGCGGGATCGAGCAGCGCGCCGAGCCGGCTGTACTGGCCGAGCAGGCGGGCCAGTTTGCCGTCCAGCCAGTCGGTCAGCCCGCCGATCATCAGCACCACGATGGCCCAGCCGTCCGCACGCGGGCCCAGCAGCAGATAGAGGAACAACGGGACGCCCGCCAGCCGGAGCACGCTGAGCAGGTTGGGGATCGTCAGCACCCGGGCGGTGCCGGCCTGGGGTGTCGGCGCCTGGGCCACGTGGAGCAGCCTACGACGGGCGCCGCCGGGGCCGACGGGCGATCGTCCGACGGGTGCGGACGGGCGATCGGAACGGCACGATGTCGGCCATGGATGGCTCCGCGCTCAAGGATCTGCAGGCACCGCTCAAGGCGCGCTACCGGGAGGATCCGGGGGCGGCGTTGATCACTCTCACCGCCGATGGCGAACTCGACGGCACCGGGGTGGCCTGCCGTGTGCGCACCGCGACCACGCTGGCCGAGGCCGGCCTGCACCCGGCCACCGGTGGTGACGGCACCCAGCTGTGCTCGGGCGACATGCTGCTCGAGGCGCTCGTGGCCTGCGCCGGGGTGACGCTGCGGGCCGTGGCGGCGGCGCTCGAGCTGGAGGTGTCCGGCACCGTGCACGCCGAGGGGGACCTCGACTTCCGCGGCACGCTCGGGGTCGACAAGGAGGCGCCGGTCGGGTTCCAGGACATCCGGCTGACCTTCGACCTGCAGACCTCGGCCGACGCCGAGCAGGTCGCGACCCTGGTGAAGCTCACCGAGCGGTACTGCGTCGTGCTGCAGACGATCCGCTCGTCGCCGGCGACCGAGGTCGCGGTCAAGGTGTCCGGCCCGACACCGGCCTGACGCACCCGCGGCACAGATGTCCCCGCCCGGCGGCCGGCGGCGGTAGGTTCCCGGCATGGGGAGCGCCGCCGCCGGTTCCGACGCCGCTGGGTCCACTGCCGGCTCCACCGCCGGCACGGCCGCCGATCCGGTGGTGCTCGACGCGCTCACCGCGGTGGTCGGGGCGGACCACGTGGCCGCGGGCGCGAACATCGCCGGGGACTACGCCCACGACGAGGCGCTGTGCATCGCGGCGCAATCCCCTGCCGCGGTGGTCCGCCCGGGCAGCACCGCCGAGGTGGCGGCGATCCTGCGGCTGGCCGCCGAGCACCGGCGCCCCGTCACCGCGCGCGGCACCGGGACCGGGCTCTCCGGTGCGTCGATCCCCCGCCCGGACGGGCTGGTCGTGTCGTTCGAGCGGATGAACCGGATCCTCGAGATCGACACCGAGAACCACGTCGCCGTCGTCCAGCCCGGGGTCACGCTGGCCGAACTCGACGAGGCCACGGCGGCACACGGGCTGAGCTACCCCGTCTACCCCGGGGAGTACGGCGCGAGCCTCGGCGGCAACGTCGCCACCAATGCGGGCGGGATGCGCGCGGTCCGCTACGGCGTGACCCGCCAGCAGGTCCAGGGCCTGGAGGCCGTGCTGGCCTCCGGCGAGGTCCTGCGCACCGGCGGCAAGGTCGCCAAGGCGAGCACCGGCTACGACCTGACGCAGCTGATCGTCGGCTCCGAGGGGACCCTCGCGCTCGTCACCGAGGCCACCCTACGGCTCTACCCCCGCCATCCCCACCAGGCCACCGTGCTGGCGCCGTTCGCCGGCGTCGACGAGGTGGCAGCCGCGGTGCCGAAGATCGTCGCCTCCGGGATCGGCCCGCTGATCCTGGAGTACATCGACGCGCTGACCATGGCTGCGATCACCCATGCGCAGGAGCTCGACCTGGGCATCCCGGACCAGATCCGCGAGTCGGCCCAGGCCTACCTGCTCGTGATGCTGGAGAACTCGACCTCCGAGCGGCTCGGCGAGGACACCGAACGCCTCGGGGAGCACCTCGCGTCGCTGGGGGCCGTCGACGCCTACGTGCTGCCCGGGCCGGCGGCGCGCCGGCTCGTCGACGCCCGTGAGAAGGCGTTCTGGACAGCCAAGGCGATCGGGGCCCAGGACATCGTCGACGTCGTGGTGCCGCGGGCGGCGATCCCGGAGTTCCTGCGCCGGGCCCGGGAGATCGCCGATCGGCACGCCTCGTTCGTCGCCGGCTGCGGGCACGCCGGGGACGGCAACGTCCACCTGTCGGTCTTCGAGACCGATCCGGACGTGCGTTATCGGCTGCTGCGCGAGCTGTTCGAGGCGGGCATGAAGCTCGGCGGGCTGATCTCCGGCGAGCACGGCGTGGGCCGGACCAAGAAGCGGTACTTCACCGAGCTCACCGACCCGGTGACCCTCGACCTCATGCGCCGCATCAAGCAGGCGTTCGACCCGGCCGGGATCCTCAACCCCGGCGTCCTGCTCGACCCGTGAACGGATGACGCCGCCTCGGCGGCGTTGCGCCACTCACGACCCCGATTGGAGTACAGGCACGTGAACGGAGCCCAGGCGCTGATCCGCACGCTCACCGACGGCGGGGTGGACGTCTGCTTCGCCAACCCCGGCACCTCGGAGATGCACTTCGTGGCCGCGCTCGACGCGGTGCCGCAGATGCGCGGCGTGCTGACCCTGTTCGAGGGGGTGGCCACGGGCGCGGCCGACGGATATGCCCGGATGGCCGACCGCCCGGCCGCGACCTTGCTGCACCTCGGTCCGGGCCTGGGCAACGGCCTGGCGAACCTGCACAACGCCCGCCGCGCCGGGGTCCCGCTGGTCAACGTGGTCGGTGACCACGCGACGTTCCACAAGCAGTACGACGCGCCGCTCGAGTCCGACATCGACGCGATCGCGGGCACCGTGTCCGGCTGGGTGCGGCGCAGCGCGAGCACCGCCGACGTAGGCCCGGACGCCGCCGCCGCGATCGCCGCCGCGGCCGGCCCACCCGGGCAGGTCGCCACGCTGATCCTGCCGGCGGACGTCTCCTGGTCCGACGGGGACGCGGCCCCCGGCACCTGCCCCGAACCCGCGCACCCGCTCGGCCGCGGCACGCTCGACGCCGACACCCTCGAGGCCGCCGCCAAAGCGCTCGGGTCCGGCGAGCCCTGCCTGGTCCTCATCGGTGGTGAGGCCACCCGCGAGCCCGGCCTGATCGCCGCCACCCGGATCGCCGCGGCGACGGGTGCGAAGCTGCTGGCCGAGACGTTCCCGACGCGCCTCGAGCGCGGCGCCGGGGTGCCCCCGGTCGACCGGCTCGGTTACCTCGCGGACATGGCGATCTACCAGCTCAGCGGGATCAGGCACCTGGTCCTGGTGGGTGCGCGGGCGCCGGTGACGTTCTTCGGATATCCGGACAAGCCCAGTGACCTGGTGCCCGAGGGTTGCCAGGTGTACCCGGTGGCGGCCCGCGAGGGCGCGGCCGTCGCAGCGCTCCAGGCCCTCGCCGACCTCGTCGCGCCCGGTACCGAGGCCCCGCTCGCGCCCGCCGCCCGGCCCGCGCTGCCCATCGGCGAGCTGACCGTGGAGACCGCCGCCGCCGTGGTCGGGGCGCTGCTGCCCGAGGGCGCGATCGTCGTCGACGAGGCGATCACCTCCGGGCTCGGGCTCCCCGGTTCCACCGCGGGCGCACCGCGGCACGACTGGCTGGCCCTGACGGGGGGCTCCATCGGTTACGGCCTGCCCGCCGCCACCGGCGCCGCCGTCGCGTGCCCGGACCGCCCGGTGTGGTGCCTGCAGGCCGACGGCAGCGCGATGTACACGATCTCCGCGCTGTGGACGCACGCGCGCGAGGGACTCGACGTCACCACCGTGATCTACAACAACTCCGCGTACGCGATCCTGCGGATGGAGCTGATGCAGGTCGGGGCGAGAGAGTCGGGCGACCGGGCCCGGGCGCTGTTCGATCTCGGCGGCCCGCGGCTCGACTTCGTGCAGATCGCCTCCGGTATGGGCGTGCCGGCCGTGCGCGCGACCACCGCCGAGGAGTTCGCGGACGCGTTGCGTCGCGCCCAGGCCGAGCCGGGTCCGCACCTGATCGAGGCGATCGTCCCCGCACTGGTACCGTGACGGCCGACGCCGCGGTGGCGCTGGCCGAGCGGTCCGGCCAGGCCGGCGTCCCCGCGGCCACGTGCTGACCGCGGCCACATGTTCCCCGCAGACCTTTGCAATGCGCACCTCGGCGCAACGCACCCCACCCGGCCGGTCGTCCGCCACGATCCGCCGCCGAGGTCGACCGCCGAGGTCGACCGCCGAGGTCGACCGCCGAGGTCGACCGCCGAGGTCGACATCAGCCTGGTTTCGGGCACGCTTCGAGCAGCCTGGTGTCGAACTCGGCGCTGAACCGGGGCCGGGGCGCCGGTGCGTGGAGGTGCGCATTGCAGAGCCGCGCCGGGATGGCGTGCCGGCTGGATCGCGGACCCGGCCCGGCCCGCCCGCCCCGGCGCACACCCCTCACACCACCGCGCCGTTGCCCTCGCGCACCCGCGGGGGCTTGCGGTCCGGCCGCCCGGCCCCCGGCCACCGGCGGTCGATCAGGATGGCCAGCGGTGCGGCCAGCGTGATCGTGGACAGCGTCCCGGCGAGCAGGCCGACGAGCAGCGCGAACGCCAGATCGGTCAGCGCCCCACCGCCGAATTCCAGCAGGGCGATCAGCACGAACGCCACTCCTGCCCCGGTCGCGACGGTCCGCGGCAAGGTCTGGATCACCGCTGCCCCGGCGACCCGGGCGAACGGTTCGGTGCGCCGCTGCCCCCGCATCTCCCGCACCCGGTCGAACACCACCACCGAGTCGTTCACCGAGTAGCCGATCGTGGTGAGCGCAGCGGCCAGGAAGATGCCGTCGACCGGCCGGCCGAACCAGGACATGGCCCCGATCAGCACCGCGGAGTCGGTGATCAGGGCGACCACGGTGGCGGCACCGAGCCGCCAGTCGAACCGGACGGCGAGGTAGACCAGCTGGGCCGCGATCGCCAGCGCCAGCGCGAGCAGGGCCTGGCGGGCCAGCTCCTGGCTGAGGCTCGGCCCGACCAGTTCGTCGCGGACCGCGGTGATGTCCGTGACTCCGAGCGCGCCGGCCACGGCCGCATCGATGCCGGCGCGTTCGGCCTCGTCGATGGGCGGCGTACGCACGTCGAGACCCGTGTCGGACAGGCTGACCACGGCCCGGTCCTCCCCCGCCTCCGCCAGCGCGGTGCGGACGAGCTCCGGATCCAGGTCGGCCGGCACCTGCTCGTAGGAGAGCAGCCGTCCCCCGGTGAACTCGATGCCCAGGTCCAGACCGCGGACCAGGGGTCCCGCGAGGGCGAGTACGGCCACCGCTCCCGACACCGCCACCCAGCGCGCCGGCAGCCGGTACAGCGCGTCGGGCAGACCGGGATGCGTGTTCAACGCCCGCCGCACCCGCCCGGGGCCGTCGAGCCCCGACCACCGGGGGCGACGGGACAGCGGACCCGACGTGACCAGCAGGCGCAGCAGCACACCCGTCAGCACCAGGGCGCTGAACAGTGACACGATGACACCCACGGCGAGCGTCACGCCGAAACCGCGGACCGGGCCCGCCGCCAGCCAGACCAGCAGCCCGGCGGCGATGAGGGTGGTCGCACCCGCGTCCGCGATCGCGGAGAACGCGCCGCGGAACCCGCCGTCGACGGCGCGGCGCAGCCGGCCCTCGCGGCCCTTCTTCGTCGACGGTTGCGCCGCCCAGTCCTCGCGGGCGCGTTCGAAGACGAGCACGTTGGCGTCGACCGCCATGCCGACGGCCAGCACGAAGCCCGCCAGGCCCGGCAGCGTCACCGTGGCGCCGAGCCCGAGCAGCGCCGCCGCCGAGATCAGGCCGTAGCCGGTCAGGGCGAGCAGCGCGACCGCGCCGGCGGCCTTGTACATGATCAGCAGGAACACGCCGGTGGCAGCGGCACCGAGGATGACCGCCTGCACGCTGGCCTCGATGGCCGCAGCGCCGAGCGTCGGGCCGACGGTCCGCTGCTCGATGATCTCGACCGGGACCGGGAGCGACCCGCCGCGGATCAGGATGGCCAGCTCACGGGCCTCGTCGGCGGAGAACTGGCCGGTGATCTGGGTGCGTCCGCCGGGGATCCCGACCCCGCACCCGATCGTCTCGACCATCCCCGGGGAGGAGATGACGGTCCCGTCCAGCACGATCGCGACCCTGCGGGCCGGGTCCCCGGGCGCCGCGCACGCGGCCTGGGCGGTGATCTGCTGCCAGGTCGGCGCGGCCTCCGAGGAGAAGGAGATGTCGACGAACGAGCCCGGACCGGACATCGGGTCCCGGCCGGGAGCGGCGTCGGTGATCCCGGCACCGGTCAGCGCCGGCGGGGCGAGCTGCAGCAGGTTGCCCGCCTCGTCGGGCAGCTCGTTCTCCGCGGCGGGGGGCGAGCCGGGTACCAGCGCCGGATCGGGCCGCGCCGACCGGACCGGGTGGATCGTGAGCTGCGCGGTACGGCCGAGCACCTCGGCGGCCTCGGTCGGGTCGGTGACGCCGGGGAGTTCGACGACGATCCGGTCGTCACCGGCGCGCACGAGTACCGGCTCGGCGACGCCGAGGCTGTCGACCCGGCCGCGGAGAACCTCGAGCGTCGCGTCGGTGTCCTCGATGCCGGCCGGGTCGGCCTCGTCCCCGGCCTGCAGGGTGAACTGGGTCCCGCCGCGCAGGTCGAGACCCAGGCGTGGGTCGATGGTGAACAGGGCGGCGGCGGCCGCGCCGAGCACGAGCAGGCACAGCAGCGCCCGGGATGTGACGGCACGCCACGGCGATTCGCGTGACACGGGGGATTCCTCCGGGGGGCGCAGGGCTCCGGTTCGGAGCGCGCGGACGGCGACGGCCGGCGTCACGGTGTCGATCGGGGACCGATCAGAGCCTGACCAGGAGCTGGTCGGAGCACCGCCGCCGGTGATGTCAGGGGCCGGTCGCGACGGGGGGTGCGCGACCCCGGTGCGCGGCACCGCGCGAGGAACCGCGGTGACCGGGGCGGGCGGCAGCCACCACCCCGAGGAGCACCGGGCAGGCCAGCATCGCGGCGATCGTGAGCACGACGAGCAGCGGCAGGAGCACGACGTCCCGGGGCTCCGGGGACGGCGCGGACCGCAGCCCGCTCCGCTCACCCGGTGGATGGGCCAGCGTCCGGACCGCCGCCGGCATCCCCGCGAACGGGGCGGGCTCCCGATCCACCGGGGCCGTCGTCGTCGATGTCGGAGCCGGGTCCGCGGCGCGGGCCGTCGGCAAGGCCGGGAACACGAGGACGAGGAGCGCGAACAGTACGACGGGGACTGTCCGGCGGGCACCATGCGACCACCTGTGAAGCGGCATCGCGCCCGCCCCGGTCCGTCGCATTCGTCCTCCCGGTCCGCGACCCTACCGATCGCCGGTCGGTACCCGGCCGCGCTGGCCCGTTCGGCCCGCCGGGCGCTCCGACGGACGGGTGACCTGCACGTCCACCGGTGCGTTACCACCATCGTCGCCCCGCACGGTCCGTTCATCGCGAATGATCGGCGATTCGGCGCGAGATAGGCCGTTCGACGGCGGTACATGCCACCTGCGCCGCCCTACAGTGGTGGTCGACGTAACACAGAGCTTCCGGTTGGGTGCGCAGTGGTCAGATCGGCGGAGGAGATGACACCCGGCGATCACGCTTGCGCGGTTCCGGTCAGCGACGAACAGCTCTGGGAGCTCTCGGCCGAGTTCGTGGCCGCCGGGCTCGCCCGCAACGAGCAGGTCTACTACTTCGACGACGGCACCGCGGACCGCGTGCTCGGCAGGCTGGCCGACGACCGGGTGCCGGTCACGCAGCCGCTGAGCACGGGCCAGTTGGCGATCATTCCGTCGGAGGTGACCCGGCAGGCGTTCCGCACCCCGGTGGCGGCGACCCGGGAGATGCTCGCGGAGCGGATCGACGCGTCCATCGAACAGGGTTACGCCGGGTTCCGGATGACCGGGCAGTTGAGCTACGGCGCCGCCCACCCCGTCGGCATCAGCCTGGTCGAGTTCGACGCCGGGCTGGACGCGGTCGTCCGGGACCGGCCGGCCATCGCGCTGTGCCTCTACGACCGGCGCCGCTACACCGACGCCCAGATCGAGGAGATGCGCGGCGTGCACCGGGACGAACTGAGCGCTCCCACCGCCTACGACGACGGCCTGCTACGCATCACGCGCACCGGCCTCACCACCGCACGGCTGGCCGGCGAGGTCGACCACAGCAACCGGCCGATGATCGCCCGGTTGCTGGAGACCACCCTCGACGACGCGCTGCGCTCGCATTCCGCGTCCACGGACATCGAGCTCAACCTGTCGTCCCTGCGCTTCCTGGACGTGGCCGGGGCGGTGAGCCTGGTGCACGCCGCGGAGGCCTTCCCCAGCACACACCGGCTGGTGCTGAGCGGGGTGCGGCCGCGGATCGTGCGGGTGCTCGACCGCTGCGGCGCCCCCTTCGCCGCCCAGCTGTCCGTGCGGGAGTTCGAGCCGGACCGCGACGGCCCCCCCCACGCGAGCCGCCCGGGCACCGGCGCCGACGACCGGGACGACGACCGGGACGACGCCTTCGGCGAGACCGCGAAGCCAGTGCGGGAAGCGCGATGAGGGTCGAGACGACCCGGGTCGCAACCCCGGTCCGGCTGCAGCACGCGGTGGGGTTCCACGTGTCCATCGACGACCTGGTCGCACAGGTGGAGCCGTTGGTCGCTGCGGCCCTGGATCGCGGTGAGCCGGTCGCGCTCGCCGTCGGCCTTGCCACCGAGCGGGCTCTGCACGGCGCTCTCGGCGGCACGGCCGGCCTGATCGGGCTGACCGAACCGGACGCGATCACGCGCGGGTCGGGGCAGACCATGGCGGCGCGGAGGGCCCGCGAACTGCGCGAGCTGACCACCGCCGCCGGCGCCGTCACCGTCATCTCCGAGCACGACAGCAGCCTCGACGGTTTCGACGGCCGCTACTGGACCGAATGGGACGCAGCGGTGAACGTGGCGATGGGCGAGCTGCCGGTCAGCCTCATCTGCTTCTACCCGGAGCTGTCGCTGCACCTCGAGGTCCTCGACGGGGCGCGCCGCAACCACCCGCTCCTGTTCGCCGAGGGCGAGTTGCGGCACAACCCCGATCACCGGTGCCCGCGTGATGTGCTGCGCTCCACCCCGGCCGCCGCCCCGATGCTGCTCGGCCCGCCCGACCTGGCCCTCACCTACACGGCCTGGCAGCTCCACGAGGTGCGCCGCGCGGTCTCGCAGCTGGTCGCCGATACGGGAGCGTTCGACGAGAGTCGGACCGAGGACATCGTGCTCGCGGTGAACGAGGTGGCGACCAACGCGGTCGAACACGGCACCAGTGAGGCGCAGGTCGCGCTCTGGATCTCCGAGAACGGGCTGACCTGTGAGGTGCACGACGGCGGCGACCTGATCGAGCCGCTGCCGGGGCTGCATGCGCCGCACCCGTCCGATCCCCGCGGGCGCGGGGTGTGGATCGCACGTCAGTTGTGCGACCTGCTCCACGTCTGGCGTAACCCGGGAGGCACCCACGTCCGGATGCATGCAGCCCCGTGAGTTAATATCGACTCCGCGTCACCCGGTCAGCCGCCTACGCGGCGGACAGTGACCGAAACTGCCCCTTGGCAAGCCGTGTGCGGCGGAGAACACTCGCTGGCGGACTCGGGCCCATGAGGCTTGCTGACGGGTCAATAGCGATCCACCACCTGCGGGGATACCCATGCCTGACGATCAGCGACGATCTCGCACGCCAGGGCCACTGCACCGGGTGACGGTGTTGGGCTCATTCACGCTCGTCCGGGACGGCACCACCGTGCCGCTGCCCGTGGACGCACGGCGGGTGGTCGCCTACCTGGCGGTGCACCCCCGGCCACAGCCGCGGCACGCGCTGGCCGCCGACCTGTGGCCGGGCGTTCCCTCCGACGCCGCGTCGCGACTGCTGGACGAGGCCGTCGACGCGATCGGCGTAGCCGGGCTCCCCGTCGACTCCGTCGACGAGGAGCTGGCCCTGACGGCCGGGGTGGAGGTCGACCTGGCCGAGGCGATGGCGCTGGTCCGCGAGCTGCCCGAGCGCCCCGTACTCGGCCCGTCCGAGATCGGCCCGCTGTGCGCCGACATCCTGCCCTCCTGGACCTCGTCGTGGATCGCCGTCGAGCGTGAGCGGTTCAGGCAGTTGCGGCTGTACGCCCTCGAGGAGCTGAGCCTGCGGCTGATCGCCGCCGCCCGGCACGACGACGCGATCGAGATCGCGCAGATCGCGGTCCACGCCGCGCCGAGCCGGGAGAGCGCCCGGCGGGCCCTGATCGAGGCGCACCTCGCGCAGGGCAACATCGCGGCGGCGGTGGCCCAGTACGACGCGTACCGGGAGTTGCTGCGCTCCAGCGTGGGCGGGCCGGTGGCGACCGCGCTGGACACCGTTCTGCCGCCCTCCCCCGCGTGGCCGGCCGTGCGGGGTTTCCGCCGGCCGGTGCAGCGTTCGGCGGTGGCACTGCCGGGGCTGCGTTCCATCCGCAACGCCCCCACCGCGTCGCGGCGCCTGGTCACCGGCGGCTCGATCACCGGGCCCGGCCGCTGACCCCACTGCTCTCCAGCCGCGCGAGGGCCGCCCCGGCGGCGCAACACCCACGTCATGTCGACGACGGCGAAGACCGAGAGCACTGCCAGGACCACCGCGAAGAACGGCAGACCCCAGGAGAACGCGAAGCCGGCGGCCACCACCAGCGTCGCGGCCGTCGCGCCGGCGAGCCAGATCCGCAGAGTCAGCATGCGACGCTCCTCGTCCCGTCCAGGGCGTACCGGACCGACTGCGGGATGGGGAATGGCGGCCATGTGCGGCAGTTACCCCGTCGTCGATGGTACGAATCCGGTGGCTATCCGGCGAGCGCGATCTCGAAGCACGCCTGGGTGCCCGCGCCGGTCGCGGAGATGACGACGTGCTCGGCGAGCTCATGGATGAGGGCCAGCCCACGGCCGCGGTAGCCGGCCTTCACGGGCGCCGGCCGCCAGCGCCCGTGGTCGGTCACCCGGGCGGCGATCACCGGATGGGAGCCGGCGCTGCCCCTGGGGCGCACATCGAGGTCGATCTCGAGCAGCCCCGGTGCCTGACCCCGGTAGGCGTGTTCGATGCCGTTCGCGGCGGCCTCGCCGACCGCCAGTTGCAGGTCGATGAGGACGTCGGCCGGAATGCCGATCTGCCCGGCCCATTCGGTGATCGACGCCCGCATGCGGGTCAGCTCGTGAGGGTCGGCCCGGTAGCGCAACCGCAGGGATCGAGCGCCGCCTACGTCGAGGCACGCCCGGTTGCGTGCATCCCGGCGTTCTCCCGGGCCGTACGGGCTCACGGTGGCGGCCTCCCAGAACTACACATGATCCCCCCGTCCCGATCCGGTCCTGATGTCGCCGGATATCCCGGTCGGGGTGGGGGTCAAACACGGCACGCCGCGGGGGTGACGTAGTCGTGTCGATCGAGGGTCCGTCGGGTACGTGCCCGTCATGGGTAGTAGGAGGAAGAAGGCGCGCGGCGGGGAGATGACCGGTGCGCTGAAGATCGCGTACAAGCCGGTCGGCCTGCTCTCCGGGGTGGTCGGCGGGATCCTGGCGAGCCAGGTCTTCGGGCTGATCTGGAAGCGGATCTCCGATGAGGACGAGACGCCGGCTCCGCTGTCGGAGGACTACGGCACCCGTGAGGTGCTGTTCGCCGCGGCGTTGCAGGGCGCGGTGTTCGGTCTGGTCAAGGCCGCTGTCGACCGGTACGGCATGAAGGGGTTCCGGCGGTTCGTCGACAAGCCCCGGCCACCGTCGTCCGCGGCGGTGGCGCGGTAGTTGCCGGACGTCGCGCCACTGCTGCCGGATCGCGCTCGCGGCCGCGGTGGCGTGACGTCCGTCGCGGCGTCAGCCGTGGAACCGCGGCGCCCGCTTGCCGACGAACGCCGCCAGGCCCTCAGCGCCCTCCGGGCCCGCCGCGCTCGCCGAGATCGACGCCGCCTCGGCGTCGAGGTGCGTGGCGAGATCGTTGTCCCAGGCGGCAGCGAGCAGCCGCTTGATCCGGCCCAGCGCGGCCGTCGGCCCCTGGGCCACCCGGTAGGCGGTCCGTGCGGCCTCGGCCACGACGTCGGCGTCCTCGACGACGGCCGTGAAGATGCCCGCCGCGCACGCGGTCTCGGCGTCGAGGACCTGGTCGGTGAGCAGGATGTGCCGGGCCCGGCCGACCCCGACGATGCGCGGCAGCGTCCAGCTCATCCCGCCGTCCGGGGAGAACCCGATACCCGGGTACGCCGGCCGGATCTTCGTCGAGCGGCCGGCGACGGCCAGATCGGTCGCGCAGACGATGCTCATCCCGGCACCCGCCGCCCAGCCGGGGACCCCGGCGACCGTCGGGACGGGGCAGTGCACCAGCGCCTGCAGGAACACGTGGAACGTGTCGGCCAGCTCGCGGACGTAGCCGCCACGGTCCGCGGCCGACTCGAACGCCCGGACGTCGCCGCCGGTGCAGAAGCTCGCGCCGTCGCTGGTCAGCAGCACCGCGCCGACACCGTCGGGGTCGGCGGGGTCGGCGTCCGCGAGGCCGGCGAGCGCGGGCCCGATCTCGGCCAGCGCCTCGCCGTCGAGGGTTCCGTGCTTCCCGCGGGCGATCCGGCAGCGCAGGACCCGCCCGTCGCGGCTGATCGCCGGGCCGTCCCCGCTCATGACGGGTCCACGAAGAAGTCGAGCTCGGGGTCGTCGCCGCCGCCGTAGGGCGACAGGTCCGTGATCCCGTCGTCGGCCAGCACCTCGACGTCGATGAAGGTCCGGCCGGTCACGTGCGCCGGGCGGGACAGCACGGCGACCGCTGCATCGGCCATGATCTCCGGCGTGCGGGACCGGGCCGCCGCCTCTTCGCCGCCCAGCAGGTTGATCACGGCGGCGGTGGCGATGGTGGTCTGCGGCCACAGGCAGTTGGCGGCGATGCCCGCGTCCGCGAACTCGGCCGCCCAGCCCAGCGTCAGCAGGGACATGCCGTACTTCGACAGCATGTACGCCGGGAACTTGCCCAGCCAGTGCGGGGCCAGGTTGATCGGCGGGGACAGGGTCAGGATCCGGGCGTGCCCGGACTCACGCAGATGCGGCAGCGCGGTGCTGGTCAGCAGGAAGGTGCCGCGCGAGTTGATCTGCTGCATGAGGTCGTAGCGCTTGGGTGTGAGGTCGGCCGTGCCCGCGGTGTTCAGGGCGCTGGCGTTGTTCACCACGATGTCGATGCCGCCGAAGTGCTCGGCCGCGGTGGCCACGGCGCGGGCGACGTCGGACTCATTGCGCACGTCGCCGACGACGGCGACTGCCTTGCCCCCGGCGGCCTCGATCTCCTCGACCGCGGTGTGCACGGTACCGGGCAGCCGCGGGTCGGGCTGGTCGGTCTTGGCGAGCAGGGCCACGTTCGCCCCGTGCCGTCCGGCGGCCACCGCGATGGCCAGGCCGATCCCGCGACTGCCCCCCGACATGATGATCGTGCGGCCCTGCAGGACCTGCGCGTCGGACTCCGTCATCTCGCTCCCTCCGGCGGGGCGGCGATGCCCCGTTCCTTCCCGGAGACTAAAACGTGAGCCCTCTGACCAGTCAGGACTGACTGCTGTGATCTGCGCCCGTGCCGCCGCTGCGCGGATCGGGCCGATCGGGTTTGGACCGGCTCAGCGGTGTCACACCGCGGATGCCGCCGCTCCGACCCGTGAGCCGGCGGCTGAGCCGATCATCGGGAGCCTGAGATGACGCAACCCCTCGATTGGGCCGCTTACCAGGGCCGACCGCTCTACGACCAGGACGATGCCGTCATCGGCGTCATCGAGGAGTTCTACGTCGACCGCGACGGCGGCGAGGCCGTCTGGGTCCTCGTCATCCCCGGGGTGCCCGGTACGGCGCAGTCGTTCGTGCCGTTGCGCGACGCCCGGGCCCGGGGCGAGGACCTGCAGGTCTCCGTCAGCGGGAACGAGGTCCAGAACGCGCCCTCGAGCCAGCCCGGCGGGGAACTGTCGGGCGAGGAGGAGCGACAGCTCTACCAGCACTACGACATGTCGTACCCGGGCCAGGAGACCCCGGCCGGCGGCGCCGCCGCCGAGAGCATCGCGGCCGAGAGCGGCCGCGAGCCGTCCGGCACCGGTGACCAGCCGCAGCAGCATCGGCCGAGCCTGCTCCGCCGACTCCTCGGCCTCGATCGTGACACCCGGCGGGAGGAGGCCACGCCGCCCCGGCAGAAGGTGGAGAAGACGGTGTAGGTCCGCCCTGGACGCCTCGCCGGCGGGCGGCCGCTCAGGACCGCCCGACCCGCGGTGTCACCTGCGCCCGGTCGGGGGGCGCGACCACGCGACGGCGCCCCTCCTGCCACTGCACGGTGAGGACCCGGTGGCCGACCTGCCGGCCGGTCGCGGGATCGAGCCGGAACCGGTCGAACAGCGTCGTACAGTCCAACGCCCGGGCGGCGGCGAGCAGCGCGTCGTCGGTGGGGCCGCCCGCGTCGCGCAGGCAGCGCGCCGCAACCACCCCGGCCGCGACCGCCTGGGCGGCCGGATAGGGTGGATCAGCCCCGGTCGCGGCCCGGTAGGCCGCGGTGAACTCCGCCGCCGACGGGCCCTCGTCCGGGTGCGCCGGCGCGGTGTCCGGGAGCCACTGGGCCGGGCCGAAGAGACCCTCGCGGCGGTCCCCGATCCTGGCGAGCACCTCGTCCACCCCGGCACCGACGAACGCAGCGGCCCGCCAGCGGCCCGGCAGCAGGGCCTCGGCCGCAGCCCGCTCCTCGGCGAATCCGCCGGCGACCAACAGCAGCCGCTCCGGGCCGTCAGGGGCTGGATCGCATCCTCCGGCGGACAGCTCGGTGGACAGCAGCGCCCGATCGACCGGCCGCCCCGTGCGGGCGGCCTCGGCGACCACCCCGTCGGCCACGGCGCGGCCGAACCCGGTGCCGCCGTGACGGAGCACCACGGCCGCCCCGGGGACGAGGCGCAGCACGCCCACCAGGTAGTCCCCCGCCGGGGCCAGGATCGGGACGAGGTGCGGCGCATCGGCGCGGGCGCCACCATGGTTCCAGATCAGCCGGTCGGTGAGGCCGGCGACCGCACGGGCGGGGCCGCTGCCGTAGGGCCCGAACAGCAGGTCCGGCCGGTCCCGCTCGGCGGCGCGCACCGCCGCGGCCGGATCGGGGTGGACGTCGTGCACGGTGAGCTCGACCGGCCCGTACCGATCCGATGCCCACTGTGCCCACAGCCGCAGCGCGGTCGCCCCCGCGCCGCCGTAGCCGGCCAGCGGCCCGGACATCGGGGTGAGCAGCGCCGCCCGGAGCGTGCGGCTCAGCTCAGCACTCCGAGCACGGTATCGACCAGGGTCGAGGGCGGGGCCCCGCCGTGCAGCAGGGTGGGCGCCAGGATCGGCGTCACCCCGTGCGCGGTGACGTCGTCGGCCTCGGTCGCGTCGGCGGTGTCGAGCACGAACCGTCCGCACAGCCCGGCGTAGAGGCCGGCCACGCCACCCGCGGTCGCCGGAACCCCCGCCGCGGCGAGCAGCGCAGCCCGGCTGGCTGCGCGTTTGCGCTCCCCCGGCTCGGTGATGGGGATCCCGGAGACGATCGGGCTGACCGCCACCGTGCGGTCGGCCACTGCACGCAGGACCTCGCGGATCCCGGGCAGCGCCAGGATCGGGCCGATGCTCGCGATCGGGTTGCTCAGCCCGAGCACGACCACGTCGGCGCCCGCGAGCGCGTCGAGCATCCCGGGCGCCGGCTGCGCCGGCCCGTTACCCGACAGCCCGTCGTAGCGCACCCGCCGCACCGGCAGCGTCGCATGGTGGCGCACGAGGAACTCCTCGTAGTGCAGGTCGACACCCTCGTCGGTGGTGACCCGGGTGGTCACCTCGGCCTCGGTCATCGGCAGCACGCGCGCGGTGCCGCCCATCGCCGCGGCCAGTGTCGCGGTGACCGAGGCCAGCCCCGCGCCGGCGCGCAGCAACCCGGTGCGTCGCAGGTGTGTCGCGAGGTCGAGGTCGCCGAGGTTGAACCAGACGTCCTCACCGAGGTGGCGCAGCGCGTCCATGCACCGCCAGCTCTCCCCGCGCACCCCCCAGCCGCGCTCGGTGTCCTGGCGGCCGGACAGCGCGTACAGCGTGGTGTCGAGGTCGGGGCAGACCCGCAGCCCGTGGAGCCACAGATCGTCGGCGGTGTTGACGACGAGCGTCAGGCTCGGCGCCCCGACGGTGGCGGCCAGCGCCCGCCACAGCCGGGAGGCGCCGATGCCTCCGCCGAGCCCGACGACCCGCACCCGATCAGCCGGTCAGTGCGCGCAGCCGGGGTAGCACGTCTTCGGAGAACTGGGTCAGGAACCGCTGCTGGTCGTGCCCCGGGCCGTGCATGACGAGGTGGTTGAGCCCGGCGTCGACGTAGGGCTTGATCTGCGCGACGGCGTCGTCGGGGTCGGAGGCGACGATCCAGCGCTTGGCGACCTGCTCGATCGGCAGCTCGTCGGCGAGCCGCTCCATCTCCTCGGAGGAGTCCACGCTGTGCTTCTGTTCGGGGGTCAGCGACAGCGGCGCCCAGAACCGGGTGTTCTCCAGCGCCAGGTCGGGGTCGCGGTCGTAGGAGATCTTGATCTCGATCATCTTGTCGATCTGCTCCGGGTCCCGCCCGGCGGCCTCGGCGCCCTCCCTGACCGCGGGCATCAGCTTCTCGGTGTAGAGGTCCATGCCCTTGCCCGAGGTGCAGATGAACCCGTCACCGGCGCGGCCCGCGTACTTGGCCACGACCGGGCCCCCGGCGGCAATGTAGATCGGCACCGGATTCTCGGGCCGGTCGTAGATCTTGGCGTTGACCGTCTTGTAGTACTGGCCTTCGAAGTTCACGTCGTCGGAGGTCCACAGCTCCCGGATCAGCGCCACGGCCTCGCGCAGCCGCGCGAACCGCTCCTTGAACTCGGGCCACTCCATGCCGGACACGGCGATCTCGTTGAGGGCCTCGCCGGTGCCCACACCGAGCATCACCCGGTTCTCGTAGAGCAGGCCCATCGTCGCGAACGCCTGCGCGACCACCGCCGGGTTGTAGCGGAACGTCGGGGTCAGAACGGACGTGCCGAGCTGGATCCGCGACGTCCGCTCCCCCACCGCCGCCAGCCAGGCCAGCGCGAACGGCGCGTGCCCGCCCTCCGCCCGCCAGGGCAGGAAATGGTCGGACACGACCGCGCTGTCCAGCCCCACCTCCTCGGCCCGCACCGAGTACTCCACCAGGTCCCGCGGCCCGAACTGCTCCGCCGAGGCCTTGTAGCCGATCTTCAGGCTCACGTCAGCGTCCTCCCGCATCGATCGTCGCCGCGCCGCCGCCGCGACCGCTCCCACCCTGCTACACCCGCTCCCCGGGCGCATCAGTGGCGATCATCTCGGTGCCGACCACCTCGGTGCCGGTCGTGCCGGTGTCCGTCGTCCCGGGTCCCGGCAGCACGACCTCGACCGAGGTTCCCTCGCCCTCCACGCTGCACACCTGCAATCGGCCGCCCATGGCCTCGGTGAGACCGCGCGCGAGCATCAGGCCCAGTCCGGTGCCCTGGCACCCCTGGGCCCCGGTGCCCGGGCGCGCCGGGTCCCCGCTCTCGCGGTGATCGCGGCCCAGCCGGTCGAAGGGCACGACACACCTGCCGCGGGTGCCCGGCCAGGAAGGCCAGCAGGTCGACCTCCTTGGCGGTGAGCTCGACCGGGCGACCGGCCACCCGGACCGCTGCGCCCGGAGAGCACGATGATCGGCAGGACCGGGGCTCGGCCCTGGCCGCCGGACGTCTCTGCCTCGTCGCGGCGGATCCGCTGCAGCACGTCGAGCCCGCCGACGCCCGGTAGCGACAGGTCGAGCACGACGAGATCGGGCCGGTTCCCGGTGATCGCCAGCAGCGCACCGGCGCCGTCGCAGGCCTGCTCCACGGTGAACCCGTCCGCCTCGAGCTGCCAGCTGACCACGGTGCGGACCCGCTCGTCGTCGTGACCACGAGGATGCGGCGCCCGGGGAGGTCCTGTCGGCTCCGGTCGGTCACGGCACGGTCTGCACCCCCGTTCGGGGCACGGACACCCGAGGGCGGGAAATGGATATGCCACCCGTAAGACCTGAATCGGTAGTACGGACACGATCGGATGGAAATAGCCTTAAACGCGTTCCAGAGTGGCCTACTGCGGGTGATCTAGTTGGCGTGGCCGCCGAACCCGCGGTGCCCCGGGCGTGCCGCGACCTGCTCACCCGGAGGTGCGCGTTGCGCGTCCGTCACACGGTCCCGGTGTTCGCGGCGCTCGTACTCACCGCTGGTGGGCACATCGCCGCGCCGCCCCGGGTGGCCTTCGACCACGCCGCCGCAACGCGGGACCCGCACGAGATGACGTTGTCCGACCTCGCGCAGATCGAGGCCGAGGTCGAGATCAGCGCAGCGGCCCCTCCCCCGCCGGCGCCCGCGGTGCCCGTCGGCCCGCGGCTGCTGTTCGTCGGCGACTACGGCACGGGTGACTTCCGCCAGTGGGGCACCTGCCAGTGGCAGAACTACAACTCCTCGTGCGCCGCCCGGACCCAGAAGACCTATTCGGCGAGTGTGCTCACCGACGGGCCCGGTCACGAGACCGCGGCCCGGTTCGAGGTCCGCCGGGGTGACGTCCCGCCGTTCGGCGGCGGGGAGCGGGCCGAGGTGTCGGCCAACGGGCTCGCCGGACCGACGGTGCGCGAGGGCGACGAGCGCTGGTACGAGTTCTCGCTGAAGTTCGATGCGTCCTACCGCCCGCCGACGAGGGGCGGCTACTCGATCGTGATGCAGTGGCACGCCGGCTCGGGCTCGCCGCCCATGCACCTGGACGTCGATCCGCGGGGCCGGCTGATCGTCTGGCACTCGTGGGACGACCCGTCGGTCATCGGGCCGATCGAACCGGGCACGTGGCACGACTACGTGGTGCACGCGAAGTTCAGCCGTAGCGACAAGGTCGGCTTCGTCGAGGTGTGGCGCGACGGCGTGCTCGCCGTCCCGAAGCGGTTCCGGGCGAACATGAGGACCGACTCGAACTACCTGAAGATGGGCCTCTACCGCGACACCGAGGACCACACCCAGATCGTCTGGCACGACGGCCTGCGGATCACCGCCTCCTGAACCATGTGCCCGGGGACGGCTCGGACGGCCTGCGGGCACCCTACGCGGGGTGATCCCCCGCATTGAGCATCCGCCGCCGTCACGGCACACCCGTGCACACGCAGATCGAGCAGTGACTGATGGACGAGATCACCGGCGGGGACATCAGCGCGGGCGACCGGCTGCCCGGCGAGCGAGCTCTCGCCGCGGCGCTGCGGGCGAGCCGGATGGCGCTGCGCCAGGCCCTCGGCGGGCTGGCCCGGCGGGTCCTGGTGCGGCTGCCGGGCCGTTCGGGCGGGACCTTCGTCGCCGAGGCGCTGGACGTCGCCCCGGGCACCAGGATGGTCCTCGTAGGATCGCCGGGTGGCTCCCCTGGAAACTCGTCCCGAGGCAAGCGACTCGGTGCGGGTGCTGAACCGCGTCTTCGGATACGGCTCGTTCCGGGGGGACCAGCAGGAGATCATCGAGCACGTCTGCGCCGGTGGGGACGCGCTGGTGCTCATGCCGACCGGCGGCGGCAAGTCGCTGTGCTACCAGATCCCCGCCCTCGTGCGCGAGGGCGTCGGTGTCGTCGTGTCGCCACTCATCGCGCTCATGCAGGATCAGGTCGACGCCCTGCGGGCGCTGGGGGTGCGGGCCGGGTTCCTCAACTCCACGCAGGGCCCCGACGAGCGGCGCGAGGTCGAGTCCGCGTTCCTCTCCGGCGAGCTGGACCTGCTCTACCTGGCACCCGAACGGCTGCGGGTGCCCTCGACGTTGCGCCTGCTCGACCGGGGCACGATCGCGCTGTTCGCCATCGACGAGGCGCACTGTGTGGCCCAGTGGGGTCACGACTTCCGTCCCGACTACCTCGCCCTGTCGGAGCTGCACGAGCGCTGGCCGGCGGTACCGCGCATCGCGCTGACGGCCACGGCCACCGAGGCGACCCACGCCGAGATCGCCACCCGGCTGGACCTGACCGAGGCCCGCCACTTCGTGTCGAGCTTCGACCGGCCCAACATCCAGTACCGCATCGCGCCGAAGAACGACCCTCGCCGGCAGTTGCTGGACCTGATCCGCACCGAGCATCCCGGCGACGCCGGCATCGTGTACTGCCTGTCGCGCAGGTCGGTGGAGCAGACCGCCGAGTTCCTGGTGGCGCAGGGGATCACCGCGCTGCCCTATCACGCGGGGCTCGACGCGCGGACCCGAGCCGCCAACCAGGCTCGCTTCCTGCGCGAGGACGGTCTGATCGTGGTCGCGACGATCGCGTTCGGCATGGGCATCGACAAACCCGACGTGCGGTTCGTCGCGCATCTGGACCTGCCGAAGTCCGTGGAGGGCTACTACCAGGAGACCGGCCGGGCCGGGCGTGACGGGCTCCCGTCGACGGCCTGGCTCGCCTACGGGCTCGCCGATGTCGTGCAGCAACGCAAGATGATCGACGACTCCGACGGCGACCTCGCCCACCGCCGCCGGCTGTCCGCGCACCTCGACGCGATGCTCGCGCTCTGCGAGACCGTCGAGTGTCGCCGGGTCCAGCTCCTCGCGTACTTCGGCCAGCGGGGGGAGCCCTGCGGCAACTGCGACACCTGCCTGACCGCACCCGAGACGTGGGACGGCACGATCGCGGCGCAGAAGGTCCTGTCCACGGTGTTCCGGCTCGACCGCGAACGCCACCAGCGCTTCGGCGCGGGGCAGATCATCGACATCCTGCTCGGCAAGCAGACCGCCAAGGTCTCCCAGTTCGACCACGACGAGCTCACCGTGTTCGGCGTCGGCACCGAGCTGCGCGACAGCGAGTGGCGCGGCGTGATCCGTCAACTGCTGGCTCAGGGGCTCCTCGCGGTCGAGGGCGCCTATCAGACCCTCGCGCTCACCGACGCCAGCGGCGACGTGCTGCGCAGTAAGCGGCAGGTCATGCTACGGCGCGATCCCGAGCGCCCGGCGAAGGCGGCGAAGACGTCCCGGTCCGCGCGCGCCGCCGCGGTCGACCTGCATCCCGGCGCCGTGCCGGTGTTCGAGGAGCTTCGCGCCTGGCGCGCCGCCGCCGCGAAGGAACAGGGCGTACCCGCGTACGTGATCTTCCACGATGCGACGCTGCGGCAGATCGCCGCCACGGCGCCGTCCAGCCTGGCCGAGCTCGGCACGGTCAGCGGGGTCGGGGAGAACAAGCTGGCGCGCTACGGGCAGCAGATCCTGGACACCCTCGCGGCCACGACGAGCAGCACTTAGCACGTTCGGACAAGGTGGCCCGCACGGCCGCCGCGATCAACGCCGCGCGGCTGTGCAGCCGCTTCGCGGGACCGGCCTGGACCCTCGATCCTGCCCGACTCGTACTTCCGAATGGTATTCCCGACCGTGCCGTGACGATTCTGGCGACGTGGGTGCGGTGCCCTCATCGGCCGGGACAGCTCGCCCGACGGCATCTCCTTGCATTCTGCCCAACGGCACATGATCTCGCTTCCGGGTGGACGAACTTCAGCGATGGGGTTATCCCATCGGTCCGACCGGGTACCGTCGTGGCCCGCGCAGCACGGATGCAGAAGAAGGGGCACTTCGGCGGCCCGACGGTTGCCTGCGCAAGTGACCGGGCGAAGCGAAACCGGTCACCGGCAACGCCCACCGCGGCGACGCCGGGTGGGTGCCGACGACGCCGCGCGAGGCCCGCCGAGCTGTTCGGCGCGAGCAAGGTGGCCCGAGCCGCGTTCAGCGACGACGTGGTGGAGCACTACTCGAACGCGGCGCACGTGGAGCTGGCCGCCTTCGACGCCGTCGAGGCGCTCGACGGGTTGATCCTCACCGGCGGCCCCGACATCGCGCCGAGCCATTACGGCGCGGACCCGCACCCGCATGCCGGGGTCAGCCGCCCCGAGCGTGACGCCGCCGAGCTCGCCGTGCTGCGCCGGGCGCTGGATCGGGGGCTGCCCGTCCTCGGGGTGTGCCGCGGTGCTCAGCTGCTCAACGTCGCGCTCGGCGGGACTCTCACCCAGCACCTGCCCGACGTGCTCGGGCACCAGCGGCACAATCCCGCGCCGGGGGTGTTCGGCCCCACCGCGGTCCGGCTCTCCCCCGGCAGCCGCACCGCCGCGCTGCTCGGCGACCAGGCCCTCGTCCACTGCCACCAGCACCAGGCCATCGACCGGCCGGCCGAGGGGCTGATGGTCAGCGGGCGCACCGAGGACGGCACGATCGAGGCCGTCGAGCTGGTGGGGCACCGGTTCGCGGTCGGGGTGCAGTGGCACCCCGAGCAGGACGTCACGGACATCCGGCTGGTCACCGCCCTGGTCGAGGCCGCCGCCGCACGGCGACAGGAGGTGGGACAGTGACCACCCCGACCACCCCGACCACCCCGACCACCCCGACCACCCCCGGGATCCGGCGCTTCGACGACCGCACCGCGGTGATCACGGGTGGTGCGAGCGGGATCGGGCTCGCGACGGCGCGGCGGCTCGCGGCGGAGGGCGCCCAGGTCGTGATCGCCGACGTCGACACCGAGGCCGGGAAGGCGGCGGCCGCCGAGGTCGACGGGCTGTTCGTGCTCACCGACGTCACCTCCGAGAGCGATGTCGAGGCCCTGTTCGCCGTCGCCGCGCAGACCTACGGCGGCGTCGACGTCGCGTTCAACGCCGGCATCTCCCCGCCCGAGGACGACTCCGTCCTGAGCACCGGGCTCGACGCCTGGCGCCGGGTCCAGGAGGTCAACCTGACCTCGGTCTACCTGTGCTGCAAGGCGGCGATCCCGCACATGCGGCGCGCCGGGCGCGGCTCGATCATCAACACTGCGTCGTTCGTCGCGGTCATGGGCTCGGCCACCTCGCAGATCTCCTACACCGCGTCCAAGGGCGGGGTGCTGGCGCTGTCGCGGGAGCTCGGCGTGCAGTTCGCGCGTGAGGGGGATCCGGGTCAACGCCCTGTGCCCCGGTCCGGTCAACACCCCGCTGCTGCAGGAACTGTTCGCCGCCGACCCGGAGCGCGCGCAACGCCGCCTCGTGCACGTGCCGCTGGGCCGGTTCGCGGAACCGAGCGAGATCGCGGGCGCGGTCGCGTTCCTGGCCAGCGACGACGCCTCGTTCGTCACCGCGTCGACGTTCCTGGTCGACGGCGGGATCTCCGGGGCGTACGTGACGCCGCTCTAAAGTCCGGTGACGTCGACCTCACTGAGCATCCGCTGCGGGGTGATCCGAACCAGCATGAGCCCCGGTCCGCTGTTGAGCCGGCCGTACTGCTCGGCCCGCTCCGGCCCGACGTAGCGGGCCGCGATCCGCGTCGCGACGTCGAGCATCGCGGCCGCGTCCTGCGAGACGCTCGCCTGCCCGGTGATCGACACGAAGGCGTACGGCGGTCGCTCGTCGTCGACGCACGCCGCGACCCGCGGATCGCGCCGGATCGCCCGGCCCTTCACCGAGTCCACCCCGGTCGTGAGGAGCAGGTCGTCGCCGTCGAGGATGAGCCAGACCGGGACGACGTGCGGGGTGCCGTCGCGGCGCACGGTCCCCAGCTTCGCGGTACGGGTGCCCTCGGTGAGGAAGCCGCGGATCTGCTCGGGGCTCATCGCCCCCATCTCAGAGCACCTCGAGCGGGACCTTGCGGGTCGGCGGGGGGAACGCCGCGTCGAGGAGCGCGAGATCCTCGGGGCTCAGCCGGATGTCGCGGGCGGCGGCGTTCTCCCGGACGTGCTCAGGGGTTCCGGCGCGGGGGATCGTGTTGACCCCGTCCAGGCGCAGTACCCAGGCCAGCGCAATCTGCGCTGCGGTGGCGTGATGGCGGCGGGCGACCGTGGCGATCGCGGGGTGGCCCAGCAGCCGGCCCTGCTCGATCGGCGAGTACGCCATCATCGGGATGCCGTTCTCGGAACACCAGGGTAGGAGGTCGTACTCGGGTCCGCGGCGGGTGAGATTGTACAGGATCTGGTTGGTGGTGACGGTCTCCCCGCCCGGGATCCCCACCAACTCGATCATGTCGTCGGTGTCGAAGTTGCTGGCGCCCCAGTAGCGGATCGCTCCCGCCGCGATCAGGTCGGCGAAACCGGCGAGCGTCTCGACCAGCGGGATCACACCACGCCAGTGCAGCAGGTAGAGGTCGATCATGTCGGTGCCGAGCCGCGCCAGGCTGGCCTGGCACGCACGCACGGTGCCGGCCCGGGTCGCGTGATGCGGCAGCACCTTGTCCACGAGGAACACCTCGTCCCGGCGCCCCGCGATGGCCTCGCCGACCAGCACCTCGGCAGCACCGTCGCCGTACATCTCGGCGGTGTCGATCACGTTCATGCCGAGGTCGAGGCCGAGCCGCAGCGAGGCGATTTCGCCGGCGCGCCGGGCAGGTCTCTCCGCGAAGTGCCAGGTGCCCTGGCCGAGCGCCGCGATCGTCTCGCCCGAGGGCAGGACCACCGACCGGACTGCCGTTGTCATGTGACCTCCTTGGAACGCCGGCGACGAGGTCCTCCGCCCCGCCGCCGGCTTGTGTCCAACGGTGTCAGCCGGGGGCCACGGGCACCTCCGCACGGGGTGACGGCGTTGCGGACGTCCTTCGCCCTCCCAGGTCGATCGCCGCCCCCTCGCCGATGACGTGCAGAGGTGGGCCGGTCGATCTCCACGGGCACCCTTCTGCCCTTGATCAGCGGTCCGGGCGGTGGTTACGCGCGGCGGAGTCGCTTGAGCATTAACGGCAGGTCGGCGGCGTGGACGACGGTCAGCCGCTGGGTGGCCCGGGTCAGCGCGACGTAGAGGTCACTGGCCCCGCGCGGCGACTCGGCCAGCACCTCCGCGGGCTCGACCAGCACCACCGCGTCGAACTCCAGGCCCTTCGCAGCGGTGATCGGCAGCACCACGACGGGCGCCTCGAGATCCTCCTCGAGATCGGGCAGGGGATCGTCCCCCGGACCGTCGTCGTCGGTGCCCTCGGTTGCGTCCGGGCGCAGCAGGTGCGCACGCAGCGCGGGCACCCGGGCGGTCGGGGCGAGCACGACGACCCGGCCCTCGCCGACCGCCTCCCGCTCCTGCGCGACGATCTCGGCGAGCGCCGGGCCTCCCTCCAGCTCACCCGGCGGGACGCGCAGGGCGCGCGGCGCCACCCCCGTGCTGCGCACCGATCTCGGCGGCTCGAGGCCGGGGTCGATCACGGCGAGCACGTCGTCGGCGACGTCGGAGATCTCGGCGGGCGTCCGGTAGTTCACCGTCAGCTGCTCGAGCCGCCAGCGGTTCGCCACGAACGGGCCCAGCACCTCGCCCCACGACCCGGCGCCGGCCAGGTCCCCGGTCTGCGCGATGTCACCGACCAGGGTCATCGAGCGGCTCGGGACCCGCCTCATGATCAGCCGCCAGGCCATCGGCGAGAGCTCCTGGGCCTCGTCGACGATCACGTGGCCGTAGGCCCACTCGCGGTCGGCGACCGCCCGGTCGGCCGTGGAGTCGTAGCGGCGCACCTGCTGGCGCTCGGCGAGCCGGTCGGCGTCGACGATGTCGGTGGCGCGCAACAGTTCCGGGTCGAGGTCCTCCTCGAGGTCCAGCACGTCGAGCACGCCCTGGGCGTACTCCACCTCCTCGCGCAGCGCGGCCGCGGCCGCCGCGGCCGCCGCGGATCCGTCGTCGCCGAGCAGCTCGGCGGCCTCGTCGAGCAGCGGGACGTCGGCCGGGGTCCAGCGCTCGTCGGCGGGGACATCGTCCCCGGGAGCCGGCCGGGCCAGCAGCGCACGCTCCTCGGCGGGGATCCGCCGGGCCACCGAGTTGAGCCGGCGCGTGTCGGCGAACAGGTCGGTGAGCAGCTGCTCGGCCGAGAGCGTGGGCCACAGCTCGCCGAGCGCCCGGGTGAGCTCGCGGCTGTCCTGCAGTTCCTCGCGGATGTCGGCCAGGTCGCCGGCGTTGAGCAGGCCACGCCCGCCGAGGGTCCGGCTCACCTGCTCGGCGAGCAGCCGGACCGCCTCCTTGTGGAAGATCCGCTTGGCCTCGTTGTGCGGCTTGCGGGACCGCCGGGCCCGGGTGCGGGCCTGATTGGCGATGTCCCGGTCCAGACGCACCTTCTGCTGCTCGACGACGAGCTCGATCGGCTTACGCGGCACCTGCTGGCGGTCGCGCACCGCCGCGGCGATGACCTGCGCCATCTCCGCGCGGCCCTTGATCGCGGCGGTCCGGGTGGGCTCCTGGCGCCGCGCGTGCAGCCCCGGGTGCAGCTGCGCCACGGTGCCGAGCACGACACTGGTCTCCCCCAGCGACGGGAGCACCTGGCCGATGTAGCGCAGGAACGTCGCGTTCGGGCCGACGACGAGGACACCGCGGCGGGCCAGCCGGTCGCGGTGGGTGTAGAGCAGGTAGGCGGCCCGGTGCAGCGCGACGGCCGTCTTCCCGGTGCCCGGCCCGCCCTGCACGACCAGCACCCCGGACGGCTTCGAGCGGATGATGCGGTCCTGCTCGGCCTGGATGGTCGCGACGATGTCGGTCATCCGCCCGGTGCGCGTCTGCGTCACCGCGGCCATCAGGGCGGCCTCGCTGGTCAGGCCCGACCGGCTGCCCTGTTCCGCGGCGGACAGGTCGAGCACCTCGTCGTCGATCGCGGTGACGGTGCGCCCGCGGGTGCGCAGGTGCCGGCGCCGCCGGATGCCCTCGGGCGACGCGGCGGTCGCGGTGTAGAACGGCCGGGCCGCAGGCGCCCGCCAGTCCATCAGCAGCGGCTCGTACTCGCGCTCCTCGTCGAGCAGCCCGAGCCGCCCGACGTAGCGCCGCTCGCCCTCCTCGGTGTCCAGCCGGCCGAAGGCGAGCCCGTGCTCGGCCGCGCGCAGCGCGGCCAGCCGGTCGGTGTACATCGCGGCGGCGGCGTCGCGTTCGGTGAGCGCCTGGGGGGTGCCGACGGTCTCGCCGTGCAGCACCTCGGAGAGCCGCCGGGCGGTCTCCCTGCGCCGCTCGTCGAGCCGGCCGTAGAGCATCGCGACGTAGTCCTGCTCGTGGGCGAGCCCGTCCCCGTCGGCGGGGCCGGGGCCCGGGCGCTCCGGTCCGGTGGGAGTGCTTCCGTTCTCGGTACGCCGATCGCGCGGATTCACGGACGACGCGCTATTCGACACCAGCGGAACACCTTCGCGAGGGGAGGGACGGCGATCGCCCGGCCGACGTGCAGCCACCAGCCGGGCGACTATCCAACGTACCAGCGCCCGAGTTTCCGGGTCCGGGGCAGCGGGTAGGCCACCGGGTGCGTCCTCCCGCGTTCCGCTCGCCCATGGGGCGTCGTGTCTGACCCGCGGCCCGTCCCTGGCGTTGACCCCGCCCGGGATTCCGAGTATGCGCACCTGATGCCGCTGTTCGCGGAGTTCACGGCCCTCCCGCCGGATGCACCGCAACGCTCGGAGCTGCGCGCGAAGCTGGTCACCGGCTACCTACCGGTCGTGCGGCACATCGCCCGCCGCTTCGCCGGCCGTGGCGAGCCCGTCGACGATCTGGAGCAGGCTGGCACCGTCGGCCTGATCAACGCCGTGGACCGGTTCGACCCCGGTCGTGGGGTCGACTTCCTGTCCTACGCGGTCCCCACCATCACCGGCGAGGTCCGCCGGCACTTCCGCGACCGCACCTGGTCGATGCGTGTGCCCCGGCGGCTCAAGGAGCTGCAGGGCTCGATCAACGGGGCGATCGGCCCGCTGTCGCAGGAGCTGGGCCGGGCCCCGAGACCCAGCGAGATCGCCGCCCGGCTCGGACTCGACACCGAGGAGGTGCTGGAGGGACTCGACGCCCAGCAGGTCTACCGCAGTACCTCGCTCGACGAGCTCGTTGCCGGCGCGGACGCGGCGCTGAGCGAGACGCTCGGGGTGGCCGATGCGGAACTGGAGACGGTCGAGTACCGGCAGACCCTGGTCCCGCTGCTCGACGAGCTCCCGGTCCGCGAGCGCACCATCCTCATCCTGCGCTTCTTCGGCAACATGACCCAGACCCAGATCGCCGACAAGATCGGGATCTCGCAGATGCACGTGTCCCGGCTGCTCGCGCAGACCGTGGCCGGGCTGCGCGAGCGGATGACCGAGGACGAGCTCTGAAGTTCGGATTGGCCAACGGCGCAGCCGTCCTGAGCCACACCTCGCGACGGGTACCCGGGCCGCGCGACGGCCGCCGGGCTCAGCCGACGGTCGCGCCCTCGTCGTGCACGGCGTGCTTGCCCTCCGCGAACTCCTCGACGATCTTGGCGCAGAACGCGGGCAGGTCGTCGGGATTGCGGCTGGAGACCAGGCCGGAGTCGGTGACGACCTGCTCGTCCACGACGTTCCCGCCCGCATTGCGGATGTCGGTGCGCAGGCTCGGGTACGAGGTGAGGGTGCGGCCCCGGACGAGGCCGGCCTCGACCAGCGTCCACGGGGCGTGGCAGATCGCGCCGACGGGCTTGCCGGCCCGGAAGATCTCCTGCACGAAACCGCGGGCGTTCTCGTCCATCCGCAGCCGGTCCGCGTTCACCGTTCCGCCCGGCATGATCAGTGCGTCGTAGTCGCCGGCCCGGGCCTTGTCGAGCGTGATGTCCACAGTGAACCGGTCTGCCGGTTCGATGTCCCCGTTCATCGCCTGGATCTCGCCGTCGTCGAGCGAGACGATCTCGGCGCGCGCACCCTCGGCAGTGACCGCATCCCGCGGCCGGGTGAGTTCGACCTGCTCCACCCGTCGGTGGCCAGGATCGCGATGCGCTTGCCGTCCAGCCTTCCTGCCATGACTCCCTTCCTGGAGCGGCCGTTCGGCGGCCGCCTCCACCGGTGGTTACCCGGCCGGGTCGGTACCAAACGGTGTGCGGTGTTCCGCAGCGAGTACCTCGGGTTCATGGCCGACCGAACCGGTTCGGCAGGCGGTCAGCCGGGGTGGCGCTGCCGGGGCGCGCGGCCGTACGGCTGCTCCACCGGCTCCACCATGGACGAGGCCGGGATCGGGCGCGCCACCGGCTGATCGGCCAGCGCCACCGGCTCGCCGTGGTGCCGCAGCCGCATCGGCGGGCCGCTCACCAGCCGGTACTCCGCCTCCTCCGGTGTGATCGTCACCCGCAGCTGCCGGCCCTGCCAGTTCAGGCCGAAGGAGATCCGGCCCAGCGCCGGTGGCAGTCGCGGGGCGAACGAGATCCCGTCGCGGTCCGACCGCATCCCGCCGAACCCGGCGACGACCGCCGTCCAGGTGCCTGCCATCGAGGCGATGTGCATCCCGTGGTCGGTGTTGCCCGCCAGGTTGTTCAGGTCGACGAGCGCGGCCTCGGCCAGGTAGTCGTAGGCGAGGTCGAGGTGTCCCGTCCACGCCGCGACGACGGCCTGCGTCGCCGCCGACAACGAGGAGTCCCGGACCGTGATCCCCTCGTAGTAGGCGAAGTTGCGCTCCATCTGCTCGGGGGTGAAGGCCTCCGGCCGCAGCTGCATGGCCAGCACCAGGTCGGCCTGCTTGATCACCTGCTTGCGGTACAGGTCGAAGTACGGGACGTTCAGCAGCAGCGGGTACTTCTCCGGTGGCGTGCTCTCGAAGTCCCATACCTGGTGGTCGGTGAAACCCTCCGACTGCGGGTGCACGCCCAGGTTCTCGTCGAACGGGATGCGCATCGACTTGGCGGCATCCCGCCAGCTCGCCATCTCCTCGGCGTTGACCCCGAGCCGCGCCGCCGCCCGCGAGTGCCGGGCGGCGACCTCGGCGGCGTAGAGCAGGTTCAACTGGGCCATCAGGTTCGTGTAGACGTTGTTGTCCACGATGGCCGTGTACTCGTCGGGGCCCGTCACGCCGTCGATGCGGAACTCCCCCGACGAGTCGTGGTGCCCCAGCGACCGCCACAGCCGCGCCGTCTCGACCAGCAGCTCGAGGCCGACCTCGCGCTCGAACTCGGAGTCCCCCGTCGCGCCGACATGGCGACGCACCGCGTCGGCGATGTCGGCGTTGATGTGGAACGCCGCCGTACCGGCCGGCCAGTAGCCCGAGCACTCCTGCCCGCGGATGGTCCGCCACGGGAACGCCGCCCCGGACAGCCCGAGCTGCTCGGCCCGCTCCCGGGCCAGCGGCAGGATCGACTGCCGCCAGCGCAGCGCGTCGGCCGCCGCGTCCGGGGCGAGGTGCGAGAGCACGGGCAGGGCGAACGTCTCGGTGTCCCAGAAGGTGTGGCCGTCGTAGCCGTTGCCGGTCAGGCCCTTGGCCCCGATCGCCCGGCGCTCGGCACGCGCCCCGGCCTGCAGCACGTGGAAGATCGCCAGCCGGACGGCCTGCTGCAGCTCCGCGTCGCCTTCGATCTCGACGTCGGCGGTGCTCCAGAACTCGTCCAGGTAGGCCCGCTGCTCGGCGAGCAGTCCCTCCCAGCCGGTGAACCGCGCTGCGGCCAGCGCGGCGCGCACCTGGTCGTGCACGGCGGGCAGCGAACGCCGTGACGACCAGCCGTAGGACAGGTACTTCACGACCCGCAGCGTCTCCCCCGGCTGCAGCCGGGTGATCACGGTGGTCCGGCCGATGTCCTCGGTGGCCTCCGAGGTGATCTTGGTGTCCTTGGGCCCGTGCACCTCGTGGTCCATCGCGGCGGCCAGCCGCAGCCCGGACTGGCGGGTCTGGTGCACCAGCGTGGCGCCGGCCTCGTCGCTGCGGTGCTGCTCGGACACCAGCGGCTCGGCGAGGGCCGCCTCGACACGCGGGTCGCCGTTGTCGATGTGCGGCAACTGCTCGTTGGCCACCAGCTCCGACTGGACGACGAGCAGCGCCGGCTCGTCCAGCACCTCGACCTCGTAGCTGATCGCGGCGATCGCGCGCTGGGTCAGCGACACCAGCCGCTCGCTGCGGACCCGCACCGCCTTGCCGGCGGGCGAGACCCATTCGACCTCACGGGTGAGCGTCCCGGCCTGCAGGTCGAGCACCCGCTCGTGGCGGCGCAGCTGGCCGTAGCGCAGGTCGAACGGCTCGTCGTCGACGAGCAGCCGGATCAGCTTGCCGTTCGTGACGTTGATGATCGTCTGGCCCGACTCGGGGTAGCCGTAACCCCCCTCGGCGTAGGGCAGCGGCCGGCGCTCGTACAGCGAGTTGAGGTACGTGCCAGGGATCGCGTGCGGCTCCCCCTCCTCGAGATTGCCGCGCAGGCCGATGTGACCGTTGGACAGGGCGAACACCGACTCGGTCTGCCCCAATGCCTCCAGGTGCAGCGCCGGCTCGCGGACGACCCACGGCTCGACGGCGAACGGACGGCCGGAGTCCGGACTCGCGGTCATGACGACTCTCCCAGTAGCTCGGCGAGGTCTGAGACCACGACGTCGGCGCCGTGTTCGCGCAGCGCGTCGGCCTGTCCGAGACGATCCACCCCGATGACGCGGCCGAAGTTCCCCGCACGCCCGGCCTGAACCCCGGCAAGTGCGTCCTCGAACACCACGGCGGCGCCCGGCTCGACGCCCAGGTCGGCCGCGGCGGCCAGGAACGTGTCCGGCGCGGGCTTGCCCGGCAGCGCGCGCTCCTTCGCGGTCGCCCCGTCGACGCGGTGGTCGATGAGGTCGCTCAGGCCGGCGACGTCGAGCACCTGGGCCGCGTTGGCCGAGGACGACACCACTGCCGTGCGCAGGCCGGCATCGCGGGCGGCATGCAGGTAGCGCACCGAGCCGGGGTAGACATCGACCCCGTCGCTGCGGATCTTCTCCTGGACCAGATCGTTCTTCCGGGTCGCCAGCGCGTGGACCGTCTCCGCGTCGGCGGGGTCCCCCGGGCCGCCCTCGGGCAGCTCGATGCCGCGGGAGCGAAGAAACTCCCTGGTGCCCTCCAGCCGGGGGCGGCCGTCGACGTAGGCGCCGTAGTCAGCGGCGAGGTCGAACTCGCGGAACCCGGTCCCGTCGCGCTCGGCGCGGGCGCGCAGGTACTCGTCGAACATCTGCTTCCACGCGGCTGCGTGCACGCCGGCGGTGTCGGTCAGGACACCGTCCAGGTCGAAAAGGCACGCGCGCGTGCCCTCGGGGAGGCCGAACATGCGCGCACGGTATCCGGTAATCGATCCAGAAAGCGCAGCAGGAGCCCGGTGACGCGCCACGTCACACCGCGTGGTACCCGGCACGGTCGGGTGCCGCTCCGACCCGGACCTGCGTCGGCTCCCCGACCCCGGCGTCGACCACGCTCACGATGCAGTCCGGGCCCACGGCCTCGGCGCTCACGCACAGGGTGCCGCCCTCGGGCCGGGGTTCGATGCGCTGCTGCACGGTCGCGCGCACCGTCGCCAGAACGCTCAGTGGCACGACCGGCACCTCGTGCAGCGCGTCGTCGACGGTCACCTCGACGCGGAGGCGCTTGCCGAAGCGCGCCTGCTCGAGCTGCAGGTAGGCGCGGACGGCGGCGATCTCCTCGCCCAGCGTCGTCGCGGTGTCGGCGGGCTGGTCGGCGACGCGGGAGAGGTCGGCGAAGCCGAGCAGCAGCTCGCGGGCCCGGGTTGGGTCGGTCCGCACGAGCGCGGCGATGGTGTTCAGCGAGTTGTAGACGAAGTGCTGGTCCAGCCGGCGGGCGTGGAGGTGGTCCACGACAGCGGCAGGCGGCTCCGGGGAGTGACGTGACCGGGTGGGCCGGGATGAGGCCGCCGCAGAGGCGCCCTCCTCGATCGTGTCGCCGTCCGGGCTGACGCCGACCATGGCTGCGGCCTCGGTCGGCGATTCGTCCTGCGGCCCGTCGTCCCGGAGCCCGTCGCCGACCTCCGCAGGGTCGACCAGGCCCCGCCACGCCGGCAACCGCAGCCGGCCGTCCGGGGTCCACTCCCGGAACTCCACCCGGCCGACGAGCCGCGGCAGCGCCCACACCGCGTCGTGCTCGACGGCGGGCGGCAGGCTGCCCGCGAACGGTGAGGAATCCGCGACCAGCTCCGGGATCACGTCCGTGATCGCCTGCCGGTGCGGGCCCGAGCCGAGCCCGACGCGTCCGACGTAGCGCAGCCCGGCCGGCCCCGGCACCCCGAGCAGCAGCGCGGCGACCGACCCCGTCCGCCGAGGATCGGCCGGCGTCCAGCCGCCGACGACGACCTGCCGGGAGCGTCGCAGCGGCACCCGCAACCAGTACGGGGAGCGCCGGCCGGGCTGGTAGGGCGCGTCGAGCCGCTTGGCGTAGAGCCCGTCGAGCCGGTACCCGGTCGCGGTCTGCATGACGTGATCGGCCTCCCGCGCCGGCCACGACGGGGACAGTACGACCGGCTCCTCGGCCAGCCCCAGCTCATCGATCAACTCCCGGCGCCGGCGGTAGGGCGACGCGAGCGTTGACACGCCGTCCAGCCAGAGCAGGTCGCTGACGAAGAACCCGACGGGGACCTCCTCGACCAGAGCCGGCGACGGCCGCCGGGTGGCGGTGCGGCGCGCGAGCAGCCGGCGGTCGGGGATCCCGGTGCCGTCGAGGGCCACCACGGTGCCGTCGAGCACCATGCCGCGCCGGGGCGCCTTGGCGGCCAGCACGGCGAGCTCGGGGAAGGTGCTGGTGACGCTGCGATCGTTCACCGTGAGCAACCGGACACGCCCCGGACGGGCGTAGGCGATGCACCGCAGCCCGTCCCACGCGAACTCGACCACCCATCCGGACCCGGCCGGAAGCTCACCCGGGGCGGCCAGCATGGGCGACACCAGATCGGGCATTCGGCCCGAGGTCGCCCGACCATTCACACGTTCAGCGTAGTTGTCGTGCGCCTGTCCGGTGGCTGTCGGTCGGGTGTACGGCCGTCGCGGCCCGGCCAACGGCCCGGCCGGCGAGAATCGGTGCTGCTACCGGGCCGGCCGGTCGGTGCGGGCGTCATCACCCGGCCCCGTGACCCGGGCGCCCAGGCGATCGGCCAGCGCCCGCACTGCACGCCGGCCGGACTCGGGGTCCACGGGCGCGACGGGTTCCAGGCCGCGCGCGACGAGCTCGGTGAGCACCCGGAGCGTGTCCTCCGCCGCGGAGGCCTCCCCGACGGTGATCATCCCGGTGGCGATGACGCCGAGCACGTGCGCCACGGCGTCGATGGGTAGGTCGGAGCGGATCAATCCCGCCTCGCGCAGGGCGAGCACGATCTCCCCCATCCACCCGTGGCGCGCGGGATCGGGCCCGTGGGCACGGACCCGCGTGCCGAGTACCCGGGTGTCGCGGGTGTAGAGCGCGCATAGCAGCGGGTCGTCGAGCAAGGCCCGTAGTCCGTGCCGACAGACCGCCGACAGCCGCGCGCCGTCCGGATCGGCCTCGACCGCGTCGCGCACGCGCTCGAGCAGGCGCTGCGACCGCGTCCGCAGCAGTTCCGCGAGCATCTCGTCCTTGCTGGCGAACTCGCGGTAGACGCTTCCCTTCGCGATCCCCGCCGCCTCGGCCACGTCGGCCACCGCCGTCTTGGCGTAGCCGTGCCGCGCGATGAGGCCCGCGGCCACCTCCAGGAGCAGCTCCCTGCGTCCGGCCACCACGTCGCGCTCCTCGTTCCCGATCTCTGTGACCGATGTGATAAAATCAGTCACAGAGTACACGAACGAGTCCGCCGTGCCGGCGATCCGGGCCCCGGGCCCGCGTAGCGGTCGGCGAGCAGGGACGATCGACTCACCATGACCCTCACCGAACGGTTGCCGAACGGCGCCATCGACCCCGACGCGCTCGTCGAGGCCTTCACCGACTGGGCCTTCGAGGAGCAGGGACTGAGCCTCTACCCGGCGCAGGAAGAGGCACTCCTGGAGCTCGTCACCGGCGGTAACGTCATCCTCTCCACCCCCACCGGATCCGGGAAGTCGCTGGTGGCCATCGGGGCACACGCCGCGGCACTGGCCCGCGGCGAACGCACCTTCTACACCGCACCGATCAAGGCACTGGTCAGCGAGAAGTTCTTCGCGCTGTGCGAGGTGTTCGGGGCCGACAAGGTCGGCATGCTCACCGGTGACGCCGCCGTCAACGAGAACGCGCCGATCATCTGCTGCACCGCGGAGATCCTGGCCAACATCGCGCTGCGCCAGGGCCCCGGCGCCGGTCGCGAGGTCGTCGGCTCGGTCGTGATGGACGAGTTCCACTTCTACGCCGACCCCGACCGCGGCTGGGCCTGGCAGGTGCCGCTCATCGAGTTGCCGCAGGCCCAGTTCCTGCTGATGTCGGCGACGCTCGGCGACGTCTCGTTCTTCCGCGACGACCTCACCCGGCGCACGGGCCGGCCCACCGCGGTGATCACCTCGGCGGAGCGGCCCGTGCCGCTGCACTACCGATACGTGTTCACCCCGCTGCACGAGACGATCACCGAGCTGCTCCAGACCCACGAGGCGCCGGTCTACGTCGTGCACTTCACCCAGGCTGCGGCGATCGAGCGGGCGCAGTCGCTGATGAGCGTCAACGTCTCGTCCAAGGAGGAGAAGGCGGCGATCGCCGAGCTGATCGGCAACTTCCGGTTCACCGCCGGTTTCGGCAAGACGCTGTCGCGGCTGGTCCGGCACGGCATCGGGGTGCACCACGCCGGGATGCTGCCGCGCTATCGGCGGCTCGTGGAGACCCTCGCCCAAGCCGGCCTGCTCAAGGTCATCTGCGGCACCGACACCCTCGGCGTGGGGATCAACGTGCCGATCCGCACGGTCTTGTTCACCGCGCTGTCCAAGTACGACGGGGTGCGCACCCGCGGGCTCAAGGCCCGCGAGTTCCACCAGATCGCCGGGCGTGCCGGGCGTGCTGGGTACGACACCGTCGGCACCGTGGTGGCCGAGGCACCCGACCACGAGGTGGAGAACGCGCGGCTGCTCGCCCGCGCCGGCGACGACGTCAAGAAGCGCCGCCGGATCGTGCGCAAGCAGCCGCCGGAGGGTTTCGTCGGCTGGAGCGACAAGAGCTTCGAGAAGCTCACCGCCGCCCAGCCCGAGCCACTGACCAGCCAGTTCGCCGTCACCCACGCGATGCTGCTCAATGTGATCTCCCGGCCCGGCGACGCGTTCACAGCGATGCGTCATCTGCTGGAGGACAACCACGAGCCCCGGCCCGCGCAGCGCAAGCACATCCTGCGCGCGATCGCGATCTACCGGGCGCTGCGCAACGCCGGCGTCGTCGAGGAGCTGCCCGAGCCCGACGCGGAGGGGCGCCGGGTCCGGCTCGTCGGCGACCTGCAGCTCGACTTCGCCCTCAACCAGCCGCTGTCGCCGTTCGCGCTGGCCGCGATCGAGCTGCTCGACCGGGAGTCGCCCAACTACGCGATGGACGTGCTGTCGGTGATCGAGGCGACGCTCGACGACCCGCGCCAGGTACTGCACGCGCAGCAGAACAAGGCGCGCGGCGAGGCCGTCGCGGCGATGAAGGCCGACGGCATCGAGTACGAGGAGCGAATGGCGCTGCTCGAGGACGTCACCCATCCCAAGCCCCTCGCCGAGCTGCTCGAGGCCGCGCTGGAGACCTACCGCAGCGGCCACCCGTGGGTCTCCGACGCCCGGCTGTCACCCAAGTCCGTCGTGCGGGACATGTCCGAGAAGGCGATGACCTTCGTCGAGTACATCTCGCACTACCAGCTGGCCCGGTCCGAGGGCCTGGTGCTGCGCTACCTCGCCGACGCCTACCGGGCGCTGCGCCAGACGGTGCCCGACGAGGCGAAGACCGAGGAGCTCACCGACGTCATCGAATGGCTCGGTGAGCTGGTCCGCCAGGTCGACTCCAGCCTCATCGACGAGTGGGAGAAGCTCGCGGCCGGGGTGGACTCCGGCGCCGAGGTCGCTCCCCCGCGCGTCGACGCGCTGCCGACCGGGGTCACTTCGAACAAGCGCGCATTCCGGGTGCTGGTGCGCAACGCGATGTTCCGTCGTGTCGAGCTGGCCGCGCTGCGGCGCTGGGACCTGCTCGGCGAGCTCGACCGCGAGGCCGGCTGGGACGCCGACGCCTGGCGTGAGGCGTTCGAGCCCTACTTCGAGCTGCACGACGAGATCGGCATCGGCCCGGACGCCCGGGGCCCGCAGCTGATCACCGTCGAGGAGCAGCCCGAGCGCTGGATCGTCCGCCAGGTGATCGACGACCCGGCGGGTGACCGGGACTGGGCCATCACCGCCGAGATCGACCTCGCCGCCTCCGACGACGAGGGTACGGCCGTCGTCTGGGTGACCGGTGTGGAGTCGCTCGGCGGGCTGTAGCAGTCGACGCATGTGCCCGGCCCTGGGCTGGGTGCTGGCGCTGCCTTGTCCGTGGTCGCCGGCCTTTTCCGAGGTGCCGTTCTCCCCCGCCGCGCTTCTGCAGCACCGATTCCCCGCTCGTCATCACCGCCCGACGGGTCGGGGTTCGTGAGATTCCACCTCGGTGGATGAGCGCCGGACCTGGTGTCTGCTGCCTGTGGCCGGCCGCCCCGGGTCGATCTGCGTGTGGTCGAGGCCGGGCCATTCTGTCAACGTAAGATTGACGTATTGGTAGCGTCAATGATTCATTGGCAATTGAGAGGAGAGCACGAGATCAGCCGTGCGTGGGGCCGGGACGGCAGCGCAGCGCCGGGCTCGGCGACGTCAGACCGCCGGGCCGCGAACTCCACGATCCGGCCGGCGGCCGGCAGGTCGGCGAGCACGTCGTCGGGGTGGACCTCTTGGCCCAGGTACTCCACCTCGTTGCGCCGGCGCCGGACCCGGTCGAACGGACGTAGCACTCCGGTCCGGCCGTACAGGGCCATCACGGCGTTCTGCACCGCGAGGTGCCCGCCCCGGCTCGTCGCCCGCAGCCCCCGCTCCTGCAACAGCGCAGCACAGGCCTTGCGCATGGCGTCGTAGAGGGCGGTGTAGGCGAGATCGGGATCCTCCTCCGCGAGGGACTCCGCGGACTCCAGATGCCGGCGGGCCGCCCTGATCGCGCGGTGCGCGGCCACCGCGTCGGGGGGTACCCGTTCCAGCCGTCCCGCCGCGAGGAGCCGGTCGACGTCGACACTCACCGGGGGATCCCGACCCGCGGGGCCGTGCGAACCCGCTGGACGAAGCCGTCGTCACCGGCCTCCCAGCGGGCCGGCGACACCACGGTGGCGTTGACGGGCAGGCCGATGCGCCCCTCGGCACGCGCCACCGCATCGTGCACCGCGTCGCGATCGGGCGAACCGACCACCAGGACATCGACGTCGGCGGGGGCACGGCCCCGCTCCCCCGCGTGGCGCGCCGCCCAGGAACCGAAGATCTCCAGCACGTCGATGCCGTCCAGGTCGGCGAACTCCTCGGCCAGCACCTGCACGGGGCCGAAGCTCAAGGCGACCAGCTCGGCGAGTGGCGCCGCCGCCGGGGAACCCCGCTCTCCCGAGACCAGCCGGGCGTTGCCGATCCGTCGTGACACGACGATGCCCGCCTTCTCCAGGCGGTCGACCTCGCGCTGCACCGCCGACAGGGACGCGCCGGTGCGCCGGGCGAGGGTACTGAGCGTGAACTCCCCGTCCGGGACCAGCAGCAGCGCGGCCAGCAGATCTCCCTGCAACCGGCTGCGGAAGATCGGCAGGAGCGGGGGCGCCGGAGCTACCACATCACGCAAGATACCTTGCGTGAAGCGGTAGAACCAGCCACATACTGAACCCCCGGCCGCCCGGCCGCCCGGCCGCCCTACCGCCCTACCGTGCGACCGAGGCCGTAGCGCCTCCGCGCGGCAAGCCGCTCGTCCTCCATCGCCGACCCATGGCCCTGCGTTGTCAACGGCAGGTTGACAAAATGGAGACGTCAATGTATCAATTACACATGAAGTACGAGGAGGCCCAGCGCTGGCTCGAGCAGGCCGGACTGGCCACGACCAGCGGCTCGCCGTCGATCGTCGAGCAGCTCGACGCGCTCAAGGGGCTCGGCAAGGAGGGCGCGCTCACGCGACACGGCGCGGCCACCTGGTATGCGCTGGTCCAGGAGATGCGCAGGCTGGCCGACTACTACGAGCGCGACCTCATCCGCCAGCTCAGGAAGGACGGCATGACCTGGGCCCAGGTCGCGGAGGCCGTCCAGGCCCAGCTCGGTAGCCGCCAGGCGGCCCAGGGGAAGTGGAAGCGGCTCATCGACCCCGGCCGGCGCACGACGAGCGGGGACATGCAGCGTGGTGGCCGTCGCAAGCAGACCGACTCCCCCGAGGGCACGTCCGGATAGGCACACCCCCGTCGCCCCGCGCCGTTCAAGGCCGGAAGGTCCCGTCGGAGATCAATGCCGCGGAGTTAGCGGTTTGGTGATCAGGTCCAGGAAGTGGCTGGGGTCGGCGTGTCGCTTCCCGGGGCGCGGGGAGTGTGGACGCCGCTCGTCGCGGCGCAAGGCCGTTCGTCCTCGCTGCG
>NZ_JAHDTG010000039.1 GCF_018531475.1 Pseudonocardia mahuensis
TGCGTCAGCTTGTACCAGGCCCGGGCGAACGTGTCCGCGAACACGTCGGGGTTCTCGTGGAAGCGCCGCGAGATCTGCTCGTAGACCGGGTCGAACCGGAGCGCGAGGTCCGTCGTCAGCATCGTCGGGGGGCGCGTCAGCGAGCCGTCCTCGGGGTCCGGCACGGTGTTGGCCCCTGCGCCGTCCTTCGGCTGCCACTGGTGGGCACCGGCGGGGCTCTTGGTCAGCTCCCACTCGTAGCCGAACAGGTTCTCGAAGAAGCCGTTGCTCCACCTCGTCGGCGTGGCCGTCCAGGTGACCTCGAGGCCGCTGGTGATCGCGTCCCGGCCCTTGCCGCTGCCGAAGCTGTTCTTCCAGCCCAGGCCCTGCTCCTCGAGCGGGGCACCCTCGGGCTCGGCGCCGACGTACCGGTCCGGGTCGGCCGCGCCGTGGGTCTTGCCGAACGTGTGCCCGCCCGCGATCAGCGCGACGGTCTCCTCGTCGTTCATCGCCATGCGCCGGAACGTCTCGCGGATGTCCCGGGCCGCGGCGAGCGGGTCGGGGACGCCGTTCGGGCCCTCCGGGTTGACGTAGATGAGGCCCATCTGGACGGCGGCCAGCGGGTTCTCGAGTTCCCGGTCACCGGTGTAGCGCTCGTCCCCGAGCCAGGTGCGCTCGGGGCCCCAGTAGACGTCCTCGTCGGGCTCCCAGACGTCCGCCCGGCCGCCGGCGAAGCCGAAGGTCGTGAAGCCCATCGTCTCCAGGGCGCGGTTGCCCGCGAAGATCATCAGGTCGGCCCACGAGATCTTGCGGCCGTACTTCTTCTTCACCGGCCAGAGCAGCCGGCGCGCCTTGTCGAGGTTGCCGTTGTCCGGCCAGCTGTTCAGCGGCGCAAAGCGCTGCATGCCGGCGCCGGCGCCGCCCCGGCCGTCCTCGATGCGGTACGTGCCGGCGCTGTGCCACGCCATCCGGATCATGAACGGCCCGTAGTGGCCGAAGTCGGCCGGCCACCACTCCTGCGAGGTCGTCAGCACCTCGTCGACGTCCCTGGCCAGGGCGTCGAGGTCGACCGTCTTGAACTCCGCGGCGTAGTCGAAGTCCTCGTCCATGGGGTTGGCCACGGCGGGGTGCTTCCGCAGGATCTTCAGGTTGAGCTGGTTCGGCCACCAGTCGCGGTTCCCCGCGCCCTCGGTCGGGTGATTGCGGCGCCCGGCCGAGACGGGGCACCCGCCGGCGCTCTCCTTGTTCATCTCGCCGACAACGGCGTCAGGACTGTCAGACACGGGAATCCTTTCGGGATCTGAGGATGTGCTCAGGAACTGGGTGTGGTGGAGCAGCCGGGGCACAGGCCCCAGTAGATGACCTCGGCCTCGTCGATCGCGAAGCCGTGGTCGTGGGACGCGGTCAAGCAGGGGGCGGTGCCGACGGCGCAGTCGACGTCGGCGATGGCACCGCACGACCGGCACACGACGTGGTGGTGGTTGTCGCCGACCCGCGACTCGTAGCGCGCCGAGGAGCCCGGCGGCTGGATGCGCCGCACCAGACCGGCGGCGGTCAGCGCGCGCAGCACGTCGTAGACGGCCTGGTGGGACACGTCACCGAGATTCTCACGCACGACACGGATGATCGAGTCCGTGTCGGCGTGCGGATGGTCGTGCACCGCGGACAGCACCGCCAACCGAGGACGCGTCACACGCAGCGTGACCCCGCGCAACATGCGCTCGAAGTCCGAAGTCGTGGGCACGGCCCGAAGTGTGGCCCATTCTCTGGAATCAATCAAGAATCAGGCGTCGGCCCTCGACGTCACCTCGTGTCCCGGCGAACGGGGAAGGTCCCCTGCTGAATCGTGACCGTGGACCCCATCGCTGCCCCGTCCGCCGCGGGACTCGTCTACCCGGCGGCCGAGGTAGGGCGGGCAGGAGGGGCCACGGCTGACGAGTGTGGCGGCCGGCTCATTTGCAATGTGGTGGTGCAGGTGATGTGGCCTCTCATATCCCCCTGTCACAATGTAGCGATGGCATCCTGACCTGCTTCGACAGCGGTGGCAGCCAGGGTGACAGCCACTCGCGTTGTCACGCAGTGGAAGAACCGAACGGGGTCCAGGTGTTCGCGACCTCGGACGGCGTGGGGCTCGGGACGTGGTCACGGTGATGGTCACGGCGACGCGGCGGACAGGCCGTGTGCGGTGAGATGGGCCGTGCCTTGGCTGGACCCGAGGAAGACTTCACCTGCTGTGCGGGCAACCGTCGAACGGACGTCGAGGAGCGGCTGAACAAGCTGCGACCATGCCCGGCCGCCTCATGACCCAGAGGTCGCAGGTTCGAATCCTGCCCCGCTACCAGGTCAAGCTCGAAGATCACGGAGCGACACACCCAGTTCTGAGACCAGGTCCAAGGCCCTTTGGCGGCCGCGGGCCACGCATTACGCGTGATCACGTACGGGCCAGGATCACCTTCGTGATGTGAAGGTGAGCAGTTGCTGGTGCGCTGGTCTCTCACGTGTCGCCGCGCCGGCCGGCGCAGTCCCGGCTGCCGCCGGATGTCCTACGGCCGGACCTCGTAGACCAGGTTGAACGGGGTCTGCGCGGCGCGTCGGAATCGGGTGAAACCGGCGTCGGTGATCACCTGGCGGGTCGCGGCCTCGCCGGCCTGCGCGCCGAGCGCGTAGCCGCCCGGCTGGGAGAGCCCGTTGGGCACGCAGAGGAACGTGGAGCCGCTGTAGTACAGCCGACCGACCGGGTTGAAGTTGTCCTCGACCGCGTCCGCGGCGAACGGCTCGACCAGCAACCAGGTGCCGTCCGGGGCCAGCGCCTCCCGGACTCGCCGGGCAGCGCTGAGCGGGTCGCCCATGTCGTGCAGGCAGTCGAACATCGTCACCAGGTCGTAGCCGGTGCCGGTGAAGGTCTGCGCCGTGGCCACCTCGAAGCTGACGCGGTCGGCGACGCCGGCTGCCGCGGCCTTCTTGCGCGCCAGCTCGATCGACTCGGCGTGGCAGTCCGAGCCGACGACGCTGGTGCGCGGATAGGCCTGGGCGAGCAGCACCGACGAGGAGCCGAGACCGCAGCCGACGTCGGCGACCCGAGCCCCCGCGGTCAGCTTCCCCTCGACCCCGTCCAGCGCCGGGATCCAGCTCGGGACCAGCTCGGCCACGTAGCCGGGACGGTAGAAGGCGTCGCACCCGACGAAGACGTCCTCGTGGTGCTCGTGCCAGCCGACGCCCGCCCCGGTGCGGAACGCCTCGGTGATCCGCGGTTCGGCGCGCAGGTAGCCGAGCACGGCGCGGAACGCCGCCGAGACGTTGGGGCCGTTCGGGTCGGCCAGGCAGAACGCCTGCTCCTCGGTCAGCGAGAACTCAGCCGTGTCCGGGTCGTAGCTGACGTACCCGCCGGCGGCCTGGCCGCGCAGCCACTCGGTGAGGTAGCGCGGGTGGCACCCGGTGCGCTCGGCGAACTGCTCCGGGGTCGCCGGGCCCTGCGCGAGGGCGCGGTAGAGGCCGAGCCGGTTGCCGATCGCCACCGAGCCGGCGGCCCCGGTCGCGCCGAGATCGGTGACGAACCGCCCGAGGAACTCCATCACCTCGTCCTGCTCCATCTGAATGCTTCCTTCCTGTCCTGCCGGCTGGTGCCGGTCACGACGACAGGGTCGGCGCGCGGGATTTCACGGATCTTGCGTGCGCTTTCTCCGCCCTGACATGCCCCGGCGAGGTCTCCCGCCCTGTCGTCGCGGCGGGCATGCTGTCGCCGGGGGTGGATCGATGGGCGCTTCGGACGCGGCGGCGTCGGTGCGGGTGGAGGTGCTCGGGCCGCTGCGGTTGGTCGTCGACGGCGCGGCGGTCGAGGTGCCCGGCCCCAAGCGCCGCGCGGTGCTCGCGCTGCTGGCGCTCGCTGAGGGCCGGACCGTCACCGTCGATCATCTCGTGGACGCGCTGTGGCCGTCCGAGATGCCGGAGTCCGGACGTCAAGCCCTGCACACCCACGTCTCGCGGCTGCGCACGTGTCTCGGACCGGCGGCGACCCGGCTGCAGACCCGGCGCGACGGCTACCGGCTCGAGCTCGCCGCCGCCGACCTGGACGTGGCGCAGGCCCGGGCGCTGCTCGCGACGGCGCGCGGCGATACCCGGCGGGACCCGACCGGCGCGCTTCCTCTGCTGCGGGAGGCGCACGCGCTGTGGCGTGGGCCGGTCCTCGCCGACCTCACCGATATCGCGCCGATCGCCGTCGCCGTCGAGGGGTGCGCGCAGCTGCACCGCGAGGTGACCGACGCCCTGATCTCCTGCGCCATCGACGCGGGGCAGGCCGACGACGTCGACGGCCTCGCCGCCGCGGCCCACACCGCCGATCCGCTGCGCGAGCCGGCGGTCGTGCAGTTGATGCGCGCGCTGGCAGCGACGGGACGGGCAGCGGAGGCACTCCGCCTCGGACGCGAGTACCGGCACCGGCTGGCCGACGAGGCCGGCCTGGACCCGTCACCGGCGCTCGGCGAGCTCGAGCGCGACATCGCCGGCGGAGCCGCCGGCCCAGCTCCCGCCCCGGCCGAGGCTCGCGCCCGGCCGACGACCCGGTTGATCGGGCGTGAGGCGCAGGCTGCGGCGCTGCACCGGCTGCTCGCGACCGAACGGCTGGTCACGCTCGTCGGGGCCGGTGGGGTCGGCAAGACCCGGGTGGCCCTGCAGGTCGCGAAACGAGATGGGGCGGCAAACGTACTGCTGCTCGCGCCGGTCACCGACCCGGCCGCCATCCCGCACGCGCTGGCGGCGGCCCTGAACCTCAACGTCGTCCAGGGCGACGTCCTGGCGGCCTGCGTCGCCGTCCTGGGCGACCGCCCCGGCCTGCTGGTGATCGACAACTGCGAGCACCTGCTCGACGCGGTCCGCGACACGGTCGAGGTCGTCGTGTCCTCGTGCCCGCGGCTGGCCGTGCTGGCCACCAGCCGCGAACCGCTCGGGCTGGCCGCCGAGTACGCCTTCCGGCTGGCGCCGCTCCCGCTACCCGGCCCCGACCAGGTCCTGTCGGAGGTTCCCTCGGTAGCGGTCTTCCTCGACCGGGCCGGCCGGGTCCGCCCCGGCCCGCCGCCGACGCCCACGGACCTGCGCCTGATTGCCGACATCGTCCGCCGTCTCGACGGAATGCCGCTGGCCATCGAGCTGGCCGCCGGCCGGTTGTCCACCTTCTCCCTCGACGACCTGCACCGTCGGCTCGACCGCTCGCTCGACCTGCTAGGCGGCGGCCGGCCCAGCAGTGACGCCCGACACCGCACGCTGCGCGCCACCGTCGAATGGTCCTACCAGCTCCTCACCGAGGACGAACGGCGGTTGTTCCGGCACCTCTCGGTCTTCGTCGACGGCGTCGATCTCGACACCGCCGAGCGGCTCGCCGCCGACCTCGGCCTGGACAGCGACCCTGGACCCGTGCTGTCCCGCCTCGTCGACGCCTCCATGATCGACGCCGACTTCGAGGGCGGTACCCGGTACCGGATGCTGGAGACGCTGCGCGCGTTCGGGCTCGACCGGCTCACCGCGGCCGGCGAGGACGACGACGCGGCCGGGCGCATGCTCCGCTGGGCGGTCGAGCTCACCGCGTGGATCGAAGCCGGCATGGTTACCCAGCGCGAGCCCGAGGCGGACGCCGTCCTGCGCCGCGAGCTGGCGAACCTGCGGGCCGCGTGGCGGCTGGCCCGCCGCCGGGGAGTTCTCGACGACGCCGCCGCGATGGTCACCGCGCTCTTCGACGCGGTCGCCTACCGCGACCTCGTCGAGATCCGGGGCTGGGCCGAGGAGCTGGCCGACGACCCGGCGCTCGCGACGCACCCCCGCGCGGCCGGCGTACTGGGCACCGCGGCCGAGGCTGCCTACCACCGCGGGGACTACCCGAAGGCCGACCGGCTCGCCCGCGCCGGGCTCGAACGCTCGATCGACGACGCCGGGTCGTGGTACTGCCTGTCGCCGTTGTCGGTGGCCGACCTGGCCCGCGGGGCGTACGCCGACGTCGTCGAGCACTCCCTCGCTGCAGCTGCGCTCGCGAGCCGGCCCCGCGAGAACCTCGGGATCGCCGCCCTTGCGGCGGCCTACGCAGGCGATCCCGACGAGGCGCGGACGCTGAACGACCGGGGGCTCGCCGGCGCTGTATCGCCCACGATGCGCTCGTGGGGCGCCTACGTCGCCGGGGAGATCGAGAGTTCCGCCGGCCGCAGCGAGCCGGCCGAGCAGCATTACGTCCGCGCCATCGACCTCGCCCGCACCTCCGGCGCGACCTTTCTCGTCGGCGTCGCGACCGTCGGGCTGCTCGCGGTGCGCGCCACGGCCGGCCGCGTCCACGACGCGCTGCGCGGCTACCGCGAGGTCATCGACTACTTCGCCCGCACCGGTAACTGGACCCACCAGTGGGTCACCCTGCGCAACCTCGCCGGCCTGCTGCGCACGCTCGGCGACAACGAGCCGGCGGCCCTGCTCGATGCCGCGGCCGACCAAGCCCCGGATGCGCCTGCCACCGACCGTTCCCCCGACACCGAACCGCCCCCGCACACCACCCCTGCCACGCCGATCCCCAGCCGGGCTGCCGTCCTCGAGGTGGCCCGGCAGGCCATCGAGCGGAAGCTCACTCGAGCATGACGGCCACTTCAGACCCGCTCGGCGGCGGTCGGATGCAGCGCCGGCTCGGCGAACGACTCGTCGCCGACCCAGGCGGTGTAGCAGTCGACGCCCAGGGCGGCGATGAGCCCCTCCGTCTGGGTCGCCTGTGCCGCTAACGCGCGCACCTTGCGGGCCGCGACGTCGGGGTCCAGCACCAGGTCGACCGCCAGCTGATCCGCGGGGGTGAGGATCGGGTATCCCGGGGGGTAGATGCCCAGGCTCTCGGTGAGCGCGCTCCAGCGCGGTGCCCGCCGCTCGGCCAACGTGGAGTGCAGCAGCCGCGCCCCGGGCGGGGCGGCTTGGTCGAAGGCGGCGCCGGTCCACGCCGAGACGGTCTGGTGGTCCGGGTGTGCGGTGAGGCCATCCGGGCCGAAGGTCAGCACGGTGTCCGGGCGGACTCGGTCGATCACCTCGCAGAGATGTGCGACCGCGTCCGACGTGCTGGCCTCGGGGCACTCGCCGTCGCGGTAGGCGAGCCAGTGATGCTCGTGGACGCCGAGGATGTCCAGGCTGCGCGCCAGTTCGTGGGTGCGCTCGGCGGCCAGCCGGTGCGGCGGCCAGGCGACCGGGCCGGGGGTGCCGAGCTCGCCGCGGGTGGCGGTCACGCACACCACCCGCTGTCCGTTGTCGCGGGCCAGCGCCATCAGCCCGCCGGAGAGGTACGCCTCGTCATCGGGGTGGGCCCAGATCCCCAGGATGGTGCCCAGCTCGACGACTCCGGACGCGAACGTGATCATGATTGATCCTTTCGGGTGAGAAAGATGTGCAGGGTCAGCCCGGCGCCGCAGCAGACGACGGCGGGCAGCCAGAGCAGGCCGGCGCCTGCGGCGTCGACGGCGATGCCGCCCAGCAGCGCACCGGCCGCGAACCCGAGGTGGGTCGCCGAGCTGTTCAGCGCCAGCAGCAACGGCGCCGGCCCCACACCGAGTCCGATCAGCCGGTGCTGCTGGGCGGGAACGAATCCCCAGGCCGCGATCCCCCACCCGACAACGACCGTCAGCGCACCGGCCACCGTCGTCGCGACGAGCGGGAGCACCGCGAAACCCGTCGTCAGCACGGTCACCGCCAGCAGGACCACCCGGCGGCTGCCACCCCGGTCGGCCGCGATCCCGCCCCACCAGGTACCCACCATGCCTCCGAGGCCGAACGCCCCGATGAACAGCCCGAGCCCGACCGGTCCGGCCGCGTCGCCCAACAGCACGGCCAGGTAGGTATACGTGCTGTTCGAGGCGGTCATCACCAGGAACGTCACGGCGAGCGTTACGACGACGGCCCGGGAACGCATCGGGCGCAGTCGCTCGCGCACCGTCGAACGGATCAGCGGACCGGACCCGACGCTGCTGAGTAGCAGGCCGAGGGCGGTGACCGCCGCGAGTACCGCGACCAGCCCGAACGCCGCGCGCCACGAGAGCATGGCCGCCAGCAGCACGCCGAGTGGAGCGCCCAGCACCATGGCGATCGACGCGCCACCCAGGATCACGCCCAGCGCGCGGCCACGGTGGCTCGCGGGCACGGCGGCGACGGCCGCCGCACCGGCAGCCGGAACGTAGACCGACGCGGCGAGCGCGCCCAGCACCCGGGTAGTGAGCAGCACCGGAAGCGTCGGTGCGACCACCGACATTGCGTTGAACAGCCCGAACAGCACCAACGAGCCGATCAGCACCTGCCGCAGTGGCCGCGCCCCGAGCAGAGCGCTGAGCAGCGGCGCACCGATGGCGTACGCCAGCGCGAACACCGTCACCGTCAACCCGGCGGCGCCGACCGTGACACCGAGGTCACCGGCGAGGCCGGCAAGTACCCCGGCCACGACGAACATGTCGGTGCCGATCGCGGTCGCGCCGATCCCCAGCGCCGCGACCGAGGTCCACCTGCCCCGGTCCCGGTCCGGTGTGCGGGTCGCCCGGTCCACCACCGCTGTGCTGACCGCGTCGTCGTGCATCTCGTCCTCCGGGCTCGTCGTCGGGCCCGATCCTCCGAGCGCGTGGTCACAGCGCACTGTCGCGGCGCTGACGCGGCCATGGCGGCGCGGGACAGCGCCGCGGAAGCCGCGCAGCAGGCAGCCGCGACTTCCACATCATCGAGCAGCTCGTGAACCGCGAGGCGCTCCGGCGTTGGCTCGAGTCCGAGGAAGGAGCCCGCCGACACGAGAAGGCCGGCGACCTCGCGGACGGCGGTACAGCAGCGTACGGGCCTGGAGACGTGGTTCCACGTCCGTCGCACGCCGAGGAGACGATCAAGCCGCCCCCGCGCTGCAAGCAGTGGCTCATCTCGTTGATCGCGGCGTACCCGCTGATCACCCTGACGCTGACGATGTACGTCGTGATGCCGGTGGCCACCCGCCTGTTCCGCCGGTGCTTGTTCCGGCCCACCGCCTGACCGGGCCGCACAGCCTCGACGGCGCAACCGGTGAGCGGCGGCGCCCGTCGCACGCGGGACAGGCCCGGCCCCACGGGGGCCGGGCCTGTCCGCCGGTTACCGGCGACGCGGCGAGGTCAGGCCGCCTTCATCTGCGGCTTGAGGACCACCTTGGTCCAGCCCTGCTCGCGGGCGTCGAAGTTCTTGTACGCCTCGGGCGCCTGCTCGAGCGGCAGCTCGTGGGAGACGATCCAGGAGGGCTTGCACTTGTTCTCGTGGATCAGGCTGCGCAGGTACCGGTTGTACCGCTTGACCGGGCACTGCCCGTTGCCCATCGCCTGGCCCTTGAACCAGTGCATCCCGTAGTCGAAGATCGCCTTGCCCTGCTTGCGGAGGTCGTCCGGGGCGCCCGGGTCGCTCGGCACGAAGACACCGACGCTACCGATGCGGCCGGTGAACTTGACCGACTGCACCAACCAGTTCAGGGTGATCGAGTTGTCCTCGTTGCCCTGCTGTTCGTGGGCCTGGTAGCCGACACACTCACAGCCGCAGTCGGCACCGATGCCGTCGGTCTGGTCCTTGACCTGCTGGACCGGGTCGCCCTTCGAGCGGTCGATCGGAATGGCGCCGATCTCCTCGGCCAGCTTGAGCCGGTCGGGGTGCCGGTCGACGACGAACACCTTCGACGCGCTCTTCAGAGTTGCCGACAGCGCGGCCATGAGCCCGACCGGACCGCCACCGTAGATCACGCAGGTCTCGCCCGACGACAGGCCGGCCATCTCGGTGGCATGCCATCCGGTGGGGAAGATGTCGGAGCACATCACATAGTCGTTCTGTCGTTCCCGGCCGTCCTCGGGCAGCCTCAGGGCGTCGAAGTCGGCCCACGGCACCCGGAGGTACTCGGCCTGGCCGCCCGCCCAGGGCCCCATGCCGGCGAAACCGTAGGCGGCACCGGCGATCCCCGGTTCGTTGGCCCGCTCGCAGTAGTTGGTCAGCCCGCGCTCACAGTTCGAACAGTGGCCGCAACTGACGTTGAACGGGGCGGAGATCATGTCCCGACCTTGACCTTCTCCACGGCGCTCCCGACCTCGACCACCTCGCCGAGGTTCTCGTGCCCGAAGATCTTCCCGGGTTCCAGATCGGTCCTGCCCTCGTACATGTGCAGGTCCGAACCGCAGATGTTCGTGCTGGTGATGCGGACGATGGCGTCGGTCGGCCTCTCGATCTTCGGGTGCCGGGTCCTAACGGTTCGAGTTCCAGGTGGACGAGTCCGCCCGCACCCGTCCCGTTGGCAGCCGGGCGGGGAGCATCGGCGGGCACCCGGCTGGAGCGCGTCGTGTCGACGCATGCCGGGACTCTGATGTTTCCGACTCCGGACCCTCGGCGACTCGCCCCCACGGACGCAATCCGGTGAACCGAAACCGGCCCCACATACGGTGCGACGCAAGGGCGGATCGCGGAACGGTACATCGGCCCGAGCTGCCGATCGGTTGGCAGCGCCCGCCCGCAGGCTCGCGGAGCGCCCGTGCTCTGGTGGCGCTGGACCCACTGTCCGGGACCAGCTACTGCTTGCTGACGCGGGCGCTGGCCCAGCGCGGTGACCGGGCGGGGATGATGGGCCCATGCCGAAAGCCCCCATCCGGGACATCGAGATCGACCAGGAGCCGATCCGGCTCGGACAGTTCCTCAAGCTGGCCGGGATCGCCGAGGACGGGGGACACGCCCGCGAGCTGCTGGAGACCGAGCAGGTCATGCTCAACGGCCGGCTGCAGACGCGGCGCGGGACGCAGTTGCGCCCCGGCGACGTCGTGGCAGCGGGGGAGCAGCGGGCCCGCCCGGTTCTCCGCTGAGGCGAGCCCTGGCGCCCTACGATGACCCGATCGGCCCGGTCCACCTGATCCGGCACCGATTTCTCGTCACCCGGCGGGAGGTGGAGATGCGGACGTTCTCGCCGGGACGCGTGCCGGCCGCGGCGCTCCTCGTCCCGCTCCTCGTGCTCCTCGCATTGCTGGCCGGGCCGTCGGCCGTGGCCGCGCATCCCGGCCCGGCGGGGTCGTCGACGGCCAGCGTCACCGGGATGGCCCCGAACGGCGGTGACGCCGTCCGGACGGGTCACGCCGCGCTCGCCGGCCCGGCGAAGGCTGTGCAGCTGCCGGCGACGACTCCCGACCGGATCCGTACGTCCAGGCTCGTCGGCGTCATCGCCCTGCCCGGGCCGGCCCCGGACGCTGTCGACACCGGTCACCCGGGCTCGCAGCGAAGCCGCGCTCCACCCGGGCTGGCAGCCCGCTGACCTGCGCGGACCCGCACGGTGTGACGACCGGGCGGGTCGCGCCCGATCCGCGAGGCCGGTCCGGGTCCCGACGTGGCGGCCGGGCCGGTCTGCCCGCCGTTCGAGGAATCCCGCGTGCACATCGCCGAAGCTCTGGTCGCCCTGGGGGCGGTCTTCCTCGTGTGCGGCCTGATGGCCCGCGCCGGAATGCGGATCGGCTTGCCGACCATCCCCCTCTTCATGATCGCCGGCATCCTCTTCGGGCCGAACACGCCCGGGATCGCGTTGGTCGGTGACACGAGCGAGCTCGAACTCCTCGCCCGGCTCGGGCTGATCTTCCTGCTCTTCTACCTCGGCCTGGAGTTCTCCCTCGACCAGCTCACCTCCGGCGGCAAGCGGCTCGTGGGCGGGGCCGCTGCCTACCTCCTGCTCAACGTCGGGGGCGGCCTCGGGTTCGGCTTCGCGGTGGGGTGGGGCACCGCCGAGGCGTTCGTGATCGCCGGCGTCGTCGGCATCTCCTCCTCGGCGATCGTCACCAAGCTGCTGGTGGAGCTGCGCAGGCTGGGCAATCCCGAGACGCGGGTGATCCTCGGGATCATCGTCATCGAGGACCTGTTCCTGGCGCTCTACCTCGCGCTGCTCCAACCCGTCCTCGGTGGTGCGTCCGGACCGCTGGACGCGATCCTCGGCACCGCGACCGCGTTCGCCTTCCTGCTGGCGCTGGCGTTGATCGCCCGCTTCGGGGCCCGTCTCGTCGGCCGGCTGGTGGACACCAAGGACGAGGAGATCGTGGTCGTGGTGTTCGTCGGGCTCGCGATCACGACCGCGGGTCTCGCCGAGCACCTCGGCGTGTCCGACGCGATCGGCGCCTTCATGATCGGGTTGATCCTGGGTGCCACGGTCAAGGCCGCCCGGTTGCGCACGCTGACGCACCCGCTACGCGACGCGTTCGGGGCGGTCTTCTTCTTCCACTTCGGGCTCAGCATCGAGGTCGGCAACCTCGTCGGGGTGGCACCCCAGATCCTGCTCGCGGCCCTGCTCACGGTGGTCCTGGCGGTGACCGCAGGTGCGATCGCGGCCCGGCTGCACGGCTTCGACCGCGTGGGAGCCGCCAACATCGGGTTGACGGTGCTCACCCGCGGCGAGTTCTCGCTGATCCTGGCCTCACTCGCGCTGAGCGCCGGGCTCGATCCGCGGATCGGAACGTTCACCGCCGGTTACGTGCTCCTGCTGGCGCTCGTCGGGCCGTTCGCGGTGGCCAACTCCGAGCGGCTCGCCAAGCTGCTCCCGGCCCGGTTGTTCCCCGCCGCCGCGGTCGAGCGGTCCGCAGGCGAGCTGCCGATGGACGTCGGGAACGCCTCGCTGTACCGGATCGGCACCGACCTGCTGCAGGTTCAGGTGTGCGAGGGCTCGAAGTTGCACGGGGTGTACGTCTCCGAGCTCCGGTTACCGACCGGTGCCACCCTCGGGCTGCTCGTCCGCGACGGCTCGACGTTCGCCCCCCGGCCCTCGACGCGGTTGCGCCACGGTGACGGGCTGCTGGTCTTCGCCGTCCCGGAGCAGCGGGTGGCCGCCGAACGCCGGATCCGCGCGCTGCACCGCAGCGGCCGGCTGGCGAGCTGGCGGGGCGACTCGGGCGAGTGAGGCAGGGCGCTGTCGGCGCGCTCACCAGCCCAGCGCGGTGTCGATGCCCTGCTCGACGATCGGCGCCATCGACGCCATGTACGTCGCGGTCAGGTGGTTGTGGTCCATGTAGACCAGCACGTTGCCGATCTCGGCCGGGCAGAACCGCTCGTCGCAGAGGGAGTCGGTGAAATCGAGGAACGCGACGTTCGGCGGCACGTCGGGGATCTGCTCGAATGGCGCGACCGGCGCGTAGACGGCATCCCGCTCGACCCCGCACTCGGGGGCGCCCCGGCCGTGTTGCTGCAGGCAGTCCGGTGGGGAGTAGTCGAACCGCGGGTTGTCCCGGACGGCGAGCACCGGGATGCCGAGCTCGTTCATCCGCCACCACTGCTGCACGAACCCCGGCGGGGTCTGCTCGGTCTGCCCGGCCCGCACGTCGCGGGTGGCCAGCGTGAGGACGGCATCCGGCCGCAGTTCGGCGATCTCCTCGACGGCCGCGGCGTTCCAGCCGAGGCACTCCTGGTCCTCGGGTACGACCTCCGAGACGGCCGAGAAGGGGCAGGCCCCGCGCAGGATCCCGATCAGCTCCCAGTTCCGCTCGGCCGCAATGGGCCTGAGGGCGGCGACGTACTGCTGGACGTGGGAGTCGCCGACAAGCAGGATCCGCTTGCTGGGCTCCTCGACGTGCTGGGTGCACACCTCCAGCGCCGGGAACCGGGCCGGCCGTGCGCAGTCCGGCTGCTCCATCTCGGCCCAGTCCTCGCTCACGGTCACCATCGGCGGCAACGGCTGGACGTCGGCGCGGCCCTGGTACTGGAAGCCCTCCAGGCGGGCGAGCGCGCCGGGATGGTCGTAGACGCCCATGGCCGCCTGCTGGTTGGCCCGCTGCGCGGCGGTGAACTGCCAGGAGCCCGCCACGAGCAGCACGACGGCCATCGAGACCGCGCCCAGCCGGTACTGCCCGCGAACCCCCCGCGCCTCCCGGCGGATCGGTTCCTCGACGAGGTGGTGCGTGAGCGCGGCCAGGACGAGCGAGAACGCGATGATCCCGGCGCCCTCGGCGGGCCCCACGCTCTCCTGCCGCCCGACGGTGAGGACGAACAGCAGCACCGGCCAGTGCCAGAGGTACAGCGCGTAGCTGATGTCACCGAGGTAGCTCATCGCGCGGGTGCTGAGGAAGCGGTCCACCCCGACCCGGCTACCGGTCACGCCGGCCAGGATGACCAGGCCGGCGGACACCGTCGGCCACAGCGCGGCGTACCCCGGGAAGATCCGGTCGACCTGCAGGAGCATCCCGCAGGACAGCAGGCCGGTCATGCCGATCCACCCCAGCCAGACCCGCGCCCGGCGGGACAACACGATGTAGTCGATGCCCAGCGCGAGCAGACCGCCGAGGGCGAACTCCCAGGCCCGGGTGAGCGAGTGGAAGTAGGCGAACGGCTGGTCGGTGATGGTCAGGGAGACCGAGAACGACAGCGACGCGAGGAAGACACCGACCAGGGTCAGCGTGAGGTACGCGCGGAGCCGGTCGCGCGCGTCCCGGGCGACCAGCGCCACGAGGGCTACGAGCAGCGGCCAGACGATGTAGAACTGCACCTGGATCGACAGCGACCAGAAGTGCTGGACCACACTCGCCGTGTTGTGCTGGGCCGCGTAGTCGACCGCGTCCGCGGCGAGCCGCCAGTTCTCCAGGAAGAAGACCGAGGCGACGAGTTCACGGACGGTCTGCAGCCACCGCGCCTCGGGTAGCAGGAACATGCCGCCGATCGCGGTCGCGAGCAGCACGACCATCGCCGCGGGGAACAGCCGGGCGATCTGCCGGCCCCAGTTCGCGCGGAACGGGATCGGACCGCGCTGGGCGGCTCGCAGTAGTTGCCCGGTGATCAGAAAACCGGAGATCAGGAAGAAGACGTCGACGCCGCCGGAGACCCGGTTGAACCACACGTGGTAGACGACGACCAGCAGGACGGCGAGCGCCCGCAGGCCCTGCAGCTCCGGCCGGAACCCGCGCCGGTTCGTCGATGTGGTGGAGCGGATGTGCGTGGCCGCCGGACCGGACACCTCGGGTGGAACCTGGGTCATCCGGCCTTCGGTCCTCCGCTACGTGATGGGCACGGTCGGCGGGGCGTACCGCGGTGCCCCGGCTCATGATGACATCGCCCGGTTACCGACCGTTCGACCAGGGGCTCCGCTCCGTGACCCAACAGTGGGTAGGAGGCGGTCGGCCCACCAGGCCGGCGCCCGCCGGACGCGGTGGGCGTCGGGATCGACCGCATCGAACCGGCTGCGTTCCGGCAGGGCTCCGTACGTGGCAGGCGTGGGCGATCCGGGCCGAGCTGCTCCGAAGGGCTGAAATCCGGGCGTCCGGCCGGCCGCCGGGGAAACCGTCGCCCGGCCGAGGTCCACCTCGACATGACCCGCCGGCCGGCGACCATCGGGGCGCGGGGCGCGGGCCGAGACGAGGTGTCGTCGTGTTGCTGTGGCTCTGGCCGGTTCCCCTGCTCCGTCACGCGCCCCAGGAACTCGCCGGGACGCCGGGCTGGATCGGACGGTACTTCCGCAGGCCTCCCGACCGGCGTGGCCTCCGTCTGTACCGCGCCGCCGCCGTGGGGGCGGACGTCCTGTTGCTCGGTGCGGTGATCACGCTGCTGCAGATCGAGCCCGTCGTCGCCGCGGTGCTCGGGGGTCTCGGTCTGATCTTCGCGGTGCAGGCGGCCGTGATGCGGGCCGACTACCAGCGGCGTCTCGACGAGGCGAGGCCGCGGCCGACGGACAAGGAGGTGGATAGAGCGCTCGCCGGTCATCTCCGCGACATCGAAGCTCGTGCGCTCACGGTGCTCGGTCTGCAGCCCACCGACATCGTCGCCACCGGCACGACCTGGAACCCGATCGCGGACCTGGAGCACCGTCCTCACCGCAGCGGCGAGTCCGACTACCAGCCTCTGATCATCGTCACCCCGGTCGTCACGACACGTTCGTCGATCGGAGAGGACGGGGTCTGGCGGTTCGCCGCCCAGGAGGTCACGGTCCTCTGCCCGACCGAATACCACGTGGCCGTCTTCCGCTGCGAGCAGGACCTGATCAGCGGCAAGAGCCGCAAGGAGCAGACGCAGGAGTTCTTCTACCGCGACGTGGTGTCCGTGCTGACCGCGAGCGGGCCCGGCCGGATCTCACGTCCGATCCGTTCGATCACCGCTCGGAGGGTCGTGCCCCGATCTCGCCGCCCGGCCGTCGTGAGCTGCAGTTCGCAGCACCCAGCACGGACCGCACGGTGGTCGCGGTCGGCATGACGGGCGGGTCGAGCGGTGCGCGGATCCGGGACTCGGGCATCGACGTGGCGATCGAGGCCGTGCGCAACCTGCTCCGGGTCATGCGGCGGCCACCGGACCCTGTTCCGGACGACGCCCGGATGCGTTGAGTGACCCGCTCAGTAACCGATGTAGCTGCCCGCGCTGTTGCTCCGCCCACCGGCCACGACCGTGTCGATGCCGTAGATGTCGATCATGTATCGAACCCCGGCGGTGATGTTGGCGACCGGGTCGGTGATCGGACGGCCGGCGAGGTCGGGGTGCACATAGGCCCGGAACGTCGACGGGATCGTCTGCATCAGACCCTGCGACGGAGTGCCACGCCGGGCGTTGGAGTCCCAGTTGTTGACGGCCCGGGGGTTACCGCCCGACTCGGCCATGATGATCTTCTTGATGCCCGGGGCCAGCGACTGCGGCAGGTCCATGATCCGCAGCGCCTCGGCGATCCAGCCGTCCACGCCGCCGCGGGCGATGATCGAGTCGAGTCGCTTCCGCTCGGCCTGCTCGCGAGCTGCCTGGGCGTGCATCTCGGCGAGCTCGTCGGCGAGCCTGCCCGCCTTGTCCAGCGACGCGATGTCGGCGTCCTGGCCGGCCAGGTCGTCCGTCTGCTCGACGGTGTCGATGACGAAGGCGACGGGGGAGAGCGCGCCACCCACGGAGCCGGCGCCGTGCCGGTCGGGGGCGAGCGCCGTGGCGTTCGCGGCGAGGGCCGCGGCGCCGATCCCCTCGGATGCGTCGGCGGTGGTTGCGGTGCCGTCCAGCGAGGTGGGTACCACTACGGCAAACGCGCCGGTGGCGACGACGCCGACGGCGGCACCGACGGCCGCGGTGGTGTTCGCGACGGTGCGACGCGTCGAGGGGCCGGTGATTGCCGGTCGAGCGGCAGCATGGTGCCGGGGAGCGGCCCGGTGGGGGGCCGGGACCGTGGGCACGCGTCTGCCACCGGGGGAGCGGTGACCTGCCAAGACCTGTCCTTCCGCGATCTGACGACCCGCGGGCGGGCAACCGGTCGGGGGCCCGGTGAACCGGCTGGGGAGTCCGGTTCGATGCTCGCTCGTGATCGAATCGTGACGACTGCGGCAGGACATTACGGAAGGTGAACGCGCCGCGACAACCGCGGGCTCTGCGTGTCGTCGCTGATCGGGGGCCGTTCACCTCGCGGCGGCCGGCCATTCGGTGCGACCACGTCGTCGACGAGCGGTCACCGTCTGCGACAGGTGGTTGTTTGTGCTGCAAACAGGGGGGGTCGGTAACGGTCATACGCGGAGCAGCAGGCAGGAATCGCCGAACTCGTGCCAGAGATAGCCGTGCTCCAGTGCGGCCGCGTAGGCCCGCCCCACCAGGTCCGGCCCGGCGACGGCCTCCAGCAGCAGCAGGTGCGAAGCCTCCGGTTCGTGCCAGCCGGTGACGATCCCGTCGGCAGCACGGGCCGGGCGATCCGGACCGAGGACGAGGTCGGTCCAGCCTGCGCCGGCCCGGACGACGCCGTCGGGGCCGGTCACCGTCTCCAGCGCCCGCGTCACCGTGGTGCCGACGGCGATGATCCGCCCCGCGCGGGCCCGGGCGGCGTTGACCGCGTCCGCCGTCGCGACCGGCACCCGGTAGCGCTCGGGCAGCGGCACCTCGTCGGCCTCGAGCGAGGACACCCCGGTGTGCAGCACGATCTCGGCGACGCCGATGCCCCGTGCGGCGAACCCGTCGAGCACTCCGCGGGTGAACGGGCGACCGGCGCTGGGCATCTCCGCGCTGGGCAGCTCGCCATGGCGTACGGGCTGCGCGAACACCGTCTGGTAGGCCTCGATCGGCCAGCGCCCGCGTAGATAGGAGTAGCTGATCGGCCTGCCGACCCGCTCGAGCCAGCGTCCCGGGCCGCCGGGGACGTCCAGCCGGGCCCGCCACAGCCGGCTGCCCGTGCGTATCGCCGGGTCGGGATGTCCCGCCAACAGCGTCGCGGTCACCCGGCCGGGCAGCGCGATCCGCTCGCCGGCCGCGCCGTCGCGCACCCGCCCGCCCGCCGGCGAGCGCAGTTCGACGACGAGTTCGTCCGCGGCGCCCCCGGGCACCGGTCCGGACACGTGCACGACGACCGGCCGGGTGCCGCCCGGTGCCGAGTGCGCCCCGCGCCGGGTTCCTCCCGGCGCCGACTGCATCCCGGCGGCGGGCCGGTCGCGCTCCGGGCGCGGCCACGGTGCGGCCGGCGAGCGCAGGCCGTCGACCGCGGCCGGTGCTGTCGGTGAGGTGTTGACCACGACGAGGTCACCGGGGGCCAGCGCGGCCGGCAGGTCGCGGAAGCGGCGGTGCGCGACCGGCCGGTCCGCGCGGGCCACCAGCAGGCGGACCTCGTCGCGGGCGGACCCACGGGCCTCGGCCGGCTCGGCGGCCGACAGTTCGGCGGGCAGGACGAACCGGGTTGCCGCCGTGGCACGGGCGGGGATGGTCACGAGGTGGTCCCGGCCGGCGTCGCGAGGTCGGCCGCCCGGTAGCGGCCGCCGGGCGGGCGCTCGTCGAGCAGCCGGAGCAGGGCCGGCACCACCGTCTCCGGGTCCGGTCGGTCGGAGATGTCCTCACCGGGGAAGGCGCGCTGGTGCATCGAGGTGCGCATGTCGCCGGGATCGAAGGCGTATACCAGGGCGGGGGCGGCGGCCGGCCCCTCGACGGCCGCCGCCTGCTCGGCCCCGAGCACCGCCGCGAACCGGTCCAGCGCCGCCTTGCTGGAGCCGTAGCCACCCCAGCCGGGGTAGGCCTCGACGGCTGCGTCCGAGCTGATCGTGACCACCGCGGGCGCGGCCGCGGCCCGCAGCAGCGGGAGGGCGAGCTGGGTGAGCGCGACGGGGGCGAACAGGTTGGTCTCGAACACCGCCCGCAGCGCGTCCAGCGGGTGCTCGGCCAGGGTGGGCAGCGGGCTGGGCCCCAGCTCGCTCGCGTTGTGCACCAGCAGGTCGAGCCCGCCGGCACGGTGGGCGGCGGCGACGAGCTCGGCCCGGTGCGCAGGGTCGGTGACGTCGCCTGCCACGGCGACGACGAGGTCGGCCCGCGGCAGGGTGGCGGTGGCGGCCCGCAGCCGGCCGGCGTCCCGGGAGTCGACGACGACGGTCCAGCCGCGTCCGGTGAGGGCTGTGGTCAGGGCGAGACCGAAGCCCTGAGCGGCTCCGGTGACAAGTGCGACGCTCATGCGCCTACGATCGGAGCTGAAGTCAGGTTCAGGTCAAGGGTCCGGGGGAAGTCGTGGACGCGAAGGATCTGTTGAGCATCGGTGAGGTCGTCGAGCGCAGCGGCTTCCCGCACTCCGCGCTGCGCTACTACGAGCGCGAAGGGTTGCTCCGGGCCACCCGGACCTCAGGTGGCCAGCGCCGTTACGAGCGCGGCGTGCTGCGCCGGCTGGCGTTCATCCGCGCCGCGCGGGCGATCGGGGTGGGGCTGGACGAGGTGCGCGAGGCCCTGGACCGGCTGCCGGAGGGGCGCACGCCGACCAAGGCCGACTGGTCCCGGCTGTCGCGGGCGTGGCGCGCCCGGCTCGACGAGCAGATCGACGCGCTGAGGGCGCTGCGCGACGGACTCGACTCGTGCATCGGCTGTGGCTGCCTGTCGCTGGCGCGCTGCCGGCTGTGGAACCCCGACGACAGGGTCGCCGAGCAGGGCAGCGGTGCCCGGCTACTGCCCCCGACACTGCGCCGGACCCCGGCCCAGGGCGTCTGAACCGCGGTCGCCCCGCCGCCTGCCCGCCCCTGGGGCCGGTGATGCGATCCGTGCGATTCCTGTCCGATCTTGAGCCACGAGACCGGGACAAGATCGTCGTACGATTCGTGCGGTACGCCGAGAAGGGATCACGATGATCTACGAGATTCGCGAGTACACGACCGTGCCCGGCCGGATGCCGGCGCTGATCAAACGGTTCAAGGACCACACCCTGGGCATCTTCGCCAAGCACGGCATGGAGTGCGTGTTCATCTCGCTGACCGAGCTCGGCGACAACGGCAACAACGAGCTCGTCTATGTGATGAAGTGGGACTCCTACGCCGAGATGGCCGACAAGTGGGCGGCCATGATGTCCGACCCGGAGTGGGTCAAGGTCAAGGCCGCCAGCGAGGAGGACGGCCCCATCGTCGCCAAGCTGAGCCGGCGCGTGCTCAATCCGGGCGCCTTCGCCTGATCCGGAGGCGGGGCCGGAGCCGGCGGCGGAGCCGGCGCCGGATCAGGCCGCTGCGCCGTTCGCGTCGGCCGGGCCCGGCTCGTGGGGCGCGCCCGAGCGGACCAGTCGTGCCCGCCGCCAGGGCGGCACACCCTCGATCTCGGTCTCGAGGGAGAAGCTGAGGAACGTCCGGATCAGGACCAGCAGCCCCAGCCCCAGTAGGCTCTGGAGCGTCAGTTCGACCGTGACGGTCAGGATGATGTCGGCCGCGACGAGGATCTCGAGGCCGAGCAGGACCGCATGGCCCAGTTCCCGGCGCAGCCGGGTGTAGATCTGGTCCGCGCCGCGCGCCAGTCCGACGATGGCCCGCGCCCCGGCGATCAACCCGCCAACGATGATCGCGGCGCTGCCGAGGATCTCGATCGCCTCGACGGACACGTCGATGAGCTCGCGATAGGTCATGACGCCTCCCGGCTCCGGGACAGGGACAGGCGGCGCGGTTACCCGTTGCCCCGGTCGTCGAACGGACGACGGCGCTGTACGCACGCATAGTGGCGCCCCAACGGGAAACCCGCACCCCGGTGGCCGCGGCGCGTCGCCGCAACGACGGGCTGCCGTACAGGGAGCGGAGGCGGAAGATGGCCGTCGGCGCTGAGCGGGAACCCGAGATCCGGACGCTGCCACCGGAGTTGGTGGCGGGCGACCTTCGTCGAATCCACGTCCTGCGGGACGTCGCCCTGGCCCTGGTGGCGGTGCTGGCGCTGGTCGGGGCGACCGGCCTGCTCGGCGTGCGCACCGGATCCGAGGCGGTGTCGGCGAGCGGTCACGACGTGCGGATCGACTACCCGCGGATCACCCGGGGTGGACTCTCGGCCGACTTCGACATCCGGGTGGCGCGACCCGGTGGCTTCGGCGGCACCCCGGTGACGATCGCGGTCACCAAGGAGTACCTCGAGCTGTTCGACATCCAGGCGGTGTTCCCGACCCCGAGCCGGGAGACCAGCGATCTGTCCCTCCTGTACTGGACGTTCGAGCCCCCGCCGAACGACACCGTGGACGTGTCCATCCCGACCGAGACCGGCGAGATGCTCAGTCAGGTCGGCGTGCACGACGCCGAGGTGCAGGTCCTCGTCGGCGACAGCCCCGTGGCGCAGCTGACGTTGAGCACGGTGGTGGTCCCCTGATGGAGATCGTGATCCGTGCGGCGCTGATCTATCTGTTCCTCTTCGTGATCACGCGCGCGCTCGGAAAGGCGGCGATGGCTCAGATGAACGTCTTCGAGCTGCTCCTGTTGCTCGTCGTCGCCGACCTGGTCCAGTCGTCGATCATGCAGAACGATCTGTCCCTGACCGGGGGCGTCCTCGCTGTCTCGACGTTCGGGTTGCTCACTGCCCTGATGGCCTGGCTGCAATCGCGGTTCCCCCGGGCCAGGAGCCTGATCGAGGGCCAACCGGTCATCGTCGTGCGCGACGGCGAGCTGCAGCGGGAGGCGATGAAGGTCGAGCGGCTGCCCGAGACCGAGCTGCTGCAGGCGGCCCGCGAGCAGGGGATCCGTGACCTGCGGGACGTCGAGCTGGCCGTGCTGGAGGTCGACGGCGGCATCTCGTTCTTCCTCCGGCGGGAGGCCGAGCGCGCCGAGTGACCCGGGAGACCCGGATCATGTACGAGGGCCTGGCGTGGCGGGAGCGGCTACGGTGCCGGAGTGGCCGACGCCGTGACACGAGGTGGGACGCAGGACCGCTGGCTCGCCCTCGAAGGCCTGGACAACGTCCGTGACGTAGGCGGGCTCCCGCTCGGGGGCGGCGGCACGACCCGCAGCGGGGTACTGCTGCGCAGCGCATCCCTGCACCACCTGACCGCGGGCGACGTCGCGCACCTCATGGACGCGTACGGGCTGCGCCTGGTGCTCGACCTGCGGACCGCGCGGGAGATCGACAAGGACGGCCCGACCCCCCTGGTGCGGGCCGGCGTGGAGACCGTGGCGCTGAGCTTCATTCCCGAAGAGGGCCGGGCGCTGCCCGAGACGGGCGACGACACCGATCCGCTGCTGCGGCACTACCTGGGCTATCTCGCCGACCGCCCGGACAGCGTGGTCGGCGCCGTGCGCCGGCTGGCCGCCCCGGACGCCGGCCCGGCCCTGGTGCACTGCGCCGCCGGCAAGGACCGGACCGGCGTGCTGGTCGCGCTCGTGCTCGACACGGTCGGGGTGAGCCGCGAAGCCGTGATCGCCGACTACGCCCTCTCGGCCGAGCGGGTCGAGGCGATGTTCCGCCGGTGGACCACCGCGGCCGGCACCGAGATGCCCGACGACCTCACCCCGCACCTGCCCCGGGCCGAGGTGATCGCGACGGTGCTGGCCCGGCTCGACGACGAGCACGGCGGCGCCGCGGGCTGGCTGCTGGACAACGGGCTGGACCCGGCCTCGATCCGCCGGCTGCGCGAGCGGCTCACCGGCTGAGGCGGTTCCGCGCAACCGCAGCCGACGGTCCGGATGGCCGCGCCCCGACCGCCGGTGCACCGGCGATCTCGCTAGGGCAGTTCCTCGACGGCGACGGCGCTGTCGAGCTTGCGCAGCGCCCCGGGCTCACCGGTGACCGCGGGCCAGCCACGGCGCCGGGCCGACGACGCGACCTGGCCGGCCACGATGTCGTCCTGACCGGAGGCGGCGAGCAGGAGACCGGACTCCTGGGCGGCGGCCGGGCTCAACTCGTCGATGACGGTGTTGGGCAGGTCGAGCAGCACCTGCAGGGCCGCGTGGTGCTCGGGTGACAGCAGTGCCCAGGCCCGGCCGAGCGCCGCGCTGGGGATGGCCAGTACGAGGTTCTCCTCGACCGCCGCCCAGACCAGGGCGCGCACGTAGACGGGCCGCCCGGTCGCGAAGGCCGCGAGCGCGGAGGCGTCGAGAACTCTTCCGCCGATCACGCCGACCTCAGCCGACGGCCGCGGGTGGAACCAGGCGCAGCGACCGTCGCGCTGCGTCCAGCTCGTCCGGGGGCGGCGGACCGCCGTAGAGATCGGCCAGGGTGGCCAACGACCGATCCCTGAGCTGCCGGGCCGACACCGCCTCGGCCACGTAGGCCGAGAGGCTGGCCGCGCTTCCCCGCCGGACCGCGTCGCGTGCCTCTGCCACGAGTTCGGCCGGCAGGCTCACGGTCACCCGCTCGCTGCGCATACCCGCAGGCTACCTGGTGCATACCGGGCCGCCGGAGATCGGCCCGCCGGCGGTGTCGGCAGGGCCGGCGTAGACCCTTCGAGGGATGGCGCACCGCGGGTTACTCGTTGGTATGCCAAGGTGGGGTCAGCGCCGGGCGCGGGGCGGCGGCAGCGTGCGAGGAGGCCTGAGATGGACCTGACCTACACCGAGGCCGAGGAGGAGTTCCGCAGCGAGCTCCGCTCCTGGCTGTCGGCGAACATCCCCGACGAGTGGACCCGACCAGGGTTCTGGGAGTCCCTCGACGACGACGAGAGCTTCCGGGCCCGCCGGGACTGGGAGCGCGACAAGGCGCTCGCCGGCTTCGCCGGCATCCAGTGGCCGACCGAGTACGGAGGCCGCGGCGGGACGCCGGGGATGAAGGCGATCTACGACGAGGAGACGGTGCGCGCGCACGCCCCGCGCACGGTCAACCCGCTCGGGCTCACCTTCCTCGCGCCCACCGTGATGGCGATCGGTACCGATGCCCAGAAGAAGGAGATCATCGGCCCGATGCTCCGCAACGAGGTCATCTGGTGTCAGGGCTTCTCCGAGCCCGGCGCCGGGTCCGATCTCGCCGCGCTGACGACGAAGGGCGTGCGCGACGGCGACGACTTCGTGGTCAACGGCCAGAAGGTGTGGACCACCAACGCCGTGCACGGCGACAAGATCTTCACGATGGTGCGCACCGAACCGGGCAGCGCCAAGCACCGCGGTATCTCGATGCTGCTCATCGACATGCACCAGCCCGGCGTCGACGCCCGCCCGCTCAAGCAGATGAGCGGGGCGAGCGAGTTCGGCGAGGTGTTCTTCGACGACGCCCGGGTGCCGGCGACGGACTGCCTCGGCGAGATCGGGGGCGGCTGGCGCACCGCGATGCTGCTGCTGAGCTTCGAGCGCGGCGCGTCGGGCATCGCGCAGTACACCGAGTTCCGCCGCCAGTACGACCAGATCGTCGAGGTGGCCCGGGCGCTCGGGCGCGACCGGGATCCGGTGATCCGCGGCAAGCTCGCCCGGGTGCTCACGGAGCTGGAGTGCCTGCGGCTGCACGCGATGCACGTGCTGACCCAGGTCGAGCAGGGCCGTGACCTCGGGTTCGAAGCCTCGATGACCAAGCTGCAGTGGTCGGAGGCGTTCCAGGACCTCTGGGAGGTCTTCGACGACGTCCTCGGTGAGGACGCGACACTCGACTCGCTCGACGGCATCGACCTGCGGCCCCTGCACGCGCAGGCCATGTGGTCCCGGTCGGTGACGATCTGGGGCGGGTCCTCGCAGGTGCAGCGCAACATCACCGCCGAGCGCGTGCTCGGCCTGCCGCGGTAAGGGAGGGGTCGCCATGTTCTTCGCACTCACCGACGACCAGCGCGAGTTCGACGCCGCCGTACGCGGCTACCTCGCCGAGCGGTTCGACCTCGAGGCCGTGCGCGGTGTCGTCGAGGACCCTGCCGGCGACGGGCACCCCGCCTCGCTGTTGAAGGCCGCGGCCGAGCAGGGCTGGCCGGCCGTGCTCGTGCCCGAGGAGCACGAGGGCCTCGGGCTCGGCCTCGTCGAGGCACAGGTGATCGCCCGTGCCCTCGGCGCCGGGGTGGCGCCGGGGCCGTGGCGCGGCACCGTGCTCGCCGCGGAGGCGATCCGGCTCGCCGGCACGCCCGAGCAGCAGGCCGCCTGGCTGCCGAAGCTCGCGAGCGGGGAGGCCGTCGGCGCGCTCGCACTGCGCGGCACGGCGCCGGGAACGCTGCCCGCGGTGGAGTACGGCGCGGTCGCCGACGTGGTCGTGGTCCGGTCCGGTGATGGACTCGCCCTCGTCGAGGCGTCGGCGTTCAGCGCGACCCCGCAGGGCTCCTACGACGGCACGACGCGGCTCGCCTCGCTGGCGGTCGAGGGCGCCGGCGAGGCGTTGCCGGGCGCGACGGCCGAGGTCGTTGCGCAGCTGACGGCCCGCGCGACCGTGCTCGTCGCCGCCGACCTGGTCGGCATCGCCCGCGAGGCACTGTCGCGGACCGTGGCCTACGACCGCGACCGCCAGCAGTTCGGTGTCCCGATCGGCTCGTTCCAGGCGATCAAGCACGTGCTCGCCGACCTGCACGTCGGGGTGACGATGGCCGAGCACGCGGCGCTGTACGCGGCGCACGCCGTCGACGCCGGCCTGCCGGACGCGGAGCTGGCCGTCGCGGTGGCGAAGGCCAAGGCCGGCGACGCCGCCCTGGACGCGACCGCCGCGATGATCCAGTACCACGGTGGAATCGGCTACACCTGGGAGCACGAGGCGCACTTCTACTACAAGCGCGCCAAGCGGCTGGCCGGACAGTTCGGCGACTCCGACGCGCAGCGCGCGCGCATCGCCGAGCTGACGATCGACACCGTTCCGGCTTGACACCACCCGTCCGGGACGCGGCTGCCGGCCTCGTCCCGGACCGCGGCTGCGCCGGGTTCGCCGATCGCTGCGATACGGCGGTCGGCGGGTACAGCCACCGGCCGTGACGCAGCATTCGGCACGGGGTCAGCTGGGGTCCGAGCCGCGGACGGCGGCCCGGAAGAGACCGGCTGCGGCGGTGACGGCGGTGGCTGCGAGGAAACCACCGAACCCACCGCCGACGACGAACACCCAGACCGCGCCGATCACCGGCGCCGGGACGACCTGAGCGGTGTCGACCCGCAGGCGTGACCACAGCCGGAGCCGGCGCGCGGCGTCGGCCTCGCGATCCGGGTCCGGCGTGCTGGGGCCGTCGAACCGGCGCCCGCCGGGTGCGGTCCGCAGCACCCGTCCCGCCGGGGCGAGTCCGACCCCCGCGACGGTGGCCCCGACCAGCCGGTTCCGTGTCGGATCGCCGTGCAGCAGGACGGTGGCGGGCGACGGCAGCCCGGCCAGCACGGGATCGGGATGCACCGGCACGCAGCGGCCGTCGTCGAGTTCCAGCCAGGACCGGGTCAGCAGTCCATGCTGGATCCGCACCCGGTGGACCGAAGCCGCCCGCCCAGGCCGGCTCAGGACACGCCGGCGCGAGAGCAGCTGCCAGCCTGCGACGAGCAGTGTCCCGGCCGCGACGGCGGCCACGAAGCCCAGCCCCGCCCCGTCCCGGTCCCCGTCGACGAGGACGGCTGACCCCGGCACCACCAGCCGGGCCGGATCGGCGGGGTCGTAGGCCACCTCGACCCGGGTCCCGGTGGGCGGGACCGTGCCCTCGAGGTCGAGGGGATCCGTGCGCTCGGACCCAGCTGACGGGGCCCAGCGCACGCCCGTCCCGCCATCCGGGGCGATCACGAGCTCACCGATCGAGCGGGCGCCCAGACCCGAGGCGCGGGCCCGGGCGTCGAGATGACCGGCCAGGCACAGCGCACCGACCAGCGCGCACACCGCGAGGAGCGCAGCGCCGGTCAGCGCGCCGTAGCGGACCGCCCGCATCACGGCTGGACGTATCCGACCTCGGCCCAATCCCAGTCCGCGAAGCCCTTGGCGCCGAGGTTGGCGATCGTGTCGCGGGCGGCGACGGCGCCGGTGGCCGCATACAGGGGAATGTGGTGCACCTGCTGCCAGACCAGGGTGTCGACCTCGTTGCCGAGCTCGGCGCGCTTGGTCTCGTCGAGCTCCGCCAGCGCCGCGGCGTACTTCTGCTGGATCTCCGGGGTGGTGATCGACCCGAAGTTCTGGCCGACGTTGCCCGGCGACACGGCCTGATAGATGCCCTTACCGCTGCTCAGCGGCGTCGAGGTGCTCTCCCACGCGAATCCGACCAGATCGAAGTTCCCGACGTTGACGTACTCCTTGAAGAACACCGCGTTGGGCACGGACTCGATCGTGACCTTGACTCCGATCTTGCCCAGCTGGTCGAGCACGGTCTTGTCGATCGCATCCGAGATCGGGTTGCCTGCGCTCTGCACCAGACGCAGGTCGAGCTCCCTGCCGTCCTTCTTCCGGACACCGCCGTCGAGCTTCCAGCCGAGGTTGTCCAGATCGCTCGCTGCGGCCTCCGGGTCATAGGCCACCACCGCCGAGTTGTCCCGGTAGTACTTGCTGCCCACGGGGTAGATGTGGTTACCGACCTGGCTGACCTGCGGGACGATCTGCCCGATCAACCGGTTGGCGATGGCCGTCCGGTCGATGCCCTTGGCGATCGCCTGGCGCAGCGCCACGTCCGAGAGGATGGAGGTCGGCGCCCCGTTGAACGTGATGTGGTTGTAGGTGGGGTCCGGGGCCTGCCGGACCGTCACGCCCGGGATCGTCCTCGCCCGCTGGAACAGGTCGACGCTGGAGCCGATCCGGTAGAAGTCGATCTCGTTGTTCGCCATCGCGTCGGCGAGCGCGGCCCGCTCGACGACCTTGAAGATGATCCGGTCGAGTTTGGGTTTCTCGCCCCACCACTTCTCGTTGCGGACGAGGGTCACCGTCTGCGCTGTCTTGTCGATGGTGCCGACCTTGAACGGGCCCGCCGTGTCCTTCGGGCCGTCGACCCAGCCGGTGTTGAAGGTCGCCGGGTCGAGGTTGGTCTCCTTGGGGAGCAACGGGGCGAACAGCGACTGCCACTCGCCGAACTTCGTCGTGAAGGTCACCACGACCTGCTTGTCGTCGATGCCCCGCTCGACCTTCTCGATGTCCTCGTACCCCGTGGTGCTGATGACCTGGAAGGCGGTGTTCGTCCCGTTGAGGGCCTTGAACTGGGCGTCGAAGTCCTCCCAGGTGATCGGCCGTCCCGAGTCCCACGTGGCCTTCGGGTTGATGGTGTAGGTGATGACCTGCGGATCGGTCGAGGTCACCTCGGCCGACTGCAGGTAGTCCGTCTGAAGGACCGGTGTGCCGTCGGCGGCGGACCGGAAGGGCCACACGTACAGGGCCTGCTCGACATCGACCCCGTCGCGGACACTGCCGTCGGCCTGGTTGGTGTTCCAGTTGTCCGCCAGCTGGTCCTCGGGGATCCGCAGGTCACCGCCATCGCGCAGCATCGCGACGTCGCGGGCGTTGATGTCCTGCTTGCCGACCTGCTGGCTCTGCGCGCCCTGCAGCCCCCCGCTCGGGCCGCCCCCACCGCCGCAACCCGCCACGGCCAGGGCCAGCGCGGCCCCGGTTGCGACGAGAACGGTCATCGATCGCCGCGATCGTCCCATCTGCCCCCTCTTTCCCTCGAATCGATACCGGTCAAGCTCGTGCAGGTCACAACTGCTGCCGGACCCGCGCGTGATGGCACGCGATGCCGTGATCGGGGGCCGGGGCTCCGGAGCCGTCGTGCGCAGCACGCAGCGCCGGATCGTCGCGGACACACACCTGCCGGCGATGCTCGTCGAGTTCGGCGAACAGCGGGCAGCGGGACCGGAACCGGCACCCGGCCGGCGGATCCACCGGGCTGGGCAGGTCACCGGTCAGCAGGATGCGTTCCCGGCCGCGCTCGACCTGCGGGTCGGGGATCGGGATGGCTGAGATGAGAGCCTGGGTGTAGGGGTGCTGCGGCCGGGTGAAGACGGCGTCGACGCCACCGATCTCCACGATCCGGCCCAGGTACATGACCGCGACCCGGTCGGCAATGTGCCGGACCACCGACAGGTCGTGCGCCACGAACAGGTAGGCCAGTCCCAGCCGCTCGCGCAGCTCGTCGAGCAGATTGATCACGCCGGCCTGGATCGAGACGTCGAGGGCGGACACCGGCTCGTCGAGGACCAGCACCTTGGGCTCGAGGGCGAGCGCGCGGGCGATGCCGATCCGCTGGCGCTGGCCGCCGGAGAACTCGGCCGGGTAGCGGTCGGCCTGCTCGGCGCTCAGCCCGACCAAGTCGAGGAGTTCGCGCACCCGGTCGCGCGCCCGCACGGCGCTCACCCCGTGCACGCGCAGCGGTTCGGCGATGACCTCGCCGACCGGCAGCCGCGGATCCAGCGACGCGACCGGGTCCTGGAACACCACCTGCAGGTCGCGGCGCACCGTACGGCGGGCCTTGCGGTCGAGCTCGGCGACGTCGCGGCCGAGCACCTCGATGCGGCCGGCCTGCGGACTCTCGAGGGCCAGGATCTCCAGCAGCGTCGTCGACTTCCCGCACCCCGACTCGCCGACCAGCCCGAGCACCTCACCCTCGCGGATGTCGAAACTGATCCCGTCCACCGCGTGCACCGTGCCCACGCGGCGGCGCAGCAGCGTGCCGCTGGTGACCGGGTAGTGCTTGACCAGCTCGTCGACGGCGAGCACGACCGGGCGCTCCGAGCGGGCCGGCCGCTGCGCATGCTCGACCGCGCTGATGCCGAACACCTGCGTGGCGGCCTCGGCCTGCCGGACGTCCTCGCTGCGCCAGCACGCGGCGAGATGCTGCGGTCCCTCCAGCGCCGTGAGCTCGGGCTCCGCTTCCCGGCAGCGGTCGACGGCCAGCGGACAGCGCGGCGCGAAGGGGCAGCCCGGCGCGAGATCGAGCATCGACGGCGGCCGGCCCTCGATCGGCACCAGCGGCTCGCGCTCGGCCTGGTCCAGCCGCGGGATCGACCCGAGCAGGCCCAACGTGTAGGGCATGCTCGGCGTGTCGTAGATCGCGTCCACCGGCCCGGTCTCGACGGCCCGGCCGGCGTACATGACGGTCACCCGGTCGGCGAACCCGGCGACGACGCCGAGGTCGTGCGTGATCATCATGATCGCCGCGTCCGTGACCTCCTTCGCCGTGGCGAGGACGTCGAGCACCTGGGCCTGGACCGTGACGTCGAGCGCGGTCGTGGGCTCGTCGGCGATGATCAGGTCGGGGTCGTTCGCGATGGCCATGGCGATCACCGCGCGCTGTCGCATCCCGCCGGAGAACTCGTGCGGGAAGGACTTCGCGCGGCGCTGAGCCTGGGGGATCCCCACGAGGTCGAGCAGCTCCACGGCCCGCTTCGCCGCCGCGCCCTTCGACAGTGCGTGCTCGTGGATGAGCAGCGCCTCGGCGATCTGGTCGCCGACGGTGAAGATCGGGGTGAGCGCGGACAGCGGGTCCTGGAAGACCATCGCGATGCGCCGGCCCCGGATCCGGGACAGCTCGGTGTCGGAGCGGCCCAGCAGTTCGGTGCCGGAGAACCGGATAGAGCCCCGCACCCGGGCCTGCGGCGGCAACAGGCCCATGGTCGCCAGCGCGGTGACGCTCTTGCCCGACCCGGACTCGCCGACGACGCCGAGCACCTCGCCGGCGGCGATGTCGAGGTCCAGCCCGCGCACCGCGTGCACCCGGCCGCCCTCGGAGGGGAAGGACACCTGCAGGTCGCGGACCGTGAGCACGGTGCCACCGCGTTCGGTGCGGTCCGGCGCGATGTCGCTCGCCCTGATGAGGTCGTCCTCACCGCTGGTCCGCTCAGCCACGGCGGCGTCCTCGGCTCGACGTCGGGTCGAGCGCGTCACGCAGTCCGTCGCCGAGGAAGTTGACCGCGAGGACGGTGAGCACGAGCAGCCCCGCCGGGAATCCGAACAACCAGGGGAAGGTCAGCGCCGACTCGGTGCCCGACGCGATCAGGGTGCCCAGCGAGACGTCGGGCGGTTGGATGCCGAAGCCGAAGAAGGACAGGCTCGTCTCGGCCAGGATGGCCGCTCCCACGGTGATCGTCGCATCGATGATCAGCAGCGACGCCATGTTCGGCAGCAGGTGCTTGAGGATGATCCGCCACGGCGGCATGCCCATGAACCGGGCCGCCTTGACGAACTCGCGCTCGCGCAGGCTCAGCGTCATGCCGCGCACGATCCGGGCGGTGATCATCCAGCTGAACAGGCCGAGCAGCAGTACCAGCAGCAGCCAGGACTCGCCGCGGAACAGCGGGCTCAGGATGGCCACGACCAGGAAGGAGGGCAGCACCAGCAGCAGGTCGACCACCCACATCAGGCTGCGGTCGGCGGCGTTGCCGAAGTAACCGGCGCTCGCCCCGACGATCGCGGCGAGCCCCGTGGAGAGCACCGCCACCAGCAGGCCGATGATCAGCGACTTCTGCAGCCCGCGCATGGTCTGGGCGAAGAGGTCCTCGCCGAGCTTGGAGGTGCCGAACCAGTGCGTCGGCGACGGCGGGGTGAGCAGGAACAGGTCGTCCTGCTGGCGGTGGTCGAACGGGTAGAACAGCGGCGAGACGAACGCGCCGGCGAACAACAGCACGAGCACGATGCCGCCGGCCAGCCCCATCTTGTTGCGCAGGAACCGGCGGAACACCAGCCGGCCCCGGCTGCTCGCACTCTTCGGAGCCTGTACCGGTCTCGCGGCCGAGGCGGGCACGGGAGTGTCGGTCACCGGGACGGTCATCGTCTTCCCTCCCTCAACTCAGCCGCACCCGTGGGTCGAGCGCGGCGTAGAGCACGTCGGACAGCCACCCGGAGAAGAGCACGAGGACGGCGATGAACAGCGTCACCGTGGCGACGATGTTGGCGTCCTGCTGGGACACCCCGGAGATCAGCCAGTCGCCCATGCCGAAGAACCCGAAGATCCGTTCGGTGAACACGCCACCGGTGACGAGCAGTCCGAACCCGAACGCGAACAGGGTGGCCATCGGGATCAGCGCGGTGCGCAGGCCGTGCTTGAACAGCGCGCGCCGCCGGGTGAGTCCCTTGGCCTGGGCCGTGCGCAGGAAGTCGCTGCCCAGCACGTCCAGCATCGCGCTGCGCTGGTAGCGGCTGTAGTAGGCGATCTGCCCGAGCGCGATGGCGACGGTCGGCAGCACCAGGTGTTGCAGCCGGTCCACGACGCCGTCCCACCAGGTGCCGGAGAAGCCGGCGCTGAACTCGCCGGTGAAGTAGAGGATCTGCGTGCCCGCCGCCTGGTTGACCGGCAACCACGCCACCTTCAGCAGCGTGCCGATGACGAACACCGGTGTGGACAGGACGAGGAACGAGAACAACGTGGCGACGTAGTCGCTGATCCGGTACTGGCGGATCGCGCTGACCACGCCGAGGAGCACCCCGAGGACGACGCCGATGACCGTCCCCAGCAGGAACAGCCGCAGACTGACCCCGGCCCGCCGCCACAGCTCGTCACTGATCCGGCCCGCGGTGACCGTCTCTCCGAAGTCGCCGCGGACGACGCCGGAGGCCCAGGTGGCGAAGCGCAGCGGTATGGGCTGATCCAGGTGCAGGGCCTGCTCCTTCGCGGCGATCGTCGCGGGCGGCGGCGGTGGATTGCGCTCCCGGAGCCGGGTCAGCGGGTCGAACGTCGCGGACGCGAGCACGTAGGCGAGGAAGGTCGCAAGCAGGCACAGGACGAGGTAGTTCGCGAAGCGACGCGCTAGGAACCTGGCCATGCTCCTCCTGCCCGCGGCGGTACCGGACAGGAGAAGAGACGGAACGTCCCATCACCGGCGGGTACCCCTCGCCCACATCGTGAGTGCGATGGAGCATGCACTCTGTGGAGTCGATCATGCACGCTCCGCTGCGGTGTCGTGCTGTCGGACGGGTCCAGTGTGCTCTGATGCCGACGCATGAGCCCCCTCTGACCGGTACCGCGCCATGGCCGACGCCCGCCGGGCCACCACCGACTCCCCGATCGAGATCCGAAACGCGGGCCGGCAGTCGTCGCATCGCCCGGCATGCGATGTGCCGTACGACCGGGGGTGCCCGTGCTACTCCCGGGCGCCACCGCGCGTTGAGCCGTTCGGCCACACTGGACCGGCACCGGCCCACAGTGGATGCGATCAGGGCCCGGCCGTGGGACCGTGGAGGGATGCCGGGGCCCACCGCAGTCAATGCCACTGCCGCCGCGCTGCTCGGACTGCTGCACTCCGGGCCGATGACGGGAGGGCAGCTGGTCGCTGCGGCGGGGGAGCAGTTCGGCTCCTTCTTCTCCGTGACCCGCAGCCAGGTCTACCGCGAGCTGCCCGCGCTCGCCGAGGCCGGGCTGCTCCGCCTCGGCAAGCAGGGCCCCCGGGCGTCCCAGCAGTACGTGATCACCGCGGCCGGCAAGCGGGCCTTCAAGAACTGGCTCACGGCAGGTGGCGGCTCGGACGCGCTGCGCAGTCCGCTGGTGCTGCGGCTGCTCCACGCGGGCTCGCTCACCCAGAAGCAGCGGGCCGAGCTCGTCCGCAGCTCCCGGGAGGCCTACGCCGCCCGGCTGGACGCCGCCCGCGCGGCCGCCAAGGGTGAGTCCGACCCGTACCGCAAGGCCGTCGCCGACTTCGCCGTGGCGCACACCCGGGCCATGGTCAAGTTGCTGGACGCCATCCCGGAGGAATAGGAGGGCACGACCGCGTAGCCCACGCGGTGCGTACCCTGGACTGTTGTGAACCCCGACGTCGCAGCCGACCTGAAGGATCTCTCCGGCACGCTGGAGAGCATCGAGGCGGTCGTCGACCTCCCCGCGCTGCGCGCCGAGATCGCCGACCTCTCCGACCAGGCGGGACAGCCCGACCTCTGGAACGACACCGAGGCCGCGCAGAAGGTGACCAGCCGGCTCGCCCACGCCCAGGGCGAGCTGCGTCGCGTCGAGGAGCTGCGCCGCCGCCTCGACGACCTCCCCGTGCTCTACGAGCTCGCCCAGGAGGAGGACGACGCCGCCGCCATCGCCGACGCCGACGCCGAGCGCGCCAAACTGCGCGAGGACATCGCCTCGCTCGAGGTGCGCACGCTGCTGTCGGGCGAGTACGACCCGCGCGAGGCGCTGGTGACCATCCGCGCCGAGGCCGGTGGCGTCGACGCCGCCGACTTCGCCGAGATGCTGATGCGGATGTACCTGCGCTGGGCCGAGCGCCACGGTTACAGCGTCGACGTCTACGACACCTCCTACGCCGAGGAGGCCGGCATCAAGTCGGCGACGTTCCAGGTGCACGCGCCCTTCGCCTACGGGACGCTGTCGGTCGAGCAGGGCACGCACCGCCTGGTCCGGATCTCGCCGTTCGACAACCAGGGCCGCCGGCAGACCTCGTTCGCCGGTGTCGAGGTCGCCCCGGTCGTCGAGTCGACCGACCACGTGGAGATCGACGAGAAGGATCTGCGGGTCGACGTGTACCGCTCCTCCGGCCCCGGTGGCCAGGGCGTCAACACCACCGACTCCGCGGTCCGGCTCACCCACATCCCCACCGGGATCGTGGTGTCCTGCCAGAACGAGCGCTCCCAGCTGCAGAACAAGGCCACCGCCCTGGTGGTGCTGCAGGCCAAGCTGCTGGAACGGCAGCGCCGGGAGGAGCAGGCGAAGATGGACGCCCTCAAGGACACCGGTTCGTCCTGGGGCAACCAGATGCGCTCCTATGTGCTGCACCCGTACCAGATGGTCAAGGACCTTCGCACCGAGTACGAGGTCGGCAACCCTTCGGCGGTTCTCGACGGCGAGATCGACGGCTTCATCGAGGCGGCGATCCGCTGGCGGCGCACCCAGGCCGCCGCCGGCTGACGACGAATGGTCGACCGGTTCGCCCGGATCGGTGACGGCCAACCAGCCGAACGGTAGGCCTGGGGCGCCCAGGGGGCGAGTCGGGTAACGGTCCGGTCGCGGCCCGGCGGTAACGTCCCGCGTCGTGATCCGCCTGGAACGCGTCACCAAGATGTACAAGACGTCGACGCGACCCGCTCTCGACCGGGTCTCGGTGTCCGTGGAGAAGGGCGAGTTCGTCTTCCTGATCGGGCCGTCCGGCTCGGGTAAGTCGACCTTCCTGCGGCTGTTGCTGCGTGAGGACGTGCCCACCCGCGGCAACATCTTCGTCTCCGACCTCAACGTCGCGAAACTCCCGCGACGGCGGGTGCCGCGGCTGCGTCAGCGCATCGGTTGCGTTTTCCAGGACTTCCGGCTGCTGCCCAACAAGACGGTCGGCGGCAACGTCGCGTTCGCCCTCGAGGTGATCGGCAAGCAGGCCTCGACGATCCGCAAGGTCGTGCCCGAGGTGCTGGAGCTGGTCGGGCTCGAGGGCAAGGCCGAGCGGATGCCGCACGAGCTCTCCGGTGGCGAGCAGCAGCGGGTGGCGATCGCGCGCGCGTTCGTGAACCGGCCGCTGGTGCTGCTGGCCGACGAGCCCACCGGGAACCTCGACCCGGACACCAGTCAGGACATCATGCTGCTGCTCGAGCGGATCAACCGCACCGGCACCACGGTCGTCATGGCCACCCACGACCACTCCATCGTCGACTCGATGCGCCGCCGGGTCGTCGAGCTCGACCTCGGTCAGGTCGTCCGCGACGAGTCGCGCGGCGTCTACGGCGTGGGGAGGTAGGGCCGGTGCGCACCGACTTCGTCGCCCGTGAGGTCCTGACCGGGCTGCGTCGCAACGTCACGATGACCGTCGCGATGATCCTTACCACCGCGATCTCGCTGGGCCTGGTCGGCACCGGGTTGCTCGCGGTGAACACCATCGACAGCACCGAGCGGCTCTACAGCGACCGGCTCGAGGTGCAGGTCTCGCTGACCCAGGACGTGTCGAGCACCGACACCGACTGCAGCCAGCCGATCTGTCAGAACCTGCGGACCACGCTGCAGAACTCGCCGCTGGTCCAGTCCGTGGACTTCGAGAGCCAGCAACAGGCCTACGAGCGCTTCAAGGAGCTGTTCGCCGGGCAGTCGATCGCCGACGTGGTGCGGCCGCAGTCGCTGCCGGCCACGCTGCGGGTCAAGCTCGTCGACCAGGACACCGGTACCGAGGCGATCCGCGGGGCCATGACCGATCAGGTCGGCGTGCGGAACGTGATCGACCAGCGCGACGTCGTCTCGAAGTTGTTCGACTTCCTCGCGGGGGTGCGGAACGTGACGTTCGCGCTCGCGATCGTGCAGGCCGCCGCCGCGCTGCTGCTGATCTCCAATACGGTGCAGGTCTCGGCCTACACCCGTCGCACCGAGGTCGGCGTGATGCGGCTGGTCGGCGCCACCCGGTGGTACACCCAGCTGCCGTTCCTCATCGAAGCGGTGGTCACCGGCGTGGTGGGTGCGGTGCTCGCCTCGGCAGGGCTGATCGCGGCCAAGTTCCTGTTCATCGACGACCTGCTCGCCGGGATCGCGCAGAACGGCGTCATCCCGCCGATCAGCCTGCTCGACGTCGTCCAGACCTCGATCTACCTGCTGCCCATCGGGGCGGGGATCGCCGCGATCACCGGTTACGTGACGCTGCGGCTCTACGTCCGGCTGTAGCGGGCCGGGCGCCACGCTCGGGGGGATCAAGACAACGGCGTCCGGCCGTCCCGTCCGCGTAGTCTGGACAGGTGAAGGAGAAAGGTCGCAAAGTCATCGCGCAGAACCGGAAGGCGCGGCACGACTACACGATCCTCGATACCTACGAGGCCGGCGTCGCGCTCCTGGGCACCGAGGTCAAGAGTCTGCGCCTGGGCCGGGCATCCCTGGTCGACGCCTTCGCCACCGTCGACGACGGCGAGGTCTGGCTGCGCGGCCTGCACATCCCCGAGTACACCCAGGGCAGCTGGACGAACCACGAGCCGCGGCGCACTCGCAAACTGCTGCTGCACCGCGGGGAGATCGAGCGGCTGATCGGCAAGATCCGTGAGGGCGGGCTGACCCTGGTGCCGCTGTCGCTGTACTTCTCCGACGGCAAGGTCAAGTGCGAGCTCGCCCTGGCGAAGGGCAAGAAGAGCTACGACAAGCGGACCGACCTCGCCAAGCGCGACGCGCAGCGCGACATCGCCCGCGCGATGGGCCGCGCGGTCAAGGGCCGGGCGCGGGAGATGCGGTGACGGGAACGCCCGGGAATCCCGCCTACGAGAATCCGGCACTGCCCGCCCCGCCCATCGACGACACCGACGTCTCCCGCTACGTGACCGACCTGGGTCTGCCCGGGCTCGTCGACGTGCACGTGCACTTCCTGCCCGAGCCCGTGCTGCGCAAGGTCTGGGCGTACTTCGACGCGGCCGAGACCCACTACGGCATGCCGTGGCCGGTGCAGTACCGCACACCCGAGTCCGACCGGATCGCCACCCTGGAGAAGCTCGGCGTCCGCGCGTTCGCACCGCTGGTGTACCCACACAAGCCGGGAATGGGCCGCTGGCTGACGGAGTGGGTCACGGAGTTCGCCGCCGAGACGCCCGCCGCGGTGCCGACTGCGACGCTGTACCCGGAGCCCGACGTCGCCGACTACCTCGGCGCTGCGGTCGAGGCCGGTGCCTGCGCGGTCAAGGTGCACGTGCAGGTGGGTGCGTTCGACCCGCGCGACGAGCTGTTGCGCCCGGCCTGGGGCCTGCTCGCCGAGGCCGGGGTGCCGGCGATCGTGCACTGCGGGCACGGGCCGATCCCCGGCGAGCACACCGGACTGGACATCTTCGCCGAAGTGCTCGCCGAGCACCCCCGGCTGCCGATCGTGCTGGCCCACGCGGGAATGCCCGACTTCGTCGCGGCGTTGGACCTGGTGCAGCGCTTCGAGCGGGTGTACATCGACACGACGATGGTCGGCACCCCGTTCAGCCTGCAGATCGCCCCGTTGCCGGCGGACTGGCCGGCCCGGCTCGTCGACGTCGCCGACCGGGTGGTGCTGGGAACCGACTTCCCGAACATCCCGTACCCCTACGTCGAGCAGATCCGGGCGATCGCCGGGTGGGCCGCGGCCGACGACCGGCTCGGGCGCGACTTCCTGCGCTCGGTGCTGCACGACGCGCCGGCCCGGCTGCTGGGGATCTGAAAGTCGATCGGTGGATCCGGGATGATCCCGGGCCGCCGGCGCGTTATATTTGACGAGCCGCCCAGACCTGGGTGGTCGAGGGGGTGAACGGTTTCGACTCCGGATGTTGATCAAGGGGAAGCGTGCCGAGGAAGGCGACGATGATCTCGTTAACCATGTGTCGCAAAACAATAAGTGCCGCTCCTAAGCAGCACGAGTTCGCCCTCGCCGCCTGAGCGAGTGTGAACTCTGTCGGCCCGGAGATGTTCCCGCTCCGGTCGCCGGCATCAGCTAGGGGACTCACCGGGCGGCTCGGTCGCGGAGCCGCACGGGACATCGAACAGCGACTGGGATCGTCACACCGGCTCGTTCGCATGACCGGTGGATCCGAGTAGAGGCACAGCGGACTGCGCACGGAGAAGCCCTTGTGAAGCAACGGAGGACCCGGGTTCGATTCCCGGCACCTCCACCAGCACGACCGACGGGGTCGTGGTCACCACGGTGACCACGACCCCGTGCCGTTTCCGGGCCCGGATGATCAGATGCCGGGCAGCGCGCCGATGACCGCCTCGGTGAACCGGGTGGTGTCGGCGGTCCCGCCCAGGTCGGGCGTGCGCACGTCGGAGTGGGCGAGGACCGAGGAGATCGCCGTCAGCACGTCGGCGCCGGCCTCGGGATGACCGAGGTGCTCGAGCATCATCGACGCCGACCAGATCGTCCCGAGCGGGTTGGCCACACCCTTGCCGGCGATGTCCGGGGCGGAGCCGTGCACCGGCTCGAACGTGGACGGGAACGCCCGCTCGGGATTGAGGCTCGCCGCGGGCGCGATGCCGATGCTCCCGGCGACGGCGGCGGCGAGATCGCTGAGGATGTCGCCGAACAGGTTGGAAGCGACGACCACGTCGAAGCGGTCCGGGGAGAGCACGAACTTGGCCGCCAGCGCGTCGATGTGCTCGGAGTCCCAGATCACCGACGGGTACGCGGCGGCCCGCTCGCGGACCAGTTCGTCCCAGAAGGGCATCGTGTGCACGATCCCGTTCGACTTGGTCGCGGACGTGAGCCGTCCGCTGCGCCGTGTCGCGAGGTCGAAGCCGTAGTCCAGCAGCCGGGTCACGCCGGTACGGGTGAACACGGACTCCTGGACCGCCGCCTCCTGCGGGGTCCCGCGGTACATCCGGCCGCCGATCTCGCTGTACTCGCCCTCGACGTTCTCCCGGACGATCACGAGATCGACCTCGCCGGGCCGCGCGCTGCGCAGCGGGCTGGCCACGCCCTCGAAGACCCGGATCGGCCGCAGGTTCACGTACTGCTGGAACTCCCGGCGCATCGGGATCAGCAGCCCCCACAGCGACACGTGGTCGGGCACCCCCGGGTAGCCGACGGCGCCGAGCAGGATCGCGTCGTGGTGGCGGACTCGGTCCAGGCCGTCCTCGGGCATCATCGCCCCGGTCTGCAGGTAGCGATCGCAGGACCAGTCGAACTCGTCGTAGACGAAGGACAGGCCGTGGCGGGCGGCGACGGTGTCGAGGACGGCGCAGGCGGCCGGCACGACCTCGCGTCCGATTCCGTCCCCGGGGATCAGGGCGATGTGATGACTGCTCACCGTGACAGTCCAACCCCTTCACCGGCTCGCGTCCACCCATTGTGTGCCGCCCGATCGCGGTAAACCCGACTCATCGCGTAGCGTCGCTAACGATCGGACGAGGGGAGTACGGGTGGGCGACGGTTCGGGGTCCCAGGCGGCCGGGGCGGGGGCCGGCGTCGCGGACCGATCGGAGCGGCTGCCCCGGGAGATCTGGGTGCTGGTCGCCGCTGCGTTCATCATCGCGATCGGGTACGGGCTGGTGGCTCCGGCGCTGCCCGCCTTCGCCCGCAGCTTCGATGTGGGCGTCACGGCCGCCTCCGTGGTGGTCAGCCTGTTCGCACTGTTCCGGCTGGGGTTCGCCCCGGCGAGCGGCCGGCTGGTCGGCCGGTTCGGCGAGCTGCGCATCTTCGTGATCGGGCTGAGCCTGTCCGCCCTGTCGACCGGGGCCACGGCGTTCGCCGCGAACTACTGGCAGTTGCTGATCTTCCGCGGGGTGGGCGGGATCGGCTCGACCATGTTCACGGTCTCGGCGATCTCGCTGCTGGTCCGACTGGCCCCGCCCCACCTGCGTGGCCGCGCCTCGGGGATGTGGGCCACGGGCTTCCTGCTCGGCAACATCGCCGGCCCGCTGCTCGGTGGGCTGCTCATCGCGGTGAGCCTGCGCGCGCCGTTCCTCGTCTACGCGGCCGCGCTCGTCGTCGCGCTCGTCCTGACCGGCCTGCTGCTGCGGGGCCGGACCGGGCCGGCCGGCGCCTCCGATCCCGAGGCGGTGCCGGCCGCGACCTTCCGCGGTGCGCTCGCCCACCCGACCTACCGCGCCGCACTCGCGGCGAGCTTCGCCAACGGCTGGGCGGTGTTCGGGGTCCGGATCGCGCTGGTCCCGCTGTTCGTGGTCGAGGCGCTCCGGCAGCAGGAGTCGTGGGCCGGGTACGCGCTGGCCGTGTTCGCCGCCGGCAACGCGGCGACGCTGCTGGCCGCCGGCCGGTTCGCGGACCGCCGCGGCCGGCGCCCCCCGGTGCTGGCGGGCCTCGCGATCTCCGCGGTGGGCATGGGGTGGCTCGGGTTCACCGAGTCGTTGCCGATCTTCCTGGCCGTCTCGTTGCTCACGGGGATCGGCAGTGGCCTGGTCAACCCGCCGATGACGGCCGCGGTCGCCGACGTGATCGGGTCCAAGGCCCGCGGCGGCACGGTGCTGGCCGGTTTCCAGATGGCCGCCGACCTGGGGGCCATCATCGGGCCGGTACTGGCCGGTGCCGTCGCCGAACTGAGCGGGTTCGGGGCGGCGTTCGCCCTGACCGGTGTGGTCTCCGCGCTGGCCCTGGTCTTCTGGCTGCGCGCCCCCGAGACGCTGCCCTCCCGCGCTGCCACCTCATCCGCCGAGGACGTTCCGCCCAGGCCGGGGCCGGGCGGGGCGGCACCGGGCACGACCGCCCTGGAGGAAGCCGCTCCCGGCACCTCACCCCAGAGCCTGCCCTCGACCGGCTGACCCGCCCGGCCCGGGCGAGCGCGTCGAGGCGTACGACCGCCTCGACGAGGGCCGGGCGTCGGGTCAGGTCGTAGGCGATGGGTGGCGGCGTCGTCACGCGCAGGCCGCGCCTGAGGGTCATCTCGTCGTCGAGCAGCAGGCCCCGGTGCACCACGAGCCCGGGCTGGGTGCGTGGGGTACCACCGGGCACCGCGATCTCGGCATCGGCATCCCGGGTTGAGTAGTTCGCACCCCGGAGGGTTGCGGCGGAGTGACCGGCGAGCGCCCCGTCGGAGCCGAGCAGCAGACCGGCCGCATACGCCTCGGCCTGCGCGCCCGGACCCACGGGTGACGCCGCGGTCGGCGCTACGTCGTACTCACGCCGATCAGCGACCCGACGAGGTACGTCGCCCCCGCCGCGATCGCGCCGAACATCAGCTGCCGAAGGCCGCCGAGCCACCAGGGGCGGGTGGTGAACCGGGAGGTCAGCGCGCCCACGATGAACAGGCCGACCGCGCCGACGATGAGGCCGAGTGCCAGCGAGGACGAGCCGAGCAGGAACGGGATCAGCGGGATCAGGCCGCCGACCGAGAAGCACAGGAACGAGGAGACGGCCGCGGTCCACGGCGACGGCTGCTCGTCCGGGTCGACCCCGAGCTCCTGGCTGATGTGCACCTTGACGGCCAGTTCGGGATCGGCGTGGATCTCGCGCGCGACGGCCTCCGCGGTGGCCTGCGAGAGCCCCATCTCGCGGTACATGCCGACGAGCTCGGCCTCTTCGGCATTGGGGTGGCGCGCGAGTTCCAGGCGCTCGACCTCCACCTCGGCCTGCACCGCGTCGTTCTGGGTGTCCACCGAGGCGAACTCGCCCAGTGCCATCGAGAACGCGCCGGCGACGAGGCCCGCCATCCCGGTCAGGATGATCACCTGCCGGTCGGCGCCGCCGCCGCCCACACCGGCGATCAGCGCGATGTTCGTGACGAGCCCGTCCATCGCGCCGAACACGGCGGCCCGCAGCCAGCCGCCCGAGATGTCGGAATGAGTGTGGTCGCCGTCGTGCGCGGCGTGCTCCTCGGGACTCACCGAACCCGCCCCCGCCCCGTCGCTCATGGTGGTCAGATTACCCCGCGGGACCGTCCATGATGGACCGAAGCGAGGCTGTCCTCAGGTCGCGCCAGGCATGCCTGCGCAGGAGACCGCCCTGCGTCCTATACCCGGGAGAGCTTCCAGTGCCACCTTCACCCGGGAGTGACCGGCGCGATCGTTAGGGTGAGCACGTGAGGCATGGGTCGGCACGCGCGCTCGACGTCGTCGGGACGCTGGCCCGGCTCGGCCTTGCGGGGATCTGGCTGGTCTCCGGCGTGCTGAAGGCCGCCGACCCGGACCAGACCTACATCGCCGTCCGCGCGTACGACGTGCTGCCTACGGCCGGGGTCACCGTGGTGGCCGACGTGCTGCCCTGGCTGGAGATCGCGCTCGGTCTGCTGCTGCTGGCCGGGGCGGGGACGCGCGCGGTGGCCGGGCTGTCGGCCGCCGTGCTGCTGGTGTTCATCGCCGGCGTCACCCAGGCCTGGGCCCGTGGTCTGTCGATCGACTGCGGCTGCTTCGGCGGCGGTGGCCAGGTCGCGCCCGGGGAGACCGCGTACGGCCTCGAGTTGCTGCGGGACACGGGTTTCCTGCTGCTCGCGGTGTGGCTGCTGATCCGGCCGCGGACGCTGTTCGCGCTCGACGATCGGCTCGAATCCCGCCCGGTGGCCCGGTCGGGGGAAGGAAGGAACTGACGTGGGTGGAGCCTCCCGCAGCGAGAAGCAGCGGCGCCAGCAGGCGGCGGCCCAGCGGCTGGCCGCGGCCGGCATCACGCCCAAGAAGCCGGGGCCGGCCGGCAACCGCACCGCGCTGATCGTGGTGGGCGCCGTCGTCGCGATCGCCGTGGTGGTCGGCCTGGTCGTGGCGATGACCCGCGGATCCGGGAGCACCCCGGTGGCCGCGAACTACCCGGTGGCGACCAGCGGCACGATCGTCACGGCGGGACAGGCCCGTGCCCCGGTCACGGTCGACGTCTACGAGGACTACCTCTGCTCGCAGTGCGAGCGGTTCGAGAACGCCTACGGCGACGAGATCACCACCGCGCTCAACGAGGGCAAGATCAAGGTCAACTACCACGCGACGGCGATCCTGGACGACCGGACGACGCCGCCCGGGTACTCCACCCTGGCCGCGAACGCCGGGCTGTGCGCGGCGAACGCCGGCATCTTCCCCGCGTTCCACAAGCAGCTCTACGACGAGCAGCCGAGCCTGGGCAGCGCCGGCTTCACCGCGGCGGAGCTCGTCGCGAAGGGCAACGCGCTCGGGGCCGCGCCCGGATTCGAACAGTGCGTGACGGCGAACGGCAATGCGGCTGCCATCGCGGCGGCCACGGAAGCCGCCGCGAACACCCCGGGCCTGACGACCGACGGCCGGTTCGGCACCCCGACGGTTGCGATCGGCGGGCATAAGGTCGACCTCAACGACGGCGACTGGCTGACGGGCGCCATCGGCCAGGCCTGACCGACCGGGTGCCCGGGGCGTGCCCGGGCACCCGGAGCGTCACTCCGGCAGGGCGGAGACCTTCTCGGGCCGGCGGCCGCCCAGGTGGCGGCCGAACCAGTCCAGGATGATCTCGGCGCGCTGCATCCGGTGCCTCGGCGAGCCCGTCCGGGACAGGTTGTGGCCCTCCTCGGGGAAGCGCCAGTACTCCACCGGCTTGCCGAGCAGCCGCAGCGCCACGAACAGCTGGTCGGCCTGCTCGACGGGGCAGCGCAGATCGTTCTCGGAATGCAGGATGAGCACGGGCGTGTCGATGTCGCCCACGTAGCTGATCGGCGACATCCGGCGGTAGGCATCGGGCGCGTCGAGGTGCGAGACACCGAACTCGTGCCGGAAGAACCCCGCGGAGTCCGAGCTCCACTCCTCGGACTCCAGGTTGTTCACCGCACGCTCGCTGCACGCCGCGGCGAACCGGTCGCTGTGTCCGATGAGCCACGTGGTCAGGTAGCCGCCGTAGGACCCGCCCAGCACGCCCACGCGGTCGGAGTCGAGGCGCTCGTCGCGGGCCAGCGCCGCGTCGAGGACGGCCAGCACGTCGTCGGCGTCGATGCCGCCCCAGCCGGTGCCGGGCGCCTTGGGGGCCTCGGGTGGGCGGATCGAGCGCACCCAGGACTCGGTGAACCCGCTGGAGCCGTGCGGGTTGCAGTAGACGACCGCGTAGCCCGCGGCGGCCCAGAGCTGGAACTCGTCGAACCAGGAGCACGCGTACTGCGCCATCGGTCCGCCGTGGATGGCCAGCAGTACCGGGACGCGATCGCCGTCGCTGATCCCGGCGGGCCGGATCAGCCACGCGTCGACCTCGCCGTCGCCGCCGGGGGAGGGCACGGTGAAGTGCTCCGCAGGCAGCGCCGGGTGGGCGGCGTGGAAGGTGGCGCCGAGGTTCGTCAGCTGCCGCTCGGTACCGTCGCCGTCGCGGACGAACAGCTCCGGCAGTTGGGCCGGTGTGGTGGCGACGAAGGCGAGGGTGCCCCCGGCCAGGTCGAACCCGGTCACGGCGCGGGTGCCCCCGATCAGACGCTCCGGCTCGCCCGACCCGTCGGCCGCGACGCGGTAGACGTGCACGCCGCCGCGGTCCTCGACGGAGAACAGCAGGGCCTCGCCATCCCAGATCGGCGCCCGGGCGCCGGGCATCGGGGCACACTGCCGGTCGAGCGCCGCGGTGAGCACGCGCTGCTCACCGGTCGCCGCGTCGAGCACGACGACCTGTGCGTGCGACGGGATGATGCGGCTGTCCTCGGCCAGGGTGGCGATCCGGGCGCCGTCGGGGGCGAATGCGGGCGACCGGTGGGACAGCCGCTGCGCGGTGAGCGGGCGCGGCTCCGCGGGGCCGTCGGTGTCGGCCTCGGAGCCGCCCTCGGGGTCGACGAGGAAAACGTCGTCGACCGGCTGCAGATCCCAGTCCTTGTGCCGCGCCGCGGTGACGGCCAGCCGGGTGCCGTCGGGCGACCAGGCAGGGCCGCCGTGCTCGAACGGGCCGCCGGCGACGATGCGCGGCGCCGCGGACCCGTCGGCGGGCATCACGAACACGCTGCGCGGGCGGTCGATGATCCAGCCCTCGCCGTCGAGCCGGGAGAGGAGCCGGTCGATGCGCCGTGGCGGGCGGGCACGCTCGTCCTGCGCCTCGTAACGGCTGGTGCGCTCCCGGGAGGCGAACGCGATGCGCCGGCCGTCACGGGACCAGGCCGGCTCCTCGATGGCCTCGGGCCGCTCGCAGAGCGTCAGGATCTCCCCCGGGACCCCGACCGGGGCGACGTGCAGCGTGGTGTGGCCGGGCTGATCGGAACGTCGGCTGGTGAACGCGAGCCGCCGGCCGTCGGGCGACCACGCCGGCTCGGAGTCCCCGTGCTCGCCCGCGCTGAACTGGTAGGGCGGAGCCGAGCCGTCGGCCTCGGCCAGCCAGATCGCGCTGCGATAGCGGTTGCGATCGAGATCGACCCGGGTGACGACGAAGGCCACGAGCCGTCCGTCCGGGGAGACGCGGGGATCACCGACAGCGACGATCTGGGCGATATCAGCAGGTTGCACGGGTCGACCGTAGGTGAGCCGACCGACTGACTCGACCCGGTTGCAAAGGGCCTTTGGGGGCCGTGTACGGTTCTCCACATCGGCAAGGGGCTGTGGCGCAGCTGGTAGCGCACTTGACTGGCAGTCAAGGGGTCAGGGGTTCGAATCCCCTCAGCTCCACCCTTTCTGATCAGGCGGTATTCGCCGCCTGAGGTCTTCTCCGCGAGTGTCGTGGTGCGGTTCGTGGTGCGAATCGATCTAGCGTTGCAGCGTGGCCAGGACAGGCGGCAAGCGCAGGACCCGTCCTCGGGGTGAGATCGAGGAGCTTCCCAGCGGCGCTCTCAAGGCGAAGGTCTACGCGGGGATGGACCCCCTGACGAAGCGTCGCCATTATCTGCGCGAGTACATCCCGGCGGGCCCGGATGCACACGCCGAAGCCGAGAAGGCCCTGCGGCGCCTCCTGGTTCAGGTCGACGAGAAGCGCAACCCGCGAACCACGGCCACGGTCGCGCAGCTGCTCGAACAGCACTTCGCGCTGCTAGAGGTCGAGCGGACGACGAAGTCGACCTACGAGAACCTGGCAAGGACCCACATCGTGCCGCTGATCGGCAGGGTCAAGCTCGCCGCGCTCTCGTCCCAGGTCTTCGACTCGTTCTATGCAGAGCTGCGCCGTTGCCGAGCTCACTGCAACCGACGTCGGACCGTCGAGCACTGGAAGACGACCTCCCACGACTGCGACCACCGGTGCCGGCCGCACATATGCAAACCGCTCGCGCAGTCGACGATCCGGCAGATCCACGTTGTCCTCAGCGGAGCTCTGCGTCGTGCGGTGCGGTGGCAGTGGCTGGCGAGGAACCCGATCGAGCACGCGGAGTCGCCGAAGCAGCCGCCGGCCAAGCCGCAGCCGCCGACGTCGGAGGAGGCCGCACGCATTCTCAACGCGTCCTGGGACGACCCGGACTGGGCAGTGCTGATCTGGCTCACGATGGTCACCGGTTCCCGCCGCGGCGAGCTCTGCGCCCTGCGGTGGCAGGACGTGGACCTGGTCCGCGGGGTCCTGCGGGTGGAGCGCTCGGTCGCCCAACTCGGCAGCGAGACATGGGAGAAGGACACCAAGACCCACCAGCATCGTCGGATCGCCCTGGACCCGGAGTCGGTGACGTTGTTGACCGCCCACCGGGCACGGTCGATGGAGATCGCCGCGGCGCTCGGCGTCGAGTTGCCGGTCGATGCCTACGTCTTCTCGGGCTCCGGCGACGGATCCACGCACATGAAGCCGGGGACCATCACGCAGCGCTACTCGCGGCTGGTCCAACAACTGGGCATCCGGACGACGTTCCACAAGCTCCGGCACTACTCGGCGACCGAGTTGATCGCCAGCGGCGTCGACGTGCGCACCGTCGCCGGCCGTCTCGGTCATGGTGGCGGCGGAGCGACCACTCTGCGCGTGTACGCGGCGTGGGTGTCCGAGACGGACCAACGTGCCTCGACTGGCCTGCTGGACCGGCTCCCGCGGCGCCCGGTCGGTGATCCCGGCGTCGTCGGGCCCGACGAGTTGTTCGTGCGTAACCCGTACGAGCGGGCCGCGATGGACCTGCGGGCCCAGATCCTCGCCGGCACGCACGAGGCCGGCTCCCCGCTCCCCACGGTCCTGGAACTCTCGGAGCGCTACGGAATCGCCGTCGGAACGGCCAACCGCGCGGTGGGTCTCCTCAAGGAGTGGGGGCTGGTGGATGTTCGGCGGGGCGCCCGAGCGATCGTACTCGCTCGGGACGAAGCCGATTCACCGGCACTCGCGCCCACGCGCGAAGAAGTTGGTGATGCTCCTCAGACCGAGTTGGGCGAGGTATCCGAGCCGAGCCCACCGGCGGCGCAGGTAGTCGCCCCGACAACTGCACAGCTGCCGGACGGGCTGCTGGAGCTCGTCCTGCGTCGTCGTGGTGCGGACGTCAGCCGAGTCGTGACCGCTCCGGTACCGCTGAACGCCGAGTTGTTGCGGAAGCTCCTGCTCGACGGCATCACGCGCAGCGGTGGCTCGGGCGAGGAGATCGGGCATTACGAGCTGGAGCTGCGGCAGCTCGGCGCCACCGACGTTCTCCTCACCTTCGTCGCCTCGGCCTGACTGAGCTTCGCCGCCTCCTGCAGAACAGCCGCCCGTCGGTGGCACTTACGCGGCAGCCCGCACATGCCTCGCGTATGTCACGCCCGAGGGCACCAACTCGGCGGCGCACTTTCCCGTTAAGGCAGGACAGCCCCGATCGCCCACAGCGCGGCGTTTGTGGCCCGGGTGGTGAGTACCTCGGCCGTAGGGACGCGAGCGGTAGGACGACCTCCGTGAAGCGGGAAGGGGGACCGCTCACGCTGAGGGCGACGGCTGAGGACCCGCACCGTACGATCTCGAACGTGTGTTCGAGGTGGAGGCGCTGTCCATGCGCAGGATGGCCAAGCCCGTCTATGTCGACCTGCAGTGCATTACGGCCGGCAGGAGCGACGAAAGATCGACCCAGCGGGCCCGGGGTGCTCGACGTCGCCGGCGTCGCGAACGGGGAGCTCCACTCGTGGTTCTGCGGGCTCGACGTGCGTTGGCACGGGCTTGCCTCGTTTCCCATCCTGTGGGCGTCGAGGAACCCCTCGCTGGGGCTGACCCTCGTCGACCAGCTCGTGCCGGCCGAGGCGCTGAAGCCCACGCCGTTACAACGGCGGGACGTACAGACGCTGACCGATAGCCCTGAAGAGGTGAGCTGGCCAACGACACCCGCCGCGGTATCAAGGAAGTTGATCCTAAGGTGAGCGACGCGGAGCAGCCCGAGGAGATCCCGACGGTCCGGACCCGTCTCGAGGCGATGCTGTCGGAGGAGCGGATCGCCTCGCACCTCGAGCGGCGGGTGATCAAGCTCGACGGGGTGGTCGTCGAAGACCTGGACACCCCGGCGTCCCCAGGGACAAGGATCGTTATAGGCGGGTCCTGACGCGCCTGATTCGCAGCGTGTGGAGCGCTGTGGCTGGGCGGTGGTGGGGCGGTCTCACGACGGCAGCGGGTGAGTCCCAGCGCTGGCCCGACAAGGGTCGGACCAGCGCCGGGAGCCGGGCCTGATCTCAAGCCCAGCAAGCTCCTGATCAGCCGAGCGAGCCGTTGAAGAAGACGGGCTCGTTCAGCTCGGCGGTTACGCCGATCTGGAGTGGGCCCTTGGTGCCCTTCGGCGTTTTGAACTGGAACGGCACGGCAAGGGACTGGCCGGGCGCGATCTGCTGGGTCGGCAGGCCGTTGCCGTCGCCCCAGTACTGCTGGGCGGGTGCGCCGTTCGCGGTGGCGCTCATCGTCACCAGCGACGCGCCGATGGGGTTGGTGCTGCCGTTGGTGATCGTGATCGTGGACTCCCAGCCCTGCTCGTTCTTGGCCACGATGTACTGGTTCTTCGGGTCGTGCGGCTTCGGGACGCTGGCGGACAGGGCGATGCCGGAGGCGTAGGTGTAGGTCTCGCCAAGGCTCACGGTGCCGCCCTGGCGGGCGTCGTCGACGGCCTTGACGGCGCCGCCGACTAGAGCCGTGCAGCCGGCGAAAGCCAGGATCGGGATGAGGATGAGCGCGCCGACAATCCATGGCCACTTCTTCCGCTTCTTCGGCGGCGTCGGCACGGCCCTCCGCTGCGTGGGGATCTGCTGCGGCTGCTGGTACACGCCGCCGGTGGAGCCGAACTGCTGAGATTGCCGCGGCGGCGCCCACTGCTGCCCGTACTGCTGCGGCATCGGCTGTCGGGGCTGCGACTGCGGATGGTAGGGCCGGGCTGGCCGTTCTGAGGGCCGTAGTACGGCTGCCCAGGGTGCGGCGGATACGGCTGAGACATGGGGGGAGCGTCTCCGTTCGTGCAATTCGTCCCCCGACGTCACAACACAAATCGCACTCCGTGGGTGACCGTTACGGGCAGGCGGATCGCGGCGTTATGACAGGGAAGTCGAGGTGGCAGCTCACGGCTCGCTGTCCTTCCAGCACCTGACGCAGTACTGGCTCGGCCGGGTCCGGCCGACTGCATGCGACGCGGACTGCACATATTGCTGCTTGGCCAGCACCGATCCAAACCGCGGAGGTCCGGCCTTTCGGCCGGGCTGCTCCCTCGGTGGTGGGCCGCTTACTCCGCCCGGTCTCACGGGCAAGGGTGCTGCGCATCGGCTTCGCCGACGACCTGGCGGTCGCCCGTGCCCGCGAGCCTCGCCGGGCGAAGTCGGGCGCGGAGGACAAGGGCGGGCGCTTCGCGCCGCGCCCCGCAGCCAGCCCACCACAACTACACGAGCTGCCCTGCTGTTCGGGCTGGTTGCCGAACTCTTCAGGAGGCCGCCATGTCCCAGACCCTCGACCACAAGGAGACGCCCCACGCCGACACTCTTCGCCGGGTGCTCGGGCTGCGCCCGGTCCGCACCGTGGTGTTCGACGGGGAGAACTTCCTCGACCCGTGCCCCACCTGCGGCCACCGCGCCCCGGCCGGCGCCCCGCCCGAGCTGCCGCCGGGTGAGCCGGTCACCGAGGTCCCGCTCGACCACGCCGCGATCAGGCAGGCCCACCGGACGGTGGCGATGCTGGTGGAGGTGCTTGACCAGCGCCGCCCGGCCAAGCAGCTCACCGACTTGGTAGCGCTGCGGGTGCTGCGGTACCTGCGGGCGGTGCCGGTCGAGGCCAGCGGCCTACGCGGTGGAGCCCGGCTGTTGAGCTTCCACCCGTCCCAGCCGCACGAGGGCGCGGTGGAGGTCGCCGGGTCGATCCGGCTCCGGGGACGGCGCCGGGCGATGGCCGCGTCGTTCACACTGGTCGACCTGGACCGGTGGCTGTGCTCGACGATCCGAATCCTGTAGATCCCCGGGCCGGGCGAGTTCTTCTCGCCCGGCCTACGGGCCGTCCCAGTCGAGCTTCGCGCTGTGCTGGTCGGCCGCGGCGCGCCGGCCGGGGCCGTCGCGCCGCGGCCGCTGCACGGGGCCTTCCCGCGGCTGAGGTGACGGGTCGTCCGCCGATCGGGACCCTCGGTGATCTGCTTATCGTCTCGCGGTGTGCCCCGTGCCGTTCCCGCCGCCGCCGATGGCGGCGGCGAGTACGGAAAAGTTGCCGGTCGGGGAGAAGTGGATCTACGAGCCCAAGTTCGACGGCTTCCGCTGCCTGGCCCACGCCTCGGGCGGGAAGGTGCGGTTGCAGAGCCGGCAGCTGCGGTCGCTGACCCGCTACTTCCCGGAGATCGTCGCCGCGGTGGCCGAGCTCGGCGAGGACGTGGTGCTCGACGGCGAGCTGGTGGTGTGGCAGCAGGGCCGGCTCGACTTCCTTGTCCTGCAGGAACGGCTGCAGCCTTCCACAGCCCAGGCCGGTCGGCTCGCCGCAGTCAAGCCGGCCGCCTTCGTGGCGTTCGACCTTTTGGCGCGCAAGGGCAAGGACCTGCGGCCGATGCCATGGGCGGAGCGGCGCCGACACCTCGAGGAGCTGCTCGGCAAGCGCCTTCCGCACGGGCTGATATTGATGCCCGCCTCCGCTGATCTAGCAGTCGGACGACTGTGGATGCGCGAGCACACCGACTCCGGGATCGAGGGGGTTGTGGCCAAGCGCGTTGATCAGACCTACCGCGCCGGCGCCCGTGCCTGGCGGAAGATCAAGACACGGCTAACCGCTGAGGCGGTCGTCGGCGGAGTGCTCGGTTCACTTCCAGACCTGGAAGCGCTGGTTGTAGGCCGGTTCGGCAAGGATCGTCGTTTGCGAGTTGCCGGCAGGACGACCGCGCTTTCTGGTGCCGCTCCCAGAGAATTGGAACAGGTTCTCTCCCTTGCACGAGGCCAGCACCCTTGGCCTAAGGTGATTCTATCCAGCCGCTTCGGGCAACGTCCGAGCAAACCTGTGAATTATGTGCAAGTCCTGCCGTCCCTCGTCGAGCTTGAGGTTGACACCTCGTATGAACAGGATCGCTGGCGGCATCCCGTTCGCTTCCTCCGAATCCGAAGGGATCTCGACCCCTTGGACTGGCAGTGCTCGGCTGAAGATTCTGCCTAGAGCGACGTCGCTTTCGTCCTTACTCGTGCGTCGAGACGGGGGCGGCCGAGGGCTGGCATTCTTCGTCCCTCCGTTCGCTATGGCGCGTCCTTGCCAGGGCGAACGGACTCATCGGCAGAAGGTGCTTCGCATGCGGACCTTCAATTCCGCTAAGAACCGGGAGCTACACCCGGTTCGCTGACAACGAAGCGGCGTGTCGCCATGCGGCCACCTGCCCATCGGACAGCCCCGACTCGTGCGCAATGGCCTCAAGTCGTCTCTCTTCGTCGTCCGTGATCACGTGGTCGGCGAGGACGACCTCGAGGAGATCCAGGTAGGCGTCGAGGCGTGGATCGCCGGTTGCGTCGCCGGGGAGTGAGCGTCGGTCGATCGGGTGCGACGTACGAAGGCGGACGTCGGGACGGGTCCGGGGCGGCGCCGTTGGCGCTGGTAGGAGGAGTGGGGCGACTCCGAGTTCAGCGGCGGTCGTCATTCTAGCGGCGTCGGCACGCTTGAGGTAGACGGCGAGGAGCCGGGCGGTGGCATCGGCGTCGGCGAGGGCTGAGTGGGCCCCGTCATGGTGTAGCCCCTCGGCACGGCAGAGGTCCGTGAGCCGTCTGCAGGTGGCGCTGGCGAGGCGGTAGGCGAGCCGACGGGTGCAGAGGACCGGCCAGTTCGGCGCGAGTCGTGCGGCGCGGCGGAGCTCGGCGCTCAGGAAGCGGTTGTCGAAGTCGGCGTTGTGGGCCACCACGATCGCACCGCTGAGGCGGGCGAGGATTTCGGCCGCGAGTGCGTCGAAGGTTGGTGCCTGCGCGAGATGCGTGGCGGTGAGGCCGTGGACGGCAGTCGGTCCGGGGGAGCGATGCGGGTTGACGAGGGTGGACCAGGAGTCGAGCAGCGAGCCGTTCGGGTCGAGCCGGACGATGGCGATCTCGACGATGCGGTCGCGGCCGTCGGCGTCGAAACCGGTGGTCTCGACGTCGACCACGGCGAACGGGGTCTCGCCGAGCACGACGAGCGGGGCGCCGGCCGGATCGACGGGTTCGGTTCGCGGCAGCGGGGTGCCGGATCCCAGGTCACGCAGGGTCTGCCAGGTGTTCGGGACGTCGAGGAATCGTGCGGCGTAGGAGTGGGTCAGCAGCTCCGGGGTGAGGTAGCGGTCGTGCTTGTCCAGTTCGAGAGCCACGACCTCGGAGGCGAGGTCGAGCGGCGAGGGCGCAGGGGTGTCGGCGACCTGACGGCAGAGGTCCTGCAGTGATCCGGCGGCTACCCCTTGGACGGTGAGGGCGACGCCCTCATGAGCGACCTGCGCTCCGTGTGTCTGGAACACCGTCGCGAGCGTGTTCATGATTTTGTCGCCGCGCCAGGGGAACAGGTGGATCTCCTTGCCACGCTCCAGGAACCCTGACGAGCTGAGCCCCAGCCGGGCGAATGCCGCACGGCCTTGCTGAAGGAGTTCGGTGGCCTCGGGGTCGATCCACGTGGGCACGTCGGCGGACTGGTAGAGGCGGCGCATGCGCTGCCGGACCTCGTCGGCGACGAGCGGTCCTCCGTCGCCGTCGAAGTCGGGTGGCCGCGCACCGGAGGCGGGGGAGACCAGAACGAACTTCTTGTCGGCCTCGATGTCGGTGATCCGCCAGCGACGGCCGCCGAGCAGGATCAGGGCGTCGACCTGGAGTCCGGGGCCGGGTGTGATGGTGCCGAGGGTGCGGGTCTCGTGGATGACGCGAAGCTCCTCCGCGGTGTGGAACGCGGTGTAGAAGCTGTAGTGGTTGATCATCCTGTCGCCGACCTCGCCGGCGAGAAGGAGGCCGTCCGAGCCCTGCTGGATCAATGCTGCGGCGCCCATGGCGCGCAGCAGGTCGGCGAACATGTCCTGTCCGACCTCCCGGAACGGGCCGCGGCGGCACAACGTGGCGTAGAGGGAGCCTGCCGAGGCGCCGCCGCGCTGGGCGATGACCGAGAGGACCTGCTGGACCAGCGTTGACAGATGGGGGTGGGCCGGGTCGGGCTTCTCGAGGTAGTTCTCGCCCATCAGCTCGATCATGGCGATGGTCTGGACGAGCCGGGGACGGAGCTCGTCGACGGGGCTGATCTTCTCGGACATCTCGTCCTCGGTGACGTGCACCATGAGCCGGGGGATGCCGTTCCGTCGCCCGGAGCGGCCCAGGCGTTGTCGCAAGCTCGCGACACCGGGCGGCGGGCCGAGCTGCGCCACCGCCTCGACGGAGCCGATGTCCACGCCCATCTCGAGGGTCGAGGTGCAGATCGCCGTGGTAGGGATCGAGCTCTTCAGCCGTTCCTCGACGAACTCGCGTTCCTCCTTGGCGAGGTTGCCGTGATGGGCGAAGAACTCGTTCGGGACACGGCGCTCGTCGCAGAGCCGGGAGAGGCGGTCGGTGTAGCTCTCGACCTTCTTGCGGCTGTTGGCGAACACGAGGTGGTCGTTGCCACGCATCCCGGTGAAGAGACGCTCACTGATCGCGACGAGGTCCGAGGGCTCGTCATCGGTGTCGGTGGTGGAGGGGTTGCGGCGCTGATGGCCGAACACCCGCAGTTTCACGCCGCCCCGGTGGCCGGGGTTGATGTACCGGACCTGTTCGCCTTCGCCCGGGCGGAGGAAGTCCTGCGCGGCCGCGGGGGACGCGAGGGTCGCGGAGAGCGCGATCCGGGGCACACGCCTGCCGATGGCCTCCTCGGCCCGGTGCATGAGGGACTGCAGCTGCATGCCGCGTTCGGTGCCGAGGAAGGCGTGCAGTTCGTCGACGACGACGTAGCGCAGTCCGCCGAGGATCCGGGCTACGTCGTGGCCGCCGGTGACGAACAGTGCCTCGAGTGACTCCGGTGTGATGACGACGATGCCACCGGGGTTGTGGCGGATCCGCGTCTTCGCCGAGGCGGGGACGTCGCCGTGCCAGCGGTGCACGGCGACGTCGAGGTCGCGGCAGAGCAGCCCGAGTCGGTTATACTGGTCGTTGATCAGTGCTTTCAAGGGGCTGACGTAGAGCACCTCGATTCCCGTGGTGACCGGGCCGGTGTCGCGAGCTTCGGCGAGGCGCGAGCAGATCGGAAGGAACGCCGCCTCGGTCTTTCCGCCCGCGGTCGGCGCCGAGATGATCACGTCCTTTGTCCCGGAGAGGACCGGGTCGATGGCCGCGGCCTGGGCCGGGCGGAGGGAGGGCCAGCCCTGGGCGTGCAGCCACCGTTGGACGCCGTAGTGCAGCCGGGTGTGGCTAGAGGCTGAAGTCGCTGAGCTCATTGTCGTCCGAGTCGTTCGAACCGGTGGCTGCCCCGTCGACGAGCGCGGGATCGATGTCCTTCTCGACGACCACGGCGTCGATCAGGTGGGTCCAATCAGTGCCCGGGTTCTGCTCGAGCACTGCGAGCAGGTCGAGGAAGGACCGGATCGTGGTGCGGGGGGTGCGGAAGCAGGCCTCGCCGATGCGCTCGGAGCAGTGCCGCATGAACGCGACGAGCGCGTCGTCGGGGAGCAGGTAGCCGTCCGGGTTTCCGCCTGCCTGGACGTGGCGGAGGTTCTTGAGCAGTTGGAAGAAGTCTTCCTGGGTGAGACTCGCGAGGCGCAGGACCGGGCCGGAGAAGTCCTTGAGGCCGTCGACGGCGAAGGTGTTCTCGGCCAGCCGGCTCTGCAGCGCCTGGTACGAGTACAGCCCGCGGCGGGGGTCGAGCAGGAAGTCCGGGGTACCGCCGAAGAGGAATCCGAGGTGTTCGGCGCTACCCTGCATGCTGTCGTTGAGGATGCGCAGGATCTGTTCGTAGTTGGAGTTGCGGGCCTGGGCGTTGGCCAGCTTGTAGAGGTTGACCATCTCGTCGAGGCAGACGAGCAGCCCGTGGAACCCGGCGAGCTGCGCGAAGCGAGCCATGAGCTTGAGCTGGTCGTAGAACTGGGAGTCGTCGACGATCGAGCGCACGCCCAGGGCAGTGCGGGCGTCGGTACGAGTGGAGAACTCGCCGCGCAGCCAGCGCACAGCGTCTGCCCGCAGTTGCTCGTTGCCGGACTCGTGGCCGCGCCAGTAGGCGGCGATGACGTCGGCGAAGTCGTAGCCGCCGACAAGTTCGCTCAGCTTGGCGAGCTTGACGCGGATCACGGTCTCGGTGTCGGTGCCCTCCCGGCGGGCCTCGCTCATGGCAGTGCCGACGAACTTCTCGACAACGTTGGTCATCGCACCGCCATCCTGCTGGCCTCGGGTGGCGATGTTGCGCATGAGCTCGGCGAACAGGCTGCGGGCCTGGCCACCGGTGGCCTGCAGGCGGCGGTCGGGGGCGAGGTCGGCGTGCACCGTGAGCAGGCTGCGCTGCAGAGCGATGGAGCGAATGAGCTGAAGGAAGAAGGTCTTTCCCGAGCCGTAGTCGCCGATGATGAACCGGCAGCCGGAGCCGCCGTCGGCGATGCGGGCGATGTCCTTGATCAGCGAGTTGATCTCGTCGGGACGGCCGACGGCGATGTGCTGGAGACCGGTGCGGGGGACGACGCCTGCGCGCAGGGACTGCAGGACCGCGTCGCGGTCCTTCGGACGGATCCGGGTCGTTGTGGGCGCGTCGGTCATCGCGGGATCTCCTGAACTGCGTAGTCGTTGAGGACGAGGTCGCCCTCGTCCTCGAGAAGGGGCTCGTCGCACGTCTCGACGGCGAGGTCGTTGAGGATGTCGAGGGCGCCGTCGGGAAGGAGGCCGTGTTCCTCAGCCAGCTCGGCGAACTCGGCCCGGCTCCACGTCGGCCGGGTGACGACGGCGAGGTAGAGCCGCCCATGCGCTGCATCCAGGCCGGGAACGGCGCCCGCTTCGTGCGCGGGTGTGTGCTCGATGTTGCCGACCGACGTGGGCTCCTCCGCGTCCGGAGTCGTGTCGGCGAAGACCTCGGACAGCAGGGACGACACAGCGGCGGTGCTGGCGGCCGACGCGGCAAGCAGTGCTGGATCGAGGTCGACGGATCCAGGCGGGGCGGGTTCGGCCGGCGTTTCGTTCACTGTGACGCCGGGCCGTGAGTGCCGCCGTCGCGTGCCCTCCTCAGCGGAGGGCGCGACAGCTGCTGCCTGGGCGTGAAGGCGGGAGTAGACGGCGTCGGGGTCGAGTCCGAGCAGTTTGTAGATCTTGCCGAGGGTCTTCACCTCCTCGGGTGAGATGACCCCGTCTGCCGCGGCGACGGCCACCAGCACATCGGCCATGGAGCGGCGCCTGTCGTCGGGCAGCTCGCGTAGTCGCTTGGTGAGCCCGGTGAGCTTGCTGCCGGTGGCGGTGAGCCAGTGCAGGTGGGCGATGAGCCGTTCGATCTCACCTGGAGTGAGTGCCAGAGCGGTGCCCATGTGGTCGAGCAGGACCTGTTGCTCGGAGGAGTCGACGGTCCCGTCGGCGCTGCCAACGGCGACGGCGAGCTGGAGCAGGGTGGTCGCGGCGACGTACTCGGGTCCTGCGCTACGAGGCGGGTCGTAGCTCGCGTCGAAGAGCACAACCGGGCCGGGGGAGATCGTTGCGCCTCCGACGCGGACGTCGGGTTCGATTCCGATGCCGTGGCGCTCAAGCAGTTGGGCGCAGGTGACGACTTCCTTCTTGGTCATCTTCGACGGCTGGGCGGTCGGCCAGAACCCGATCAGTTCATCGCCGTCGACGACCACGCTGGCGTCGTCACCAAGTGCGGCACGCGCCCATGACAGAAAGGAGTCCGCCGCGGCGCCCGCGGACGTGGCCAGCTCGGGGGGAAGCAGCGCGGCTGCGGCGAGACTGCCCGCCTGGTCGGGGTTGCGCCCAAGGAACCGGCTGTAGGCCTCGAGTTCCTGGGTGACGTCGTCCACCAGCGACTTGAGCTCGCGTGAGGAGCGAGGCTCCTCGAGCAGGTCGGGAACCCCGTGAAGGTCGAGGTCCGCGCCGAGTAGACCTGCACTTGCAGGGGAGTAACGCAGGCGCAACGAAGGGCGGCCGAGGGGCGGGACGATCCCGTCGCCGTGCCGCTGCTGATAGCGGATCCGGAACAGTTCCGCGAATTCGGTCGGACAACGGGTCTCGGGTGTCCGAGCATAGATGCCGGGGTGGAACCAGGACCATGATAGGGCCCACTCCGCGGGAACGGGCCGGCCTTCCGCGGCGAAGCGGGCGAGACCAAGTCGAAGGGAGTGCGGAACCCGCCACGGATCTCCGGACCCGTATTCGGGCGGTTCTGGGGTAGGCCCGTTCTGGAGAAGGGTCAGGACGTCGAGGAACTCCTCGCAGTAGCGGCCCAGAGCGTTACCGTTGCCGTAGAGACCGACAAGTCGTCGTACCTCCTGCTCGATCGCGGGCAGTTCCGCCCGCGCGGCGGGGTCGCCGCCCATGGCGTCGACCAACACCCTGCGCTCGAGGCCGTAGAAGAACAGGAACACGTAGCCGAGCGGGACCCCCGGATGACGACGGCCGTCTGCGAGCCAGGTGAGGTAGGCCGCGCGTGAGGCAGGCGTGATCGACTCATAGCTTGGCCAGTAGAACAGGTCCTCGCCGTCCCAGTCCGGCCGGCTGCGGTCGATCGGAAGGGCCGGGTCAATCAGCGCCGGCTCGGTCACCCCACTCCGGGTGTGCAGCCGCTCTCCCACGTAGACCATCCCGCCGAACAGGCGATAGCCGAGAACATCGACCGCGCGGTCAGGGGGAATCCAAGCGAATACGGACCCGGATGGCCTCGACGCAGGCCGAGTGGGGCGCGGTGGGGCCTCGAGCCGGAATCTGTCGAGAAATCCCAGGACGGACACCCCCACGCCGGTCGGCGGTTCCCTCAGTGCAGGCGAACGCTACCGATTCTGTTAGCGGTCGCTGAGTATGTACCACCATCGAGTGACCCTGATCGGGCACCCCTTGTCGATGCGCGTGGCGGGAGGGCTACGGTCTGAGCTTCAGATCTGGCAAGGGGTACTGGTGACGGTATTCGACTCGCGCGAGCCGGTCGGGCTCGTCATCGGCACGGAAGACTCCACGCCGCTGCTGTTCTCCATTGGTCTGGCTCCCGAGCAGTACCTGCAGCTCGACGACGTGGTCACGGCGCGTCGCGAGGTGCCCGGAGTCGGCGAGGTGACCACGTCCGGCGTGGTGACCGAGGTCCGGGCGCGCCACGAGGGTGCGTCTTTCGGGTCGGACGTCTTCCTCATCGCGGACGGGGTGCTGCCCGCGCACGTCCAGGAGATCGCCGAGGTCACGACCACTCGCGTCGAACCCGAGTGCTACGTGCCGCCGACCCCGGGGGCGCAGGCCTTCCGGGCGACGGGGGAGGAGCGGGCGTCGGCGCTGTACTTCGACCAGATGGACAAGACCGTCGCCGTCGGGCTCGGGCGCGACGGCGAGCCCGTCTACGTGAACCTCGAGTTCCTCGACGGCACCCGCGGCGGGCACGTCTCGATCAGCGGCATCTCCGGGGTGGCGACCAAGACGAGCTTCGCGCTCTTCCTGCTCTACTCGATCTTCCAGAGCCGGGTGCTCGGGACACGGTCGCTGAACACCAAGGCGCTAATCTTCAGCGTGAAGGGCGAGGACCTGCTGTTCCTCGACCAGCGCAACACCAAGCTCGACGACGCCCAGCGCGAGCGCTACGCCCGGCTCGGACTGACTGCGGAGCCGTTCGCCTCGGCGGGGTTCTTCGCCCCGCCGGTCCCGGACGACCCGACCGGGCGCCCGCATGTCACCGGTCGGACCAGCGGGGTCACCCCGTTCTGGTGGACCCTCGCCGAGTTCTGCCGGGACGAGCTGCTGCCCTACGTCTTCGCCGACGCCGAGGACGAGCGCAACCAGTACACGATGGTCATCCACCAGGTCGCTGCGCAGCTCAAGCGCCAGGCCACCGCGGTCGGGGACGGGGCCATCGCGCTGGGCGGGCGGACCCTGCGCACCTACGAACAGCTCGTCGAGTACGTGTCCGACCAGCTCACGGACGAGGACCTGAGGCGCGACTGGGCGGGCCCCGTGACCGGCACCGGCACGATCAACGCCTTCCTGCGCCGGCTCCGCTCCAGCCTCAAACCGATGCGCTCGCTGATCCGTGGCGACCTGCCGCTGCTGACCGGCCGCGAGGTCTCCACGGCCAACCACCAGGTCACCGTGGTGGACCTGCACAACCTGCCGGAGCGGGCGCAGCGGTTCGTCGTCGGCGTCGTGCTCGCCGCCGAGACGGCCCGTAAGGAGGCCGCGGGCACCAAGGGCCTGCTCTTCACCATGCTGGACGAGCTGAACAAGTACGCCCCGCGCGAGGGTTCCAGCCCCATTAAGGAGGTGCTGCTGGACATCGCCGAGCGTGGGCGCTCGCTGGGAATCATTCTGATCGGCGCCCAGCAGACCGCCAGCGAGGTGGAACGGCGGATCGTGTCCAACTCCTCGATCAAGGTCGTCGGGAGGCTGGACCCGGCCGAGGCGGGCCGTCCGGAGTACGGCTTCCTCCCGCCCTCCCAGCGGGCCCGGGCGGTGCTGGCCAAGCCCGGCGCGATGTTCGTGTCCCAGCCCGAGATCCCGGTGCCGCTGGCGGTGGAGTTCCCCTTCCCGGCGTGGGCGACCCGCGAGTCGGAGTCGGCGGGCGATCCCTTGCCGACGACGAACGGCGACCCCTTCGCGAGGCTGCCCGCCGTCGACGACGACGCGCCCTTCTGATGCGGTTCCTGCACACAGCCGACTGGCACGTCGGCAAGACGCTCAAGGGCCGCGACCGGCTCGCCGAGCAGGAGCTGGTCCTGCGCGAGATCGTGCGGATCGCGCGGGAGCACGAGGTGGACGCGGTGCTGGTCGCCGGGGACCTCTACGACTCCGCCGCGCCGACTGCCGCCGCGCAGAGACTCGTCGTCCGCACGCTGCTCGGGCTGGCGCAGAGCGGTATCCGAGTCGTCGCCATCGCCGGCAACCACGACCACGCCGCCACCCTCGACGCCTACCGCCCCCTCGCCGCGGCATCGGACATCACACTGCTCGGCACGCCCCGCAACCCGACCCAGGGCGGGGTCGTCGAGTTCCGGACCCGCGCCGGGGAGCCCGTGACGGTCGCGTTGCTCCCGTTCGTGTCGCAGCGGTTTGCGGTGCGGGCGACGGAGATCGTGCTGAACAGCCCGGGCCAGAATACGAGCGCCTACGACGGCGAGCTCCGGCGGATCCTTGCCGCGCTGACCAGCGGTTTCCGCACCGACGCCGTCAACCTGGTGATGGCCCACCTGACCGTGTTGAACGGCGCGCTGGGCGGCGGGGAACGGATGGCCCAGTCGATCTTCGAGTACGCCGTGCCGGCCGCGATCTTCCCGGTCGACGCGCACTACACCGCCCTCGGCCACCTCCACCGCAGGCAGCGTATCGAGGCCGCGAGCCCGGTGCACTACAGCGGCGCCCCGCTCGCCGTCGACTTCGGGGAGCAGGAGAACACCCCGGTCGTCTGCCTCGTGGAGGCCGCCCCGGGCACGCCGGCCCAGGTCACCGACGTCCCAATCACCGCCGGGCGGCGGCTGCGAACCCTGCACGGCACGCTCGACGAGCTCGGCGCGGTCGACGTCGGCGAGGACTTCCTGCGGGTCTACGTGCGGGAACAGGCCCGGGCCGGGCTGCGCGAGGACGTCCTGGAGCTGCTGCCGAACGCGCTCGAGGTGCGGATCGACCCGGAGTTCGCCGCGCCCGTCACGCCTGCGCGGCCCGCGGGCTCGGGGGCCCGGGAGCGGCATCCGTCCGAGCTGTTCCACGAGTACCTGACGGCGAGCGGCGTCGCCGACGAGCGCGTCGAGGCGTTGTTCGCCCTCCTGCACGACGAGACCACCGGGAGCAGCGCGTGAGGCCGGTCCTGCTGCGGATGGACGGGTTCGGCTCCTTCCGAGAGCCGACCACAGTGGACTTCCGGGACACGGACTACTTCGTCCTCGTCGGCGCCACGGGATCCGGCAAGTCCACGGTGATCGACGCCATGACGTTCGCCCTCTACGGCTCGGTCCCGCGTTGGGACGATCCGCGGGTGGTGTCGCTGGCGTTGGCGCCCACTGCGGGGCGGGGGACCGTCAGCCTGGTGTTCGACGTCGGCGGTGCCCGGTACGTCGTCGCGCGCGAGCTGCGGCGGACGGCGTCGACGGGCAAGGTCACGGTCAAGGAGGCGCGGCTGGAACAGCTCGCCGCCGACTCGATCGGCGAGGGGGACACGACGCCGGTCGCGTCGGGGGCCCGACAGGTGACCGAGGCCGTCGAGCGGCTACTGGGGTTGCCGTTCGCGGACTTCTGCACGTGCGTCGTGCTGCCCCAGGGCGACTTCGCGGACTTCCTGCACGCCCCCACGAACGAGCGGCAGCAGAAGCTCGAACGGATCCTCGGCATGGGGATCTACGACCAGATCATGCGCAAGGCCAATGCCGAGGCCGCCACGCAGCGCAGCCGCGCGGAGCTCCTGGAGGAGCAGCTCGCGCGCTACGGGGACGCGACCGAGGAGGCCGAGCGCCAGGCGGCGGCGCGGGTCGAGGAGATCGCCGGTCTCGCCGCCCGGGTCGACGAGGTCCTGCCGGCGATCGCCGCCGCGGATGCGGACAGGATGGCGGCGCAGGCGCTGGTCACGCAGCTGTCCGCGGAACGCGGCCTGCTCACCGCTGTTGCGACTCCGGAGGGCGTCAACTCCCTGGACGAGCGTCGGCGCAGCGCCGCGGCCGCCGTCGAGCAGGTGCGTGCCGCCGCCGACGAGGCGGAACAGCACCGCATCCAGGCCACCGAGCAGGTCGCGGCGGGTCCGGACCGTGCTCACCTCCAGCAGGTCCGGCGGGACCACGCCGAACACCGTGAGCTCTCCGCCGCCCTGCCCGACCTGCGCGAGCGCCGCGAGACGGCCGATCGCGACCTGATCGCCGCGGCAGCGGCCACGAAGGCCGCGGAGGAGGCGGCCGAGCAGGCCCGGATTCGGGCGGACGCCGCAGCCCACGCTTCCACCGCGGCGCGGGAGGCCACCGCACGGCTGGAGGCCGAGCTCGCTGCCCTCCGCGCACCCACCGTCCCAGCGGGCCTCGACGACCTTACCTGCCGACTCGCCGAAGCGAGCGCGGCGTTGAGCGAGCAGCGGGCCGCCGCGACCCAAGCGGAGACCGCGGAATCCGACGCTCGGGCCGCGGCCGCTACCGGCCCCGATCGCGCTGAGCTGGAAGGGCTCCGCCGTGATCACCGGGCGCTCGACAAGGCGCGGACCGAGGCCGACCGGGCCGCGGGGGAGTGGGAGACGGCGCGTAAGGCCGCCGAGGCGGCGGTCGTCGCGGCCGAGGAGGCTGGGCACCGCCTGCACGAGAGCAGGACCCGGCTGAGCCAGGCCGAACGGCTCGACCTCGCCGCGGTGCTCCGTCCGACGCTGACGCCCGGCGACGAATGCCCGGTGTGCGCGCAGGCCGTCACGGCGCTGCCGCCACCCCTGCCCGACACGGATCTCGCCGACCTCCGGCAGAAGGTCGAGGAGGCCGAGTCGGCGGCTCGCTCCGCGACCCAGGAGAGCGGGGCGGCTGAGGCGGCCCAGGACGCGGCACGTCGGGCCCTGGATCGCGCACGCACGACCGTCGACGACCTGGAGGCGGCGGTCGCCGGCCGCCCCTCCGACGCCGAGGCCGAGCAGGCTCTCGTCGAGCTCGACCGTCGTGTGCAGGCCGCCGAGGGTGCAGTGGAGGCCGCGCGCGCCGCCCGGCGGGCACGCGACGACGCCGCGACCCGGCTGGACGCCGCCCGCTCCGCCATGGCCGGAGCCGAGACCGAGCTCCGCCGCACCCGGGACCCCCTAGCGCGTGTTTGATAATCGGCGGAGCCAGATGTCGATCGCTGCGATCTGGGTTGTGGTTTCGTAGCGCAGGGCCAGCTTGTCGTAGCGGGTGGCGACTCCCCGGCGCTGTTTGTGCAGGTTGATGC